>DASRIA010000062.1:0-34964 GCA_035650255.1 Solirubrobacterales bacterium
GCGATCGACTGCGAGAGGCCCGCGCCCATGGTGGAGAGTTCGCGGACAACCTCGACCTGATCGACGCTTTGGAGGATCAAGAGTTGCTCGAGCGCCGGATCGCGACGGTGGAAGCCGCCCTCGCCGCCGCACGCGTAGTCGACCATCCGCCACGCGACGGCACGGTTGGTGTGGGCACACGCGTGCGACTCCGTGACATCGACAGTGGCAGAACGACCGAGTACCTCATCGTGGGTTCGGTCGAGGCGGATCCGGTCGAGCGCAAACTCTCCTCGGAGTCCCCGGTCGGACGCGCCATGCTCGGCCGGCGCGCGGGAGACACCCTCGACGTGCAAGCGCCCCGCGGCACGAGGCGCTTTCGGATCCTGGCACTGCACCCGAACGGGCCGCCGGCCGGGCATCGAAGCGCGCCGATCAAGGGCGTCCGAGCGGGTGCGACGGCCAGGGCGGGACGTAGCGCCCTCCCGCCCGCGCATCCGCTCCGGGCCGAGCGTGTGTGACGCTCAACCGGAAAGCGAGACGAAGCCCCCTACGATCGTGCCGTAGATCACGTGGACGAGGACGGTGACCAGCGGTGTCGAGCGGCCGTAGTTGAGCATCAGGAAGCCGGGTGGCTCGAGCAGCGGGCTCGAGTCGGCGGCGGTGTCGGAAGTGCCCATGCGCGGATGCACAACCGGTAGGAGCATGCCGACCAGCGCGGTCGCGGCGAAGGTTCCGTGCAGCGCGCCGAACATGCCACCGAGCAGCCAGCCGCGTTCGTCGATCGCCGTGAAGACCGCGTAATAGATCAACGCGAAGATCAGCCCGGCTACGAAGTGCAGCAGGTACCCAAGCGCCTTCGCGCGTGTTCGATCCGCGACCAGCATCGTGCCGAGCAGGAACGGCAGGTCGACTCGCGTGAGGCGCAGCTCGCTCGCGGCGACGAGCCCCGTGGTCAGCAGGAGCGTCCCGACGAAACCGCCTGCGATCGCCCCCCAGACGCTCATCGGGCCTGCTCGGCGATCGACACAGCCGCGTTGATGAGCGCGAGATGGACGAGACCCTGCGGGAAGTTGCCCAGGAACTCCCCTGTGCGCGGGTCGACTTCCTCCGCGTAGAGCCCGACGTCGTTGGCGAAGGTCATCGCCTCCTCCATGGTGTCGGCCGCTTCCTGGAGCCGCCCGCACCGGGCGAGCGCGTCGGCGAGCCAGAAGGAACACGTCAGGAAGAAGCCCTCTCCACCACTCAGCCCGTCGTCGCCGGTGTAGCGGTAGAGCAGCGACCCGTTTCCCAGTTCGCGCCGCACCGCTTCGACCGTCTGCACCAGGCGGTCCGCGCCGGGCTCGCCGTACTCCATCAGGACAGCCAGCAGCAGAGCCGCGTCGAGCTCCTCGCTGCCCGCGAAGCGCACGTAGCTTCGCTGCCTCTCCGACCAGCAGCGTTCCTCGATGAAGGCGCGGATCGCTGTCATCGCGGTGTGCCACCCGGACGCTCCCCGAGCCGGTATGTGCCCTCCCTCGGCGAGCTGACGAGCCCGCCGCAGCGCCGTCCAGCAGGAGATCTTCGACTGAGTGAAGTGGACCGGCTCGCTGCGCACCTCCCAAATCCCGGAGTCAGGCTCGCGCCATAGCCCGCAGAGCAGGTCGGCAACGTCAGCGAGCCTGCGCCCGAGATCGACGTCCAGCGTGCCGCCGGCGCGCGTGTACAGCCAGCATGTCTGGAAGAGCTCGCCGTACACATCGAGTTGGAGCTGGTCCGCGGCGGCGTTGCCCGCGCGAACCGGCCGGGAGTCGCGATACCCGCTCAGGTCGAGCTCGACCTCCGTCGCAGAAACGCCTCCGTTCAGCCGGTAGAGGACGTTGAGAGTCGGATGCGTGAGCTGGGAAGCATGCATCAGCCACCAGAAGAAGGCATTCGCCTCCGGCGGACAACCGAGCGCGACCAGCGCGTTGAGGGTGAAGGCCGAGTCCCGCACCCAGGAGAAGCGGTAATCCCAGTTGCGCTCGCCGCCGACCGACTCCGGCAGAGACGTGGTCGCGGCTGCGGCGATCGCGCCGGAGGGCGCGAACACGAGCAGCTTCAACGCGAGGGCGCTGCGCAGCACCGCATCCTTCCACGGCCCGTCATAGGTCCTGCGGCCGCTCCAGCCACGCCAGAATCGCTCGGTGTCGGTGAGGCGCTGCTCGATCTGGGACCGTCCCGACAAGACCAGCGGCTCGCCATCCGCGCTCGCGATCGCGATCAGGGCCTGGTCGCCCGCCGACACCTCGAAGCGGCCTGACACTCCCTCCGAGTCGAGCTCGGGCCGGCCGGCGGACCAGTGGCGGACCGCCAGCGCCTGACCGTCCGCGGTCGCAACCGGCACCTCGCCGCGGCGCTCGATGCGCGGCCTCCGCGTCCCGTACGAGAAGCGCGGCTCCACGCTCCAATGGAGTGGCACACGGCCTGACAGGCCCTCGACCCTGCGGACCAGCTCGCGCTCCGGAGCAAGCCCCTTTCCCGGCAGCGTCATCGCATCGGTTATGCGTGCGACACCATCGGCGGTGGTGACCGTCGTCTCCAGCACGTTCGTGCCGGGCACGTATTGCCGGGTGACGTCGTACGGAGCATCAGGGCCCAGCGCGAAGCGTCCGCCTCGCTCGCGGTCGAGGACGGCCCCGAAGACGCTCGGCGAGTCGAGGTTCGGCAGGCACAGCCAGTCGATGGATCCATCGCGGGCCACCAATGCCACGGTCCGCCCGTCGCCGATCGCAGCGTAGTCGCGCAGCGGCGCGTAGCCACGCTGCAAAGCGGCGCTCTTACCCGCGGCCGGATGGCATCTGCTCACCAAACCCATTAGCGACAAGCCGGCGTCGGAGCTTACGCCGCGCGTCGTGCAGTGTCTTGTAGAGGGCCCCGCGGGTCGTCGTCATGCGCTCGGCGAGCACGTCGATCGGCACTTCGTGGAAGATGATCGCGATCAAGATCTCCCGCTGGTGACCTGTCAGCTCCTCGTCGATGGCATCTCGTAGCGCGCTCAGGAGCTCGTTCGTCTCGGCCTCGCCATCCGGGCCTGCAGCCTTGTCCGCGATCAGCTGCCACGTTTCGCTGTCCAGCGGGATCTGGCGGTCGTGCCACGCTCGGCGACGCGTTCTGGCGGCCGCCTCGAGCAGGCCGAACTTGTAGGCCCACGTCGTGAAGTGGCTCGCGCCGCGAAAGTCATCCAGCTTGGCCAGGATCGCGATCAGCGCGTCATCGGCGCTCTGCTGGGCGAGCTCCTCGCGTTCGGACTCCAGCCACGGCGACGCCGCCGCCCGGCGACCGACCTCGTAGCGGGTGGCTCGCAGGAGCAGCTTGTGCAGGCGCCGCACCGCCTGCTCTCGGTCCGAGCCATTCGCCCGGAGCGCTCCAAGCCAGTCCTCGGAAGTGGCTTCGCGCGCCCGGACCGGGGCTTCGGCGATTGGGTGGACCATGACTGCATGCTGTCCGATGGGGGCCTCGGCGCCCATGGGGATCGATGCCCATCCGACCAGAACCAGATGCCCATGTGTACGTAAGAGACGGGCACAGCGCGACGCTCACCGGACATGGGAAGCAGTCCGACAGCGACGGCCTTCGTGCTCTCAGGAGGGGCGAGCCTCGGCGCGATCCAGGTGGGAATGCTGCAGGCGCTCTACGAGCGTGGGGTCAAGCCTGACTTCATCGTCGGTGCGTCCGCGGGTGCGTTGAACGGCGCCTTCATCGCAGCGCGACCGCAGACGGTCGCCACCTCCACGGAGCTGGCCGACATCTGGATCGGCCTGAGACGCGGGCAGGTCTTTCCGCTCCACCCGCTCACCGGGCTGCTCGGGTTCGCGGGCGCACGTACGCACATGGTCTCCGACAAGGGGCTGCGAGCCCTGATCGCGGACCACCTGACCACGGAGCACCTCGAGGAGCTCCCGATTCCCCTGCACGTGATCGCAACGGACGTGCTCACGGGCGCCGAGGTGAGGCTGTCGGAGGGCCCGCTGCCCCGGGCGATCCTCGCCAGCACCGCGATCCCCGGGGTGCTGCCGAGCGTCGTCTGGAACGACCGCGAGTTGATCGACGGCGGCGTCGCGAACAACACGCCGATCAGTCACGCCGTGGAACTGGGCGCGCAGCGGATCTACGTGCTCTGCACGGGTCAGACCTGCGAGCTGGACGTGGCGCCCCGCGGGGCCCTCGCCATGTTCCTCCATGCCACAAACCTCCTCGTCCAGCGCCGGCTCATCGATGACATAGCGCGCTACCGCGACGTCGTCGAGCTCATCCTGCTGCCACCGCCCTGCCCGATCCGAGTGCAACCGATGGACTTCGGCCACGCCGAGTCGCTGATCGATGAGGCGCTGAGGGAGAGCAGGAGAGCACTCGATTCCCCTGACCGCGAACTCCTGCCGACTGCCGCCTGACCGGTCGCGACGATGCCGCCGATCCGTGTTCACCTCCTGGTCGTGATCTGCGCGATAAGTGCCGGAGTACACGCCGTGCTGGCGCCCATGCACTTCCACGAGGGGTCGACACTCGGCATCGCGTTCGGTGTCTCCGCCGCAGCGCTCGCCGCGGTCGCCGTGGCCCTCGACCGACGACCCGAGAGCCGGCCAGCGATGCACGCGGCCGCGCTGCTGCTCGGCGGGCTGATCGCCGCGTATGTCGCAACGCGCGTCGCGACAGTGCCGCTGGTGGGCGAGCACCGCGAAGCCGTGGATGCGGTCGGCCTCGCGACGAAGCTCGTCGAGCTCCTCGGACTTCTCTTGGCAATCAGATCAATCAACAAAGGAGTGGCACGCCGGATGCCGGCCGTAGCCACCGAGAAAGGAGTGATGTCGTGAACCTCTCGACATTTCCAACCCGGCCCCGCAGCGCGCTGCCGCTGGCAGGCGTCATTGCCATGCTCAGCGCGGCGGCGGCCCTTGCATTCTCCGGCGGGCACACGGCCCAGGGCCACGAACATGCGGGGACGCACGCGACGCATAGTCATGCGCATGTCACCAAGCACAAGTCGCAGAGCGCCAAGCAGGTCGCGCTTCACGACGGGATGCGCAAGCTGTGGGAGGACCACATCACGTGGACCCGGCTCGCGATCATCAGCTTCGCCGCCGACCTCCCGGACTTCGATGCCACCGCGGGCCGGCTGCTCGCGAATCAGGACGACATCGGCAATGCGATCAAGCCCTACTACGGGCGGCGGGCCGGCGCCCGGCTCACCTCCCTGCTGAAGGAGCACATCGCCGGCGCGGTCGATCTGCTGAAGGCGGCGAAGGCCGGCGACGACGCGAAGTTCGAACAGGCGAGAGTCGCCTGGTACCGGAACGGCGACCAGATTGCCGGTTTCCTGAACCGTGCGAATCCGAAGCACTGGGGCCTGAAGCGGATGAGCGCGATGATGCGCGGCCACCTCGACCAGACGCTGGAGGAGGCGGCGGCGCGGCTGAAGGGTGACTTCGCCGCGGACATCCGGGCCTACGACGAGATCCACGAGCACATCCTCGAGATGGCCGACGCGTTGAGCGCCGGGATCGTCAAGCAGTTCCCACGCAGGTTCCGTTAGCGCATTCGCCGGGACCAGGGTGAGGCCACGAGCCTCGCCCTGGTCGTCGGCAGCTTCCTTATTGTCCGGCTGTTGGAAGGTAAGGAAACGAGCCGGTGCGACGCTTATAGGGCATGAACGACCACACGATGCGCCGCAGCACGGGCTCTTCGCACGCATCAGACGTGACCTGGCGAGAGGGAAGGCTGCGGGTCGCAGGGTTCGGACGGGAGGCGGCCTCCCGGCTGGCTCGGGACCCGGGACTCGACCTGCACGAACTGCTTGAACTGGTGGACCGCGGGTGTCCGCCTCACCTCGCGGCACGCATCCTCGCCCCGCTCGACGATGATCGGGGGCTCCGTTGATCACGCAGGACACTGTTACCGTAAGCCCGATGAGTGCTTCGGATCTGCGTCTTCGATCGACTGTCGAGGACGTAGACAGGGACGCCGAGTCCCGGACCTGGATCACCGCCCTTCAGGCGTCCGGCCCTGAGCGCGACGAGGCAGTCGCGCGCCTGCACGAGCTGTTGCTGCGTGCGGCGCGCTTCGAGGTCAATCGCCGCCGCGCGACGTTGCCCCACCTGCGCGGGGACGACTTCGACGACCTCGCGATGCAGAGCGCCAACGATGCCCTGATCGCGGTGCTGGCGAAGCTGGCCAGCTACCGGGGCGAGAGCAAGTTCACGACCTGGGCATACAAGTTCGCCCTCCTGGAGGCCGCCGTCAAACTGCGCCGGCGGGCCTGGCAGGGCCGCGAGCTGCCGCTCAAGCCCGAGACCTGGTCACTGTTCCCGACGGAGAACCCCTCTCCGCAGGCCAGCGCAGAGCAGAGCGAGCTGTTCGATGAGCTGCAGCGGGCCATCGCGGGCGAGCTCACCCCCCATCAGCGCGAGGTGCTGGTCGCGACCACCCTGAATGGGGTCCCGATCGACGTCCTCGCCGAGCGCCTCAACACCACCCGCGGAGCGCTCTACAAGACTCTTCACGACGCACGCCACAAGCTCCGCGCACATCTCGCCGCTCAGGGAATGAGCATCGCAGCGGAAGGAAAGGAGGAAGGATGACGAAGCCCCGCGACAGCGACGTTCTGCGTGCGCTGCTGGGCCCGGAGGGACCGGAGCTCAGCTGCGAGGAATGCTTCGAGCAGCTGGATCGCTATGTGGAGCTGGAGCTGGCCGGCACCAATGCCGATGCCGCAATTCCCGGCATGCGGGCCCACCTGGAGGGATGCCCCGCCTGCCACGAGGACCATGACAGCCTTCGAAGCCTCGTGAGCCGCGATGCTTCGGAGTCATCCTGAAGCGCGTCGCGCCGGCGAGCGGCCGCGGCTCTCAGTCGGCCTCGCTCCGGAACGACCCTCCCCGCTGCCGGCGCACGATCGGGTCGCGGTGCTCTCCGATCGGGCGGCTCGGCCGCGGATAGCGGGCCAGCAGCTCGCGCTTGCCGCCCGGCTCGCGCACCTCGACCTCGACCAGATCTTCGGTCAGCGTGACGAAGTTGTACGAGGGCCGTGCGTAGCCGCGCACCCGGTGCGTGCACGCTGTGCCGGAGTGGATCAGGAACAGCTCGCCGATCGGCCATACGTACGGCACGTGCCGGTGGCCTCCGAGCACGATGTCTACACCCACGGAGCGGAGGATCTCGAGCGCGTCGCCGGCATCCCAGACCTGGTTCCGATCCCGCCCGGTCCCCGGGATCGCAACCAGATGGTGGTGCATGACGAAGATGCGCAGCGCCGCTGAACCAGAGAAAGAGTCGATGATCCAGCCATAGAGCTCTCTCCCGATCTCACCGTCGTCGAGATCCGGCTTGGAGGAGTCCACGCACACCACCTGCACCTTGCCTTCCGGCGCCTCGAACGTGTGGGCGTCGGCGCGCTCTCCGAACAGATCCTCGTAGTGCAGGTAGCCGACGCTGCGGGCATCGTGGTTGCCAGGCACGTAGACGACTTCACGGGCCTCGAGTCGATCGAGTCGCTCACGGGCGTACTCGAACTCCTCCCGGTAGCCGGCGGCGGTCAGGTCACCGGCCACCACGACCAGGTCAGGGCCCTCGGCGTTGATCTCCGCGATTGCCGCGTCGAGCAGACGCTCCTCGAAGCGCGGGTCGAGCACGTGAATGTCGGAAAGCTGCGCGATTCGCATCTGCTGACAAGCCTGACCTCGGTCCTCTGCCCGACTCCCGGCGCTATGAAACTTCGGGCGACGTGCCCCGGGGCATCACGGGACCGAGACCGTGTGCTGAACCTTTGTCTCGACGCAGCCGAGCAGGTCGTGGTAGGAGTCGCAGAAGGAGCGCACGCCCTCATGCTCGAGCTGGGCGGTGATGGCGGCGAGATCGATTCCGGCTTCCTCAGCCCGGCGGAGGGTCTCCTCGGCCGCGCCCGCATCGCTTGACGTGCGGCTTGCGTCGCCATGGTCGGCGAACGCGCGCAAAGTGGCCTCGGGCATGGTGTTTATGACGTCGGGGGCGATCAGCTCCTCGACGTAGAGCACGTCGGAGTAGGCGGGGTCCTTGGTCCCGGTGCTCGCCCAAAGTGGTCGCTGCGGGCGGGCGCCGGCGTCGCGCAGCGCAAGCCAACGCGCATCGGCGAAGCGCTCCCGGTAGCGGGCATACGCGCTGTGCGCGTTGGCGATCGCGACGCGACCGCGCAGGTCCGAGTCAGCCGGCAGCAGGGCGTCGGCCTTCGCATCGACGCGCGAAACGAAGAACGAAGCCACGGAGGCAATCGAGTTGACAGGTTGTCCCGCCCTCACGCGACGCTCGAGGCCCGCGACGTACGCATCGATGACCTGCCCGTAGCGCGACACGGCGAACAGCAGGGTGATGTTGACGTTCAGCCCGCGGGCGGTGAGCTCTTCGATCGCGGGTATGCCCGCCTCCGTGGCCGGCACCTTGATCATCACGTTGGGTCGCGCGAGCCGGTTCCACAGCTGCTCCGCCTGCTCGATCGTGGCCGCGGCGTCGTCGGCGAGATCGGGGGTGCATTCGAAGGAGACGAACCCGTCACGCCCGTCGCTGGCGTCGTAGGTGGGACGCAGCAAGTCGGCGGCCCGGCGGATGTCTTCGAGCGCGAGCTCGAAGAAGAGCTCTTGCGGCGCGCTGATCCCGGAAGCGACAGCGGAACGCAACTGCTCGTCGTAGCGATCGGAGCCGGTGATGGCCTTGGCGAAGATGGTCGGGTTCGAAGTCGCGCCGGTCACCCCGCAGCCGGCGATCAGCGCCGCGAAAGCCCCGCCGTCCAGCAGCTCGCGGGACAGCGTGTCAAGCCAGATCGAGACACCTGCCCTGCGCAGCTGCTCGAGGCGGTTCACTTCGCGTTGCCTTCCTTGACCGGAGCGAGCTCCTCGAGCGCGATATCGGGATCGGCGAGACGCTGGTCCTCGACGGACACGCGCTCGCGGATCAGCCGCTGGATCGGGTCGGTGACATCCCAGACGTTCACGTTCATGCCCGCCACCACGTGATCTCCGGTGAGCCAGAAGGCGATGAACTCGCCGCTCGCGGGATCGCCGCGGAACACGACGCGGTCCCAGTTGTGGGCGAAGCCCGAGTACTCCATGCCGACGTCGTATTGGTCGGAGAAGAAGTACGGCACACGGTCGTAGGCATCGGCCTGACCCAGCATGTTGCGCGCGGCGGCCGGCCCCTGGTGCAATGCATTCGCCCAGTGCTCGACTCGGATTCCCTGCCCGTAGAAGGGGTGCTCGGCGCGCGCCGCGTCACCCGCCGCGAACACGGCGGGTGCGCTGGTCTGGAGGTGCTCGTCGACAAGGATCCCGTCATTCACCGAGATCCCGGCCTGCGCGGCAAGCTCGGTGCGGGGCTGCACACCGACTCCCACAACCACGAAGTCGCATTCGAGCTCGCGGCCGTCGCTCGTACGGACGCGCTCGACCGCCTTGTCTCCCTCGAATGCCGCGACGCCGGTCGCCATCCGCATCTGGACCCCATGGCCGGCGTGGATGTCACGGTAGACCGAGCCCACCTCGATGCCGAGCACGCGTTCCAAGGGAACCTGGTTTGGATCGATGAGAGTGACCTCGAGGCCGCGCTGGCGGGCCGAGGCAGCGACCTCCGCGCCGATCCACCCGGCACCCACCACCACCACCGCCCCACCGCGGTCGAGCCGCTCGCGCAGTACGTCGGAGTCCTTGACGCTGCGCAGGTAATGCACCCCGTCGAGGTCGTTCCCGGGGATCCGCAGCTGTCGTGGTTCGGCCCCGGTGGTCAGCAGCAGCCCGTCGTAGCGGAGCCGTTCGCCGTCGTCGAGCGTCAGCTCGTTGACCGACGTGTTGACGTCGACAGCCGTTCTGCCGAGTCGCAGGTCGATGCTCTGCTCGGCGTAGAAGTCTTCCGCATGCACGTAGACCTTCTCGCGTCCGACCTCGCCGCGCAGGTAGTCCTTCGAGAGCGGCGGCCGTTCATACGGTCGCTCCTCCTCGGCACCGATCAGTATCAGCCGCCCATCGAATCCCTCGGCACGCAGCGTCTCGGCGGCCTTGGCGCCGGCGAGGCTGGCACCCACGATGACGAATGTCTGGTCATTGGTCATGCGATCTCCTCGTGGTCAGGGCCAGGAACTCCTGGCGGGTGCGGGCGTCGTCGCGGACCAGGCCCTGCAACGCGGAAGTCACGGTCTTGGCCCCAAACTTCTGCACGCCGCGCAGCGACATGCACATGTGCTCGGCCTCCAGGACCACGCCTACGCCCTTGGGCTGCAGCTCACGCTCGAGCCAGTCGGCGATCTGGGTGGTCATGCGCTCCTGGATCTGGAGGTCCCGGGCGAACAGCTCCACGACGCGGCCGAGCTTGCTCAGGCCGATGATCCGCTCCTCGGGCAGATACCCGATGTGCGCCACCCCGTGGAACGGAAGCAGGTGGTGCATGCACAGCGAGTGAAACGGGATCGCCCGGGCGACGACCAACTCGTCATAGCCGTCGTCGTTGGGGAAGGTGGTCGCCTGAAACGGCTGCGGCGTCAGGAGCTCGGTGTAGGCGTCGGCCATCCGGCGAGGCGTCTCTCGCAGCGCCTCGGCGTCGACGTTGGCGCCGAGCGCCCGTAACAGTTCGCGAGCTGCCGCTTGCACAGCGGTGCGGTCGATCTGACGGATGTGGTCGCGGCTGGGGGACGCTGCGGCCAGCGTGAGCTCAGGGGCCTGTGGGCCTGGTGGGGTCATGTGAGGCTTAGCGTCGCTCAGCTCCGATCTCTTACCCACGCGACGTAAGACCACTCGTGTTGCGGTGCGCTAAAGACACGAATACCACGAAAGGAGATGGCGTCATGAGCGACTTGAGTTTCGATGTTGAGCTGATGTGGTCCGAGATCGAGGGGAAGGGCGCTGGAGAGATCAAGACGGACGACCTTGTGCTCGACCTGTCTGGCCCGGAATCGATGGGTGGTCGCGGAGTTGGCACCAACCCCGAAGAGCTGCTGGTATGCGCCGTGTCGTCTTGCTTCACGGCGACGCTGTTCGGAGTGCTGCGTCGTGCCCGGCTCCCGGTGGCCTCACTGGCAGTCGGCGCGACCGGCACCGTGACCGGATTTCCCGGCAAAGCGCGATTTTCGCGCATCGTCGTGACGCCAACCATCCTGGGTGGCGACGTCGAGCGTCATCTGGAGTACGAACAAGCAGCCGGCATTGCCCACGATCGTTGCTTCATCGGGCATGCCTTGGCGCCGGAGGTGGCTTACGAAGTGGATCCTGTACAGGTGCGGAGAAATCCCAAGCTCGGCCAGGAAGAGCGTCCACCTGCTTGGCGCGCGGCATGACGCCCTCCGGCGTGACCATCGATGTGCGAGCCAAGCGGGTCTACGATGCCGCCGAGCCCGATGACGGCTACCGGGTGCTGATCGATCACGTCTGGCCCCGAGGCGTTTCGCGCGAGCGGGCCCATCTGGACGAATGGGCGCGGGAGCTGGCGCCCAGCGATGACCTGCGCAAATGGTTCGATCATGTCCCTGAGCGCTTCGACGAGTTTCGCTCTCGCTATCGACGCGAGCTGGCGGTCCACGGTGAGCGCATCGCGGCGCTCCGCCGCCAAGCGCGGAAGCAACCAGTGACGATCGTGTACGCCGCTCGCGATCGGGAGCACAACAACGGCGTGGTGGTGGCCGAGCTGTTACGGAGCCCCGCTAGTCAGCCGAAGATCGCTCGCCGATCTCGTAGAGGTCGTCGCCGAGCCGTCTGATCCTGCCGCTGGAAACGGCTTTGGCGAGCGCTGCCCTGAAACCAGAATCGGACCAATGGGCCGCGCCACAAATTTCCGCCAGTCGCGCCCCGGTCAAGACTCCATATCCGCGCAGTGCACTCACAACAGCTTCGACCTCGGCCTCCTGTCGGCTATGGGGCCACGGCGTCACTGAATCGGCAGGTTTCTTCTGACGGCTCATGCCGGAGTGGTCGACCATGGCTTCCTCCTGAGGTAGGCATTGGATCTACCTACGTTTGCGCCGAGAATGCGCCGCGTCTTACCACCGGTCTCGTCAGGTAGCTTCCCGCGCGCACGAGGTACAGGCGTGGCTCGCGCTCGGGTGGCGAGGCGCACGCCGGGCCTCGACGTCGCGGATGGTCGCCCAGGAGATCAGGCCGCCGAGCGCCGCGATCGCGGCCGCGATCAGCATCGCCGTCTGGTAGCCGTCCGAGAACGCGCCGGGGCCGACCGCGGTCGTGGCGCTGAGGCCCGCTGCCGCCGGCAGGGCGGCGCCGGCGAATAGCTGGGCGAGGCGTGCGGCGGCGTTGTTGACCGCGGACGCGACGCCCGCCTGCTCGTCGGGCAGGGCGCCGAGGACCGCGGCGGTCAGTGGCGCGACGAAGATCGTCATCCCGATGCCGAACACGATCACCCCGGGCAGGATCGCTGTGAGGTAGTCGTCTCCGCGCTCAACCCCGGAGAGCAGGATCATGCCGACGGCGAGCACGAGCGGCCCGACGCTCATCGGGACACGCGGGCCGATCCGCTGGCCCAGCTCGCCCGCCCGGGGGGAGAAGAGCAGCATGATCAGCGTGGCGGGAAACGAGGCCGCGCCGGCGGCGAGCGCGCTGTAGCCGAGCACGTTCTGGAGCTGGAGCGACAGGAAGAAGAACAGCGCGCCGATCGCGAGGTAGTTGGCGAGCGTCGCCGCATTGGCGCCCGAGAACTGGCGCGAGCGAAAGATCGCCAGAGGGAGCATCGGCGCGGACGCGCGGTGCTCGAAGAGCAGGAATGCGATCAGGAGCATGCAGCCGCCGACGCCGGTCGCGACCACCACGGGGTCGCCGAGCCCGCGGCCCCCCGCCTCGACGAGCGCGTAGGTGAGACCTGCCAGCCCGAGGCTGATGAGCACGGAGCCGATCCAGTCGGGCCGTGGCGCGCCGGCTTGCGATGCGCGGCTCTCGGGCAGGTGGCGGGCACCGAGCCAGGCGGCGACGATCGCGAACACTACGACGATCCCGAACACCCACCGCCACGACGCGGCGTCTACCAACCAGCCGCCGACGAACGGGCCGATCAGGCTCGAGATGCCCGACCACCCTGCCCATGCGCCGATCGCCCGGCCGCGATCCTCCTCGACGAAGCTGGCCTCGACGATCGCGAGACTCGCGGGTATCAGCAGGGCCGCGGCGGCGCCCTGCAGGATCCGGGCGCCGATCAGCACCTCGTCGCTCGGTGCCGCCGCGCACAGCGCCGATGTGACGGCAAACCCGATCAACCCCGCGACGAAGACGATCCGGCGCCCGTAGATGTCCCCGAGCGAGCCGCCGGTGATGATCAGCGCGCTGAGCGACAGCAGGTAGGCGTTCATCACCCATTGCAGGCCACCGAGCTCGAGGTCGAGGTCGCGCCCGATCTCGGGCAGCGCCACCGTGACCACGCTCGATTCGAGAAACGCGGCCCCCGAGCCGAGGATGAGCGCGGCGAGCGCCCAGCGCCCGCGGGCCGAGGCGTAGCGGAGCGACCTGGTCTGCGGCTCCGTCACGTCACCGTCCGCCGCGCCAGCTTCACGTTCACACGGAGAGCAATACTTCAGCCCGCGGCGGCGATCGCGAGCTCCTCGAGCCGGCGGTGGACGAGCGCGACGGCCATCGCGCCCTCACCGACGGCCCCGGCCACCCGCTTGGTCGAACCGCTGCGGACATCTCCCGCGGCGAAGAGCCCGGGCACGCTGGTCTCGAGCGCGAGCGGGTCGCGATCCAACGGCCAGCCACCGGGCCGCCGGCCGGCGTCAAGCAGATCTGGGCCGGTGAGGATGTAGCCCGCGCGGTCGGTGCGCACGCCGCTGTCGGCGGCCCACCCGGTGCGCGGCTCGCCCCCGATGCAGATGAACAGCGCGCGAGCGGTGCGACGCTCCGTCGCGCCCGATGCATCGGTGACCGTGACGGCGGCGAGTCGCTGACCGGCGGCGTGCAGCTCGGTGACCTGGCTGCGCAGGCGCACGTCGATGAGCGGATGGTGCTCGACTCGTTCGACGAGGTAGGCAGACATTGCGTGGTCAAGGCGTTCACCCCGCACCACCATCGTCACTCGCGCCCCCGCGCTGGCGAGGTTCATGACGGCTTGCCCGGCAGAGTTGCCCGCCCCGATCACAACGACGTCATCCCCGCCGCACTGGACGGCCTCGCTGCGCCCCGCCCCGTAATACACGCCACGTTGGAGCAGCTCGTCGACGCCGTCGAGTGGCAGCCGTCGCCAGACCATGCCGGGGGTGGCGAGCACCACCTCGGCAGTGAGCTCATAGCCGCCGGCGAGCGAAAGCCGCTCCGCTCCGGCGGCGCCGATCGAGCTACCTACGACTCCCCGCTGCAGGATCAGCTCGGCACCGAAGCGCTCCGCCTGGCGGCCGGCGAGCCGGGCGAGCTCCGCACCGCCGATCCCGTCGACGAAGCCGAAAAAGTTCTCGATCAGGGAGGTGTGCGACGCCTGGCCGCCGGGCACGTCTTCTTCGATCAGCACGGTCGACAGCCCGTCGGACGCGGCATAGACGGCCGCCGCGAGACCGGCGGGACCCGCGCCGACGATCGCCAGGTCGTAATGACCGCGAGACGGTGGCGCGGAGAGCCGCCACGCGTCGGCCAGGGAAGCGACCGTGACTGCGCCGAGCACCTCGTCGCCGTCGATCAGCGCGGGGGTCTGCACGCCGACCGCGCCGCGGGCCGCCAGCAACGCCTCGGCCTCAGGCGATCCCTCTTCGACCAGCTCGTGCGGCTGCGCGATGCGAGTGAGGAAGTCGCGCACGCGGTGCGCGTCGGGATCCAGGCGCGTCCCGACGAGCCGGACCGTGGGTCGGACGGGGCTCATCCGCTCAGCGCATCACATCGCTCACGGTGCCTGACTTGTACCCGACTCCACCGTAGGATGCGTCCATGGGTGATGCGCAGGCAGATGGCAGCCGGGGACCGGTCGTAGTCGGGGTCGACGGATCAGCCGAAGCTATCGACGCGATCGCACTCGGCGACAGGCTTGCTTCTGTTCTCGAGAGCACGGTGCTGTTGACCTTTGTGCATCCCTTCGAGCGAGCTGCCAAGAAGATGCCCAGCTCCGAGTACGACCAGCTCGTCAAGGAGGTCGCCAACGCGACCTTGGAGGGCCTGCCGGTCGAGGGACCGGGCAGCCAACCTCGCCAGATGCGAGTGATCGGCGGTAGCTCGCCGGGAAACGGACTTCATTCCCTCGCCGCCGCGGAACAAGCGAGCGCCTTGGTGGTCGGCTCGTCCAAGCGGGGCGGCCGCGGGCGCGTGACCCCAGGGGGTGTGGGCGAACCGCTCCTGGCAGGCAGCCCCTGCCCGGTCGCCGTAGCGCCGCGCGGCTATGCGACAGAGCCTCCCCCGTTGAGTCCTGTAGGTGTCGCGTACGACGCGGGATCGGAGTCCAAGATGGCACTGCAATGGGCGGTCACGATCGCGGAGGGACTCGAAGCGGAACTGCGTCTCATCGCGGTTCACTCGCGCATGGCCTTTGGGAATCTTTCTGTTGGAGGCCCCGGTCAAGTGTCGTCTGTCAATGCCGCACTGCACGACGACATGCGCAAGGACCTCGAGAGCGCCGCTGAGAACATCCCGGA
The DNA here is from genome assembly GCA_035650255.1 of Solirubrobacterales bacterium. Classification (GTDB taxonomy): domain Bacteria; phylum Actinomycetota; class Thermoleophilia; order Solirubrobacterales; family JBBDJG01; genus DASRIA01. The sequence continues at coordinate 15,554 of DASRIA010000062.1, forward strand.
CTTGGAGGTCACCCAGCACTTGCACGACGGAGATGCGGCCTCGGAACTGGTCCGGGAAAGCGCGGAACTCGGACTTCTGGTGACCGGCTCGCGCGGCTACGGGCCCGTCCGAACGGTGTTGCTGGGGAGCGTCGCGAACGATGTCATCCGTGGCTCCAAGTGCCCAGTCGTGGTAGTGCCTCGCGGCGCGGCCTGAGACGTGGCTGTGATGAGCAGCGAGTCTCGCGCCGCCACGGCGGCGTGGGTGATCGCACCATAGGTTGGTCCAGACATTGACTGCAGAGGTAATCGATAACCCCCAGCAAAGTCGCTACGAGCTCCGTGTCGACGGGCAGCTCGTCGGCTGGTCGGAGTACCGCCCGGCAGGAGACAGCGTGATCGTCGCCCACACCGAGATCGCGCCCGGACGGGAAGGCGAGGGACTTGCGAGCCTGCTCGTTGGCGAGACGCTTAAAGACATCGGCGCGAGCGGCAGGACCGTCATCCCGACTTGTCCGTTCACAGCCTCATACATCCGGCGCCACGCTGAGCTCGCGGATCTCGTGGACCCGAGCCTACGGGAGCAGTTCAAAGCAAGCTAGTTGATCTCGACCCGTCCAGATCGACGACCGCGAAGAGCACGATGAAACGGTCCTTCGATAGGGTGCGATCCGCCTCCGCATGCTTCCCGCGTACGACAACGAGAGGTCGCCTGATGCACGTTCCCGGCCGGCATGGCCGGCCGTCGCGGAGGCCGCTCTCCTTCCGTTGGGTGCATGAGACTCCTGCTTGCAGTAGGGGAGGCCGCCTCCGGCCCGGAGCAGATTCCCGCCAGCGTCCGGTCGCTGATCGATGCAGCCGACGAGATCCTCGTCATGGCGCCCGCCCTGCCGGGGCGTCTCGACTGGCTGACATCCGCCACGGACAAGGCGCGAGAGCGTGCGGACGAGCGCCTGCGGACGGTGCTCGGTCAACTTGACGAGATGGGCGCCACTGCCGAAGGCAGTGTGGGTGCCGACGATCCCCTGTTGGCCTTCGATGACGCCGTCCGGGAGTTCGCGCCCGACCACCTCCTGATCGGGCTTCGTGCGGGCAACCGCAGCGGATGGCAGGAGAAGGGGCTGCTTGATCAGGTTCAGCAGCGCTTTGCCCTCCCCACGACGGTCTTTCAGTTCGCGGACGACTGAGCGGTAAGACTCAGCTGATGATCTTCACCGCGCTGCCGTAGCCGGTCCCGAGCTTCTCCTGCAGAGCCATGTGCAGGAACCCGAGGGCCTCGAGCTCGCGGGCACGCTTGAGAGGCCCGGCATCGATGGCATTCAAACCCCCGGCTCTGACGAGCTCCGCGACCGTTTCCTTGGCGCTTTCGTCGTCCCCGGCTATGAGGACGTCGAGCGGCTGACCGCCGACCTGACCCTCTACCAGCGTGCCGGCGAACGTGGTGTTGAAGGCCTTTACCAGCCGAGCACCACTGGGCGCCAGCTTGGCAAGCTCCTCGGCCGCGGAGCTGTCCGCCGGTGTCACCAGGCCGTCGAAGCTCGTGGTGTCGACGGGGTTGGTGATATCCACGACGACCTTGCCGTCCAGTTGGTCGCCGTATTGTTCGATGACGGACCGCGCAGGCTCGTACCAGACAGCCAGCACGACGACGTCTCCGCTCAGGGAGTCACCTGCGGCGCCACCTTCGGCGGTCCCTCCTTCGCTCGCAGCGGCGGAGAGCTCGTCAGCCAACTGCTTGGCCTCGGCCGGGTCGTTGTCCAGGATCTTTGCGTTGCTGCCACCGGCGAGCACCCGCGTGCCTATGGCGCGGCCCATGTTTCCAGCTCCGATGATCGTGAGGTCCACGGTGTGCTCCCTTCGCTTGGGTGGTTCGGGTAACCGTGGATAGATACCCCTCGGCCGCCTGCGCCGAGTCAGTCGCGGTACTGATCGTGACGCTGGAGCCACACCATCGGGTCCGGCCCGAGGTGGTCCTCGTCGCGGCCCTTCGGCGTGAGCTCGAGGATCTGATAGGCGCCGTTGAACACGTCGATGCCGCGAGCATACGTGGAGTACGTGTGGGCGATGCGCCCGTCCTCGAGCTTGACGAAGACGCTGAGCCCCTGCATCTCGGTGAAGTAGGCCCAGCCGGTTCCGAAGTTGTAGCGCCCCTCGCCGGCCTCGAGCTGCTCCTTGGTCCAAGACACGTTGAAGTCATCGTTGAAGCCGCTCCCCAGCGATGAAACCCACGTGAAGCTCCACCCCATGCGCGTGCGGTAGGCCTCGATCTTCTCCAGCGCCGTGTTCGACGCCGCGATGAAAGTCGTGTCCCGATGTGCGAGATGGACGTCGATGCCATCGAAGTTGTCGGCCCAGAACGAGCAGCGGTGACAGCCCTGCGTCCAGTCGGGCCCGAACATGAAGTGGTAGATCGCCAGCTGGCTGCGCCCATCGAAAAGGTCGCTGAGGGTCCGGCGACCGGACGGGGTGCCGAACCCGTATTCCTTCTCGACGAGTACCCACGGCAACGCCCGGCGCTTCGCGGCGAGCGCGTCGCTGGATCGCGTGTGGGCCTTCTCCTCCTCTAGCAGGGCGAGACGCGCCGCTGTCCAGGCGTCGCGGGAGACCAGCGCATGCTCGCTCACTGCGAGTCCCCTGCGGCGATCGTCGGTGTGCCCGGTGGGCGGAACATGCCCGGAATCGTGAGCGGACGCTCGCGCAAGCCTCGACGGAACTCCCGGCCGATCATGCGGTAGAAGTCCACTCGCGGGATCTCCTCGAACAGCCGGCGGAGCCAGCTGCGTGACAGGCCGAAGCGCATGCGCCCAGCCATGACCTCCACGAGGTCGGAGCGCCGTGTCAGCTCGACCTCCGCGCCCCAGTCCCAGCGCGACCGCAACGCATGATGCTGCTCGATCGCATCCAGGCACAGCGCAAGTCGCTGCGGCTCCCAGCCAAACGGCGCGAGGGTGCGCTCAGCGAGCAGGCGTCCATCGTGCGTGTACACGCCACCGGTCGAGACCGGCGGGAAGAGCCCGGCGTCATGGATGAAGGCCGCGCACAAGAGCACCTCCCGGTCCACACCGATCGCCCCCTCGCCGGCCATCCGCTCTGCGATCAGAAACTGGCGCACGCAATGGCGTTCCATGGTTCCCCCAGGCTCGCCCGTGGCCACTCGCAATGCGTCGAGCGAAGCAGCCTCCGCCGGGGTCGTGACCAGAGCATCCGCACGCTGCGATCCGATCCTTGCCGCCGCTGCGATCCGTTCAGATCGGGCCATCGCGTGACCCTACCATAAAGTTCCCCGATTGGGGAATTAACCGGGTTTTGCCCGGCGGGCCAGGCCCTGGAGCCAGTCCTCGTACGCACGCAGCGCGCGATCGAGCTGGTCGGTTGCGCCCCGCTGGAGGTAGTCGAGTGTCAACCCCTCGAGCCCGGCAATCACAAGTGCATTCATGGCACTGCGGTCCATCGTCCACACCCACCCTGCGGCCTCCGCCGCGACAGCGCGCTCTTCGATCAGCCTGCCGAAACGCTCGCGGATCGCCACGACGTGAGTCGCGAGCTCGGGGTCCGTGAGTGACGTTGTGATCAGGTCGAAGTACGCGCGATGCAGTCGCGGTGTGGAGACCACGGTGTCCCAGAGCACTCGAAACCCGATCGCGAAGCCCGCGTCCGGATCGACGACGTCCGCCAAGGCCTCCTCTGCCTCGCCGAGTATCCGATCCCCCAGCCGGGCCACGACCGCTGCAAACAGCCGATCACGGTCGCCGAAGTAATAGCGCAGCACTCGCTTGTCGACCTCGGCGCGATCGGCTATTGCCTGCATCGACGCCCCTACACAGCCGCTGTCTGCGATCACATCGATGGCGGCGTCCAAGATGCCGGTTGCGACCCGCTCTCCCTTCGGGGTCACGCCGCCGAGTCGCTGCGCATCAGCCACGATGACATTCTGACCTTTCGGCGAAGCCCGGAGTCGGACTGTCAGATATTTCGCGTGCTCGGCGGCGCTGTGTCGCTCGTCTAGTACGCCGGGTCGAGATGAGAATGCTTGGCGGAGCGGTGCTGCTTGAGGCCGTTGAGCGTGTGCAGCCCCTTGCCACAGTCAGGGCACGTAACTCGCCACTCACGCTGGTCGTGCTGACGCATCCCCGTCGAACTGACACTTTCCCTGCGGTCCTTCTCGTCGTTGCCGAGGTACACGCCAACACCAAAGCCGATGCTCCCGGCAAGGATGATCGATACGTAGATCACGCTGAACTCGTCGTTCGCCATCGGCCGGTTCAAGAAATCACTTCCGAGGAGATCGGCGACTCCCCCGACCGCGAACAAGATCGCGAACGCCGCGAAAGGCATGATGGAGAAGGTGACGAGCACCGCGTCCCCGATCGAGCCGGCTAGCCGCTTCTCCCTGTTCTGCGCCAGCCAGCCGAACACCCAGAGGGCGCCTACGACCACGGCGCCGGTCGCACCTCCGATCAGCGGAGTGACCACGTAGACGAGCGTCGTGTCTTCGTGATTCCAGACCCCGACCGAATCGAGGACCAGGGCGCCGGCAACCCACGCGACGACGAGCGCAATCAGGCCGCCGCCAACGAATGCCACGGCCGTGAGCACCCAATCAATGAGACGAATCCGGGGTCGTGGGAGGTCCACGAATCCATCGTAATCTCGACCAATCGCCTTGCGCGCGAGTTTCTTCGGTGCTGGCTACGGTGCGGCCTGCTCCCGCACCAAACCGAACCTTCTGGCGGCACGGTTTCTCCCGAAGCCCGGAGTCGGACTCGAACCGACGACCCCTTCCTTACCATGGACCTCGAGCAGAGGGAAGGCCGATCACTCGGGAGCATGTCTGGCGCACATCCGTCCCGCAATGCAGCCGCTTCCGTCGAGTGGCTGAACGCCGGCGGTGACTGCGTGCGTACGACCTGATGTGTCCGTCTTGTGTCCGCGCAACGCCGCGATCGCGACGGCTCAAGGTTCGCGCTAGAGACCGGCACGATGCGCGACGAGCGCGGAGCGGACTTCGTATCGATCTGGTGCGATCCGTTGCTAGGCCCCGTCGGCAGGAGTAGTGTGGGCCTGTCCCCGTCCAGAGGGGGATTGCCGTCCCCCGTCCCTCAGAACGGAGGTTGGCATGGCTACTGCCGCCGAGACCGGCACCGACGTACGTCCTTTCCAGGTCGAGGTTTCCGAAGAAGCGCTCGCTGAGCTGCGACGCCGGATCGAGGCGACGCGCTGGCCTTCTGAAGAGCTCGTTGCGGACCGTTCCCAGGGCGTGCAACTGGCGACGCTGCAGGCGCTCGCCCGCTACTGGACGACCGACTACGACTGGCGGGAGGTCGAGGCGAGACTGAATGCGCTGCCGCAGTTCACGACCGCGATCGACGGGGTGGAGATCCACTTCATCCACGTCAGGTCGCGGCATGAGGATGCCTTGCCGCTGATCATGACGCACGGCTGGCCCGGCTCGGTGATCGAGCTGCTCGACGTCGTCGGCCCGCTGACCGACCCGACCGCTCACGGCGGCACCCCCGAAGACGCGTTCCACCTGGTGCTGCCGTCCCTGCCCGGCTACGGGTTCTCCAGTGAGCCGGCCGAGCTCGGCTGGGAGGCCGGCCGCGTCGCACGCGCGTGGGCGGAGCTGATGCACCGCCTCGGATACCCGCGCTATGTCGCCCAGGGCGGCGACGTGGGTGCGCTCGTTACGGATCTGATGGGTCGCCAGGCGGTCGAGGGCTTGGTCGGCTACCACCTGAACCTGCTCACGGCGGTGCTCGCCATCGGCGATCAACTGCCCAAGGAATCCGAACAGGAACGCGCAGCGGCCGAGGCGGTCGCGGTGTTCAGGCAAGACGGCTTCGGCTACTTCCTCGAGATGGCGACGCGGCCGCAGACGATCGGCTACTCGCTGCTGGACTCACCCGTCGGGCTGGCGGCCTGGCTGCTCGACCACGACACCGACAGCTACTACAAGATCTCCCGCGCGTTCGTCGACGGCGAGCCCGTGGGCAATCTCACCCGGGACCACATCGTCGACAACATCACGCTGTACTGGTTGACCGGCACCGCAGCGTCGGCGGCCAGGTCGTACTGGGAGGACGCACGAGCGCTGGCCGCAGCGCTTGCGAGCGGCCAGCCTCCTCCGGCGGTCTCGGTTCCGGTCGGTTTCACGACGTTCCCCGGCGAGATCTGGGCTTCCCCGCGGAGCTGGGCAGATGCGGTCTACCCCGGCCTCGCCTACTTCAACGAGGTCGACAAGGGCGGCCACTTCGCCGCCTGGGAAGAACCGCAACTCTTCTCCGAGGAGCTACGCGCCGCGTTCGCCTCCCTGCGATAGCGCGTCGGTCGAGGCGGCGGCCGCCCAACGCGCGTCGCCCACCCGACAACGGAAACCACCAGCACAGAGATTGCCCCGATCTGGTCTGGGCCAGCAGCCGGACGACCGCGCCTTGCGCGACGGGCGTCACGAGCGGCGACGGCGTGGCCCTCAACGAGGCTGGCCGAGCTCGAGCTCTCCGGGGTGGCAGCGGCTCGTGCACTCAGCGCAGCGCTTCGAGGAATCGCTGCTGGCTGCTGGCCCACCAGCGTCGCCGGCGAGCGAAGCGCTCCTCGCCGTTCATGGCAGCCCATATGGCCACGAAGTTGAGGTCGCCCCCTGCCACCCGCCGGCGCACGAACTCCTCGGTCCGGTCGAGGACATCGTCGAGGCACGCGCCGAGCGTCCGCCGCCCTGCGGCGCCGAGCCCGTAGGCGTCCGCCACGAGGCGCAGCCGACCCGGCCGGTCGGCGGGCCGCCACCCCAGGCGGCCGGCGTTGACGTCGTCGTCCACGGGCACGTACATGCGGGCGAGTGAGGCCAGGTCGAGCTCCGGCCTGCCGGGGGCGGCGACGTCGAAGTCGAGCAGGGCAACGGGTACGCCGTCCCGGAACACGACGTTCTCGGGGCACACGTCGTTGTGGCCCACGATCGGTCCGCCCGCGGGATCGCTGACGTCGGAACTCCACGCGAAAGGCGACGGGTCGAAAGCCGAGGCGGCGGCATGGAACCGCGCGATGAACCGGGCTAGTGCGTCGAGCGAGGCGTCCGCCTGCATCCACTCCGGGTACGGCGGCAGCGCCACGTCGCCGTCGATGTAGACGAGCCGCTCACGACCGTCCGGCTCGATGCCAACGGGGACCGGGGCGCCCTCGAACCCGGCGTCCCGCAACGCGCGCAGGAAGGCGTGGATCGCCTCTGCGTGCGGGCCGGCCGGGCGCAGGACGTGATTGCCCACCCGGACCACGCCTCCGGCGTTGGCCACCCCGCCGACCAGCGGGTGCTCGATCACCCCGTCTTGCTACCACCCGACTCGGCCCATGCGTCGGTCGCGAGCCACGTGCTATCTGCGCAGCGGCTGAGCGTGCGGCCCGATGTGGGCGACCCGCACATCTCGCATAGCGCGCGGAGCGCAAGATCGACGAACTAGTTGGGGCTGGCGATCTGGATGAGGTTGCCGCAGGTGTCGTCGAGGACGGCGACCGTGACCGGCCCGGCATCCATCGGCGCCTGGGTGAAGCGCACGCCCAGGGCACGGAGGCGGTCGAACTCCGTCTTCACGTCGTCGACCGCGAACGAGGTGAACGGGATCCCGTCCTCGACAAGGGCCGCCTTGAACGGCTTGGCGGCAGGATGGCCGTCGGGCTCCAGCACGAGCTCCGTGCCATCCGGGTCGGCCGGCGACACGACCGTCAACCAGCGGGCCTCTCCAACAGGGACGTCGTTCTTCTTCTGGAACCCGAGCATCTCGGTGTAGAAGGCGAGAGCCTTCGCCTGGTCGTCCACCAGGACGCTGGCGAGGTTGATCCTGATCATCGCTTGTCTCTCATTCCTCTCGACTCTCTCGGTCCTCGATGGGCCACCGCTCGACGATGACCTTCAGCGGTGACGTGTCGACGTCGTGGAACTTGTAACGACCCTCGCGGCGCGTGGTGACCAGGCCGGCGTCCGCCAGCACGTCCAGGTGCTGGGAGATGGCTTGGCGCGACGATGCCAACCCGTGCTTCATTGTCAATCGGGAGCAGATCTCGAACAGCGTCTGACCATTCCTGTCGATCAGCTCATCGAGGATGGCCCTTCTTGTCGGATCTGCGAGCGCCTTGAACACGTCACCCACGACACCGGCACGATAGGCAAGCATCTACTTGCCTGTCAATGACCCGCGCCATCGGCCGCGCCGTGTAACCCTGCAGCGGAGATCTCGAAGCGGAGCCTGGGCCTCCGTCCGCGCCACGTCTCAGCGGCCCGGTCGACGAAGGCCGCCCGATCCTCGGGAACCAAGTCCCGCAACACAACGAGATCATCTCGTAGCTCAAGGCCGTCCCCGGGATCACTCACGTGAGCGCTCATCAGCGGATGGCGGTGCGGATCGCGCTTGCGAGCGCCGACAGGTCCGCCGGATCGAACTCCAACCATCCCCGTGCCTCGTCGAACAATGCTGCCTGCTGCTCGGCGTAGGGGACCCCGGGTGGCAGCGGGACCAGGTGCCAATGCACATGCCGGTTGCCTCGCTGGCTGCCGAGGGACAACACGTAGAGACGCTCGGCCACGACAGCCGAGGACAGAGCCACCCCTGCCCGATGAACGAGGCTCTGAAGGCGGAGGTACTCGCCGAGGACGAAGTCACCGGCCACGTGCTCGCGATGCTCGATGGGCGCGACGAGCAGATGACCCCACACCACCGGGTACTTGGCGAGGAAGGCCACCCCGACGTCGTCCCGCCACACGACCTCGTGCTCGTAGCCCGATCTGCCCTCGAGCAGCTCACAGACGAAGCAGGTCGCCCGCGCGCGGGCGACGTACTTCGGCATGTCCCACGCGACCCGTCGTCCCTCCATGGTTCGAGTCTCTCCGACAAGGGGGGCTGATGCCGCAGCGCGTCCCGCCCACGGCGGCGGGCGGTCACCGCCCTGCCCGGGGCCGTGCAGGCTCAGGCGGGGCGGTCGAGGCGGTCGCGGGCGAGGGGGATACCGCAGCCGGACGTGGCGGGTGCGGATCGCCTTGCGGAGCGGATCGAAAAGGCTGAAGTCGTGCACGACGAGGCTCGATGGTCCCCGCGGCGCGAACCGGAACTCGAGCACCGGTTCACCGTCGATCGTCACCGACCTCGCGGCGCGGCCCTCGCTGCCAGTAGCTGGTGGCACGGTGGGCGAGGACCATGGTGGTGGTCGGCTCGATCCGGTCGAGGGCGCGCTGGCTACCGCGCCCGGCTGCGGGAGCGCCGGCGGGCCAAGTGATAGGACGCCGAGGTCAGCCCGTTGGGGTGTAGGACCAGTTGCCGTCTGCCATGACCGCGACGAGGGCGCCCTCCGGGCCGGGCACGATCGCCTCGCCGCTGTAGGCGCCGATGGTGTTCACGAGAAGCTGCTGGATGCGGTCGTTGCCGTAGGCCCACACGGCGAAGTTCCGAGAGCCGTCGTGGGTGAAGGTGGCGATCCCGGACTGTTCGGTGAAGAACACCTGGTCGCCGGCCCCGGCGTGAGGGCCGGCCACCCGGGTCACCTGGCTGAGCGGCAGGACCTCGATGTGCCAGCCGCCGGTCGCCTGCACCTGGAGGTGGGTGGGCGTGCCGACGAACGACTCCTGCATCAGGGCCGTCCCGTCATAGGCGCCGATGGCGTTCACCAGCAGTTCGACTTGTTCTCCGTTGCCGTCCACCGCCAACAGCGCGTTGTTGCGCGAGCCGGTGAACACGGCGTGGACCATGGCGGGCTTGTCACCGATGGCAGTGATGTCGAGCATGGTGTCACCCTCACCGTCGTGGATGAGCGGCGTGAAGATCAGCGGGTCCTCGGTCGTGGTCGTCGTCTCGGGGGCCTCTTTGGTGGGCGGCTCGATGGGCTCGCCGGACGGATCAGGTAAGGCCTCGTCCTCGTCCTCAGCAGTCGCCTGGGGTGCGTCCAGATGGCCGGAGTCGGCCTCGTGGGCACCGCCCGCCAGCGCCCCGAGGGCCAGCAGGACAGCGACGCCGCCGCATGCCAGGACGACCCTCCGGCGCCCGCGATTCGGCTTGTTGGTCACGCTCGGCGCCGGGGTCGATGCGGGTTGGTCCATGGCAACTTCCTTGGTCGCGGGAGCGTCGTTGCTCTCGACCCCCCACAAAGGGTCAGCCGAACACCGCCGGACGGACCGGCGGCATCTCCCCGCACCTTTAGAGGTGCCACGGTACCGCGACTACGCCGCCGCATTCCCGGAGCTGAACCCCTCAACGCCGCCAAAGCTCTCAGCGGCGGGCTCTGCTACGGCGAGGCCGAGGTGTGAACGCTCGGACCCCGCTGTCAGTCCAGGCAGAACTCGTTGCCTTCGGGGTCGGACATGACGATGAAGCCGGCGCTCATCGGGGGCTCGGGCTCGAAGCGACGCACCCGCGACGCGCCCAGGGCGACGAGCCGGTCGCACTCGGTCTCCAGCGCCGCCATCCGCTCGTCGCCCTGCAGTCCGGGCGCCGCCCGGACGTCGAGGTGGACGCGGTTCTTGGCCACCTTGTCCTCCGGCACCTGCTGGAAGAACACCCGGGGGCCCTCCCCGTCGGGGTCCTCGATGGCCGACCGCGTGTTGCGCTGGTCCTCGGGCACGCCGGCGCGAGCGAGGAAGTCGTCCCAGGCGGCCAGCGGGTCGGCGCCCTCCGGCAGGTCGACCCCGGGCGGGCCTGGGTGGACGTACCCCAACACGTCCCGCCAGAACGAGGACAGCGCCCGCGGGTCGTGGGCGTCGAAGGTGACCTGGATGTGGCGGCTCATCGTGGTGCTCCGTTGGTCGTGGACGTTCGCCACCATCATGGCCCCGGTGGCGGAGCCCGCCCGACGTCAGCTGAGCGGCCATCGTGACCAGCCAGGTCTCTACCTCGACGCGATGGATCGATCTCACGGCTGGCGTGTGCCCGACGTTGTCAGAGCATGCAACCACCACCCACCGCCCGCCGCCGCGGCGCCAGCAGCCGGCTCGGCGGCGTGCCCACGGTGCTGGGACCGGCCGCGGCCGGGACGGACCGGCAGCTTGCGATGCCCTTCCGGGCCGACGAGGACCGTGGCCGTCACCGGCGCGAGGTGCTGCCGGCCGTGGTGCACGAGCCCGACTGGCTCGACCTCGACGCCCAACGCCGCCTCGTCGCCGAGTTCCGGCAGTGGGCGCAGCCGCCGGCCGGGCTGCGGCACCCGAGGGTGCCGACCGGCCATCTGATGAGCGTCCAGTCGGTGTGCCTCGGCTGGCACTGGCAGCCCTACCGGTACAGCCGCACCGCAGAGGACACCGACGGCGCGCCCGTCAAACCGCTCCCGGGCACGATCGTGGCGCTGGCCCGAGCCGCCGTCGGGACCGCGTACGGGCCCGCCGCGGCCGAGGCGTTCGCACCCGACGCCGCCATCGTCAACCTCTACGGACCGGGTGCCCGGCTGGGCCTCCACCAGGACGGCGAGGAACCGGCGGCCGCCCCCGTCGTGACGATCAGCCTGGGCGACGCCTGCACCTTCCGCCTCTCGGGCGTCGACCGGCGAACCGGGCCGTTCACCGACGTCGAGCTGCGCAGCGGCGACCTCCTGGTGTTCGGGGGACCGAACCGGCGGATCTTCCACGGCGTGCCCAAGGTCGTGGACGGCACCGCCCCCGACGGCCTCGGCCTCCCCCCGGGCCGGCTCAGCATCACCGTCCGGGAGACGGGATTGCCCGGATAGCGTGCCGGCGTGCGCGTCGGTGTCGTGTTCCCCCAGACCGAGCTCGGCGGTGACGTCGCTGCCGTACGGACGTACGGGCAGGGCGTGGAGGGGCTCGGGTTCTCGCACCTGTTGGCGTACGACCACGTCCTGGGCGCCGACCCGGCCGTCCATGCGCCGTGGCACGGTCCCTACGACCTGGCGACGACGTTCCACGAGCCGTTCGTGATGTTCGGGTACCTCGCGGGGGTCACGACCGCGATCGAGCTGGTCACCGGGATCATCATCCTGCCCCAGCGCCAGACCGCCCTCGTCGCCAAGCAGGCGGCCGAGGTGGACCTGCTGGCCGGAGGCCGGTTCCGCCTCGGCGTCGGTCTCGGCTGGAACGCGGTCGAGTACGAGGCGCTGGGCCAGCGGTTCGACCAGCGGGGCCGCCGGCTGTCCGAGCAGATCGGCCTGCTGCGGCGGCTGTGGACGGAGGCGTCGGTCACGCACGCCGGCGAGTTCGACACGATCACCGGCGCGGGCCTGGCGCCGCCCCCGGTGCAGCGCCCGATCCCGGTCTGGATCGGCGGCGCGTCGGACGCCGCGTACCGCCGCATCGGCCGGATGGCGGACGGCTGGTTCCCGCAGGTCCGCCCGGGCGACGACCTCGACCGCGCGGTGGGACTCATCACCGAGGCGGCCGAGCAGGCGGGCCGTGATCCCGGGAAGCTGGGGATGGAGGGCCGCGTCCGCTGGGACCCGGCGGACCCGGCCCGGTTCGCCCGGCAGCTCGACAAGTGGCGCCAGGCGGGCGCCACCCACGTGTCGATCGACACGATGGCCGTCGGCCTCGACGGCGTCGACGACCACCTCTCTTCCCTCGCCAATGCCGCGGAGCTGGCGGGCGTGGCCCCCTAACCCATCGCCCACTCCCGGCCGAACCAGCGCCGGATGCGGCTGGTGCCGAAGTCGGCCTTGTCCGCCGCGATCGCCTCGCTCGGGCCCTCGAACCCGCCGGTCGGCGGCCTGCCGCTCAGGAACGTCACGTCGACGCCCGCCACGCGACCCTCCCCGAACTCCAGGTAGCAGACGCCCCGGCCGCCGTACTCGGACTCCTCCGCCTCGCCCCGGGCCCGGGCCAGGATGCGCTCGGCGACGACGGCCGCCTGGCCCTCGGCGAACACGCCGGCCTTCGGGGTGCCGACGCTGGTCACGTCGCCGACGGCATAGACGCCGGGGAACGCGGTCTCCAACGACAGCGGATCGACCGGGATCCAGCCGTCCACGGTCATCCCGGCCTCGAGGACCACGGCCGGCGCCCGGTGCACGGGCACGCCGAGGAAGAGGTCGTACGGCAGCTCGTCCCCGCCGGCAAGCACGGCGGTCCGGCGGTCGGGGTCCAGGGCCCGGATGAGCGTCTCGGGATGCCAGCTGATGGCCCGCTCGGCGAACGCTGCGAGCAGGGCCTCGGAGGCCGCCGGCGACGGGGGGATCGGCACCGGGAGGGGCATGACCAGCGCGATCTCGGATCGGTCCCGGCATCCCCGTTGCGTGAGGAGGTCGTGCATCAGCAGCACGGTCTCGCTCGGTGCCGGCGGGCACTTGAACGGCGTCGACGTGACCCCGACGACCACGCGGCCGCCGTCGAACGCCGCCAGGACGTCGGCCACGGCGAAGGCACCGGCCTCGGTGTAGAACTCGTGGCCGCCCTCGAGCAGCCCGGGGGTGGCGGCCGGATCGAGGTCGGCGCCCAGCGCCACGACCAGCACGTCGGCCTCGAACGTGCCGGCGTCGGTCTCCACCCGCCGGGAGACCGGGTCGATGGCCCGCACGTCGGCCTGCACGAACCGGACACCCGGCTTGACGACGTCGCGGTACGGGTGGTGCACCGCCTCGGGGACCGCCCGCCCGAACATCACCTCCAGCTTCGAGAACCCGAAGACGAAGCCGTCGCTCCGGTCGACGAGCACGATCTCCCCGTCGTCGCCGAGCGCCTCGGACAACCGTGTCGTCAACTCCAGCCCACCGAAGCCCGCACCTAGCACCACCACCCGCATGGCGCGGGACTCTAGGCGTGGTCATCGCAGCCGACAACCACGGCTGGTGGCGGTGGCGGCGCTGCGACGCCCGGGCGAGGAGCACGCCCCGTCTGCACCACGCCCGACGTCGGTCCGGTCCATCGGCGCAGGTGCGCGCTGGTGCTAGGTTCATCGATGCCCCGCCCCAGGTCAGCCTGCCGATGGTGGGGCGCGGCATCCAGGGGGATCGTGTGAGCGTCGGACCTCGTCACCTCGTTGCGTTCGTCGCAGCGGCCGTCACCGTGGGCGCGTCGGCGGTGGCGGTGCCCGCCGCCGGACAGCCCGGTCCTCCGGGATCGCCGGACGCGGACCGCGCCTACTACGTGCTCCCGCCCGGCAACTACGGCGGCTTGCCGACGACCGACGAGTCGCGCGACCAGATCCCGCTCTACGACGCGCTCACGCCGCTGCGCGGCGACGTCTCGGACGCCGACATCGATGCGAACTTCCTCCCTGAGGACTTCGCGCCCGTGGGCGCCACCCGCGAGGAGCCGACCGGTCGTCCCGGCACGACGATCCTCTACGACGAGTACGGCGTCGCCCACATCTCTGGCCGGACCAGGGCCGACCTCGCCTTCGGCGCCGGCTGGGTGACCGCCCGCGACCGGGGGCTGCTGCTCCAGCTGGGGAGGGGCCCGGCGCGAGCTGCCGTCGCCGACGTCCCCGGCATCGACGCGTTCGGCCTGGTGACCAGCGGTCAGTCGTTCGTCCCCAGCCCGGCCACCGAGCAGCTCGTGTCGGACCAGGTGGATCTCCTCGTCGAGACCTACGGCGACAAGGGTCGCGAGATCGTCGCCGACGCGCAGGCCGAAGCCGACGGCATCAACGCGTACTGGGCGGCGCATGGGATCGACCTGCCGCCCGCCACCGTCAACGACGTCGTCGCGGTGACGGCGTTCATCGGGTCGATCTTCGGCGGGGGAGGGGGCGCCGAGGCCGCCAACGCCGAGCTGCTGGCGGATCTGCAGGAGGGCCTCGGCCCCGAGCTGGGGGCGCAGGCGTGGGAGGACGCCATGCTCGCCGACGATCCCGAGGCCCCCACCACGATCGGGCGGCGCTTCAACTACGGACCACGGACCGGCGGCAGGGTCACCGGTTCGGTGGTCGTCGACCCCGGTTCCATCCAGTCGCTCGACCCGCGTCAGCCGGCGACGGCGGCAGCCTCGCCGTCCGCGTCGACCGCAGGGCTGGTCGACGCCACCTATCCGGCGGCGGGGCCGGTGCGGTCCAGGGAAGCGTCGAACTTCCTGTTGGTCGACCCGAAGCGATCGGCCACCGGCAACACGCTCGCCGTCATGGGCCCCCAGCTCGGGTACTTCTATCCCGAGATCGTGCAGCAGATCCACCTCAGCGGACCTGGCATCGAAGCCCAGGGCGTGGCGGTGCCTGCCGCCGCCATGTACATCCTCATCGGGCGCACCCAGGACTACGCCTGGAGTCTCACGTCGGCCAACCACGACGTGCGCGACGTGTTCGCCGAGCAGTTGTGCAACCCCGACGGCACGCCGCCCACCCGCGCGTCGACCCACTACCTGTTCGAGGGCGCGTGCCGGCCGTTCGAGGTCTTCGACGCCGGCACGCTGAACGGCACGCCGATCCGCTATCCCCGATCGGTGCACGGTCCGGTGATCGGCACCGCGACGGTCGGTGGGGAGCCCTACGCCCTGAGCCGCCAGCGCTCGACATTCGGACGTGACGCACTGAACCTCGGCGCGCTGAAGGACATGACCGAGGGTAGCGCCGACACGTCGCGGCAGTTCTTCAAGACGGCGAACCAGTTCGAGTTCACGTTCAATTGGGCCTACGCGTCCCGCACCGAGACCGCCTACTTCTCGTCCGGGCTCCTCCCACGGCGAGCACGTGGCCTGGACCGACGTCTCCCGACTCTCGGCACGGGCGACTACGAGTGGCGGGGTTTCCTGCCCCTGCGGGAGCATCCCCACGAGGTGCGGGGCGCCGGCGACCTCCTGCTCAACTGGAACAACCGGTCGGCGCCGGGGTTCATGCACGGTGACGATGCACCGTTCGGGTCGGCGCACCGCGTGGAGCTGTTCGACCAGTGGCCGGACCACCCGACGCTTGCCGACACGGTCGGCGTCATGAACCGGGCCGCCACCGAGGACGTCCGCTCGCTCGTGTGGCCCATCGTCAGCCGGGTGCTCCGCAGCGGCGCCGCCCCGAGCGCTCTGGCCGACAGCACCGTCGCGGTGCTCGAGGACTGGGTCGCGCGGGACGCGCCGCGGCTCGACGCGGACCTCGACGGCGATTACGACGACGCCGGCCCGGTTATCTCGGACGCCCTGTGGCAGCCCGTCGCCCGCGCGGTCATGCAGCCCGTGTACGGCGACCTGACCGACGATCTCGACGACGTCCGAAGCCTGAGCGGAGCAGCCGGCCAGTCGTACGTCGACAAGGACCTGCGCACCCTCCTCGGCGAGCCGGTCACTGGCCGGTTCAACCTCAGCTACTGCGGCAATGGCTCGCTCGACGCCTGCCGAGCCGCCCTGTGGGCGGTCGTCGAGCAGGTGGCCGGCGACCTGGCCGTGGACCAGGGACCGGACCCGTCGAGCTGGACGGGCACCGCGGCCCGCACCCGGTTCACCCCCGGCCTCATCCCCGACACCATCCGCTCCACCAACCGCCCCACCTTCCAGCAGGTGCTGGAGCTGGCCGGCGAGCCGCACTCGCGCCACTGAACCACTGAGGCCGCCGGTGGACGAGACCCCCATCGTGGTGGCCGGCGGCGGGCCCGAGGGCACCATGCTGGCGATGCAGCTCGCCGGGTGCGTCGCTGACGGCGCTCGCGTGCTCGCGGCGGCCCGTAGCGCGGAGGACGCGACGGTGCAGGTGTGGGAGATCGTTCCGACAGGAGGAAAGCCCTGATGGCGACGTACCGGAACCGCTTCGGCCCGCACAACCCCGACGAGACCTACGTCCCCCACGACTTCCTCGAGCAGCTCGCCGACCTCGGCGAAGTTCGGATGAACTACGCCACCGTCGGCGACCCGTCGAGGCCCGCGCTCCTGCTCGTCCCCGGCCAGACCGAGTCGTGGTGGGGCTACGAGCACGCGCTGCCGATGCTGGCCGAACACTTTCAGGCCTTCGCCGTCGACCTGCGAGGCCAGGGGCGGTCCACCCGAACCCCGGGCCGGTACACGCTCGACAACATGGGCAACGATCTCGTCCGCTTCATCGACATCGTAATCGGGCGACCGACCTTCGTGAGCGGGCTTTCCTCCGGCGCTGTCCTCGCCGCATGGCTGTCTGCGTACGCCAAGCCGGGCCTGGTCATCGCCGCGCACTACGAGGACCCGCCCCTGTGGGCCTCCGAGACGGAGCCGGCCACGGGGCAGGGTCTGCGGCAGGGGGTCGGTGCGTCGTTCCGGCTGTGGAGCACCTTCCTCGGCGACCAGTGGAGCGTCGGCGACTGGGACGGCCTGCGGGCCGCTGCGCCGGACATCCTCCCGGCCTGGATGCAGTCGCTGTTCACCCCACCCGAGGAACCGCCCCAGAACCTCAAGGAGTACGACCCCGAGTGGGCACGCGCGTTCTGGACCGGCACGGTCGCCGCCGCCTGCGACCACGAGCGGATGCTCGAGGCGGTCAAGGTGCCGGTCCTTTTCACCCACCACTTCCGCCGCATCGACGAGGACAGCGGCGTGCTCATGGGCGCGCTCTCCGATGTACAGGCCAGGCGTGCCCTCGACCTGCTCGCGGACGCCGGCGTGCCCGTCGACTACCGGTCGTTCGACCGCATGGGCCACTCGATGCACGGCCAGGACCCCCGGCTGTTCACCGACACCCTGGTCGACTGGGCCACGAAGATCGTCGGCTGACGAGACGCACCCCGAGGGGTTCTTTCATCGTCGTTTAACGTCGAAGGCTTAGCTTGAGTGGTATCGGCGCCACGGTGGGTGACGCCGACGGGCGGAAGCAGGGAGGACGGTCCCATGAAACGCTTTGGTGTAGGTGTCATTGCCGCGCTCATGACTCTGTTGCTCGGCAGCCAGGCCGCGTTCGCAGGTAACCCGCACTTCGTGACGGCCGACGCATCACGCTCGGGCAACACCCTGAGCGTGGCCTTCAAGGAGGCCGGGCTCGGCAACGAGGCCCAGGTCCACGTGGTGCTCAGCGCCACCGCGCTGTGCGTCAACAACGGCGGCAAGCATCCGAAGGCCGTGAACAAGGAGAGCGTCCAGGCCGCGGGTGACTTCCCGGTGCAGAACGGCAAGGCCGAGGGCACGCTGTCGGTGACGGCGACGTTCCAGCCCGAGTGCAGCCCGCCGATGACGGTGCAGTTCACCGACGTCAGCCTCGTCGACGAGACCAGCGGCGCGAGAGCGAACATCCCCGGCACCTTCTGACCAGGCGTCCTGGGCGACCGCCGACCTGGCCACGGGCGTCGGTGACGCTGCTTCCGTCGGCCGGCGTCGACGTCGCCCAGGACAGCCACCAGTCAGCTGATCGACCCTTGGGCGCCGTGCCTCAGGTGCCCCGATCACGGGGCAGGATGTTCTTGTTGTTGTGGAACACGTTGTCGGGGTCGTATCTCGCCTTGATCTGGGCGAGCCGCCGGTAGGTGTCCTCGCCGTAGGCCTCACGAACGCGGCTGCTGTCATCGTCGGAGTCGAGGAAGTTGACGTAGACGCCGGCGCGGTGTGGTCGGAGAGCCTGGAGGAATCCCCTCGCCCAGCCGGGCTCGGACGCGCCGACCGTGACGTCCTCGTCCGCGAGCCATACGGCGTCGACGACGAGGTTGTGGGTGACGTCGCGGCCGGGATACGCCGTGGCATCCCGAGGGGCCCCTGCGACCGCGCCACCCATGTGGAAGATCGCCGAGTACGACCTCGGCGACCCGGCGCGAAAGGCGTGATCGGCGACGACGTCGATGACCTCGTCGGACAGACCTGTGAGGCTCGTGGCCTTCCAGTAGTAGTGCCATCCGTGCGGGACGGTGTCGTCGATGCCGCTCTGATGGTCGACGTAGAGGGTGGGCCCGACCAGGTCTACGAGCGGGGTGCCGAACCGGCGGAGCGCACGAACGGTGCGTTCACCGTCCTCCACGGGTCCGGCGTAGCAGCAGGCCACCGCGATCGCCGGTCGGAAGTGCAATTCGGGTCTGATGGCCGACTGCTGCGGGATCGTGCCGAGCCGGACGACGGTCCCGAGCTCGTCGGGCGCGTCGGCGACGAACTCCCTGTAGAAGCGCAGCACATCGGTCGCGTCCTCCGCCGCCCAGAACACGGGACCGGCGATGACGGTGGGACCGACGGGGTGCAACGCGAACCGGAACGAGGTGACCACGCCGAAGTTTCCCCCGCCGCCTCGCAGCGCCCAGAACAGGTCGGGGTGATCGTCGGTCGATGCTCGGACGATGTTCCCGTCAGCGGTGACGACCTCGGCCTCCACGAGGTTGTCGACGGTGAGCCCATGCTTGCGCATCAGCCAGCCGATGCCGCCCCCCAGGCTGACGCCGCCGACGCCGGTGTGGCTCACGATGCCTCCGGTGGTAGCCAACCCGTGAGCCTGGGTCTCGTGGTCGACGTCTCCCCACAGGGCGCCACCCTGTACGTGGGCCGTGCGCTCGCCGGGATCGACCGATACCGCACGCATCGCGGAGAGGTCGACGACGACTCCGTCGTCGCACACCGCGGTGCCGGCCACGTTGTGGCCTCCGCCCCGTACCGCGATCTCGAGGCCGC
>DASRIA010000063.1:0-2719 GCA_035650255.1 Solirubrobacterales bacterium
ATGCGCATCCCGAAGTTGTTGCACCCCAGCCCGACCAGCGTCACTTCGAGCGACCCGAGCTTGCGCATCTCCATCCGCCGGAGCTTACGCAGTGGACAGATGCTGAACGCTGGGTCAGGATGTGACGCGCATCTGACCGCAGCAGCGGAGCAGACAGTCGCACGGCGATCGGGGGGCTCGTGCCGGCGGTGAGGGAGCGGACGCGGCGCACGCAGGCGGAGCGGCGGGCGGCCTCGGAGGGACGGCTCCTCGAAGCGGCCGCCACGCTGGTCGCGACCCGCGGCACCGCCCGCGCCAGTCTCACCGACATCGCAGCCACCGCCGGATGCAGCCGGGGATTGCCGACCTACCTGTTCGGATCGAAGGAGGGCCTGCTCCTCGCGCTGGCGGACTACCTCGTAGATCGGTTCCGCACCCGGCTGTTCGAGCCCGCCCTCGAGCAACGCCAAGGCCTGCCCGCGCTGCTCATCTGGCTGCGGGTCTACGTCGACAGCCTGCGCGGCCCCGAGCTCCAGGTCCGCGCCGCGTGCGTGCTCCTCGGCGAAGCCCTCGGCTCGGAGCCCGCGTTCCTCCCCGCGATCAATCGAGTGCACCGAAACGTCCGCTCGATGGTCGAGCACTACATCCTCGAGGGAATCGAACGCGGCGAGATCCGCGCTGACGTTGATCCTGCGGCGCAGGCGGCGCTGCTGATCGGCACGCTGCGCGGGGTCTCCCTTCTCGCCGTGACCGATCCCGACTCGCTCGATCTCGACGCGCTCAGCGTCGAGCTCGAATCGGCGACGGAACGATCCCTCAGTGCCGCCTGACTTCATCCGCTCGTTCGACGGGACCCGCATCGCGTACACCGTGCAGGGCTCGGGACCGGCGGTGCTCTTGCTGCACGGCTTCGCCGCCGACCACGGGCTCAATTGGGCCCGCCCGCGCGTCATCGACGCCCTGACGGGCGCGGGCCGGCGCGTCATCGCGACCGATGCCCGGGGTCATGGTGCGTCCGACAAGCCGCACGAACCCGACCGGTACGCCGGCGACACCATGGTGCGCGATGCGCAGGCGGTCCTCGACCACCTCGGCATCGAGCAGGTCGACGTGGTCGGCTACTCGATGGGCTCGATGGTCGCGGCGCGACTCGTCCCCGACGAGCCACGCACGCGCTCCCTCGTGCTCGGCGGCGTCGGCGCAACCGTCACACCGCCGCGCACCGGTGGACGCGCGCCCGAGGCCATCGCAACCGCGCTCCTCGCCGACGACCCGGCCTCGATCGAGAACGTCGCGGGGAAGGCATTCCGCGAGTTCGCCGACTACACGAGCGCCGACCGTCATGCGCTCGCCGCTCTGAGCCGGTCCGACGCGCTGCGATACGCGGTGCGCTTCGACGCGATCAAGGTGCCCACCCTCGTGCTCGCGGGTGATGCCGACAGGCTCATCCGGTCGCCGAGTGAGCTCGCCGATCGACTGCCGTCCGCCCGGTCGGTGACGGTTGCGGGCGACCACCTCGGCGCTCCGTACGACCCCGCGTTTGCTCGAGCGATCGTCGACTTCCTCGAGGAGGAACACGGATGACCGCAACCGTCAGAAGGCTCCTGTCGATCGTCGCGGTGGTAGTGCTCGCGGCGGCGACGCTCGCGCCGTCGGCCGGCGCGGGCGGCGGGCAGAAGATCGACGTCAAGTTCGAGCAGCTCCAGGGTTTCAACGCGCCGGGAACGCCCGCCAAGTACAACAAGGTCGGCGTCATCAAGACCGGCCCCAGCGACGCCGAGAACGTCCTCGTGCTCGTGCCCGGGACCTCCGCGAGCGCGGCCTATTTCGAGCCGCTGGCGAAGGACATCGTCCGCGCATCGAAGGGCTGGCAGGTCTGGGCGATCGAGCGCCGCGAGAACTTCCTCGAGGACCACTCGGTGCTGAACCAGGCCAAGAAGGGCAAGGCCACTCCGCAACAGCTGTTCGACTACTACCTGGGGTTCGTCACCGACCCCAGCATCACGAAGCACTTCCAGTTCATCCCGGACGCCGACGTCGCGTTCGCACGCGATTGGGGCATGAACGTGGAGGTCGAGGACATGCGGCGCGTCGTCGAAGCGGCCAAGAAGGAAGGCGGCAAGGTCGTGCTCGGCGGCCATTCGCTCGGCGGGTCGATCACGACCGCGTATGCCACCTGGGACTTCAACGGGAAGCCCGGCGCGAAGGACCTGTCGGGGCTCGTGTTCATCGACGGCGGGAGCAGCCCCACGCCGTCGAGCCCCGACCAGGCGAACCTGCAGCTGCAGGCGCTCCAGAACGGCTCGCCGTGGCTCACGTTCGGCGGCATCCCCGCGCCGTACGCCGGCTTGTTCAACGCGACGGGCTCGACCGGCGTGAAGATCGCGCCCAACAACCCCTCCCTCGGCTATGCGTGGCCGGCGCTGCCCGCCAACCTGAAGCCCCCGGTGGCGCCGACGAACGAGGGGCAATACGGGTACGCCCTCGACGTCAAGACGTCACCGATGGGCCTGCGCGCCGCCCAGGCGCACCTCGGCCAGCTCAAGGAGAGCGGCGATCCGCGTGGTTGGGACGGCGCCGGCGCGCTCACGCCGATCACGCGCTACGCCGAGATGTTCTCGGGATGGGGTCTCCAGAGCCGCGACGGCACCGCGTGGTACCACCCGCAACGCCTGACGATCGACTCGGGTGCCGTGGCAGCCGGGAACGCGAACGACACGCAGGGCATCCTCGACGTTCA
>DASRIA010000064.1:0-3364 GCA_035650255.1 Solirubrobacterales bacterium
GCTGAGCACGGCACCGTCACCAACGGCCAGCACCGCGGCCATGTAGCGAGAGCCCGGAAGCAATGCGGTGTGCCCGACGGCGTAGACCCCGGAATGGATCCGATGGAGTCGTCCGATTCGCAGCCGACGCTTGATCGACTCCGCAGTGTGACCTAGCGCCATTAGCTGTGACCGGCTGATGACTCCATGCTGCCGGGCCGCCACCTCTGCCATCGCCACCTCCGGTGCGCGGCCTGGGGTGTCTATAGGAACCACAAAATGTCGCACCGCCGGAGGGTGGCGGGTGGCGCGTTACGTGGGTGTGAACTATGTAGCGGCGGTGTACAGCGTGCGTACCCAGATTGTCGAAAGCGTTTGCACCACCGTGTCGACGGGCTCGCGTGGTTCGCGCCCGAGCGTCATCAGCAGGTAGCGCTCGCTCATCCACACCAAGGCGCCCGCGGTCGGCGCGGGGTCCAGCCCGGAAACGCGGCCGGCGGCCAGGTCGGCCTCGATCCGCTCCGTGGTCGCGGCCACGAAGCGCTCGATCAATCCGTGGTACACGCGCTCCACCTCCGGGTCGTGGCCCGCTGCGTCGGCGATCGCGTGCAGGACAAGCCCGTGCTCGTCGTACACCTTCGCCACCCCGTCCAGCGAGTCCCGGATGCCGGCCCGCGGATCCTCGGCCGTCGCGGCCAGCCACCGCTGCGCCATCTCGAACAAGGCGTCGCCGATTCCCTCCACCAGGCGCACCGCCAGGTGGTGGCGGTCCCGGAAGTAGACGTAGAAGGAGGGACGTGAGAGGGTCGTGCGCGCCATCACCTCGTCGACGGTCAGGTCCCGGAAGGGCCGCTCGCGCAGGAAGGCCTCGGCGGCGTCGAGGATCTCCCGCTCGGCCGACTCGGGAGAGCGCCGGCGGCGGGCAGTGCTGGCTGGCGGGGTTATTGACACGACGTCAGTAAGCCTATATGGTCGGCGCTCGCCACGCCAACACGATGCCCTTCGCGGACGCCGGCAGAGCAGCCGGGAGGAGAGCCCCAGATGAGCGCCACCACCACCCGCCGCCGCAGCATCACCAAGACCCACGATCGCATCTCGCAGCTCGGCTGGGAGCCCGACTACTTCCAGCCCGCGGACAAGTACCCGTCGCGCTACACGTTCCCGCTCAAGGCGAAGGACCCGATGAAGCACATCATGCGCGAGTACCTCCCGATGGAGCTCGAGAAGGACGAACGCGTCTACGGGGGACACGACGCGGCGGTGCGCGCCGAGATGACCAGCAAGACCGGCAAGCGCTGGATGGAGATCATCAAGCCGTACATCGTCACCACCGCATACGCGGAGGTCGGCGCCGGGCGCTGCATGTCGATGCTGATCGACTCGATCCCGAACAACGAGCTGCGCAACGGCTACCACGTCCAGTTCGTCGACGAGATCCGCCACACCGGGATGCAGATGGCGCTTGCGCGCTGGTACGCGAAGCACGTGCCCGACCCGTCGGGCTGGCACCTCGGTCCGGCGACTCTCTCCAAGGACCCCGGCACGCGCCAGGCGCTCAACATGCTCTCGCACTTCATCGTGGGCGACCCGGTGCAGTGCGCCTTCACGCTGATGGTGGTCGCGGAGACGGCGTTCACGAACATCGCCTTCGTCGCACTGCCGGACGTGGGCGCACGCAACGGCGACTTCACGCTCCCGACTACCTACCTGTCCGTGCAGTCCGACGAGGCACGCCACATCTCGAACGGCTACGCGACGCTGCTCACCGTCCTGCAGGAGGACGACAACGCCGCGCTGATCGAGCGCGACCTCGCGCAGGCGTGGTGGATCAACCACGCGTATCTGGACGGCTTCGGCTCGGCGATCATGGAGTACAGCTCCGACGACCGCTCGGACCCCGAGAGCTACCTGGACAAGTGGGAGCGCTGGATCGAGAACGACTGGTACCGCTCGTACGTGTTGAAGCTCGGCAAGCTCGGCCTCAACTTCCCCGCCGAGATGTTCGACCGCGCGAAGGCACGCCTGAAGGGCGGCATGGTGCACAAGAACATGCTCAGCTCGGCGGCGTTCTGGATGCTGCACTTCTGGCGCACCGAGCCGCTGAACGAGCGCGACTTCGAGTGGATGGAGGCGAAGTACCCCGGCTGGTACGCGGAGTACGGGGCGCCGTGGGAGGCGTTCCGCGCCACCCGTCACGACCCGCAGCAGTTCAAGCACCTGCTGAACATGGCGCTCGACCAGGCCGCGCCGTCGTGCTGGGTCTGCCTGATGGGCTGCGTGTTCCCGGAGGACATGTGCCACCGCACAGTCGACGACCGCACGCGGTTCTACTGCTCCAAGGAGTGCATGTGGCTCGACGAGTCGAACCCCGGGCGTTATGTCGGCGACCGCAACTTCTTCGACCGCTACCACGGCTGGGAATTGTCGGAGCTGGTGCGCGACCTCGGATTCCTGCGCACGGACGGCAAGACGCTGATCGCCCAGCCGCACCTCGAGAACGAGAACATGTGGACGATCGACGACGTGAAGAGCATGGACTTCCACATCCAGAGCCCGAACATCACGGTCGCCGAGAAGCTGGGCCTGCCGAACGGCTCATCTGTGGGGCTGGTGTCGCCCAACGGCCACATCGACGGCGGCCTGAGGGCCGCGGCGCCGTGGTCGAACGGCAGCGGCAACGGCAAGCCGGCCAAGGCGCAGGCAACGCACTGAGGAACTAGCGCTGTGTGTCCCAGGGTCCTCTTCGAGCCGATCGGCGAGGAGATCGACTGCGACGAGGAGGAGTCCGTCCTCGACGCGGCATTCCGGCACGGCTACAACCTCGTGTACGGGTGCCGGGAGGGGCAGTGCTCGGCCTGCAAGGCGTACCTGCTCGAGGGCGAGGTCGTGCTGAAGCCGTATTCGACCTTCGCGCTCTCGGAGTCGGAGGAGTCGAACGGCTACACGCTGCTGTGCCGCGCCATGCCAGAGGAGGACCTCGTCGTCGAGTTGCTGCACTTCGACCCCGACAACTACAAGCTCGAGCACGAGATCCGCGACGGGCGCGCGACGGTGACGGCGGTCGAGGCGCTGACGCACGACATCCGGCGGCTGGAGCTGGAGGTGACGGAGCCCGCCGGCTTCGACTTCCTCCCGGGCCAGTACGTCGACGTCTGGATTCCCGGCGACGACGAGGCGCGCCGGTCGTTCTCGATGGCGAACCTGCCCGGGGACGGCCGGATCGAGCTGATCATCAAGCACTATCCCGGCGGGCGGTTCTCGGGCCTGCTCGACGGTGAGATCAAGCCCGGTGACGAGCTGCGCTTCACCGGCCCATACGGGGCGTTCCACCTGCGCCACAGCGACCGTCCCATACTGATGGTGGCGGGCGGCTCGGGCATGGCGC
>DASRIA010000065.1:0-57884 GCA_035650255.1 Solirubrobacterales bacterium
TCGGCGGCTGGCGCGCGCGGCGCGACGCGCGCTCGGTGCTGGTCGTCGGCGCGGGCGACGGCGGCCGGCTGCTGCTGCGCGAGATCCTCCGCAACCCCGACCTCGGGCTGCGTCCGGTCGGCTTCGTCGACGACGACGAGCGCAAGCAGAGCGCGCGGATCGACCGCGGGCTCGAGGTCCTGGGCACGACGTTCGACCTGCCGCGCGTGCTCGAGGACGTCGAGCCCGACGAGGTGCTGATCGCGATCCCGTCGGCGCCCGGCACCCTGCGCGCCCGGGTGGTCAGCGCCTGCCGCGCCCGCGGCGTGCCGGTGCGGACGATGCCGACGGTCTTCGAGCTGCTCCAGAACGGCGCCCAGCTCGTCCGCCAGGTGCGCGAGGTGCGCGTCGAGGACGTGCTCGGCCGCGCGCCCGTGCGGATGGAGACAGAGCTGACCGGCGGCTACCTGACCGGCCGCTGCGTGCTCGTCACCGGCGCCGGCGGCTCGATCGGCGCCGAGCTGTGCCGCCAGATCGCCCGGGTGCGGCCGCAGCGGCTCGTGCTGATCGACCACGCGGAGGACAACCTGTTCGAGATCGAGCGGGAGCTGATCCGCGACCGTCACTTCACGGCCTGCGAGTCGATCCTGGCCGACTGCAAGGAGGCGGACCGGATGCGGGACGTGATGCAGCGCTTCCGCCCCGACGTGGTGTTCCACGCAGCCGCCTACAAGCACGTCTCGCTGACCGAGGAGAACCCGCTCGAGGCGGTCCGCAACAACGCGATCGGCACCCGCGTGTGCGCGCTCGCCGCGGCGGAGGTCGGGACACAGCGGTTCGTGCTGGTGTCGACCGACAAGGCCGTCAACCCGGAGAACGCGCTCGGGGCGTCGAAGGCGATGGCGGAGTGGGTCGTGGAGGCGCTCGGGCACCGGCATCCCGGTACGGTGTTCTGCTCCGTGCGGTTCGGGAACGTGCTCGGCTCCAGCGGCAGCGTGGTGCCGCTCTTCCGCAGGCAGATCGAGCAGGGCGGTCCGGTGACCGTCACCGACCCCGAAATGCAGCGATATTTCATGACGATTCCCGAGTCCGTGCAGCTGATCATCAGGGCCGGCCGCCTCGCCGCCGGCGGCGAGACCTACGTGCTCGAGATGGGTGAGCAGGTGAAGATCATCGACCTGGCGCGCAACATGATCAGGCTCTCCGGGCAGGACCCCGACGAGGTGCCGATCGAGATCGTCGGACGCCGGGCGGGCGAGAAGCTGCGCGAGGAGCTCTTCCACGCGGCGGAGCGCCCGGTGCCGACGGACGCCGACCGCATCCTGCGTGCCGACCGCCCCGCCCTGGATCCTGAGTGGGTGGACTCGGTGTTCGAACGCGTCGAGCAGCTGGTCGCACGCCGCGACGAGGCTTTTCTGGCACAGACGCTGGGCGAGCTTGCCCGGGAGGCGTTCGGCGACTCCGGCCGCGCGACCGAGGTGGACGCAGGTCCGGACGTGAAGGCCGCCAGCACCATCGTGGCCAAGTAAGTCAGTGGAACTCGTTGAGCGCGTAGGCTCGTATGTCGGGTTCGCCGCCTTCCTGGGGCTGGCGATCCTGGCACTCCTGTATTTCTCGCAGGCACGTGACGTGCGCCGGCTGCGCGACTGGGCCGGCCGCGCTCCGGAACGGGCTGTCGAGCTGGAACAGGGCGATCGCGCGACCGAGGTCGCGCCCGCGACCCCCGCGGCGCAGCACTCGCTGCCCGCCACGCCCTTCTCCCAGGCGAGCGAGCCGCGCAAGCGAAAACCGCTTCGCGAGCGGATCCGCAACGTCCACATCCCCTATGCGCGCTACATCGCGATGGGCGCCGCCGGCCTGCTGGTCGCGGGCGGCGTGGCGTTCGGCGTGATCCAGCTGACCGGCGACGACGGCGGCACCACGGCATCGACCACCAACTCGGACCGCGGGGAGGACCGGTCCCAGAACGGGCGCCAGGACCGCCGCCAGGCGGCCAACGTCGACCCGTCTCAGGTCACCGTCGCCGTCCTGAACGGCACCACCGTGCAGGGGCTGGCCGCGCAGGTGGCAGAGGAGGCGACGGCCGGCGGCTTCACGCCCGGGACGACCGGCAACGCGGCGCGCGTCGATCAGACCGAGTCCGAGGTCCTCTACCGGCCCGGCCAGGCACGCGCAGCGCGCGCGGTCGCGAACCGGCTCGGCATCAACCGGACCGGGCCGGTCGATTCGGTCAACCAGGAGATCGCCGGCTCGTTCGATGTCGTGGTCCTGGTCGGTACGGACAGACAGTAACGGCCGTTCTGCGCGCAGAACGGCCGGTTCGCGGCGGGATGGAATGGCGTGAGTCGTCTTAGGCGCCCGGCCGCCGTGCCGGTCCTGGTCTTCGCCGGTCTCGTCGTCGCGACGTTCGCAGCGTTCTTCGTCACCACCCGGCTCAAGCGGGCGGCGCCGGTGATCGAGCAGCTCACCTTCCGGCGCAGCTTCTCCCCCAACGGGGACGGGCGCTTCGACACGGCGGTGTTCGCATTCCGGCTGCGACGCTCCGACGAGGCGACGGTGTCGATCGTCACGCGGGACGGCGACGAGGTGCGCACCCTGGTCGAAGACGTCTTCCTGGAACGCCGGCGCAGCCACCGGTTTCACTGGGACGGGCGCGACGACGCCGGCGGCATCGCTCCCGACGGGGAGTACCACCTGCGCGTCGGGCTTCGCAGCCAGGGCCGCACGGTCACGTCGTCGCGCAAGTTGTTCCTCGACACCGCGCCGCCGCGGATGGTCGTGCGGTACGTGTCGCCGGACTCGATCTCGCCGGACGGCGCGGGCCGTGCGAACAGCGCGGTCCTGCGCTTCACCGGCCCGTCGCGGCGGGCGCGGCTGCTCGTGTATCGCACGGACCTGGCCGCGCCGCGAATGGTCGCGCGGCGCGAGATCGCGCGCGGCGAGACGACCGTGCGATGGGACGGGCGCGTGACCGGGGGCCGGGCGGCGCCGACCGGCGCCTACCTGCTGGTCGTGCGCGCGCAGGACGCCGCGGGCAACGTGGGCCCGCGGCGCGTGCCGCCTCCGCGCCGCGCGGTGCGCGGTAACCCGGGGCTGGCCGTCACCTACGTCGCCGCCAGCGGGCCCGACGTCGTGCGAGCCGGCACGGTCGCCCAGTTCAACGTGGCGACGGACGGGCGCCGGTACCGCTGGAGCGTGCGGCGGCTCGGGGCCCGGCGCAGCTCTGCGCGCGGTAGAGGGCGGTCGGCCACGCTCGCGGTGCGCGCCCCGCGCGGCCGCTCGGGTGTCGCGCTGCTCAGCGTGCGCGTCGGACAGCGCCGGTACACGACGCCCTTCGCGGTGCGCGGCAGGCGCGATCGACGGGTGACCGTGGTGCTCCCGGCGGCCAGCTGGCAGGCGCGCAACCGCACCGAGCGCGACGGCGACGGCTACCCGGACGTGTTGCCCGGGCAGCGGCGCGTCGACGTGCGGCGCGCGTTCGCAGGGGACGGCCTGCCGCCGGGGTTCGTGCCCGACCAGTCCGGCGTGCTCCAGTTCCTCGACCGCGAGCGGCTGCGCTACGACATCACGACCGACCTCGAGCTGGCGCAGACCGGGGCGGATGCGCTTGCCCAGGACGGCGTGCTGTATGCCGGCGCGCCGCGGTTCGCTCCCCGGCGGGTCCAGCGGATGCTCTCCGCCTACGTGGAAGGAGGCGGCCGCCTCGCCTGGATCGGCCGTCACGGCTTCGAGTGGAGCGTCGCCGTCGTCACCGACAGCCGCGGGCGCCCACGGGAGCTCACGGCGCCGCGCCGCGCGCGCCGCACGCCGTTCGGCGAGCGCCTGCGCCTCGAGCGCCAACCAGCCCCGGTCGCGGTCCTGGTCGACCAGACGCGGTTCTTTGCGAACGTGCCGCCGGTGTTCGGCCCGTTCGGCCCGCTCGAGGAGTCGATCGGGCTGCTGCGCGGGGCGCGCGTGCTCGCCGCCGCCGGCACAGGGGCCGAGCGCGCGGCGCTGGTCGTCTACCGACAGGGGGACGGCGTCGTGGCACGTGTCGGCATCGACGGGTTCGGCCGCGCGCTTGCAACCTCCCCCGCCGCCGAGCGGATAATGCGACGGCTATGGGTCCTGCTCTCGCGGTAGGCGCCGCCGCGCCCAAGGCCGGGATCGCGCTGGCGGCCCTCGCGGCCGCGGGCGTCCTGGTCGACCGCGATCCGCGCCGCCGCTGCGCCTGGATGGCGCTCGCGCTGGCGCTGGCGGCGGTGATCCTCGTCGATCACATCGCGGACACCGACCAGTGGCACGCCGTGACCGACAACGGCGTGCGCTTCGCCGGCCTGTGCACGGCGGCCGTCTTGACGGTGGGGCTGCTGGCGTCCGTCTTCCTCACCCGGCCCCACCGCCTGCCGGTGGCGGTCGTGGCCGTGCTGCCGTTCCGCGTGCCCGTCGAGGCCGCCGGCACCACGTCCAACCTGCTGGTACCGCTCTATCTGGTGATCGCGGCGGGTTGCGTCGCGTTCGTCTGGCGGAGCTGGCGGGAGCGGCCCGCGCCGCAGGAGGACCCGGCGCGCCCGCTGACCCTCGCGCTGGCCGTGTTCCTGGTGCTGTACGCGCTCCAGGCGCTGTACTCGCGCGACTTCGACACCGCGCTGGAACAGGTCGTGTTCTTCTTCGTCCCGTTCGCGCTGCTGTTCGCCCTGCTGCGCGAGGTGGAGTGGACGCGCGAGGTGGTCCTCACTTGCCTGGGCGTGCTGGTGGTGCTGGCGCTCGTCTTCTGCGCGATCGGGTTCTGGGAGTACGGCCGCCGCGAGCTGTTCTGGAACCCCAAGGTGATCGCGGCCAACCAGTTCGAGTCCTACTTCCGCGTGAACTCCGTCTTCTGGGATCCGAACGTGTACGGCCGGTTCCTGGGGCTCGTGATGACCGCGGTGGCGGCGTTCCTGCTCTGGACCCGCCGCCCGCAGATCGCGCTCGGCGCGGGGGCGGTGCTGGCCGTGCTCTGGGGAGGGCTGGTGCTCACGTTCTCGCAGTCGAGTTTCGCGGCCCTGCTGGCCGGGCTGGCAGTGCTGGCCGCGCTGCGCTGGGACATCCGCCGCACGGCCGTGGCGGCGGTAGCGGGAGTCGCCCTTGCGGCCGCCATCGCGGTCGCCTTCCAGGACACGCTGAAGATCGACCTGGGCAGCTCGTCCGGGCTGACTGAAGTGACGAGCGGCCGCTCCGACCTGATCGGCGGCGGTCTCGAGCTGTTCGCGAACCGGCCGCTGTACGGATACGGGTCCGGCTCGTTCGGGCGCGCCTACCGGCAGGAGCAGAAGGGCAACCAGCAGCAGGCGGTGTCGGCGTCACACACGATGCCGGTCACGGTGGCGGCCGAGCAGGGCCTGGTCGGGCTGGCCGCCTACCTCGGTGTCGTCGCGGCCGGATTGTTCGTGCTGTTCGGCGACCGGGCGGCCGGGCGCATCGTCTCGCTGCGCGTGGCGCGGGCCGCGCTGGCCGCGATGTTCGTTGCGCTGCTCGTGCACACGATGGTCTACGCCGCGTTCCTGGAGGACCCGTTCACGTGGGTGATCCTCGCCGCAGGAGCGGCGCTCGCCCCGCTCGCGAAGCTCCGTGAGGAGCGCGTGCCCGCGGCCGCCCCCGTGGGCGACTCGCTTCCGGCGACCACCTGATGACGGAGTTCCTCAGGCGGCTGGCCTCGACCGGCGCGGCCTACACCGCGTCGAGCGTGATCTCGAAGCTGTTCGCGGTCGCGCTGCTGCCGCTCTACACCCGTCACCTGACGCGCGCCGACTACGGCGCGGCCGAGGTGCTGCTGGCCGCCGTGGTGGCGCTCAGCATCTTCTTCCGGCTCGGAATCATCGAGGCGCTGCTGCGGTTCTATTACCAACGGGAGGACGAGCAGCCTTTGGACAGGGACCGCGTCGTCCGGTCAGCGGTTGCGTTCCTGATCATCGCGATCACCGTGGGGGCACTGCTCGTCGCCGCCTTTGCCGGACCTTTGTCGGAAGCGCTGCTCGACCGGCGCGACACGGAGCTGATGCTGATCGCGACGGGCGGGCTGTGGGTGTTCACGCTCTACGAGCTGATGATGGCCCTGTTCCGCCTCGACGAGCGGGCCCGCGCGTACTTCACCGCCAGCATCGCGAACGTGCTGCTGACGATCGCGCTGACGGTGTGGCTCGTGGTGGTCGCGGACGAGGGCGCGCGCGGCCTCCTGCTCGGCAACTTCGGCGGCTCCGCGGTGATCCTCGCGGTGCTGTTCTGGGTCCACCGCCGGCGGGTCGCGCTGGTGCCGTCGCCCGCGACCGTGCGGCCGATGCTGCGCTTCGGCCTGCCCACGATGCCGGCCGAGCTGTCGCTGTATGCGCTCAACGTGATCGACCGCGTCGCGCTGGTGCGGCTCGCGGGGCTCGCGGAGGCCGGCCTCTACGCGCTCGCGGTCAAGTTCAGCCAGGTCGTGACCGTGGTGGTGCGCGCGTTCAACCTCGCATGGCCGCCGCTGGCGTACTCCATCCGCTCCGACGAGGACGCGCGGCGTGCGTACTCCCTGGTCGTGACGTACTACCTGCTGGTCTCCTTCACGATCGTGCTCGCCGTGTCGCTCGAGGCGCGCTGGATCGTGCGCGCGCTCGCCGCGCCCGAGTTCTTCGACGCCTACGAGGCGGTGCCGCTGGTCGCGACGGGGGTGGCGCTGTATGCGCTGTACCTGGTCCTGTCCGTGGCGGTCGGCCGGGTGGGGCGCACTGAATACAACTTCCCGGTCACCGGAGCGGCGCTCGCGGTCAACGTGGGCCTCAACCTGGTCCTGATCCCGCCCTACGGGATCGTGGGAGCGGGCATCGCACTGGTCGTGGCGTACCTCGTGATGGTCGGCCTGATGTACGCCGTCACGCGGCGCGTGTTCCCACTCGGGCTGGAGTGGGGGCGGATCGCGAGGATCGTGGCCTTTGCCGCGGCGCTGTTCGCCGCGGGTGAGCTGCTGCTGCCGGACTCGGGGGCGGTGGGGCTCCTGGCCCGCGCGGCGCTCGTGCCGCTGTTCTGGGCGCTGCTGTACGGGACGGGTTTCTTCCACTCCGCCGAGCTGGCGCAGCTGCGCGCGATCCGCGACCGGGTGCGCGTTGCGCTGGTGCGGTCAGGGGAGGCGCCGCAGGACCTGGAAGCCCTGCGCAGCCGCACGGAGCTGATGGACGAGGTGCACGACGCCCAGTAGGCCGACCAGCACCTCGCGGCCGGTCACGTGGTCGATGACGGGGTACTCGCCGTCGAGGCCGCCCAGCACGAGGTCGATGCCCACGAACAGGGTGAGCAGGTTCACGAAGCCGGGGAACACGAGCAGCTGCCCGAGGCTGGTCCACCGGCGCCACAGCAGGGTGGTGCCCTCGGCGCCGGCGCGCCGCCCGCGGTAGTCCCCTTCGAGGTCGAGCCGCTCGGGGTCGCCGCCCTGGCGCGCAAGCACGGCGCGCAGGAAGTCCGGCGAGCCGCGCAGCTCCGGCTTGTCCCGGTACAGGCCGAGCAGCACGTGGTCGCGCGCGGAGTAGGCCACGCGCACGACGTTCAGGATGGCGACCACTGCCGCGAGCAGCAGCCAGTCGTGCCCGCTCTGCGTGTAAGCGCCGTAGGCGACGGCCCCGATGGCGATCGCCGGCACGTAGTAGTGCCCGATCCAGTCCAGGTACGCGCCGCCGGCGCTCGTCGGTGTGCCTTCCACCTGCGCCCGGTAGCGCGCGATCTCGCCGTCGGAGAAGTCGACGACGAACGACAGCTGCAGCAGCGCGAGCCCCGCGACCAGCACCCAGAAGTGGTTCGAGGCCAGCATCAGGGCGCCCGCCACGCCGATCAGGATCCCGCCGATCGTGACCGTGTTGGCGCTCATGCGCGTGTGCAGGAGCAGCCACGTGATCTGGATCGACAGCTTCCGGATCACCACGGCATAGGCGTTGCGGAAGTCGCGCGGGGCCTCGGGATCCCGGCC
Organism: Solirubrobacterales bacterium; assembly: GCA_035650255.1. Classification (GTDB taxonomy): domain Bacteria; phylum Actinomycetota; class Thermoleophilia; order Solirubrobacterales; family JBBDJG01; genus DASRIA01. Next base: position 7,931 of record DASRIA010000065.1, read on the forward strand.
CTCACCGCCGCAGATCGCCTCCAGCTCGCGAATGGAGGGGACGGGCATGACCGATACTTTCCCAGCCATGACGGTTCTTCCTGTCGTCTACCTCGCCGCGGGTGAAGGCCGTCGCCTGCGTCCGCTGACCGACGCCGCTCCCAAGGCGCTGCTCGACGTGGGCGGCGTCTCGCTTGCGGAGCGCGCGCTGTCCAGCCTGCGCGCCGCCGGCGTCGACGAGGTGGTGGCCGTCACGGGACACGCGCGCGAGGAGCTGCGGGCGCTCGGCGGCCTCGTCACGGCGGAGCGCTTCAACCCGCACTTCGCAGAGCACGGCAACGTGTACTCGCTGTGGTGCGCGCGCGACGTGGTCGCGCGCGGGTGCTACGTCGTGAACTCCGACGTGCTGTTCGAGGACGCGATCGCGCGGGCGCTGGTGGCCGCGCACGGCTCTGCCGTGCTGTGCGCCTCCGACCACGGCGTGGACGCCGAGTCGATGAAGGCGGTGGCCCGGGACGGGCGGCTGGAGGCTCTCAGCAAGGAGGCTCCGGTCGGCCCATACCCCGAGTACATCGGGCTGGCCCGGATCGACCCGGCGCACGGGCCGCAGCTGGCAGACGTGCTCGAGCGCTTCGTCGTGGAGGGCCCGCGCGACGTCTATTACGAGGATGCGATCCAGGAGCTGGCCGCCGCCGTTCCGGTCGGGCTCGTCCCGGTGGACGGGCTGGCCTGGATCGAGATCGACGACCACGAGGACCTCGCGCAGGCGCGCGGCGAGGTGCTCGGCCGCGTCGCATGAGAGCGGACCGCTCGGCCGCCGCGACACCGGCGCGGCACGGCGTCGCGGTCTGGCGGCGCTACATGGAGCTGCCCCGCTACCTGCGCGCGGTGAGCGGCCGGGACCAGCTCGCCGGCGCGCTGGACGAGCTGGCTGCGGGCCTCGAGTTCGAACGTCTCGCGGTCGTCAGCGGCGCGACTTTCACGGCGCCGCTCGCGCGCGAGCTGTCGGCCGCGCTGCACCGCTCGGCCGGAGAGCCGCTGGGCATCGGGACGAATGCGGAATCGGAGGTCGCGCGCATCGCCGCGGCGCCCGCGCTGCGCGAGGCCGACGCGGTCGTGGCGGTCGGAGGAGGCAAGACGATCGACGTGGCCAAGTCCGCGTGCGCGCTGGCGGAGCTGCCGCTGATCGTCGTGCCCACCCAGCTGACGGCGGACGGCATCGCCTCCCCGGTGAGCGTGATCCGCGACTCGGACGGGCGCCTGCGCAGCGGCTCCGGCCGGCTCCCCATCGCGGTCGCGGTGGACCTCGACGTCGTGGCCGCGGCGCCCGTCGCGCGCACCCGTGCCGGGCTCGGCGACCTGCTCGCCAACGCGTGCGCGCTGCACGACTGGCGGCTGGCCGCGGCGGCCGGTGACGAGGAGCTGGACGACTTTGCGGCGCTGCTCTCCCAGAGCGCGTTCGACCTCGTCTACGCCGCGCCGCCGGTCGAGCTGACCGGAGGGCCGCCGCCGGAGGAGTTCCTCCACCGTCTGCTGCGCGGCCTGGTGCTGAGCGGCCTCGCCATGGAGATCGCCGGTTCCTCGCGCCCCTGCTCCGGGTCCGAGCACCTGATCAGCCACGCGCTCGACTCGCTGCACCCGGGCACGGCCCAGCACGGTGAGCAGGTCGCGTTCGGCGCGGTGCTCGCGACGCACCTCCAGGGCGGCGACTGGCGCGGGCTGCGCGACTTCCTGCGCGCGGCGGGCCTGCAGGAAGCGGCCCGCGGGTTCGGCCTGCCGGCCGGCGAGCTGGTGCAGGTCGTGCGCGCCGCCCCGTCGATGCGGCCCGCGCGCCACACCGTGCTGAGCGAGCCGCGTGTCACGGAGGCCGCCGTCGAGCGGGCGGTCGCCGAAGTGCTCGCGTGAGCGTGCAGGTCCGGCCGGCGCGCGCGGGGGAGGCGGATGCGCTCGCGCCGCTGCTTTACGACGTCAACCCGCAGCTTCACGATCGCTTCGCGGGCGGCCGTGACCGCGCGCTGGACCTGATCCGCCGGGCGTTCGACAGCACCGGCCACAGCGGCAGCGCCGAGGTCGTGCGCGTGGCCGAGGTCGACGGCCGCACGGCGGGTGTGATGGCCTGCTACCCCTCCTGGGAGGGCGCGCCGCGCGGGCGTGCCGACGTGAAGCTCGGCCTACGCGCGCGGCCGCTGCTGCGCCGGCCGCCGCTCCTCGTGTTCGTCTATCGCATGCAGCGCGCGATACCGGAGTCGCCTCACGAGGCGCTGTACATCGACGCCCTCGCCACGGCGCCGGAGTTCCGCCGGCAGGGCGTCGCGCGGGCGCTGCTCGGGGCAGCGGAGGAGGAGGCACGCCGCCTCGGCCTGATCCGGATCTGCCTCGAGACGGAGGTCGACAACCGTCCGGCCCGCAGCCTTTACACCCGCTGCGGCTTCCTCGTCTCGAAGGAGGGCCGCAGGGTGCGCGGCATACCCCGGTTCGTCGGCTACGTGCGCGAGATCGGGGTCACTCGCCCATCACCTTGATGATCAGCCGCTTCCGCCGGCCCCCGTCGAACTCCGCGTAGAAGACCTGCTGCCACGGCCCGAGGTCGAGGCGCCCCTCCGTCACCGGCAGCACCACCTGATGGTGGACGAGCAGGTTCTTCCAGTGCGCGTCGCCGTTGTCCTCGCCGCCCCGGTGATGGCGGAAGTCGCCGGGGTCCGGGCCCAGCGCGCGCGCAACGTCGTTTGCGGGAGGCTTCCACGACGGCGGCGCGAGCTTGTCGAGCCACTCGAGGGTGTCCTCGAGGATGCCGGGCTCGTCGTCGTTCACCCACACACCGGCGGTGATGTGCATCGCGGACACGAGCGCCATGCCCTCCGCAACGCCGGACTCGTCCACCGCCTCCTGCACGTCCTCCGTGATGCGCACCCATTCGCGGCGCTCTGCGGTCTGGAACGTGCGGTAAACGGTGTGCGCTTTCACGGCCGGCCTCCTTGGTCGCCACGGTCGAGCTGTCGGTTGTATGCGTCCGCCGCCTCGCGCAGGCCCTCGCCGCGGGAGGGAAGCAGGGAATGGTAGGCATGCCACCAGTACCGCCGCGCGCTGTGCCCGCGCATGCCCAGCGCGGCGAGCGCGCGCAGCGCGTACGTGAACGCGGTCAGGGCACGCACGACCGCGGCCGCCGCCGGGCCGTGGTGCTTGCGCATGTAGCGGTCACGGTTGCGCGAGAACTCGACGATCCGCCGCCGCGCGCCCGCGCCGTGCGAGAGCTGCTCGCGGTGCACGATCGTCGCGTCGGGCACATAGATCACGGTCCAGCCCGCATCCCGTGCGCGGCGCTGCCAGTCGACTTCGTCCGAGTACACGAAGAACTGCGGGTCCAGCGGGCCGACCTGCTCGTACGCCGCGCGCCGCACCATCATTCCGGCCGACTGGACCCAGCCGACCTCGCGGACCTGGTCGCCCGTGCTCTGCACGGTCACGCGCCGGTGCAGGAAGAGCGCTCCGGCCAGCGCGCCGAGGATGCCGGGGAAGCGCCAGGCCGACGGCTGCTGCACTCCCTCCGCGTCGACGATGCGCGCCCCCGCGACGCCCGCGCCGGGATCGGCCGAGAGCCTCGCCCGCAGCGTGTTGGCCGCGCCGGCCGTCAGCTCGGAGTCCTCGTTCATCAGGAGCAGGTAGCGGCCGCGACCGCGCGCCATCAGCTCCGAGTCGTTCTCGGCCTTGCCCCGTCGCCGGTCGAGCGCGATCAGCTCCACCGAGTCGCCGAACCGCTCTCGCACGGCATCGGCGCTGCCGTCCTGCGAGGCGTTGTCGAGCACCAGCACCTCGAAGGACACCCCGGGCGGATGGGCGAAGACCGAGCCGAGACAGCGCACCAGGTCCTCGCGCGCGTCGGTGCTGACGATGCAGATGGAGATCTCCGGAGCGGCTGACACGCCCCGTCAACATAAATCAGGGCGGCTTCGCCCCTGGGGCCCACGGCGAACGATGTGAATCCACTCACACCCCCCGTGAGCCGGTTCACATCGTTCGGGTCGCGCGTGCGGCGCTCGCCCAACCAATATCGAGGCGGCTTCGCCGCCACCTAAAGTCCTCTGCTTCGCGCCTGCGGCGCTCGCCCAACATAATCTGCCGATGCGCGTGACGGTTGTCGACCCGCCCGCCTACACGCCGCCCTACGACCACGCGCTGTGCGCGGCGCTCGCGGACCGGGGCCACGAGGTGACCCTCGCGACGAGCCACTTCCGCTTCGGCGAGGTGCCGGAGCCGCATGGCTACAGGCGTGATGAGTGCTTCTACCGGCTCGCGCCGGGCAGCGCGGCGGCCAAGGCCGTCCAGCATCCGGCCGACATGCTCCGCCTGGCGCGCCGCGCCCGCGGCGCGCAGGGCGACGTCGTCCACTTCCAGTGGCTGCCGATCCCGAACCTCGACCGGCTGCTCGTGCGGAGGTTCCCGCGCCCCGTGGTGCTGACTGCGCATGACGTGACCCCGCGCGAGGTCCGGGCGGGCGCGCGCGCCGGGATGCCGGCGGTGCTGCGCGCAGTCGATGCGGTGGTGGTGCACTCGCGCGCGGGCGCGGAGCGGGTCTCCGCCGAGGCCGGCGTGCAGGCCGAGCGCATCCACGTGATTCCCCACGGCGCGTTCACGCATCTCACCCGGATGCCGCAGGGACCGGCGCCGCCTGCGCTGGCCGGCCTGGAGGGTCGCCGGGTGGTGCTGTTCTTCGGCCTCGTGCGTCCCTACAAGGGAGTGGACCTGCTCGTAGAGGCGCTTGCCGGTGCTCCCGATGACGCTGTCCTGCTGGTGGTGGGGATGCCGCGGATGTCCCTCGCGCCGCTCGAGCGGCGGGCCCGCGAGCTGGGCATCGCCGACCGGATGCGATTGGTCCCCCGGTTCGTGCCCGACACCGACGTGGCCGCCTACTTCCGCCGCGCCGATGTGGTGGCGCTGCCCTATCGCGAGATCGAGCAGTCGGGCGTGCTGTACACGGCGCTCGCCTTCGGCCGGCCGCTGCTGCTGAGCGCGGTGGGCGGCTTCCCGGAGATCGCCGAGCACGGCGCCGCGCGGCTGTTCGAGCCGGGCAGCGCAGCGTCGCTGCGCACCGCGTTGGCGGAGCTGCTCGACGACGAGGCGGCGCGGCAGGAGCTGTCCCGCGCCGCCGCGGCCCTGGCCGAGTTGCACTCATGGGAGCGGGTCGCGGCCCTCACCGAGGACCTCTACAGCCGGCTGCTGGAGGAGCCGCGCTGGTGACCGCGGTGGCCGTGATCTTCTGGATCGCGATCGGCCTGATCGCGTACACGCACGCCGGGTACGGCCTGCTGCTGCGCGCGCTCACCGCGGTGCGGTCGCGCCGTGAGCCGGCTGCGCTCACGGAGCCGCCGAGCGTGACCCTGATCGTCGCGGCTCACAACGAGGGCGAGGTGATCGCGGAAAAGGTGCAGAACATGCTCGCGCTCGACTATCCCGGCGATCGCCTGGAGCTGATCGTGGCGTCGGACGGCTCCGACGACGGCACCGCGCACGCACGCGACGGCGTGACGGTGCTCGACCTGCCGCGCCGCGGCAAGGTGCCCGCGCAGGACGCGGCCGCGGATGTCGCGGCCGGCAAGATCCTCGCGTTCTCCGACGCGAACGCGTTCTGGGACACCTACGCGCTGCGTGAGCTGGTGCGCCGCTTCGGGGATCCTGACGTCGGCTACGTCTGCGGGCAGCTCGCGTACCTGGCTCCGGACGGGTCCAACCAGGAGGGCGCGTACTGGCGTTACGAGAACTGGGTGCGCGAGCTCGAGAGCCGCATCGGCTCGGTGACGGCCGGCAACGGCGCGATCTACGCGGTGCGGCGCGAGGCCTACATGCGGCTCGACCCGCGCACGAGCCACGACCTCTCCTTTCCGTTCAACATGGTGAAGCGCGGCTGGCGGGCCGTGTACGAGCCGGGAGCGCGCGCGGTCGAGCGCCCGGTGCCGTCGATCGAGGGGGAGTTCCGCCGCAAGCGGCGCATGATGAGCCACGCCTGGCCGACCGTGCTGGGCGGCGGGATGCTGAATCCACGCGGCTACGGGCTCACGTACGGGCTCGAGATCCTCTCCCACCGCGCGCTGCGGTACGCGACTCCGTTCCTGCACGTCGCCGCGCTGGTCGCGAACGTCGTCCTGCTGGGCGAGGGATGGGTCTACACCGTCACGCTCGCCGGCCAGCTCGCGCTGCTGCTGGCCGCGGCGCTGGCCCCGCTCAACCGGCGCTCGCGGGTACTCGCCCTGTGCCGTTACTACGTGCTGATGACCGCGTCGCTGGGGGCCGGCCTGTGGGACGCGCTGCGCCACGGCACGACCGCGACGTGGGAGCGCGAGCGGGAGCGCCCGTCGTGAGCCGCGCGGTCAAGCGCCTGCTCGACATCGTGCTCGCGAGCCTGCTCCTGCTGCTGGCGGCGCCCCTGCTCGCGGCCGCGGCGGGAGCGATCAAGCTGGGAAGCCGCGGGCCCGTGATCTACCGCCAGCGCCGGGTGGGGCGCGCCGGGGTCGATTTCGACCTCCTGAAGCTGCGCACCATGGTTTCGGGCGCGGAGCAGATGGGCGCGGGCCTCGCCGTCGACGAGGGCGACCCGCGCATCACGCGCGTGGGTGCGCTGCTGCGGCGCTGGTCGCTCGACGAGCTGCCCAACCTGGTCAACGTGGTGAAGGGCGACATGAGCATCGTGGGCCCGCGGCCGACGGTGCGCTCGCAGGTGGATCAGTACACGCCCCGCCAGCGCGGCCGGCTCGCGGTTCCGCCGGGCATCACCGGCTGGGCGCAGGTGAGCGGCCGGGCGGCGCTGCCCTGGCACGAGCGGATCGAGCTCGACCTGTGGTACATCGAGCACTGGTCGCTGCGGCTCGACCTGCGGATCCTGGGGCGCACGGCGAAGCTGCTGCTGAGCGGCCAGGGCCTGTACCGCGGCGAGACGGGCGGCTGGCGCCCGCCGCCGGAGTGAGGGCTACCCGACGCGGAACTCGGTGACCTTGGAGCGCGCCGAGAGGTTGCGCGAGTCGGTCTTGACCGACAGGCGCAGGCGGTAGAGGGACGGCCGGGTCACCCGCAGGTTCGTGAGCAGGTCGCCCCGGCGCAGCTTCACGGTCCGCCGTGACACGCGCAGGAGGCGCCCGCCGGGCGTGCGGCGCTTCAGCGTGAGGATCGCGGACGCCTTCTTGGGCCGCACGGTGCCGGTGACCCGCACGCGCTTGCCGGCGACGTCCGCATCCACGGTCACCACCGGCCTGACCCCGACCTGCAGGATTGCCGAGGCCGACGGCAGGAGGCCCGCCTCGCCCCGGTAGCGCGCCCGCACGCGGCGGGTGAGCGACAGGCGCATGCGCGTCTCGGCCTTCCCCGCCGAGTCCGTCGTGACGGTGTGGTTCGTGCTCCAGCCGTACCGGCCCAGCACCTGCACGTCCACGCGCCGGCTGCCGAGCGGTGACACGGGAGTGCCGGGCGGCTCGCCGCCCGCGCCGAGCGACAGGCGCAGCACGGCCTTGGACCCGTAGGTGATGTTGCGGCGCTGGCGCGAGGCGACGGTCTGCGTAGTGGCCCGCGGCGGGCCCGGATCGACCATCGCCCGCAGCTGCGGAAGCTGTGCGTAGAGGCCGTCGCCCGGGCAGGCGGTCGCGTTGCCGTCCCGGTGGCCGGAGATGCGGTTGAACACGGGGCGGGAGCCGGCGGGGAAGCGGTTCGTCGAGCCGCCCTGCGAGACGACCTCGACGCGGCCGGCCGGCGGCACGCCGTGGACGGCGAGCTTCCAGCTCAGCAGCCGGGCGATCGCGGAAAGGCCCGCGGGAGTCTGGCCGCCGGAGCTGAAGGTGCCGAGGCTCGCGATGCCGGTCGAGGTGGAGTTGTAGCCCTGCGCCTGCGCGCCCACGACGGCCTCGGCGATGCCGCCCGCGCGGCCTTCGAAGATCGTGCCGTAGCGGTCGACGATGAAGTTGTAGCCGACGTCGTTCCACCCGTTGCCGTTGCGGTGGTAGCGGCAGATCGCGAGCACCATCGCCGGGGAGTCGGCCGGGCCGTATTCGTTGGCGCTCACGGTGTGGTGGATGAACGCGAGGTCCACGCGACCGTACACCGGGTCGGCGCGCGGCGGGCACTTGTCGCTGGCCCATTGCTCGCGCGGCACGATCGGCGGCTGGGAGGTGTCGGCCTGCTTGGCAGCGGGGCGCCGCGCCGCTGCGGTGCGTGCGCGCAGCCGGCTCCGCAGCCGCGCGGCCGGCGTGGCGGTGCCGGTCGTGTTCACGAAGTGCAGCCGCAGGTCACGCACGTCCCGGCCGGCGGTCAGCGCCAGCTGCAGCTCGTCGGCCTGGCCCGCCCACAGCGGGCTCGAGCTGCGGCGCGCGCGGCGTCTCTCGCGCGACGTCCGGTCGGGTGCGTCGCCGGACTCGCTCCCCACGGCCACCCAGCGGGTCCAGGCACCACCAGTGCGGCGCACCCGGAAGCTCAGCGAGCGAACCGACCCGCCGCGCCACCCGAGGCCGACCAGGTTGAAGCGCTTGCCGGGCCGCACCACGCGCGACACCGAGCGCCGCGCGAAGCGCACCGCCGGCGGCCCTCCCGCCGCGTCCGGCGCGCGGACCGCGCGCTCGAACTCGACCGGGTCTGGCACGTATGCCGCCAGGGCCTGGCCGGGAGCGGCCACGCAGACCGTCAGCCCCGCGAGCACCGCCACAGCTGTTGCCTTCCCGTGCCTCATCCCCTCTGGGTCACGAACACGGGCAGGTGGAGCGGGTTGCGCTCGGCCGCGATCCCGGGCGCGACCTGCTAGGGAGCCTGCTCGGGGCCCTGGTCGCGGTAGCGGTCCCGGAACGCGCGAATCGCGTCGAAAGTCTCGTCGGTGACGCGCTTGCAGCCCATCAGATGGCCCCATGCGGTGACCGCGACCGCGTAGTCCATGCTGCGATTCGGCAGCAGGACCATGTGGTAGGGGTCTTCGTTGAACAGTCCGCCGAGCTGGTCGATCCGGCGCTTCCCGAGCGACGGGTCGTATTGGACCTCGACCCGCCCGTGCTCGAGGGTGTGCACGAAGTGCTTCATGTCCGTGGCGTTGAACGCCTCGTCATAGACGCCGTCGCCCGCGGGCTGGGGATCGTGGTTGCCGGACGTGGGCGGATTCGTCTTGTACTCGACGTCCTTGCTCTCCTCGACGTGGGTCCGGCCCTCGATCACGGGGTGCCGCAGCACGCAGCTGGCCGCCTCCGCGGCCGGGTCGAGCTCGGTCGCCTGCTGAGGCGGCGGATCGACGCCGCCTTCGAAGGTCTGGGCCCCGGTGGGAACGCCTCCCGCGGAGCCGCTGGCTCCGTCACCGCCGCCCGCGACGACCGCCACCACCACTGCCGCGATCGCGGCGAGGCCGAGTGCCCCGCCCACGACGATCGAGTAGAGGCGCCTGCGGCGGGCCTGCTCCTGCTCCTGCTGCTCCCGCGCAAGCCGCTCCAGGCGGCGCTGTTCCTTCTCTTCTTTTCGGCTGGTCACTCGGAGGCAAGATTATCCACACGGTTGGGAATTCCTGCGCAGTACGCGATCCGGCGGCGCAGGAGGGATAGGGTTTCGCCCCGTGACCCCCAACGGCACGATCGACGTCGACGTCGCCATCGTGGGCGCCGGCATGGCAGGCCTGTCGGCCGCGCTCGAGCTGGAGCGCGCCGGGCGCTCGTTCGTAGTGCTCGAGGCCCGTGACCGGGCCGGGGGCCGGCTGGAGTCGCAGCCGCTCGGCGAGGGCGCCTGGATCGACGTCGGCGGCCAGTGGGTCGGCCCGACGCAGGACCGGCTCTACGCCCTGGCGCGCGCGCACGGCGCCGAGACGTTCCCCACCTGGACCGCCGGCCAGAACGTGGTCGAGCTGGGCGGCCGCCTGACGCGGTACACGGGGACGATCCCGAAGCTGCGCCCGCACGTGATGGCGGACGTCGGGCAGGCGATGGCGCGCCTCGACCGGATGGCACAGAAGGTGCCGCCGGAGGCGCCGTGGAACGCGCCCAAGGCGAAGCAGTGGGACAGCCAGACGGTCTGGTCGTGGATGCGGCACAACATGGTCACCCCGACCGGGCGCGAGATGATGGAGATCGCCGTGAAGGCCGTCTGGGCGGCGATGCCCGCGGACGTGTCCCTGCTGCACCTGCTGTTCTACATCTCCTCGGCCGGGAACTTCGACCTGCTGCTGGACACCGAGGGCGGCGCGCAGCAGGACCGCTTCGTGGAGGGCGCCGGCACGCTCGCCGGGCGGGTCGCCGAGAGCCTCGGTGACCGCGTGCTGTTCTCCTCACCGGTGCGGCGCATCGAGTGGTCGCCGCGTGCCGTGGGGCTGACCGGCGATGACGTGCGGGTGCGCGCCGGGCGCGCGATCGTCGCGGTGCCGCCGGTGCTTGCCGGGCGCATCCGCTACGACCCGCCGCTGCCCGGCTATCGCGACCAGCTCACGCAGCGCGTCCCGATGGGGACCGTGATCAAGTGCTTTGCGATCTACGACGAGCCGTTCTGGCGCAGCGACGGCCTCAGCGGCAGTGCCGTGAGCGGCAGCGGGCCGCTCACGCTGACGGTCGACAATTCCCCGCCCTCGGGCTCGCCCGGGATCCTGGTCGGGTTCCTGGAAGGTGATCACGCGCGCTCCTTCGGCCGCGTCCCAGCCGCCGACCGCCGGGAGGCCGTGATCGCGAACCTCGTGCAGCTGTTCGGGACTCGCGCCGGCCAGGTGGACCAATTCATCGAGAAGAGCTGGGCCGAGGAGGAGTGGAGTCGCGGGTGCTACGAGGGCTTCACACCGCCGGGAGTGCTGACTGCATACGGGCCCGCGCTGCGCGAGCCGATCGGGCCGCTGCACTGGGCCGGCACCGAGACCGCGACGAAGTGGAACGGCTACATCGACGGCGCGCTGCAGTCGGGCGAACGCGCCGCGCGCGAGGTGCTGCAGGAGCTCCCGGCCAAGACGGCCGCCGCTGTCGGCTAGCTCGCCGCGCGCCGGCGCCGGCGTTGCGCGGCCTGGCGCGGGCTCGGCTTCCAGCACTCGTCCAGGAACGCCGCGATCTCGCCGGTCAGGCGGCGCGGGCGCAGGCGCAGCTCGTACAGCGAGTTGGCCTCCAGCAGCCGGCCGTTCGGCAGCTCCTCGGCCAGCATCTTCGCGTCCGAGAAGGGGTGGATCGCGTCGCGCGGGTGGCCCAGCACGAGTGACGGCGCCTCGAAGGTCTTGCGCTCCTCCCGGGGCGGCGCGGTGCGGCCGAAGAAGATGCCCTGTAGCACCGCGGACGACGGCTTCGGCTCGCGGCTCAGCACGTCGAGGAACACGTCGGGGTAGTGGCCGAACACGCGCGGGACCCGCCGCAGCACGGAGGCCACCGGCCCCGTGACCGGCGCGCCGAACGTGAGCCCGATCAGAAGAGGCGTGAACGCGATCGCGCAGGCGAGCAGCGCGTTGTCGAGTACCGGCATCTCGATCAGCATGCCGCGCACCCGGCTGGGAGCCAGCGATGCGACCTCGAGCGTCGTGTTCGCGCCCAGGGACGTGCCGCCGACGATCGCCTCGTCCAGCTCCATGTGGTCGAGCAGCGCGACGACCTCACGCCCGAAGATCGGGATCGAATAGCGCCACATGTCGCGTGGCATGTCCGACGCGCCGTGGCCGAGCAGGTCGAGCGTGATCACCCGGTTGCCGCGATCGGCGAGGTCCCGGGCGAGCGGTGCGTGCATGCGGCTCGGGAGCAGCAGTCCCGGCAGGAGCACGACGTTCCGCTGACCCTCTCCGTAGACCTCGTAGGCCAGGCGCTGGCCGGCGTGGACGAAGGTCGGCATGAGGGGGATGAGTCTAGCCGCGCCGCCCCACGCCCCCGCGCTTGGGATAGAGTCTCGCGCCGCGAAGGGCGCCACCCGCGCCATTCCCCCCGCAAAATGAAGGTAGGCGTACCTAAAGAGACGAAGCCGGGCGAGCGCCGCGTTGCGCTCGTTCCCGACTCCGTGAAGAAGCTCGCGGATGCGGGCTTCGACGTCGTGGTGGAGCGCGGGGCGGGCGCCGAGGCCAACATCGGGGACTCCGAGTACGAGGAGGCCGGCGCCACGGTCGGCGACGCCGGCGCGGTGCGCGAGGCCGATGCGATCGTGAAAGTGGCCGCACCCGGCCCGGACGAGACCCCCGGCCGCGGCAAGCTCCTGATCGGGTTCCTCTCTCCCTTGAACAGCCCCGACCTCGTGAAGCGGCTGGCAGAAGCGGGTGTCACGAGCTTCGCGATGGAGGCGATCCCGCGCACGACCCGCGCGCAGGCGATGGACGCGCTGTCGTCGCAGGCAGTGGTCGCCGGCTACCGCGCCACGCTCGCCGGTGCCCGCGGCCTGGGCAAGTTCCTGCCGATGCTGATCACCGCAGCCGGCACCGCCAAGCCTGCGCGCGTGCTCGTGCTGGGCGCCGGCGTCGCCGGGCTGCAGGCCATCGCGACCGCGAAGCGGCTGGGCGCAGTCGTCGAGGCGTATGACGTGCGGCCCGCCGTGAAGGAAGAGGTCCAGAGCCTGGGCGCGAAGTTCGTCGAGATCGAGGTCAAGCAGGAGGGCGAGGGCTCCGGGTCGGGCGAGTACGCGAAGGAGGTGTCGGCCGACGTGCAGCGCCGCCAGCAGGAGCTGCTCGCCGAACGCGTCGCGGCCGCCGACATCTTGATCACCACCGCGGCAGTGCCCGGCCGGCCCGCGCCGAAGCTCGTCAGCTCGGAGATGGTGCGTGCGATGAAGCCCGGGTCGGTGGTCGTCGACCTCGCGGCCGAGACAGGCGGCAACTGCGAGCTGAGCGTGCCCGGCCAGGTGATCGAGCGGGACGGCGTGACGATCGACGGCACGCTGAACCTCGCGAGCCAGATGCCGTTCCACGCCAGCCTGCTGTACGGGAACAACATCGTGAACCTGCTCAAGCACCTGGCGCCCGAGGGCAACCTCAGCCTCGACTTCGACGACGAGATCACCGCAGGCGCGGTCGTCACGCACGACGGCCAGGTCGTCAACGAGCGCGTGAAGGAAGCAATGGGAGCGCCGGCATGAGCGGCGACCTGATCACCGAGATCACGGTCTTCGTGCTGGCGGTGTTCGTCGGCTTCGAGGTGATCTCGAAGGTGCCGACGATGCTGCATACGCCGCTGATGTCCGGCACCAACGCGATCCACGGCATCGTGCTGCTCGGCGGGCTGATCGTCGTGGGCGCGGAAGGCGCGGACACGCTCTCGAAGATCGCGGGCACCGTCGCGGTCGCGTTCGGCACGATCAACATCGTCGGTGGCTTCCTGGTCACCGACCGCATGCTCGAGATGTTCAAGGGCCGCAAGAAGCCGGGCGAGAAGCCGGGCGAGAAGGACGCTCCTTGATCGTCGGCAGCTTCCTCCGCGACATCGACTTCATCAACTCGGCGTACCTCGTCGCGTCGGTGCTGTTCATCCTCGGCATTCGCGGGCTGAGCCATCCGCGCACGGCGCGCCAGGGCAACATCCTGGCGTCGATCGGGATGCTGATCGCCGTCGTCGCGACGCTGCTCCACCCCGATGTCGAGAACTACGGGCTGATCGCGGTGGGCATCGCGATCGGCGCCGTGATCGGGGCGGTCTCGGCGCGCGCGGTGAAGATGACCGCGATGCCGCAGATGGTGGCGCTGTTCAACGGCGTCGGCGGCGGCGCGGTGGCGCTGGTCGCGCTGTCCGAGTACCACGAGCTGATCCCCGAGCCCGGGGAGATCCCGCTGGAGACGCTGCTTCCCACCCTGCTCGCCTGCGTGATCGGCGCCGTCAGCTTCTCCGGTTCGCTGATCGCGTTCGCGAAGCTGCAGGAGCTGATGACCGGCCGGCCGATCGTGTTCCCGGGCAATCAGTTCGTGAACGGCGCGCTGGTGCTCGGGATCGTAGGGCTGATCTTCTACCTCGCCACGGGCGAGGAGAGCGAGGGCCTGTTCGTGCTGATGCTGTGTGCGGCGCTCGTGTTCGGCGTCCTGTTGATCATCCCGGTGGGCGGAGCCGACATGCCCGTCGTGATCTCGATGTTGAACGCGTTCACGGGACTGTCGGCCGCGGGCGCCGGCTTCGTGCTCGACAACAACTCGCTGATCATCGCGGGCTCGCTGGTGGGCTCGTCGGGGACGCTGCTGACCATCCTGATGGGGCGCGCGATGAACAGATCCCTGTCGAACGTGCTGTTCAGCGCGTTCGGGTCGGCGGTCGCGGCCGGTCCCGCCGGCGAGGCGGAGACGCGTCCCGTGAAGGACGTGACCCCGGCGGACGTGGCGACGATGCTGGCGTACGCCGACAAGGTGATCGTGGTGCCCGGATACGGGCTGGCGGTCGCCCAGGCCCAGCACTCCGTGCGCGAGCTCGCCGACGAGCTGGAGAAGCGCGGCGTCGAGGTCAACTACGCGATCCACCCGGTCGCGGGCCGCATGCCGGGTCACATGAACGTGCTGCTCGCGGAGGCGGATGTGCCCTACGACGCGCTGAAGGAGATGGACGAGATCAACCCCGACTTCCCTCAGACGGACGTGGCGCTGGTGATCGGCGCCAACGACGTCACGAACCCCGCCGCGCGGTCGAACGAGAGCAGCCCCATCTACGGCATGCCGATCCTCGACGTCGACAAGGCGCACCAGGTGGTGGTGCTGAAGCGCAGCATGAACCCGGGCTTCGCGGGGATCGAGAACGAGCTCTACTACGGCGAGAACACCGTGATGCTGTTCGGCGACGCGAAGGACTCGGTCACGAAGCTCGTGGGCGAGGTCAAGACCGCGTAGTCGCGCGCTGACCGGCTAGCCTTTCCCTACCCCAACCGAGAGGTAGGACATGATCTGGCTAATCGTCCTCATCGTCGTGATCGCGCTGCTGGTGATCTACGCGGTCGTGACGTACAACAGCCTCGTCCGGCTGCGTAACCAGTCCGAGGAGGCGTTCTCCGACATCGACGTGCAGCTCAAGCGCCGGCACGACCTGATCCCCAACCTGGTCGAGACCGTCAAGGGCTATGCCGCCCACGAGCGCCAGGTGTTCGAGAACGTGACCGCCGCACGCAGCGCCGCGACCGCGGCGCACGGCCCCGAAGCCCAGGCCCAGGCGGAGAACGCCCTCACCGGCGCCCTGCGCCAGCTGTTCGCCGTCGCCGAGGCATACCCCGACCTGAAGGCGAACCAGAACTTCCTCGAGCTGCAGAACGAGCTCACCGACACCGAGGACAAGATCCAGGCCTCGCGCCGCTTCTACAACATGACCGTGCGTGACCTGAACACCAAGATCCAGCAATTCCCCTCGAGCGTGATCGCGCGGTTCGCGAACGCGGGCGAGCGCGAGTTCTTCGAGCTGGAGGACCCGGCCGAGCGCGCGGTCCCGACCGTCTCATTTGGAACCGCGTCCGCCTAAGGGCGGCCGCGGGTTGGTCTAGGGACGACCGCGCCGGTGTATCGGCAGATCACCTCGAACAAGCGGAAGTCGCTGGCATTGCTGGCGGGATTCCTCGTGCTCTACGGCGTGCTGGGCTACGTGCTCTCGCTGTGGTTCGGCGTCGCAGCCCTCGTGATCGCCCTCGTGATCGCTGTGGTCATGCTGTTCATCAACCTGTACATGGCGGACGATCTCGTGATGGCTGTGGCGGGTGCCCGTCACATCGAGCGCAAGGAGGAGGCGCCGGAGCTGTGGCGCATGGTCGAGAACCTCGCGATCACGGCGGGGCTGCCGATGCCGCGCCTGTACGTCGTCGAGGACGAGTCGCCCAACGCGTTCGCCGCCGGCCGCTCGCCGAAGCAGGCGATCGTGGCGGTCACCACCGGCCTGCTCGAACGCCTCGACGAGGAGGAGCTGGAAGGTGTGCTCGCCCACGAGGTCAGCCACATCCGCAACTACGACGTGCGGCTGATGACGTGGGCCGCGGTGCTCGCCGGCTCGATCGCGCTGCTCGCTCAGATCTTCATGCGGGGGATGTGGTTCGGCGGCGGTGACAACAACCGCAATGCGAACCCGATCGTGCTGGTGGTCGTGATCGTGTCGTTGATCCTGGCGCCGATCGCGGCGATTCTGATCCAGTTCGCGATCAGCCGCCGGCGCGAGTACGTGGCCGACGCCTCCGCGGCCGAGCTGACGCGCTACCCGCAGGGCCTCGCGTCGGCCCTCGAGCAGATCTCCGCTGCGGCCAAGCCCTCCGCGCGGCTCGGCAACCAGGCGATCGCGCATCTGATGATCATGGCGCCGCTCGGCGCACGGGGGCACACGTCGAAGCTCTTCTCCACGCACCCGCCGCCCGAGGACCGGATCGGCCGCCTCGCGCAGATGGCCGGCGGCGCCGACCACCGCCACGAGGACCTCACCGAAGGCCGCGCGATGCCGCGCCCCGGCGAGCACCGTGAGCTGCCGCCCGAGGAGCCGATGGCCTCGACGGGCCTCTAGCTAGGCGTCGGCGGTCAGGGCGGCTGCGCCGCGGGCGCGCCCGTCCCCGCCCACCGCGATCTGCGCGACGACCAGCGCGACGTCGTCGCGCAGCTCCGTGGTCTGGGAGTCGAGTAGGTGCTGCTCGATCCGCTCGGCCACCTCGGCGGCGCCGCACCCCGCGCACGACCGCACGGCCGACAGCAGCCCGGTGAAGCCGATCATGCCCTCGGGGGTGCGGGCCTCGGTGATGCCGTCCGTGTAGAAGACGAGCGTGTCGCCGCGGAAGAGCTCCATCTCGGTGGAGGTGAGGTCGGGATCGGGCACCACGCCGAGCAAGGTGCCCGGCTCGCCGAACGCCTGCACCGTGCCGTCCGCGCGCAGCACGATCGGCAGCGGATGCCCGCCGCTCGACACGGTCGCGATCGTCGACTCGGAGCCCACCTTGAAGCTGGCCAGCGCCACCGTGCAGAACTGGTAGGCCATCGGGCCCTCGGCCAGCATCGCCCGGTTGAGCGTCCGCAGCAGCTCGTCGGGCGCGTCATCGCCGCGCATCGCCGTGGCGCGCAGCGTGTGTCGCGCCAGCGACGTGACCGCGGCCGCGTCCGCGCCCTTGCCGCATACGTCGCCGATCGTGATGGCCCACTCGTCCTCGCTGCGCATGAAGATGTCGTAGAAGTCTCCGCCGACGTCGTTGGTCTCACCCGCGGGCCGGAACCGTGCGGCGATCTCCACGCCAGGGATCTCCGGCAGGTGAGGCGGCAGCAGGCTCTGCTGCAGCTTGGTCGCGATGTAGCTGCTCTCGCCGAACAGGCGCGCGTTGTCGACCGCGAAGGCCGCCCGGCGCGCCAGCTCCCGGATCACGCGCACGTCGTCGTCGTCGAAGGTTCGCTCGCTGAACGAAGCCAGCGCGATCGACCCCAGCGTGCGTCCCCGCGCGACCATCGGCACCACGACCGCGGACCGGCCCGGCCAGCCACGCACGACGTCGAGATACGCGTCGTCCGAGGCCCACGTCTCGTGCATCCCGCGGTTGATGTCCTCGACGCGCTGCACGGTCCCGGTCCGCAGCGCGATGGCGATCGGATGAGCGCTGTCGAAGTTGATGTGCTGGTCCCTGAGCCGCTCGAGCACCGGCCTCGCCGCTTCGTCGGAGGTCGCGCTCGCAACACGCGTGACGGTGCCGTTCTCCTCGAGCAGGTCGACCATGCAGCCGTCGCCGAGGTCGGGCACCGTCAGGTCCGCGACCCGCTGCAGCGTCTCATCCAGGTCGAGTGTCTGGTCCAGGGCCGCGCTGGCCGCGGCCAGGAACTCGTTCTCCCTGCTGCGCTCCGCCAGCTCGCTGTGCAGACGCGCGTTGTCGACCGACAGTGCCGCCCGGCGGGCCATGGCGGATGCGAAGTCGAGGTCGTCCTCCGTGTAGAAACGGCCCGACTCTGCGGATACGAGCGTGACGGCGCCCTGCGTCTGCCCGCGGGCGCGCAGCGGGACGATCATCGCCGAGCGCAGCCCCAGGCTGCGGATGATCTCGAGGTGCTCGGCATCGCGGGCGCCCGCTTCGACCATCTCGTCCGTGATCTCCGGATACAGCTCGGCCTTCCCGGTGCGCAGCACCTGCGGCACGCCCGTCGTGTCGTCCGGGTTCGTCGGGTAGCGGTCTTCGAGGTCCCATGCAAACCGCTCGCGCTTCGGGTCGTTGTGCGCGACCGCGAGCCGGCGCGGCGCGCCGTCGTCGCCCTTCATGTGGATCGCACACCAGTCCGCGATGCGCGGCACCGTGATGCGCGCCAGGCGGCGCAGCACGACCTCGTAGTCGAGCGAGCTGTCGAGCGCCGTGTGGATCTCGACCAGGAAGGAGGCGCGCCGCTCGAGCTCCTCGGCGCGCCGGCGGGCCTTGGTCTCCTGCTCCAGGAGGCGCACGCGCTCGCGCTCGATCTCGAGCTCCTCGGAGATGTCGCGGATGATCCCCGCCATGCCGATCACGTCGCCGCCCTCGTCGCGGATCGGCGACAGCGTGAGGGCGACGTCGACCAGCTCCCCGTCCTTCCGCATGCGCTGCGTGCGGTGGTTCGTGATGGCTTCGCCCGACATCAGCCTGCGCACCAGATACTCGGTTTCGTCCCGCTGGTCCGGGGGAGCGGTGTCTGCGATCGACATGCCGATCGCCTCCGCCGCCGACCAGCCGTAGAGCCGCTCGGCGCCCGGGTTCCAGGCCACGATGCGGCCGTCGACCCCGACGCCGACCACCGCGTCGCTCGAGTGCTCGACGATCGCGGCCAGGCGGCGGGCGCTCTCCTCCCCGCGCTTGCGGGCCGTGAGGTCGCGCAGGTAGCCGGCGAAGATCGGCGGCTCTTCGGTGCCGATCCGGACGATCGAGACCTCGATGGGGAAGTCCGAGCCGTTCGACCGCCGGCCGACCAGCTCCAGGCGCCGGCCGAGGATGTTGCTCTCACCCGTCGAGAGATAGCGCTCGAGCCCCTTGCGGTGCTCATCGCGCAGGTGCTCGGGGATGAGCACGTCCGCAACGGGCTTGCCCACGACTTCCGCCCGCCGGTAGCCGAAGGTCTGTTCCGCGGCCGGGTTGAACTCGACGATCCGGCCCTCGTGGTTCATCGTGATCACGCAGTCGAGGGCGGACTCGAGCACCGCTCCACGCAGCGCCTCGGCGCGCCGCACCGCTCCCTCGACCCGCCTCCGGTAGAGGTGTTGCCCGATGTAGCGCCCCGCCGTGGCCATGCTCTTCATGAGCTCGGGGTCGGTCTGCCGCCGGCGCCGTGAGAACAGGTTCACGACCGCGCGGGTGCCGCCCTCCCCGGTGATCGGGAACGCGACCGCCGAACGGACGCCGATCTCCGCAGCGCCGCTCGACTCCGGGAGCGTCTGGTCCTCCTTTACGTCCTCGATCCACACCGGCTCGCCGCCGGCCAGCACCCGGCTGGGGAGCCCGATGCCTTCGCCCAGCTCGAACTCGGCGCTCAACTCGCCGAACCGGCTGAGCTTCCCTGCCTGCGACTGCCACGTGGCGGTGCACCGCAGAGTGCCGTCGGCGGCGTCCACTTCCCACAGCGCAGCCGCGTCCCACTCGAGCGCCTGGGAGATCGCCGGCAGGATCCGGACACCTGCGTTGTCGAGCCTGCCCGTCTCCGCCAGGGCGCGCGCCACCGCGGCGTCGAGCCGCGAGCTCACGTCGGCGCGCTCCCGGATCATCGCGACGTGTGTGGCCAGGAGCCCCGTCAGCCCGACGAGGCCCACCTTCAGCAGGTGCTCGAAGGACCCGAAGAAGTTGTCGACCTCGCCGGCCACGAGCGACAGCAGCACCGCCAGTACGGCGACGACGGCCGTTTCCAGCCGGCCGGTGCCCACCGCGGCGATGAACGGCGGCACGGCGAACAGGCCGATCAGGTCCGACCCTGTCGACGTGGCCACATCGAGCGCGAACAAGGCCGCCTGGACGGCGATTGCCAGCGTCAGCCAGAAGGCCTTGGAGCGCCGCGGCGTGATGAGTTCGAGCCTCTTGTCCACTGCGCGTGAAACTACCAGCCGGGGAGCGGTTTTCCCCCGTGTCGAGTTTCGTTCGCGAGCCTGCTCTCGCGGGCCGCGCGATCCTCAGCCGGTGGGGCTCAGATCGCGGCCTGCCGCTGTGTCCGGCGAGCGCGTGCGGGCGATGTAATCGGCGCGCCCGTCATCCTGAAGCGAGCGCGGCATCGCCTCGCGGTCGCCGTACACGCAGCCCCAGGCGACCTTGCCGTCATGAACGCGCCAGACCCAGGCTGCGGGGGCGTCCATCTCGAGGCCGTC
This sequence comes from Solirubrobacterales bacterium, assembly GCA_035650255.1. GTDB lineage: Bacteria > Actinomycetota > Thermoleophilia > Solirubrobacterales > JBBDJG01 > DASRIA01. The sequence goes on from DASRIA010000065.1 coordinate 28,069, forward strand.
GCGGGCGCGTGCCTTGACACGCCCCGTCACGACCACGTGGTTGCCGACCTCGCGGAAGCGCGCCGGCAGGGTCTCCAGTTCTTCCCAGAGCGACTGCACGTCCTGGAGGTAACGCCTGATGCCGTCATGGCCGCGATAGCATTTGCCCTCGTTCAACACTGTCGCGGTCGGCCCGAAGAACTCGATCTCCGGGTCCATGATCGCGAGTAGGGCGTCCTCGTCGCGGGCAGCGAAAGCTGCGAACAAACGCCCGACGAGCACGGCCTGACTCGTACCTACTGCATCCTCCCCCATCATCCGAGAACCAGTATGCCCCATCCGGGGTGCAGGCACCGGCGCGGGTTTTCGCGCTAACAGGCGCGCTTCCGGCGGGCTCCGCGCGGACATGCGTGGTTTGCGGGGCATTCTTGTCCGGGTAGATGTGAGGGCTCCGTCATGCCGAGATTGAAAAGAGTCGACTGCTCCGAGCCGGGCATCACGCGCCGGCGACGCGGTCGTGGTTTCGAGTTCCTGGATGCCGACGGAAACCGGGTCGAGGACGAGGCGACCCTGGCCCGCATCCGCGAGCTCGCGATCCCGCCGGCGTGGAAGGACGTGTGGGTGTGCATGCACCCGCGGGGCCACCTCCAGGCGACCGGCGTGGACGCCGCCGGACGCAAGCAGTACCTGTACCACGCCGATTGGCGCACTCGGCGCGACCAGCAGAAATTCGACGAGATGTTCGACTTCGCGGAGGCACTGCCGCGCCTGCGGCGGGTCGTCAAGCGCGACCTTGGGGGCGACGAGATGAGCCGTGATCGAGTGCTCGCAGCCGCCGTGCGGCTGCTCGACCTCGGCATGTTCCGCATCGGCTCCGAGGACTACGCGGAGCAGAACCAGAGTTACGGCCTGGCCACGTTGCTGAAGGAGCACGTCACGGTGGACGGGGCGGAGCTCCACTTCGACTACCCGGGCAAGAGCAACCAGCGGCGCAGGCACTCCGTCATCGACAAGCAGCTGGCGCCGGTCGTGTCGGAGCTCAAGCGCCGCCGCGGAGGCAGCAGCGAGCTCCTCGCCTACCGGGAGGGGAGACGCTGGGTGGACGTGACGTCCGACGAGATCAACGAGTACGTCAAGCGCGCAACCGCCGGTGAGTTCTCCGCGAAGGACTTCCGCACCTGGAACGGGACGGTGCTGGCGGCTGTGGCACTCGCGGGCGAGGTGCCGAAGTCGAAGACGGGGCGCAAACGCCGCATCAACGACGCCGCGAAGGGAGTGGCGTTCTTCCTGGGCAATACGCCCGCGGTGTGCCGCGCGTCGTACATCGACCCGCGCGTGTTCGACCGTTTCGACTCCGGCTGGACGATCGCACTGCCGGATCGCACCGACGAGGAGCTCCTCACGAGTGAGACCGTGCGTCGCCGCGTCGAGAAAGCTGTTATCGACCTGATCTCCGAGCCGCGCGAGTCGCCGCTCGTGGAGCGGCCGCTCGCGGCCTGACGTTCACCGGCCCGGTCCAGCGCACTCAACGAATAGGGTGGATTGAACGATGGCCGAGAGCGATCGCTATCACCGCGACGAGAGCGAGGAGGAGCGCCTCGATCGCAACCTGCTCGAGCTGCTGAACGAGCTGCGGGTCGCGCTGCCCGGTGTGCAGGTGCTGTTCGCGTTCCTGCTGACCGTCCCGTTCACGCAGCGGTTCACGACGCTCACGGCTACCCAGGAGAAGGTCTACTACGCGACGCTGCTGGCGACGGCGATGTCGGCGCTGCTGCTGATCGCGCCGTCGGCCCACCATCGCATCAACTTCCGCCAGCAGGACAAGGCGTACATCGTGTTCCTGGCGAACAAGCTCACGATCGTAGGGCTCGCCTTCCTGGCGGGCGCCATGTCCGGGGTCGTGTGGCTGATCACCGACGTGCTCTACGGCAGCACCGCGACGGCAGTGGCGACAGCCTCCACCGCGTTCTTGTTCGTAGCCCTCTGGTACGTGGTGCCGTTCGTGCGGCGGGTGCGCCGCACCGACTAGGTCAGTCCGGCGTACCAGGCGCCGAACGTGAGCGCGAACAGCCCCAGCGCGGGGATCACCACGGTGCGGTAGACGGGCTCCACGATCGGGCGCGTCAGGACCCACGCGAAGAGGCTCGTGCAGAGCGCCATCGACAGGATCGACATGGGAGCGAACACCGCCAGCGCGGCGGCCGCTTCCAACTGCGTCGGCAAGGCGGCGATCAGCAGCAGCACGACGGCGCCCGTGCCGGCGAGGCCGTGCAGCACGCCGATGCCGAAGGCCTGCTGCGGGGTCCGCACGTGGCGGTGCGAGTGGCCTCCGTCGCCGCGGCGCAGGTGGCGCCGGCGCTCGTGGCCGGGGTCGGCTGTCTCCTCGCGGCGGTGCGCATGCTCGTGCGCGGCGGCGCGGAAGTCTCCTCGCAGCCACTTGGCGATCACGCGCACGGCGAGCAGCAGGATCACTATTCCGACGGCCTTTTCGGCGCCGGTCTCGAGCCACGCCGGCAGTTCGGACTTGAAGAAGATCAGCGGCAGCCCGATCACGAGCAGCATCGCCGCATGGCCGGCACCCCACCAGACGCCGAGCCGCGTGGCCGCGCGCGTGTCCCCGCCGTCGGCCGCCACGAGGGAGGTCACCGCCACCAGGTGGTCCGGATCGGACGCGTGCCGCAGCCCCAGCACCAATGCGATCCCGAGGGCGACCAGGAGGGGGGCTCCGCTGAAGAGACCCGTGAGCCACGCGTCGACTTCCTCCACCGGACGAAACAGAACCTCGAAGTCCACCTCGATCCCCTCCGCATGTAGATGTCACGCCGCCTGACCGCGGCCCTGGCAACCCCTTACGTGAGGTCGCCTGCGGTGGATCACTCCCTCTCGGCCGGGATCCTAGCCCTCAAACGACGTCCGGCACCGCCTTCGCGGTCAGGACGATGCCGAGCGCCAGGATCACGAGGGTCGAGAGCACCGGCAGCACTGCGATCACCCGCCCCGGCACCCGCAGCCGCGAGCCGGCTGCCGCGGCGGCCCGTTTGCCCTGCACGACCAGCAGCCCGAGCACGGTGATCGTCGCGGCCAGCCCGAGGCTGAAGGCGGTGATCAGCACCAGCCCGAGCCCGACCTCCTTCTGCGAGATCGCCGCCAGCAGCACCACCAGGGCGCTCGGGCACGGGATGATGCCCGCCGAGACCCCCATTCCCGCCAGCCCTCGCCACGTCGGGTCGAGGTCGTGCCGATGGCCGTCGTGGGCGTGCTCGCCGTGGCCATCAGGATGCTCGTGGCCGGCGTCCGGGGAGGGCGCGGGCCCTCGATGCGCACGCGCCCAGCGCACCCGTGAGGCGACGATGCTCACCCCCACCGCGACGATCAGCAGGCCGGCGGCGAGGTTCAGCCACGGATACAGGTCCTCGGGCAGGATCCACTGCGACAGCAGCAGCGTGACGAGCCCCAATGCGAACACGCCGATCGTGTGGGTGACGGTCACGATGCCGCCGAGCGCGACCGCGTGCCGGGGTGCGCCGCGCGTGCCGACCAGGTAGGCCGCGACCATCGCCTTGCCGTGGCCGGGCGACAGGGCATGCAGCGCTCCCCACCCGAAGGCCGCGAGCAGCATCACGACGAACACTCCCTCGCCGGCGCTCGCATCCTCGAACAGCCCGGCGAGCCCGTCTTCGCCCGTGCGGTCGGAGGGGTCGCTCGGCGGCGGCGATGCCTGCGGCGACCGCTCGGCCTCGACCCGCGGGCCGGCGAGCGTCCCCTTGCCGGCCGCAACGGCAAAGCGGCCGACGCGCTGGTCCGTGACGTCCTGCAGCGTGATGCCGCGGTACGTGAGCAGCCGATTCGTGGGGTCGATCGAGGACACCGACGTGCGGACGGCGGTGCCGCGCCCCCGCTCCGCGACGATGTCCGTCCACCCGACGCGCCCGAGGAAGGTGGCGTCGCGCACCTCCACCAGCCGCGCCCGCGCCCGGTGCACGATGGGCAGCTCGACGCGCGTGGTCTGCAGGCCGCCCTGGCCGCGCGGGAAGGCGATGCGGCCGGTGCCGACCCGCAACGCGACCCGCTTGCCGTCCACGATCAGGTGCAGGTTGTCCCGCACCTCCTCCCGCTTTCGCCGCAGCGTCTCGCGGCCGGACAGCCTGCGTTCCTGGAACGTCGGGATCTCGGCCTGGTCCAATATGTAGAGCAGGTCGATCCGGTCGCGCGAGATCTTCACGCGCGTCTGGTGGTTGACGGAGAAGTTCCCGAGCGGATGGGCCGACGCGTCCGGGATGCACAGCAGCAGCGCCGCGACGACGCCCGCCATCCATGCCTTCCTCCCGGGCATGGCCCGGATGGTATGAGAGAGCTGGCTACCGTTCATGCTGACCCCGCACCGTTGCTCGTCACGAAAACGGGTACGCGTAATCCATGGCCACGGATGTAGAGAACGCAGGCAGGCAGCCGCTCGACGTCGCGCTCGCGTCGCTCGAACAGCGCATGGACGACGCGGGCTGCGTGGACATGTCGGACGTCAGCCGGGCGGCCGAGTCCGTGGAGCTCGCCGACGAGGACGTCCAGGCCCTGTACGAGCGCCTGCACGACCGCGGCATCGAGGTCAGCGACGACTGCGCGCGTGACGGCGCGGGCGACGGCCGTTACGCGCACCCCGAACTGGCCTCGAGCACGACCGATGCGCTGCGCCTGTTCCTGAACGAGATCAGCCGCTACCCGCTGCTGACCGCGGCCGAGGAGGTGGAGCTCGCAAAGCGCGTCGAGCAGGGCGACCAGGAGGCCAAGGAGCGGATGATCAACTCGAACCTCCGCCTCGTCGTGTCGATCGCCAAGAAGTACAAGTCGCGCGAGCTGACGCTCCTCGACCTGATCCAGGAGGGCATCTTCGGGCTGATCCGCGCTGTCGAGAAGTTCGACTGGCGGCGCGGCTTCAAGTTCTCGACGTACGCTACGTGGTGGATCCGCCAGAGCGTCGAGCGCGGCATCGCGAACAAGTCACGCACGATCCGCATCCCCGTCCACATCGTCCAGCGGGAGAGCAAGATCAACCGCGAGCAGCGCAGGTTGAGCGTCGAGCTGGGGCGCGATCCCACCGACGAGGAGCTGGTCCAGGCCACCGGTCTGCCGGCCGAGCAGATCCGGGAGGCGCGCGAGTCCGCGCGTGCGGTGACGAGCCTCGACCGCCCGGTGGGTGAGGACGAGGACGCGAGCCTCGGCGACCTGTTCGAGGGCGGGGGCGACCGGCCCGACGAAGTGGTCCAGGTGAGCCTGCGCGAGGAAGAGGTTCGCCGCGCGGTCGCCGAGCTGCCCGAGTCCGAGCGCGAGATCGTGAAGCTGCGGTACGGGCTCGACGGCCACCCCGACCCGCAGTCCGTCGAGGAGATCGTGCGCACCCGCGGCATCTCGCGGCGGGAGGTGCGCCGGATCGAGGAGCAGGCGCTCGCCCGGCTGGGCCGTGTGCGCGAGCTCCAGGGCCTCGAAGACGCAGCCTGAGCGCCCTTCGGACCCACTTGTAATGCCTGGAACGAGCCGCCCGGTCCGGTCGTTTGGGGCGTATCCCGGGGGGTACGCGAGATAGAAGAGAAACGAGTTGAAAAGGAGGAGCGATGGGTGAACTGAACGGTAAGAAGATCGCTTTCCTCGTCGCCAACGAAGGCGTGGAGCAGGTGGAGCTGACCGAGCCGTGGAAGGCCGTGGAGCAGGCCGGCGGCGAGCCCGAGCTCGTCTCGCCGGCGAAGGGCAAGGTCCAGGCGTTCAACCACCTCGACAAGGGCGACACGTTCGATGTGGACCGCACGGTCGCCGAGGCCGACGCCTCCGACTTCGCCGGCCTGGTGCTGCCCGGCGGCGTCGCGAACCCGGACATCCTGCGGACCGACGAGCAGGCGGTGTCCTTCGTCCGCTCGTTCTTCGAGCAGGGCAAGCCGGTGGGTGCGATCTGCCACGCGCCGTGGACCCTGGTCGAGGCCGATGTCGTGCGCGGTCGCAAGGTGACCTCGTGGCCCAGCCTCCGGACGGACATCCGCAACGCCGGCGGCGAGTGGGTCGACGAGGAGGTGGTGGTCGAGGACGGCCTGGTGACGAGCCGCAAGCCCGATGACCTCCCGGCGTTCAACGCCAAGATCGTCGAGGAGTTCGCCGAGGGCCGGCACGAGGGCCAGCGCGCGCAGACGGTGGGCGCACAGTCGTAGACTGAGAGGCCATGGCCAGGTCCCCTGCCTCGGCCGAGAGCCTCGTAGAGAAGATCCGGCCGTATATCGGGGACGAGCGGGTGCTGGCCGCCGTGGCGGCGGTTCCCCGGCACCTGTTCGTTCCCGAGGCCCTCTCCCGCTTTGCGTGGGAGAACACGGCGCTCCCGATCGGCGCGGGCCAGACCATCTCGCAGCCGATCGTCGTGGCGCGGATGTGCGAGGTGCTCGAGCTGACCGGCGACGAGAAGGTGCTCGACGTCGGGACCGGCTCGGGGTATCACGCCGCTGTCCTCGCCCATCTCGCGGGCATCGTCTGGAGCATCGAACGCAAGCCGAAGCTCGCCGAGCAGGCGCGTCGCAATCTGGACGCAGCGGGCATCCGGAATGTGCACGTCGTCGTGGGAGACGGGTCGCAGGGTTACCCGGAGCAGGCACCCTTCGACGCGATCAACGTGGCGGCCGCTGCGCACGATGTTCCCGCGAAGCTGGAGGAGCAGCTGGCCGACGGCGGAGGGCTGGTGGCTCCGATCGACGGGCGCGACCAGCGGCTGCTGCTGGAGCGCCGGCGCGGCGACGACACGCTCGAGCGGACCTATCTCGAGCCGGTGCGATTCGTGCCCCTCGTGGGGGAGGGGGAGTAGTCAGGCGCTGACGGGAGGCGCGCCTGCGGGAGTGCCGCAGGCGCGCCACCTCCGATCAGGTGCGCGTGCGCGTCTCCGTGCCGTTGCGCGTCTCGGCTTCCGCCTGCGCGTCGTGGTCGGCGTCGGCGTCGACGTCCGGGTCCACGTCGCGTGCCCGCTCGTCGTACTCCGCGGCGCGCTCGCGCTCCATCTGTGCGCGCTGCGCACGCTCCTCCGCCTCAGCCGCCTGCCGGCGTGCCCGCGCCGCTTGCTCCTCGGCGCCGGCCTGTTCGCGCTCGGCGCGCGTCGAGTGCAGGCGTGCGTCGGCGCGATGACTCTCGGCTTCTTCGCGACGCACCTCTTTGCGGCGCGCGCTGGCCCGCTGTGATGCGAGCGCGACAATGGCAAGTATCACCACGGCCGCGACGATCAGCAGTATCACGGCTCCGGTTCCCATGCTGCTCCTTCCCTCGGTTGTCTAGGGAAGGTTCCCGTTCTGCGGGCCCTCAAAACGAAGATGCCCCTGGAGTACAGTCGCAGCGATGCCTGAGTTGCCCGAGGTCGAGATCACCACACGCCGCTTGCACAGCGCGCTCGCGGGCGCAACGGTCGAGTCGGCTCTCGCCCCGGGGATGGTCACCATGAAGACCTTCGACCCGCCGCTGTCGGGGCTGGCGGGGAGGACGATCACGGGCGTGAGGCGCATCGGCAAGATGCCCGTGGTCGAGTTCGGCGACCTGTCGCTGCTGATCCACCTGATGTCGGCGGGCCGCCTCCAGCTGTGGGACAAGCGCGCGTCCCTGCGCGACAAGGCATCGCGGCTATTGATCCGCGTCGACGGCGAGCGCGAGCTCCGGCTGCGCGAGTTCGGCACGCAGCAGCGGGCGTGGGCGAAGCTCCTCCCGACCGGCGCCGTCGAAAGCGACGAGGCCGTCGCCACGCTCGGTCCGGAGGCGTGGCCCGCGCCCGATCCCGACGTGTTCGCCGAGCTGGTGCGAGAGCCCCGGCACCTCCATCCCCTCCTGCGCGACCAGCGGGTGATCGCGGGCATCGGCCGGTCCTGGGTCGACGAGATCCTGTGGGAGGCGCGGCTGTCCCCCTTCCAGCGCGGGTCGGAGCTCGACGACGATGCCGTCGAGCGATTGCGGCTCACCGGCGAGCAGGTGCTGGGCGGCGCGCTCGAGCACTACGAGCGGGTGATCGGCGAGACCGTCCCGGACAAGCTTCCGATGCCGCTGCAGGTTCACCGGCACGGCGGCGAGCCGTGCCCGCGGTGCGGCACGCAGCTCGCGAGCGTGCACTACAAGGACTACGTGATGACGTACTGCCCGGAGGAGCAGACGGGCGGCAAGGTGTACAAAGACCGGCGCTTGTCGCGCTTGTTGAAGTGACCCGGAAGTCCTAGGCCTCGCCGCCGATCAGCAGCGCGAGCTGGCGCGATTGCGCGACGAGCGTGCCGTCCGGCGCCCACAGCTCACCCTGCTCGTCGAAGAACCCGTCGCGCACCAGGCGGGTGTGGAAGCGGCCCAGCATCAGCGAGTCGGGCAACGGCAGGTGGGCGCGGAACATCACGCTCATCTCGATCGTGGGCGCAGGCGCGAGCGCCTTCAAGCGCGGCCAGGGAGCCGGGTACCACGCATCCGCGAGGACCAGCAGCGTGGTTGCGTCCACCTCGCGCTCCTCGATGAGGCCCAGCCACCCGCCGGTCTCGGCGTGGTCCGCGCCGCTGAAGGCCGGCTCGCCGAAGCGGCGCTGCATCGTCAGGCGGCCCATGAACGGCGGGCGCCGCTGCAGGCCGGGACCGTTCCCTTTCGAGGTGGCGCGTTCGCCCGGCGGCTCCACGTCCGGCATCGGCGCCTCCGAGAGCTCCGGTCCGGGCCAGGGTGCCGAGAACGCCGCGACGCCGAGCGCGATCAGCTTGCCGTCCTGCTCCAGCCGCGCCGATGCCGTCGTGAGCGAGCGGCCCACGCGCTCGACGACCGGTCGGACGGTGATCGCGCCCGCGTGCGGAGGCCGCAGGAAGTAGACGTTCAGGGACCGCGGCCGGCGCGCGGGGTCGTCGACGGCCAGCTCCATCCCGCGGTGGACGATCGCCATCACGTATCCGCCCAGCGGCCCGCGCGGCGTCCACCAGTGCTCGACGATGTTGCCCTCGTACTCGCCCTCTCCGGTCCGCCGCAGAGCGGTGTCCTCGTCCAGCCCCATTGGACGCGCCACCCTAGAGGAGCACGTTCGTCATAGTGTGCGACCCGTCACTCCCGCCCATCCACGACAGGTTTGGTGATGATGCCCCGTCTTCGCTCCCTGCTCCTGCCTGCCGCGGTCGCGATCGCGCTTGCTGCATCCGGCTGCGGCGACGACGAATCGAACAGCTCCAATCAGGCCACCGTGCAGACGCAGACCGAGGCCGTGCCGACGACGCCCACCACGGAACAGGCGGCCGAGGCGCCCAAGGCACGGAAGGTCAAGCCGTCCGCCGGCGAGGCCGACCCCGACCGCAAGCCCAAGGTGCCGAAGGGCACCGGCGACCCTCCCACCGAGCTGGTGGTGCAGGACCTGATCGTCGGCAAGGGCAAGCGCGCGCAGGCCGGCGACATGGTGACCGTGCAGTACGTGGGAGTGCTGTTCAGCAACGGCAAGCAGTTCGACGCTTCCTGGCAGGGCTCTCGCCCCGGCCCGGGCTTCGACTTCCCGCTCGGCGCCGGCCAGGTGATTCCCGGCTGGGACCAGGGCGTCGCCGGGATGCGCGAAGGCGGGCGCCGCAAGCTGATCATCCCGCCGGAGCTGGCCTACGGGGCGCAGGGCTTCCCGCCCGACATCCCGCCCGACGCCGCGCTGATCTTCGACATCGACCTGGAGAGCACGAGCAGCTAGCTCGCCGTCACTCGGCGAAGAACCGCGCCAGCTCCTCGCCGATCCGCTCGGGTGCCTCCTCCTGGAGGAAGTGGCCGCAGTCGGGCAGCGCCGTGACCTCGGCCTGGGGCAGGTCCCGCTGCACGCGCGCCATCGTCTCGGACACGTCGGGCAGGATGCGGTCGCGCTCGCCGTAGATGATGCGCACGGGGATCTTCAGCGACGACAGGTTGCGCTCGATCTCGCTGAAGCCCTCGACCTGCAGGCCGATGCCCGCCGCTGCCAGCGCGCGCCTCGAGTCGTCGTCGCCGAAGGGCTCGCGCACGCCGGCGATCACCTCGGGGGTGAGGCGTGACTCGTCCCCGAGCCCGAGGCGCATCGCGGCCTCGAGGCCGGCCGGGCTCGTCAGCTGCTCGCGCAGCTCCGGCTCGGTGCACGCCTTGATGAAGGCCATGACGGCTTCGGAGAAGTCCGGATAGAGCAACGTGTTGAGCAGCGCCAGCTTCGTCACGCGCCCCGGCCGGTTCAGCGTCCAGTGAACGCCGACCGGGCCGCCCAGGTCGTGCACCGCCAGCCCGGCCGCGTCGATGCCGAGCGCCTCCAGCAGGCCGTCGAGCGTTGCCTCGAAGAACTCGAAGTCGTAGCCGGCGTCGAGCGGCTTGTCCGACGCGCCGAAGCCCGGCAGGTCCGGCGCCACGACGCGATTCGCGCGCGCGATCGGGTCCATCACCTTCCGCCACAGGAAGGACGAGGTGGGCCAGCCGTGGAGTAGCAGGACCGGCGGGCCGGACCCCAGCTCGCGGTAAGCGACGGTCATCCCGTTCACCTTCACCGTGTCCAACGTCGTGGTGGCCATCGCTGCTCCTCTCGTCGGGTCTGCGGGGAACCGGCTACCGGACCGGAAGATATCTGCACAGCGCATCCTTCCTTGGCCGCGCGGGTTCTGGGAGTTAGGCTCAACGCAGACCGGAGGGGGTTGCGTCATGAAGTTGCCAGCGGTCGTCGTGCTCGTGTGCCTGGCCTTGCCCGCGACCGCCACTGCGGCCCGCGTCGAGCTGCGCCCGGGTCCTGTTCCCGGCGAGCACGAGCTTGTCTACACGGCTGGCGCCGACGAGGTGAACGACGTGCGCCTCCATCGCCAGGCCGGCACGCCCGTGGGATCGGTGTGGAGCGTCCTCGACAACGAGGCACCACCAACCGAGCGCGTCCCGCCATGCGCCGAAGGTACCTACTTCATCGTCGGTCCCGGCTCGCACTGCCCGGACGACCACGTTGCGAGCATCGTCGTCGACCTCGGCGACCGCGACGACGTCGCGCCGGTGGACTCCGGGTTCACCATCATCTACATACCCGTGCGGATTCTCGGCGGCCCGGGCCGCGATCGCATCCACATGCACAGCGACGGCGGCAACACGCTCGACGGCGGCCCCGGCGACGACCTCATCGTCTCGGAGGACTGGGCGGGCTACCACCCGAGACAGAGCGGCGCCGACACGATCCTGGGTGGAGAGGGCGATGACGAGATCAGGACGAAGGACTACGACCGTGACGTCGTCTCCTGCGGGCCGGGGATGGACACGGTGGCCGGTGACTGGCTCGATGTCGTGGACGAGGACTGCGAGACGGTGACCGGCGCCTACCAGCCCTCGCCGCCACCGGACGTGTGGCAGCGGGCCGACGGCCGCCCAGTGGGGGTCACGATCAATCGGGCCGCGCGCTACACGAACGACCGCCGGGTGACGCTCACGATCCTGCCACCGCCGGGCGCCACGAGGCTGTTGATCTCCGACGACGGCGGGTTCGAGACGTGGTACAGCACCCCGCCCACGGAGACCGAGCGCTACCGCTTCCGGCTCGCGTCATCCGGCTCGGAGCGGCTGCCGAAGACCGTCTACGTGCGATTCGACCTCGACCTGAACCGCACGTTCACCGACGACATCATCCTCGACCAGCGCCGGCCCAGAGTTCTGCGCGCGCGCCTGCACGGTGCGCACCGCGTCACGCTGCGGGCGCGCGACGCGATGTCGGGCGTCAGGTCGGCGCAGTTCGCGCGCGTGCGCAAGCGCCCTTGGGCGGCGGTGAGGTTCGGTCAGCGGCTCATGGTGCGGCGCGCGCCGAAGTGGGTGCGCGTCCGCGATCGCGCGGGCAACGTATCGCGCTGGCAGCGCGTCAGCGGTTAGCCGGCCCGTTCCGCAAGCGCCGCGCGCAGCGCGACCGCCGCCGTCGCGCCGGCGGCCTGCATGGGCTCGGTGCTGCGCGCTGCGCGGCTCAACATGAACCCGCCCTCGATGAGCGCGACGAGCGAGATCGCGAGCGCCCGCGCGCGGGGCGCATCGAGGCCGGCCTGCACGCCGCGCTCGGTCGCGGCGGCGATCCAGCTCTCGAACACGTCGTCGGTGGCGCCTCGCAGGGTCTCGTTCGTGCTCGCGACCTCGAGCGCGACGGTCGCGATCGGGCACGCGTCGGCGTAGTCGGTGGCGACCAGCGTCTGCGCGGCGCCGTCGAAGAAGTCCCGCACCCCGGTCTCGAAGTCGGGCGCCTCGTCCGCGATGGTCTCGAACAGCCGCAGGAAGAACGCCCCCGCCACGCGGATCACCTCGTCGCCCAACTGCTCCTTGCCCCCGGGGAAGAAGTGGTAGACGGACCCGAACGGCGCCTCGGCTGCCGCCACGATCTGCTTCATGCCCGTGCCGGCATAGCCCTGGCGCCGGAAGAGCTCGGCGCTCGCGAACACGATCCGGTCCCTGGTGCCAACCCGCTCCTGCGTCGCCATCTCGCTCCTCCGTCGTCGCTTCGCCCTGCGCATGGTAGGGTACACGCTAGAGCGATCTATCTAGCAACGCGAAGAGACGAGCACCAGAGGAGGCCCACATGGCCGCGCAGAACCCCCTTCAGCTGCTCCGCTGGATCATCGGATTCGGGATCCTCTCGACGGGCCTGCACTTCACGCACAACTTCGTGGCGGTCGACCAGTATCCCGACGACCTCGTCGGCGGCGATGTGGTGCGGGCCGCGATCTTGGTCTCCTGGCCGCTGTTCACGCTGCTCGCGCTCCGTGCCTACCGCCTGTACGCGCAGGGCCGGCTCCGCGAGGCCCGGCCGCTGCTCTTCGGCTACGCCTTCTTCTGCCTGACCACGGCCGGCCACTTCCTGGACGGGGTGCCGGACATCGCGCCCTTCTGGTTCGCGACGATCTTCACCGACGTGCTCGCGGGGATCCTCGTGCTTGGGTTCACCGTCTCGCTGTCGCGGCCGCCGGCGCCGCGACGAGCCTAGGCTAGGAGCGCGAGCTCTCCTCGAAGCGCTCGATCCCGTCGTCGGGGATCGGCTCCCACGGCGCCGCGTACCGTACGAACTGGCGCCACGTGAGCGGCACGCCGGGGTCGGTGTCGAACGCGCTCATGCGCACGCTCATCTGCGTGTGATCGTCCGGGTTGCGGCTGAACAGATGCGAGCCGCACTCGCCGCAGAAGCACTTGGCGAAGCCTCCCTCCGGATGGCGCCAGCACTTGACGAGATCCTCGCCCTGGAGCAGCTCGAAGCTGCTCCCATCCACCCGCGCCTGCGCCGAGGAGCCGCCGCCCGTGCGCCGCTGGCAACGTGTGCAGTGGCAATACCCGGCCGAGGACGGCGCCTCGCTGAGCCGAAAGCGCACGCCGCCGCAGAGACAGCCGCCGGTGAGGACGGGTTCCATCGCGCAGGGAAGGATATTGGCGGCTCAGCGGTGCAGGCCCGCATCGGCGCAACCAGCCTCCAGGGAGTCGAGGCCGAACGCCTCGACCGGCCCGAGGGGTCCTGCGCGGTCGAGTCCCAATGCCGCGCGCGCGGCGCCCCACGCGAGGATGCGCGCCGTGAAGTCGTAGCCGTTGCCCGCGCTCAGACGGGCCCGCGCGATCTCGGCGCCGCCGCCGTCGTACGCCAGCGCCGCCACGTGCCAGGTCGTGCCGGCCCTGGTCTGCGGGTCGGGCCCGCCGGTGGACCCGCTCGCGAGGGCGGTCACAGCACGCCGGAGCCCCGGGAGGCGGCGCGCGCCGGCGCCGATCACCGACAGGGCTTGCAGCGGCCGCGATGCGCGGCCGAACCAGCCCAGGTATGTGTTGACCTCGCGCAGCCGCGGGTGCGTGCGCGGCAACGCGTAGTGCTCCGACGACGCGGCCGAGAGCGCAGTCCGCCGGCGTCCGTCCACGTCGAAGGTGCGCACACGGGCGCCGCCGCGCTCGGTCCGGATGCCGTTGCGCCAGGCAAACCCCGGTTCGAGCAGTGCTCCCGCCATGGACGCGCGCGTACCGCCGCTCATCCAGCCACGCGCGTCGCCCGTGATGAAGTAGCCGACGTCGACACGCGCCGCATCGGGTGCTTCGCGCAGCGCGAGCTCGGCGGCGAGGTTGCCCGGGACGGACTCCCAGCCGAATGCGGTCAGCAGCGGGATGCGCGCACGAGCGTGCCGCTCGAACACGCGACGCACGAAAGCCGGCTCGGCGGCGCAGTCGAGATAGGCGCCGGCGCCGGCATCGACGGCGGCGTGGACGGCCGCGTCGCCCCAGCGGCCGAACGGGCCCACGGTCGACACGAGCACGTCTCCCGGCGCGACCAGCGCGCGGAGCGTGTCCTCGCTCCGTACGTCGGCGAGCGCGGTCTCGAGCCCGCCCAGCTCCTGCGCCAGCGCTGCCAGCGGCGCGGGCCGGCGGCCCGCCAGCACAGGCCGCTCGCCGCGCGCCACCATCGCCTCGGCGGTGAGCCGCCCGGTGTAGCCGGTCGCGCCGAGGAGCACGATGCGCGCGGCGCTCATCGGTATGAATCGACGTCGATGCCGGAGCGCCGCGCCTGGCGCATGCCCCGCCGCGTGCCGTAGCCCGCCACGGCGTTGAAGACGAAGCGTGAAGCGGGCCACCGGTACCACGCTCTCGTGTGAGGCGCATAGACGATGTCCTCGCCGGTCCGCTCCAGCCAGCCGGTGTGACGGTGCTGCTCCTGCCCGTACACATGGCGGCTGAAGCTGTGCGCGGTCAACCCCGCACGGCGGCCTCCGGGAGGAACGAGGCCTGCCCGGTCCTCGAGCACGATGCCCTCCCGCACCGTCCCGCGCACCGTCACCGGGACGACGACCGGGAAGCCGTCGGCGCCGGTCCAGCCGAGCAGGACGTGTGGCAGCCGGCGCGCCCTCCGCGCGACCGCGCGGTGGTTGACTCGCGGTCCGGTGCCGCGCGCGGGAGGGCTCTGCGCGGCGGGAGGGTGCTCGGGCAATTGCGGGCCCAGCACGTGATGAGCACCGTGACACGCGAGGTCGGGCCAGACGACGATCCGCTCCACGGACGCGACGACGTTCACCCGCTCGTGGTAGTCGCGCAACCACCAGTTCCACAGTCGCCCGGCATCGAGTGGCTGCCCTCCGACGAGCTCCCACTGGTCGCCGAGCGCGCCGTACCAGTCGTGGCCGCCGATGGCGGCGACGCCCTGGACCAGCACGTACTCCGGCCGCTCGCTGCGACCGTGCGCCCTCGTGTGGAAGGCAAGCGCGACCCGCGGGTTGCGGCGGATGCGCTCGAGCTTGCGCCACATCGCGATCGAGCTGTTCACGGCCACCGTCCCTGCATCGCGGTCGTGGATGGCGAAGTTCGACAGCGGGCTCAGGACCACGCCGTGCGCCGGGGTCGTATGGGCGAGCGCGACGGCCAGGTCGCCGCCGAGGATTTCCTCGACGCTGTCCGGCCAGTAGATGGTGGCGTGCGAATTGATGGCATATCACGCAATACCCGTGATCCATCATCTATTAACGCTATGTTGGAAAGGTGGACCAGCTCTTCGAGTTTGCCCTGTCGGTGAAGGCCATCCAGCGCGAGCTCGAGCGGCGGATCAACGAGGCGATGAGCCCGCTCGGCCTGACCGCGGCCCAGGCCGACGCGCTGGCCGTGATCGGGCAGGCCGGTCCGCTGTCGCTGAAGGAGCTGGGCGAGCTGCTGATCGCCGAGGCCGGGCACCCGAGCCGGCTGGTCGACAGGCTGGTCGAGGCCGGCCTCGTGGAGCGCCGCGCGGCCGGAGACGACCGCCGCCGGGTGATCCTGTCCTTGACGCGCCGCGGCCGGGGGCTCGAGAAGCGGATCGCCCGTGCCCGCGGGGAGGTCCTCGACCTCGCCCGCGAGCTGATCGGCGACCGGGACATCGACCCGGCACTGGAGGTGATCCGGGAGCTGGTGCAGTTCACCGCCTATGCGGAGCTGATCAGGCGGCGCAGCGAGCTGCTCGCGTAACGCACAGGCCGGCATCAAACGGGCAAGCACGTGTCTTGCGGACGCTCGCTTGACCCTTCGCCATATTGGCTTTAGGCTACATCAAGCGAAATGGTCACCGGAGTCGCCGGAAGGCGGAAGTATCGGATGGTCGCCCGAGCCGAGGCCGCGGCGGCCACCCGGGAGCGGTTGCTCGAATCGGCCTGGCAGCGTTTCTCGGAGCGGCCGTACGAGTTGGTCCGCCTCGCGGACATCGCGGCCGATGCCGGCGTGACGGCGCAGACGCTCCATGCCCATTTCGGTACGAAGGACGACCTGTTCGTCTCAGCTTGGCTCTGGGCAGTCGGGCCGGAGGGCGCCCGCCGCGACAGCGCTCCGGTCGGTGACGTGCGCGAAGCGGTGCGGCTCCTCTACGCGTCCTATGAACGTCAGGGCGATGGGGTCTTGCGCTTGCTGGCCGCGGAGGACCGCATCCCCGCCGTACACGAGATGGCCGAAAGTGGGCGCGCCTGGCATCGCTCCTGGGTGGAGCGGACGTTCGCTCCCCTGCTGACCGGCGTGAAGGGCGCGGCGCGCGAGCGCCGGCTGGTCGCGCTGGTCGTGGCGACCGATCTGCTGGTCTGGAAATTGCTGCGTCGCGAAATGGGGCTCGGTCGCGCGACGGCCGAGCGAATTGTGATCGAGATGATCACCGCAACGAAAGGCGTGTCCTAAATGGCGCGACTCCTCGCTTATCTCTCAGCGTCGTCGGGGAACACTTTCCCGGCGATCGACATGCTGCTCGAGTTGCATCGCCGCGGGCACGAGGTGCACCTGCGCTGCCGGGCGTCCGACGTTGACGGCTACGCGGGTCTGGGCCTGTGCGCCGTGGCGATCGACCCACGCATCGAGCGGGTCGAGTTCGACGACTGGCGCGGCCGTTCGCAGGTCGACTCGTTCATGCGGATGGTGCGCGCCTATCGAGCGTGCGCGACTCTCGAGATCCCCGACCTGCAGCAAGCCGCCGCCGAGGTCGAACCGGAGGCCCTGATCGTCGACATCAACTGCTTCGGCGCGATGTTCGTCGCCGAGGCGTCCGGATTGCCCTGGGCCGTCTACTGCCCGTATCCGCCCCCGTTTCGCTCCGATGACGTTCCGCCGCATGGTTTGGGATTGCGTCCCGCACGTGGGCCGCTGGGCAGGGCCCGCGACCTCGCGTTGACGAAGTTCGGTGACCGCCAGCTGGCCACGGAGCTGGCGCAGTTCAACCAGCTCAGAACCGGTCTCGGATTGCCGGCCGTCCAGAAGTTCGACGATCAGTTCCTGAGATCCGACGTGTTCATCGGCTTTACGGCCGAGCCATACGAGTACCACCGCAGTGACTGGCCCTCCCACGTACGCCTCGTTGGACCGGGTCTCTGGGAGCCACCGGCCGATCCGCCCGCCTGGTTGGAGACGGAGTGCCGCCCGATCGTGCTGGTCACCGCTTCCACCGCGTTTCAGCTCGATGCAAAGCTCATCACCACCGCACTCGATGCACTGGGAGCCGAGGACTTGGCGGTCGTGGCAACCACTGCAGCTCAGGACCCGGCCCAGTTCCGCGTACCGCCCAATGCGTACGTGGAGCAGTTCTTACCGCACGCCCCCATTCTCGCCCGTGCGGCATGCGTCGTTTCACACGGCGGACAGGGGATCACCCAGAAAGCGCTCGCCGCCGGCGTCCCCTCGTGCATCGTGCCGTTTGCGCGCGACCAGTTCGACGTCGCCCGACGTGTCGAGCACAACGACGCAGGCGTGCGCCTGCACCACAAGCGCCTGAACCCCGATCGACTCCGTCGCGCGGTACATGCAGCGATCGCCAGGCGCCCCGGTGCCGAGCGCATTGCGCAAGCGTTCGCAAGCGCCGGCGGCGCGCCGGCGGCCGCGCTCGCGATCGACGAACTGCTGGCCGCCCCCGCCGGCAGGATGGCCCCCTGACGGGAACCATCTCCTCGATGGAGCTAGCCGGGCTCGAACCGGCGACCTCCTGGGTGCGATCCAGGCGCTCTCCCAAACTGAGCTATAGCCCCGTGGGCGTCCGATTATAGATTCGGCTGCGCGGGCTTCCGGCCGGCAGCCCTGAACGGCCCTGTGCACCGTGGCACGCGGCGGCGACTTTTGCAAAGGTACCCAGGCGATGGGAACTCTCGACGACGCCATTCGCGAGCACCTCGAGCTGAAGCGCCGCCTGGGCGCCTCCGACGACGAGATCAAGGAGAAGGAGACCGAGGCCTTCGGCAAGGGCCGCCGGCCGGTGCCGGCCGAGCCCGAGCCGGCCGCGCCGGAGCCCGATTCGGACGCCGGGATCCGCGACGAGCCCTTCATCGACCCCGACCTCGCCGCTGCCGAGCCGGCCGCGAACGGTCAGCCCGAAACGGCGGAGTGGGACCCCGCCGAGATCTCCACCTCCCACCGCACCAGCATGGAGGACGACCTGTTCGAGCCGGATGAGGTGCCCCCCGAGGAGTCGCTGACGGTGCGCGACGCCCGCCGGCGCCGGGAAGCCGAGCTGGCGGAACAGTCCCGGGAGGAGGAGGACGTGCTGGAGGAGACGCCCGAGTTCCTCGAGGAGACGCCGGATCAGGACCGCCTCTGGTTCGAGCAGCGCCCGCCCAAAGACTTCGACCTCGACTAGGGAACCGTAGAAATGAGGAAGGGCCGGCTGAATCTGCCGGCCCCTCCAATGGCGTCCGTGCCGCTCCTCGGAGCCCATGGCCCTCGAGAAGAACGGAACTCCGTTTCCGTAGGCAGTGATTCGTCAGGCGCCGCCGAACTGAAAAGCAATCTGCCCAAACTTGGACATCTGTCCAGGCAGGGCCGGTCGGGGCATGGCCAACCGCCCTACTACCATTTCCCGCAACATGCGCATCGACCAGCTACTCGCAAACCGCCAGGAGCCCAGCTTCTCGTTCGAGTTCTTCCCGCCCAAGACCCCGGAGGGGGAGGAGAACCTGTTCAAGACGGTCGAGACCCTGCGTGACCTCGAGCCGACCTATGTGTCGGTCACCTACGGGGCAGGCGGCGGCACCCGCGCGCTCACGGTGGACATCGTGAAGCGCATCAAGAACGAGCTCGGCATCGAGGCAATGGCCCATTTCACGTGCGTCGGCCACACCCGCGAGGAGCTCCACGACGTCCTCGACGAGATGCGCGACGCCGGCATCGAGAACATCATCGCGCTGCGCGGCGACCCCCCGAAGGGAGAGACCGAGTTCAAGCCCGTCCCCGGGGGGTTGTCCTACGGCTCCGAGCTCGCGGCCCTGATCAGCGAGTCGTACGACTTCTGCATCGCGGGAGCGTGTTACCCCGAGTGCCACCCCGACGCGCCCGACTCGGACGCGGACCTCGCGAACCTGCACTACAAGATCGGCGCCGGCACCAGCTTCCTGATCACGCAGCTCTTCTTCGACAACGACGACTACTTCGATTTCGTCGACCGCGCCCGCGCAAGCGGCATCACCTGCCCGATCATCGCCGGCATCATGCCGATCAACAACTTCGAGCAGATCAAGCGCTTCACGAGCATGTGCGGCGCAACGATTCCTCCGCGCCTGTACGAGCAGCTGGAGGCCCGCAGCAAGGAGAGCGAAGAGGCGGTCGCCGAGCTGGGCGTCGCCTACGCGACCTTGCAGTGCGCCGACCTGCTCGCACGCGGCGCACCCGGCATCCACTTCTACACGCTGAACCGCTCTCCGGCGACGCGCGCGATCCTGTCGGCGCTCAAGGCAGCACGGCCGTGGGAGCGGGGGAGCGCCACCGCTCCGGCGACTGCGCATCAGGCGGGCTGACCCGCTCCACCTGTCCCGCCCGCTCCAGATGGGTGAGGAAGCAGAGCATCACGGTCAGCGCCCAGCTCATCATCATGCCGTCGACCTCGCCGAACACCTTGCGCACGAGGTCGAACGCGGATGCCTCACCGTCATGCTCGGCGATCGCCTCCGCAATTGCATCGAGACGCGCATGGACCTCCGCGCGATTTGCCTCGATGTGCCCGGGGATGTCGCCGAAGGGGCGCCCATGACCGGGTAGGCAGAGGCGCGCGTCGAGGCGCTCGACCGCGTCGAGGCCATCGAGGAACTCTCCAACCGGGTCGGGCGTCCAGCCGTAGTCGAAGTACAGGAACACCCGCCCCAGCACGTGGTCCCCGCTCAGCAGCAGCCGCTGCTCCGGCTGGTGCAGCACGACGTGCGACGGGGCGTGGCCGGGCGTGTAGTGCACGGACCACGTGCCGTGGTCCGTCTCGACTTCGACGCCCGGCAGCAGCTCGCGGTGCGGCTCGATCACGCCGGCGATGCTCGGCTTGAGATCCCGCCGGCGCTCCTCGGCCCAGCGCCGCAGCGGCTCGAGGGGCACGCCGCTCTGGCGCGCGACCTCGATGCGCTGGGCCAACGAACGCTCCGGATCCTCCATCGCCTTCGTCATGTGCTGATGGCGTGGATGCATCCACAGCTCGCAGCCGGCGCGCTCGACGATTGGAGCCGCGAGGCCGTAGTGGTCCGAATGCGCGTGCGTGCAGACAAGCAGGCGTACGTCCTCGAGGCGGCGCCCGATTTGCGCGAGCGTGCGCTCCAGCTCCGCAAGCGCGCCCTCCTCGTGGATGCCGGTGTCGACCAGCACGATGCCGTCGCCCGCGCTCAGCGCCCACGCGTTCACATGCGGTACGCCGGGCCATGGAAGCGGCAGGCGCAACCGCCACGCGCCCGGCAGCACGCGGTCCGCCCGGCCGAGCTTGCGCCTGCGTTCCCCGTCGCTCACGACGCCGAGCCTAACGGGTGCCCGATACTGCTCCCGTGGCCGCCGTCACAGAAGAAGTGCCGGAGGGAGTCGCGCTCGTGCGCGCGCCCAACGCCGGTCCCCTGACCCTCTCGGGAACGAACACCTGGATGGTCGGGTCGCCGGCGTGGGTGATCGACCCGGGCCCCGCCGACGCCGCACACGTGACCGCCGTCGCGGAGGAGGCCGAGCGCCGCGGGGGCGTCGCGGGCATCGCGCTCACGCACTCGCACATCGATCACGCCGCGGCCGTGCCCGCGCTGCGGGAGCGGTTCGACGCGCCGCTCGCTGCCGCGCGCCGGCCGGACGTCGGCGCGCGCGCCTTCGAGGAGCCGTTCGTGGAGGGCCTCGTGCAGGACGTGGAGCTTCGCGACGGCGACTCGTTCGGCCCGCTGGCGGTGATCGCCACGCCCGGCCATTCGCTCGACCACGTCGCGTTCGTCGCCGGCCGGGTCCTGTTCTGCGGCGACACCGTGCTGGGCGAGGGCAGCGTGTTCATCGCGCCCGGCGGTGGAGCGCTCGCGCTCTACATGGAGTCGCTGCGGCGGCTGCGCGCGCTCGACTTCGACGCGCTCTGTCCCGGCCACGGACCGGTCGTGTGGGACCCGGCCGCGAAGCTCGACGAGTACATCGCGCATCGCCAGGAGCGCGAGGACCGCCTGGTCGGCGCGCTGGCGCGCGGTCTCCGCTCACACGACGAGCTGCTGGACGACGTGTGGGACGACGCGCCCGCCGCGCTGCGCCCGGCGGCGCAGCTCACGCTCGAGGCGCACCTCGAGAAGCTCGCCGGGGAAGGCCGCCTGCCCGCAGGCCTGCAGCCCTAGAACGGAATCACGTCGTCGTCTTCGCGCCGCCCGGGCGACACCGGCAGCGGCTCGCCCAGCGGCTCCCCGATCGCCTCGGCGATCTCCTCCTCGATGCCGTAGGCCGACCCGGGGCAGTCGACGCGAAAGCGCTTCGGCGGGATGTCGTCGCGCGGCTCGACGGGGAGGCCGAAGATCTCGTCCCACCCGAACAGCTCGAAGTTGCCCGCGTTCAGCAGGATCGCGCGCGCCGGCATGGGACAGGTCGCGTTGTGGTGCTCGATCCCCGCCTTGATGTGGGCCAGCATCTCCGCCTCGAGGCTCACGCCTGCACCTCCTGGGCGAGCCGGTCGAGCTTGGCCGCCATCACGAAGTCGTTGCGCGTCAGCCCTGACGCCGCGTGCGTCGTCAGCTCGAACGCCGCCCGCCCCCAGCCGAGCTCGATGTCGGGGTGGTGGCCCTCGCCCTCGGCGACCAGCGCGGCGCGCGCGACGAAGCCGAAGGCCTCGCGGAAGTTCGGGAACGAGAACTCGCGGCGCAGCTTCTGGTTGCCGTCGCGCTGCCACTCGGGCACCTCGGCGGCGAGCGTTGCCGCCTCCTCTTCGGACAGCGGCGGGGTCCCCTGCTCACAGGCTTCGCAGTGTTCTGACGCGAGCGCGCTCATGGGGCCAAGATACCGGCTGGATCCTCGAGCGGTAAGGCGGGAGCGACGGGACTCGAACCCGCGGCCTCCGGCGTGACAGGCCGGCGCTCTAACCGACTGAGCTACGCCCCCGAACTCCGGCCATTGTAGACGCCGCCCCCAGGCTCGCCGCGGCGATAGGGTTGGAGGCGCGATGGCCGACGTGACGGTGAAGCGCCACGAGGAATTCGATACCGCCTTCGGCGGAGCGATGCGACTCGTGCGTCACGGCCTGGGAGTGGAGTCGTTCGGCATCCAGGTGTTCGACATGCCGCCGAACGCCGACCGCTATCCCGAGCACGACCACACGCACGACCAGCAGGAAGAGGTCTACACGGTGCTCGACGGCGCGGCGACCCTGATCGCGGGCGGAGAGGAGCACGAGATGCGCCCCGGGACGTGGGCCCGCGTCGGGCCGGGCGAGAAGCGGAAGTGGACCACGGGCGCCGCGGGCGCACGGGTCCTGGCGCTCGGCGGCATCGCGGGCAAGGCATACGAGGTCCAGGACTTCACGAAGCCGCAGCAGGAACAGGCGGGTTGAACCTCGGCATCGAGGGCAGAGTCGCGCTCGTCATGGGTGCGAGCAAGGGACTCGGCCGGGCGGCCGCCGCCGCGCTCGCACGTGAGGGCGCACGGGTAGCGGTCAGCAGCCGCTCCGCCGAGCGAATCGAAGCCGCCGCGGCGCAGATCGCCGCGGAGACCGGCGCGGAAGTGCGCGGGTACGCGGCCGACACGGACGACATCGACGCGCTGCCGGAGCTGGTCGAGCGCGTGCGGAGCGATCTCGGCCCCGTCGCCATCCTCGTCACCAACACCGGCGGGCCGCCGCTCGGCGACACGTTCGAGCGCACTCAGTGGGAGGAGGCCTACCGGAGCCTGGTGCTCGCGCCGATGGCGCTGATCGACGCCGTCGTCCCCGCGATGCGCGAGGCCGGGTGGGGACGGATCGTGAACGTCACCTCCATCAGCACCTGGGAGCCGATCCCGGGCCTGATGCTGTCGAACAGCCACCGGCTCGCCGCGGTCGGGGCGTTCAAGACCCTGTCGCGCGAGCTCGCCCGCGACGGCATCCTGCTGAACAGCGCCGCGCCGGGGCGGATCGCGACGGACCGGATCGCCAGCATGTCAGGCACGCCGCTCGCAGAGCTGCGGAACACGCCGCAGCCGGACATCCCGGTCGGACGATTCGGCACGCCGGAGGAGTTCGGCGACGTGGTCGCGTTCCTGTGCTCGGAGCGCGCCTCGTACGTGAACGGAGTGAACCTCCTGGTCGACGGAGGCTTGACCCGCGGGATCTAGCGCTTGCGGGTGTCGACCTCGACCCGCATCGCCGCGGCGAGGTCGCCCCCGAGCACGTGCACGTCGCCGCCGAAGCGTGCGTACAGGGGGCCGCCGAACGGCTGCCGGTCGACGATCTCGAAGCGCTCGCCGGGCGTGATGCCGAGCTCGGCCAGGTAGCGCAGCATGCTCGGATCGGAGTCGGAGACACGCACGAACACGCCGCGCGCGCCGGGTTCCAGGGCCGCGAGGCACTCCGTCTTTCCCTCCTCGATCTCGAGCTGCGCGTTGGGGATCGGGTCGCCGTGCGGGTCGCGCGTCGGGTTCCCGAGCTTCGCCGCGATCAGCTCCTCCAGCTCCTCGGACAGGACGTGCTCGAGCACCTCGGCCTCGTCGTGGACCCGGTCCCACGAAACGCCCAGCGACTCCGCCAGGTAGAGCTCCAGCAGCCGGTGATGGCGCAGCACCTCGAGCGCGACGCGCCGGCCGCTCGCCGTCAGCTTCATGCCCTTGTACGGAACGTGCCGCACGAGCCCCAGCTCGTCGAGCTTCTTGACCATGCTGGACGCCGACGCGGGCGTCACCTGCAGCCGCTCGGCCAGCGCGTTGTTGGTGACGGTGCCCTCACCGCGCTGCTCGAGCGCATAGATCGCCTTCGCGTAGTTCTGGATCGCTTCCGAAGGGCGTGAGTTGTCGGCGCGCGCAGCCGCCATGCGGGTCACACGCTGATCAGCAGGCTCGTCGCGTAGAGGATCGCGAAGCCGGCGAGGATCCCGGCCACGCTGGCGGGATAGAGGGCCCGCTGGCCGGTGCCCGTGCGCTCCCGGATCGTCGGGACGAGCTGCTGGATCACTTGCACGATCGCGCCTGCGCCGGCGCCGAGCAGCAGCGCGGCCAGGCTGGAGTTGAACGCAGAGGCCCCGATCCACGCGCCGAGGATCGCAGGTGCGCCCGCGATCACGCCGAGCAGGGCGAGCCTGGCCAGCGACGGCGGCCGGGAGGCGACCGGCGCCACGATCGCGAGGCCCTCCGTCGTGTTGTGCAGCGCAAAGCCGATCACGAGGAAGGCGCCCAGCGCAAGCGCCCCGACGGCATAGGCGGACCCGATCGCAAGCCCCTCACCGAGGTTGTGCAGGCCGATCGCGATGGCGACGAGGAGCGCCACATGGCTGCCGTCGCGGCGTGCAGCGTCCGTGCCCTTGCGGTCCTGCAGCCATGCTTCCACGGCGGTCAACAGGAGATAGGCGACGATTCCTCCCACGAACACGAGCGCTGTCCCGCCCAGGGCCTGGGACCCGCCCGCGGCGACGTCGATCCCCTCGATCGTCGCGTCGATCGCGAGAAACCCGAGCAGCCCGATCGTGAGTGCCATCAGCACCCGCAGCCAGCGCGGGTCGATCCGCCGCACGAACGGCAGCCACAGCATGCCGAGCGTGACGGGGAGCACGCCCACGTAGAAGCCGAGCAGGGCCATCAGCCCGTAGAAGCCGAGGTCGGACTCCGGCGTTTCGACCGCCACCGGTATCTCGTGGTCGATCGTCGCTCCGGTCGAGGTCACGATGCGCACGTTGTAGGCGCTGCCCTCGGTCCAGGGATAGCGGACCGCCAGCTTCGCGCTGTCGAGCCTGCCGAGGGAGTCCTTCGAACTCGTGAAGTCGGCGAAGCCGTCGTTCACGATCACCTGCGACACGACGACCTCGTCCGGGCCGTCGTTGCGCACGCTCAGCTCGATCTCGCCGGGGCGCAGCTCGGTGCGCTCGACGGCCAGCTCCTCGACCGGCGGGCCCGTGCGGTCGCCCAGCCCGGGGCCGTCGAGCAGCGCGAACGCGGCCACCGCCGACGCGATCAGCAGGAGTGGGATCAGCCCGAGCAGCCAGGCCGGCAGCCGGCCCGGGCCTGTCTCCTCGCGGGTCGCGGTGCGCGCCTCCATCAACCGACCTCGAACAGGCCCATCCAGCCGAGCTGCGCAAACTCCGACTGATGGGCGTGGAACATGAACTTCCCCTTGTGTGGGAAGCGCAGCTCGAGGATCCCGCGCTGGCCCTGGCACTGCATGATCGTGTCGGTGAACTCCACCGGCTCCAGAGACGTGCCGGTCGGGAAGTAGTCGAAGAAGTTCGCGTGCACGTGGAACGAGTTGATCTGGTCGAACTCGAGCACGTTCACGAGGTAGATCCGCACGAGCTCGTTCTGCCGCACGCGGATCGGGTCGTTCATGTACGCAAAGCCGACCGTGTTGACCGCGTACACCTCGTTCTCGAGGTCGAAGTTCGTGTCGAAGCCGTTCATGACCATCACCTGCTCGTCGGCTTCGGGACGCCCCTCCTTGGGGTCGACGATGAATGCGCCGTACATGCCGCGGGCGATGTGCTCGGCCAGCGGGTTCACGTGGCAGTGGTACAGGTGCAGGCCGAACGGGTCGGCGTCGAACTCGTAGGTGACCGCCTTGCCGGGCTCGACGATCCCGAGCCCGACACCCGGCAGGCCGTCCATCTCGGCGGGGTGGATGCCGTGGAAGTGGATCGTGTGCGGGTGTGCGGAGCCGTTGCCGAACCGGATGCGCAGCCGCTCGCCTTCACGTGCGCGCAGCGCGGGCCCGGGGATGCGTCCGTTGTAGGTCCAGGCCGGGAACTTGACGCCGGGCGCGACCTCTATGTCCCTGTCGTTCGCGACCAGCTCCCACTCGCGCAGCACCCGCCCGCTGGCCAGGCGCCGCGTCTTGCCGTGGTCGAAGTCGCGCAGCAGCTCCGTGGGGTGGAAACCGTTCGCCCCGTGGTCGACGGAGCCGCCGGTCTGGAAGCCGGGATGGTCCGGCGTGTTCCCGTGACCGTGCACGGGCGGGCGGGGCGTCGTGGTCGTGTGCTCGTGGGCGTCCTGCGCGCTCGCCGGCGGGGCGAAGTTCACGCCACCGAGCTTCGCGACGGCACCGGCACCCAGGGCGGGCGCCAGGGAGGCGAGCATCCTCCTGCGGCTGAGGCGGGTCATGCCGCAGGATTATGGCATGTCTAAATCAGAAATCGCTCCCGAACAAACGTCTAGTTGGGCGAGGCTGAGGGCGCGGAGCCCTCGAGCAGCCGGCCCGCCCGGATCCGCTCCGCCATCTCCTTCGACTCGGCCCGGTAGGCGGTGCCGTCCTCGAACTCGATCACGGGCACGACCGCCTGGCCGCTGATCTCCTTGACCCGCTCGCGCGACCCGCGCCGCAAGGGCGCCTTCACGACCTCGTAGTCGATGCCCTGCTCGTCGAGCGCTTTCTGCACCCGCCAGCAGGCATGCCCCTCCATCTTCAGGAACATGAACGGGCACCGGTGAAGCTTGACTGCCATTCCTGCCTCCTCTTGCCGCGGACCGGGCGAGCCTAGCCATCCGCGGGCCGGGATGCGGCCCGCGCACATCCCCTTGCAGCCCCGGAACCGCCGAAATTGCGCTCTGGTAGGCCGTTCGCCCCAAATTGGGTTGAATGAACGCTCATTTTTTTCGCCCAGCCTCTTGCGGACCAGTTGTACAAGGAATAGATTTCATCTCCTCTCCGTTCTCCCGGAGGGACAAACTAGGGGCGTCAAGAACCCCTGCTGTAACGCCTCTCGAAGCGCCCGGCTCCTCGGACCGGGCGCTTCCCTTTCCGGAGGGCGGACGCGCCGGGATAGTCTGCTGCGATGCGCCGTTTCGTCGTCACCGGCTGCCCGCGGTCCGGCACCATGTACGCGTCCAAGCTGTTCGGCGCCCTCGGGGTGCGCATGGCCCACGAGGACGTGTTCGGCCACCGCCAGGGGATGGGCGGCGCGCCGCAGTGGCAGGACTACGAGGGGGACGCATCCTGGCTGGCGGTGACGCAGCTGCCGCTCGACGACGTCGTGGTCCTGCACCAGGTCCGCCACCCGCTCGAGTTCGTGCGCTCCATCGTGGGTTTCGCCAAGCCCGGATTCCTCTCCGACGAGCGGGCGAAGTACCCGGCGCCCCGGATCCTGCGGTCCCATGCACCGGAGATCTACGAAGCCGGCACGCACGCTGAGCGGGGGGCGGTGATGTGGCGGTCCTTGAACGCCAAGGCCGAGCGGCACGCGGCGATCACCTATCGGGTCGAGGACGTCGACGTGCCGCTGCTCCTGCGGTTGTGCAGCTTGATCGAGTTGGACGTCACCGAGGCACAGGCCACCCAGGCGGTCGAGGGCCTGTCCCGCACGACGAACCGCGCCGGTCGCGACGAGTCCGTGCAGTGGGAGGAGATCGAGCCCATCGTGGGCGAGGCCGCCGCGCATTACGGCTACCACGCACCCTGACGCGGCGGCGGTTCTGCGCGATCGCAGAACCACGATGCCGCCACGGAGAATCGAACTCCGATTTCGGCCTTGAAAGGGCCGCGTCCTAGCCGTTAGACGATGGCGGCGGACGTTTGAGTTTATGCGACGCCATGCGGCTTTCCGGCCATGGTGCTGACCCCCGCCGTTTGTGGCCGCAGGCCCTCGGGTACAGGGCCTGAAGACGCCTCGACGGAATGAGAGGCGCGATTCGTCAGAACACAGGAGGTCAGCGTGGGCATCGGAACGTCAATCTTTCTAATCGCCGTGGGAGCGATCCTGAGGTATGCGGTGACCGGCAACGTGGAGGGCGTGGACCTCGACGTCGTGGGTCTCATCCTCATGATCGTGGGCGTCGCCGGCCTGGTCCTCACGTTCCTCTGGATGACGATCTGGGCGGACCGCCGCCGCGGGGCCGTGGCCGAGCGAGCGGTCGTGCGCGAGCCGGTGCGCGAGCGCGAGGTCGTGGAACGCGACGTCTATTAGAGACGGCGACACGCGGCGGATCGAGCCGCAGCGAACTCCGAAGGGCCCGCTACGGCGGGCCCTTCGCTTTGTCGACGATCGCACGCTCGAGGTCGTCGATCGCCTCGCGCAGCCCGTTCAGGCGCTGTTGCAGCAACTCGTCTGCCTCGCCGTCGGAGAGCGCCGCGGCGACCAGCTCCGAGCGCTCCCGCTCGAGCTCCATCGCACGCACCTCGTCCATGCTGTTCACGATGATTGCGATCACGACGTTGAGCACGACGAAGGTCCCGATCAATACGAAGCTGACGAAGTACACCCAGGACCACGTGCTGTACTCCATCTGCTTGTCGAGCACGTCGTTCCATCCTTCGAGCGTGAGCACCTGGAAGAGCGTCAGCAGCGACCGGCCGATGTTGCCGAACCGCTCGGGGTCGTGCTCGTCGTACAGCAGCCAGCCCACCATCCCGTACAGGTAGAGGACGAAGAAGGTGAGCGCGGCCATTCCGCCGATCGGAGCGAGGCTGCGCGCGATCCCGAGCACCACGATCCGCAGTCCGGGGATCACCGACAGCAGCCGTGCGATCCGCAGCAGCCGTGCCATCCGCAGCAGGGTCACGCTCTCGCGCACGAACGGCAGGTACGCGGCTCCGATCACGGCGAAGTCGAACACGTTCCAGCCGCTGCGGAAGAAGTCCTGCGGGCGGCGGCCGTAGGCCAGCAGGCGGATCGCGATCTCGGCGGTGAACACGCCCAGGAACACGCCGTTGAGCGTGTGCAGCAGCCCGCCGATCTCCTTGTCGAGCGTCTCGTAGGTCTCGAGCCCGAGGACGACGGCGTTCGCCACGATCACGCCGATGATCAGTCCCTGGAAGCGGGGGGAGTTGGCGATTCGCCGGCACGCCGCCACCAGCCCTGCGGCGGGGCCTTCGAGGGCGTGGTTGTCGCTGTCGTTCACTCCGCGCATGGACGAATGATCGCGTTAGCCCGGGCCCGACCCGGGGCACCTTCGGATGGACCGGGAAGCGATTCGAAGGGAAGGCTATGCCGACGGCAACCAGGAAGGGCTCCGACCGCATCGCCCCCGCGGCGTCACCCGCGACGCTTCCGGAGGCCGGCGAGCTCCTCTCGGAGCTCGGCGTCGTGTACCCGGTGATGACCTTCACCGGGGCAGAAGAGGGCGCTGAGCAGGCGGACACCGGGGAGGCGCCGTCCGCCGCCGCGATCGCCCAGGGCGAGGAGGAGCGGCGATCCGAGATGGACCAGCGCATCCTGGCCGGGCTGGTGCGCGCCTAGCCGGCGGCGCACCGCCGACATTCGCTACGCCGGGGCACCGGGGGGTCGCCTCGGCGTAGCGGCATATCTTTCTCCTGCTCGCCCGCGGGAAAGTTCTGTTGGCGGGCCCGGCTGGCTCGGCTATTCTCCTTTCAGGCGCCGAAGCCCCGCTCGGTGGTAAGGACACCACCGGTCGCGCGCAGCAAGCGTCTGTGGATTGGTGGATTCCAGTGCCTAGGAGGGCAGCTTGATGGTGAGCGGCTTCAGCCTGCTGACCCCGCGACGCATCTTCCTTGCGTTCGCCGTGCTTTTGATCGCCGCCGGCGTTGCCGGGCGCTTCGCCGTGGCCGCGGAGTC
>DASRIA010000066.1:0-57601 GCA_035650255.1 Solirubrobacterales bacterium
CGTGGGCTGCTACTACGGCTACACCGCCTCGGGCGGCCCGGTGGGCGTGGGCCAGGCGACCGCCAAGTCGATGATCCTCAACATGGTGCTCGTGCACCTGATCGGGATGATGGGCTCGCAGATCTTCTGGGGCGCGAATCCCAGGGCACCTATCGGCGGCTGACCCATGACCACGCGCCCGATTCGCCCCCGTGCGTCGGCGGGCGGCTGGCTCGACATCCCCCGGGACTGGATCGCCAGCCTCGGCGACATCATCGGCTTCAGCGGCCGCGCCTTCGGCGACATCTTCAACGGCCGGGTCTTCCACTTCTTCGGGGAGACGATGCGCCAGGCCGGGATCCTGATCCTGGGATCCGCGATGGTGATCTGGGCGATGGTGTTCATCCTCGGCCTGCAGTGCGGGATCGAGGGGGCGTACTTCACGCGTTCGACCGGGTCACCTGGGTTCGCGGGCGTCTTCACATCCTGGTGCGACCTGCGCGAGATGGTGCCCTACATGTTCGGGTACATCCTGTCGGCCAAGGTCGGCACCGGGATCGTGGCCGAGCTGGGCGCGATGCGCATCAACGAGGAGATCGACGCCCTCGAGGTGATGGGCGTGCGCCCGATCACGTTCCTGGCCGCGACGCGATTGCTGGCGGCCTGGATCGTGCTGCCGTTCATCTACGTGGCGGGTGTGGGCGTCGCGTTCTTCGCCTCCTACCTGGCGGTCGTCCAGCAGATCGGCGAGGTGTCGAGCGGCGGGTACTTCCTGATCTTCTGGATGTACCAGAACCCTCCGGACCTGGTGTTCTCGGTCATCAAGGGCATGGCGATGGCGACCGCGATCGTGGCCGTGGGCTGCTACTACGGCTACACGGCGCGCGGCGGCCCGGTGGGCGTGGGCCAGGCGACCGCCAAGTCGATGATCCTCAACATGGTGCTCGTGCACCTGATCGGGATGATGGGCTCGCAGGTGTTCTGGGGCGCAAACCCGCGTGCTCCGATCGGGGGCTGAGCAAGGCGGGATAATCCGCAGGATGTCGGAGCAGAACGTGAGGCTCGTGCGCGCCCTTCACGACGCTGTCGCCGCAGGAGGCCTTGACGCCGCCCGCAACTTCCTGCATACCGACTTCGAGATGTCGCAACTCCCGCTGCACCCGGAAGCCGGCACCTACCGGGGCGCCCGGGCGGCAGGCGAGTCGATGGACCGGTGGATGGAGTCGTTCGACGAGTTTCGCTGGGAAGCCGAGGAGTTCATCGACGCGGGCGACCGGGTGGTGGTCGTCGTCCGCGAACAGGGAAAGGGCCGCGGCGGAGGAGTGCCGCTCGATCACCGCTACGGCACCGTGTGCACGGTCCGGGAGGGCAAGGTCGCTTCCCTGCAGTGGTTTCACGACAAGGAGCAGGCCCTGGAAGCGGCTGGGCTGAGGGGCTAGCCGTCCGGCGCTGCACCCCGTAGGGTTTGCCTCGCCCGGCATTCGCGACGAGGAGGCGAAGGTGGCGCAGACCCACATGGAGCGGCTCAGCCCGATGGACGTCTCGTTCCTGGACCAGGAGAAACGGGGCTCCCACATGCACATCGGCGCGGTCATGACCTTCGAGGGGCCGCCGCCCTCGCACGACGACATGCGCGCCCACATCGAGTCCCGCCTGCACCTCGTCCCGCGCTACCGGCAGAAGCTCGCCTATCCGCGGCTCGAGATGGGCCGGCCGCTGTGGGTCGACGACCCGCGGTTCAACCTCGACTACCACGTGCGGCACACGGCGCTGCCGCGCCCTGGGAGCGAGGAGCAGCTGCGCATGCTCACGGGCCGCCTGTTCTCGCAGCGCCTGGACCGCTCCAAGCCGCTGTGGGAGCTGTGGCTCGTGCAGGGGCTCGAGGACAACCGCTTCGCCGTGATCAACAAGACGCATCACTGCCTGGTGGACGGCGTCTCGGGTGTCGACATCACGACCGTCCTCTTCGACACTTCGCCGACCCCGACGCCGGTCGGCGCCGAGCCGTGGAGTCCCGGGCCGGAGCCCACGAGTGCCGCGCTCGTCGCGAAGGGAGTGGAGGGGCTGGCGCGGTTCCCGTTGCGCGTCGCGCGGAGGGCGCTGCACGCGGCGCGTCATCCGACCGAGACGCTCGGCGAGCTGCGCGAGGCCGCCGAGGGCCTCGGGAACATCGCGTGGAAGTTCGCGAATCCTCCGCCCCCGACGCCGCTCAACGTCCCGATCGGCCCGCACCGGCGAGTGCGGTGGATCCGCATGCCGCTGGCGGACCTGAAGTCGATCAAGAACGAGCTCGGCGGAACGGTCAACGACGTGTTCCTCGCGGTCGTGTCGGGTGCGCTGGCGCGCACGCTGCGGCGGCGCGGGGTGCGCACAGAGGGACTGGAGCTGCGCGGCATCGTGCCGGTGTCGGTCCGCGCGCAGGGCGAGCAGGGTGCGCTCGGGAACCGGATCACTGCGATGCTCGGCCCGTTGCCCGTCTATGCCGCCGACGCGCAGGAGCGCCTGCGCATCGTGACCGAGGCGATGAAGGGGTTGAAGGAATCGAAGCAGGCGGTGGGCGCGGAGGCGCTCACCCGGCTGCAGGACTTCGCGCCGCCGACGATCCTCGCGCAGGCGTCGCGGCTCAACTTCTCCGCGCGCGCGTACAACCTGCTGGTGACCAACGTGCCCGGCCCGCAGTTCCCGCTGTACCTGATCGGGCGCGAGATGCTGGAGCTGACGCCGGTGCCGTTCCTGGCGCCCGAGCGCGCGCTCGCGGTGGCGATCATGAGCTACAACGGCAGCGTGACGATCGGCCTGATGGGCGACTACGACGCGATGGCCGACCTCGACGAGTTCGGCGACGACGTGGAGCGGTCGGTCGCGGAGCTGCTGGACGTGAGCAAAGATCGCACGGCGGTGAGGACTCCCGCGGGGTCGTCCGCGAGCCGCCGGTCCGTGACGCGCAGCACCGAGTAGCCGGCGAGCTGCAGCGCGGCGTCGCGCCGGCGGTCGTCCTCGAACGCTGCACGTGTGCGATGGAATTCGAAGCCGTCGAGCTGCACCGCGACCCCTTCCTGTTCCCAGACGGCGTCGACCTCCTGTTCGTTGATCCAGGTGTTCATCGCCGGGGCCGGGAGGCCGCCATCGCGACATAGACGCGCAAAACGGCGCTCCAGCTCGGAACGGGTGAAGCCCGGGTCGTGGTAGGCGGCCAGTGCCGTGCTCAGCGCCCGCGGCAGTTTGCGATCGTCGAAGGCGCGCTGGTCGAGTACCCCACGGCGCTCGGCCGCGTCGACCGCGCGATCGAGTTGATCCGGCCTGACGGTTTGTGCGATGTCCACCAACGTGCGCGCTACCGACGTCACGGGAATGTTGTCGACCAGTGCCCGGTCATCGTCGGGAAGGTGCCTGACCCGGTGGACGGTGATGGCCGGGCGCCGCACCCGGTTGGTGGTGGTCACATCGATGCGGCGCCCGGAGTAGGGAAGCAGGCAGTGGTATGCGGCCGCGCGCCTGTGACTCAGCACGCTCCCTCGCCCGCATGCGAGCAGAGCGGCGATGCACTGTCCCTCAGCAGTCACTCGACCATGTCCGACGGCGTACACGCCACGATGCAGCGGATGCAGTCGCCCCGAGCGAACACGATGATGGATCGCGTCCTTGCCGAGCCCCATCGCAATCAGCTGGCGATGCGCGACAACTCCATGCTGTTGCGCCGCCAGCTCCGCCAACGCGACGTCCGGCGTGGACACTTCATCGCCTATATGGCGATCAAATGGCATCGACGCCGAGGGTGGCAGGCCAACCCGCGCGCATGGGGCGCGGCGTGTGGCGTTACGGCGCCAGGCGTGTGAACAAACGCTCGAGCGCGGGGCGGAGGATCGTTTGCTCGAAGTCGCTGCGTGGCGTCGTGAGCTGGCCCAGGATCAGGCCCGTGATGGTCGCGACGACCACGTGCGCGTCGGTCTCGGGGTCGTCCGAGCCGGCAGCCCGGAGGCCCGCCTCGGCCAGCCGCAGTTGTGCTTCTTCCCACCTCGCCACCTCGTCCCGCAACGACGGCTGGCGGGCGGCTTCGAGCAGGAACTCGTAGAGCGCGATCGGGCGCGCCGGGTCCGCCTGTACGTCGGCGGCCAATGCGGTCGATACCTCCCGGGCCCAGTCGGCGGGGGCGACGTGGCGCGGCGCCAGCTCCAGCACGAGGCGCTCGAACCGCTCGACCTCCTCGCCGGCTGCCAGCGCCACTGCCTCGCGGAAGATCTCCTCCTTGGAGGAGAACCAGTAGGTGGTCGCCGACACCGCCACGCCGGCGCGTTCGGCGACCGCCCGGTGAGTCAGCGCATCCGGTCCCTCCTCGCCGACCAGCTCGATCGCCGCGCGCAGGATCGCGTCGCGCCGCGCGGCGCCGCGCGGCCTCTCTTTGGGCCTCTGCCTGTGCTGCCCACGGGTTTGGTACATTTGTGCCACTCGTTGGTACAAACATACCAAAGCCCCCGGAGGCTCAGGCATGGCGACCGTCGCGCAGCAGATCAGCTACACGGACCTCTACGCCCGCTGGGAGCGCGGCAACTGGCGCGCGACCGAGATCGACTTCACGGAGGACCGCCGTCAGTGGTGGGAGGTGATGACGGAGTTCGAGCGCAAGGCCGCGCTGTGGAACTACGCGCTCTTCTTCTGGGGGGAGGACGCCGTCGCCGACGGCCTCTCGCCGTACATCGACGCCGCCCCGCGCGAGGAGCAGAAGTACTTCCTCGCCACCCAGCAGGTCGACGAGGCCCGCCACGCCGTGTTCTTCTCACGCTTCATGCACGAGGTGTGCGATGTGGGCGACGGCACCGTCGCCGGGGGCCTCGAGGCGATCAAGCCCGAGCTGACGTGGGGCTTTCGCATGGTGTTCGACCGGCTCGTGCAGATGTCGGACGAGCTGCGCCGCGACCCCTCGCTGCCGCGCCTGTCCGCCGCGATCGCGCTCTACCACGTCGTGATCGAGGCGACGCTCGCGCAGCCCGGCCAGCACTTCATCACCAGCTACCTGCACGAGCGCGGCCTGCTGCCCGGCTTCCGCGAGGGCATGGACCGCATCGCTCAGGACGAGCAGCGCCACATCGCCTTCGGCGTGAAGCTGCTCTCGGACATCGCTGCCGGCGACGCCGAGTGCACCCGAGCCGTCACCGACCTCCTGCGCGAGGTGCTGCCGTGGACGGCGTCCGTGCTCACGCCGCCGGGCTGGGACCTGCGCTACACGGAGGTGTTCGGCTTCAAGCTCGAGGACATCGCGAAGGAAGGCGCCGAGTCGCTGGAGACCAAGATGCGCAGCGCGGGGCTGCCGATGGAGGAGCTCCCCGGCCCGCCGATCTTCGCCTGGGGCCTGCCGCCCGAGCGGCGCATCCGGAACGGCCTGCGCCTCGTCCGCGGCGGAGTGCTCGGCGAGAAGCTCGGACCGCCCAGCTCAGACCCGGAAACGGTGGCCGCCCTGTTCGACCTGCTCGGCGCGAGCCTCGACCACACGAAGGCGCCGCCCGAGCCCGGGACCATCCAATGGGACTTCGCGGATGCCGACCCGTGGCACCTGGTCGTCGCCAACGGCGACACGCATGTCGAGCAAGGCCGCGCGGCTCAGCCGACGGTCACCTTCCAGTGCCGCTTCGAGGACTGGGCCGACGTGTTCGCCGGGCGCGAGCACCCGCTCCGCCTCGCCGCCCGGCGGCGCCTGAGGCCCAGCGGCGACTTCCGCTGGCTGTGGCGCGCGCGCGGCATGTTCCCCCGCTGAGTGCCTGCGCCGGGAGGAACCGGCGCGCGAACCGTTCCTGGACGTAAGACTCAGTTTCGCCGCCCGCATCGCCGGAAATAGCGGCGACGGGGGATTGTTCTGCGACCAAAGGAGGGTCAGATGAAGAAGCTCTTGCTCGCCGCGGTGCTAGCGCTTGCCGCGGTCGCGATGGTCGTCACGGTGGCGACCGCGAAGAACGGCAACGGGCATCGAGGTAACGGCGGGTTCCACGCAAAGCTGGACGGCTATCAGGAGGTCCCCGAGGCGATCTCGACCGCTGCACGGGGCAAGCTCAAGGTGAAGGTCAGCGGCGAGACGGTGCAATACAGGCTGCGCTATTCCGGCTTCACGGGAGCGGTGAACGCGGCCCACATCCACTTCGGGCGTCCCGCGGTGACCGGTGGCGTGATCGCTTTCCTCTGCGGTGGCGGCGACAAGCCCGCCTGCCCGGCCAACGCCGGCGAAGTCAGCGGCACCATCGATGCTGCCGATGTACTCGGCCCCGCGGACCAGGGCATTGATCCTGGAGAGTTCGACGAGTTCGTCGCCGCTCTGAAGGCGGGTGCGACGTACGCCAACGTCCACACCCCGCAGTACGAGACCGGTGAGATCCGCGGACACATCGGCAAGGGCAAGTTCGGTGGATTCGGGTTCGGGCGCGGCCACGACAAGGACCGTGACTGACCCTTGCTAACCGCAAGGTCGCAAGAGAGGCCCGCGCAAGCGGGCCTCTCTTCGTGTTAACCGAACCATTTGCCAGATGAGCCGCTGATAGCTTCCGGGCCGTGACCGGATCGCTGGCAATCGAGGCCTCGGGCCTACGCAAGTCCTACGGCGACGTGGTGGCACTCGACGGCATCGACCTGTGCGCTCCGCAGGGCACGGTGCTCGGCCTGCTGGGCCCGAACGGCGCCGGCAAGACGACCGCCGTGCGCATCCTCACCACGCTGCTCCCGCCTGACGGCGGCAGCGCCCACGTCGCCGGCCTGGACGTCGTGCGGGAGGCCGCACGGCTGCGCGCGCACATCGGGCTCGCCGGCCAGTACGCGGCGGTCGACGAGAGCCTGACCGGGAAGGAGAACCTCGAGATGGTGGGCCGGCTCTACCACCTCGGACGCGCGCGCTCCCGCGCGCGCGCGCAGGACCTGCTGGCCCGGTTCGACCTGCTGGAGGCCGGCGACCGGCTCGCGCGCACCTACTCGGGCGGCATGCGGCGGCGTCTGGACCTCGCGGCCGCGCTGGTGGCCGAGCCCGAGGTGCTGTTCCTGGACGAGCCCACGACGGGACTCGATCCTCGCAGCCGCCTGGGGATGTGGGCGACGATCGAGGACTGCGTCGCGGCCGGCACCACGGTGCTGCTCACCACGCAGTACCTGGACGAGGCCGACCGGCTCGCCGATCGCATCGCGGTGATCGACCGCGGGCGCGCAATCGCCGAGGGCACGCCGGACGAGCTGAAAGACCGCGTCGGCGGCGAATGGCTCGAGATCGCCCTCGAGGACCGCTCCGACGCGGACACGGCGATCGCGGCGCTGGCCGACCTGGGCGACGGCCGGCCGACATGCGAGGAGGGCCTGCTGCGCGTCCCGGTCGCCCGCCGGCGCGGTGTGATCGCGGAGTCGGTCAGGCGCCTCGACGAGGCTCAGGTGGCGATCGACGACGTCACGGTGCGGCGCCCCACGCTGGACGACGTCTTCATGGTGCTGACGGGACACGCAGCCGAGGAAGAGGGCACGGAGGAGCGGGGCAGGGAGGAGGCGCTCGCGTGACGGCGCTGCGCTATGCGGCCTCCGACACCGCGGTGCTCGTGCAGCGCAACCTGCTGCGCATCCCGCGCGCGCCCGACCTGCTGATCTCGTTCACCGTGCAGCCGATCATGTTCGTGCTGCTGTTCGCATACGTCTTCGGTGGCGCGATCGACACGCCGGGATTCGACTACGTCGACTTCCTGATGCCGGGAATCATCGCCCAGACCATGTCGTTCGGCGGCTT
Organism: Solirubrobacterales bacterium; assembly: GCA_035650255.1. Classification (GTDB taxonomy): domain Bacteria; phylum Actinomycetota; class Thermoleophilia; order Solirubrobacterales; family JBBDJG01; genus DASRIA01. The sequence continues at coordinate 7,721 of DASRIA010000066.1, forward strand.
CGTCACCGCTCTGAGCCTCGCCGACGACATGAAGAAGGGGCTGATCGACCGCTTTCGCTCACTGCCGATGGCGCGCTCCGCCGTGCTCGCCGGCCGCACCCTGGCGGACGTCGTGACGAACATGCTGTCGCTCGCGATCATGGTGACGGTCGGCCTGATCATCGGGTTCTCGTTCGACGCGAGCGCGATCGAGATCGCCGCCGGCGTCGGCCTGATGCTGCTGTTCGGTTTTGCCTTCTCGTGGATCTTCGCGCTGTTCGGCCTGATCGCCTCGTCCCCCGAGTCGGCGCAGGCGCTGGGGTTCGTCATCATCTTCCCGATCACGTTCATCTCCTCGGCCTTCGTGCCGGTGGAGTCCATGCCCGACGGGCTGCAGTGGTTCGCCGAGGCGAACCCGTTCAGCGTCGTGGTCGACGCGATGCGCGCACTGTGGCTGGACGCACCGGCGGGCAACAGCATCTGGGGAGCGATCGCGTGGTCGGCCGGCATCACCGCGGTCGCCGCGCCGCTCGCCGTGTCGCGCTACCGGCGCGCCGTCACGGCCTGAGAGCAGCGCGGCGTTTCTAGGCCGGGGCGGCGGCGTCCATGGCCACGTGGCGCCTGAGCCAGGCCTCGATGTCGCGCTCGGGCGCGGCGCCCACCAGGCGGTCGAGCTCGCGGCCGTCACGCCAGAGGACCAGCAGGGGGATTCCCTGCACCTGGAAGCGGTTGGCGATCTCCGGCGCTCCGTCGACGTTGAGCTTGACCAGCTTGAGCTTGCCCGCGTGACGCTCAGCCAGCCGCTCGAGCGCGGGCGTGACCATCCGGCATGGGCCGCACCACGGAGCCCAGAAGTCGATCACGACCGGCACCGACGCGGCGAGCTCGGTTTCGAAGGAGTCCCTGTCGGCCTCCACCATCCACGCCAGCAGGGTGTGGCACACCGAGCAGCGCGGCACGCCCTGCGACGTCGGTCGCACGCGGTTCTTCCTGCTGCAGTTGGAGCAGGTGATGATCGAGGCAGCCATCACCCTGCACCATAGTCCGCAGGCGGATGCGCACCGGCCCGTTGACGGGTCCGATCCGGTTACGCGGCCGCAGGGTGAGCGGGTGCTAGATTGACGACACTGCTTTCCGGGAGCAAGCGTCATCGCGCATCCAGACTCCGTCCCGCCGGCCCAGTGGACGCCCCGCGTCGTCGAGGCGGCGCTCGACGCCATCATCACCATCGACTCCGGGGGCCGCGTGCTGCAGTTCAACCAGGCCGCGGAGCGGATGTTCGGTCATCGCAGGCATGAGGCGGTCGGCCAACAGCTCGCCGACCTGATCATCCCGCCCGATCTGCGTGCGGCGCATTGGGCCGGCCTGCTGCGACTGACGGCGGGCGGAGCGCCACGCATACTCGACCGCCGCGTCGAACTGCGTGCACTGCGCCGCGACGGGTCCGAGTTCCCGGTCGAGCTGACGGTCACGCAGACAAGCGATTCGCCCCTCACCTGGACCGGCTTCGTTCGCGATCTGAGCGAGTTGAAGACGGCCGAGGGGCGTGGCCGGCGGACGGCGCACCTGTTCGCCGCGGCTGAGAAGCTCGCGGGGATGGGCAGCTGGGAGTTCGACCTGCGCTCGAGCCGCGTGGTGTGGTCGGACGGCATGTACCGGATCCACGGCTTCGAACCCGGCGGCTTCGAGCCCAGCGTGGACCGCTACCTCGAACAGATCCACGCCGAGGACCGAGAGCGCGCCGCCAGCGTGCTGGCATCGATGGTGGACGCTCCCGGCGACGTGCCCGCCGAGGGGGTGACGATCGAGTATCGCGTGGTCTGTGAGGACGGGTCGGTCCGCGACATGCGCGCGCGGGGTGCCGTCGAGCACGATCAGCAGGGGATCGCGGCGCGCCTGGTCGGCGTCGCGCAGGACATCACCGCGCAGCGGCTCGCCGAGCGAGAGCTGCATGCGCACTACGCCGTCGAGCAGGCCTTCCGTGACTGGGAGTCGTTCGACGAGGGCGTCACCAGCCTGCTGCGGCGTCTCGGCACGGCGCTCCGGTACGAGCTGGGATCGCTCTGGGTGGTCAACGCCGATGACGGCACGCTGCGCTGCCGCTCGTTCTGGTGCGGCCCCGGCGTCGACGGGGGCGAGTTCGAGGTCCTCACCCGGCTTGCCGCCCTCCGGCCCGGGGAGGGCATGGCCGGGCTCGCGCTCGAGGGCTCCCGCCCCGTGCTCACCGATGAGCTGCGCCGGACCGACGCCGGCCTCGGCCGGGGCGGAGCCGCGACCCGGATGGGGCTGCGGACCGGGCTCGCGATCCCGGTGGTCGGCCAGGACGGCCCGTTCGCCGTCCTCTCCTACTACAGCTTCGACCGCCACGAGCCGACGGAGCGGCTGGTCAGGACTCTGACGACCCTGGGCCGCGAGCTGGGGCGCTTCCTCGAGCGACGGCGCGCCGACCTCGGCCCGCGGCCCGTCTCCCCGCGCGAGCTCGAAGTCCTGCGGCTCGCCGCCGAGGGCAACACGGGCCCGCGGATCGCCGCGCAGCTGGGCCTCAGCCCCGCGACCGTGAAGACCCACTTCGAGAACATCTACGACAAGCTGGGCGTCAGCGACAGGGCGGGGGCGGTCGCGCACGCCATGCGCATCGGGCTGATCCGCTAGGCACGCCCGCCGGCCCGGCCTGCAGGCCGCTCCTCGGGCATCCGTCCAGCGAGGCGGAGGACCGCACCGGCCGTTCCGTATACACAGCGGTGCGACTCGTGCTCTCGCTGCTGGTGGCCGGGGCGCTCGCCCTGCCCGCGAGCGCCGGCGCGGCGCTGCCGTCGTGCCGGGGAGGCGAGTCCATCGAGCTGAGCTTCGAGCGCGACCCGGGCCAACCGGAGGGGACGCTGGCCTGGCGCGGGCCCGGCGCCTCCCGGGCGGGCTCGTACCGCGTGTCCCGCGATCGCGCGGTGGTGGGGGACACCCCGGGCCGCTCCATGACCGTCGCGGTGCGACCGGGCCGGCGGTACGTCTTCGCCGTGCGGTTCGTGGAGCCGTCCGGCCGGCTCGCCGGGTGCCACGCCACCCTGACCTATGCGGTTCGCTACCGCCGCGCGTCCGCTCCTCCGGGCCTCGCCGTCACCGCGGTGCGCAACGGCGGGGCGCGGCTCGTATGGGATGCGGCCCGCGCGGGCGACGCGGCAATCGCGGCGTACCGGGTGTACCGGGACGGCCGCGCAGCCCGGCGCGTCCGCGGCCGCTCGCTGAGGGTGCGCGTCGGGCGTGGCAACTCGTACCGGGTGGCGGCTGTCGACGCGGGCGGCCGGACCGGGCCGGCGGGCCGGCCGGTGCGGGTGGTGAAGGGCCACCGCCCGCCACGGCGGCCCGGAAAGCCCCGCGCCCGCCGGGTGGGGGAGTCGGGAGTGCGCCTGTCCTGGCGGCGGGCCTCCGGCCGCGGCGGCCGCCTGGCCGGGTACCGCGTCTTTCGCAACGGCGTCCCGCTGCGCCAGGTGCGGGGCCGCAGCGTCGTGGACCGTGAGCTTGCGCCGGCCACGCGGTACCGGTTCACGGTCGCGGCGATCGACAGACAGGGATATCTGAGCGCAGCGACCGCCGCCGTGTCCGTCACGACCGCGCGGCCCGCGCCCACACGGGGACGCGCCCACGCCTTCCTGCTCGCCTCGACGAGCGAGAGCTTCCGGGACCTCCAGCGGCACTACACGCGGATCGGGACGCTCTATCCGACTTACTTCGACTGCCGCGCCGCGGACGGCGCGGTCACGGGCCGCGACGACCCGCTCGTCACGCGCTGGTCGCAGTTGCGCGGCATTCTCGTGCTGCCGCGCTTCAACTGCCAGCGCGAGGACACGCTGCATCGCATCCTCACCGACGGGGCGCTGCGCGCGGCGACGCTTGCACGGCTGGTCGAGCTGGTGCGCGACGAGGGCTACGACGGGATCAACATCGACTTCGAGAACGGCGCCGCGAGCGACCGCGACGCGCTCACGTCCTTCGTATCGGACCTCTCGGCGAGGCTGCACGCGATCGGCAAGCGGCTGTCGGTCGAGGTCTCCGCGAAGTACGAGCACACCACCACCGGGCGCTCGGGCCTCTACGACTATGCGGCGCTCGGCCGGGCCGCCGACAACGTCTTCGTGATGAACTGGGGATGGCACTGGTCGACCTCCGAGCCCGGTGCGCCCAACGACATGGAGCTGTGCCGGAGGGTGGCCGACTACGTCGCCTCGATGCCGAACAAGTCGCGGTTCGTGCTGGGCACGCACCTGTACGGGATGGACTGGCCGAACGGCGGCGGCCCGGCAAACGAGGCCACCGCCCTGGAGCACGCCGACGTCCGCAGCCTGGTCGCGCGGCACGGGGCGAGGCCAGTCCTGGATCCGGCCGCGGACGCCTGGGTCTTCACGTACACCGAGAACGGGGTGCACCACGAGGCCTGGTATCCGGACGTCGAGACCATCGCGCGGCGGGTGCGCCTGGCTCGCGATCGTGGCCTGGGCGTGGGCTTCTGGAGGCTCGGCCGCGAGGATCAGCGCATCTGGGACGACCCGCTGATCGTCCCCGGCGCGCAGTAAGGCCTCCGCCCAGGGGGATTGACACCGCGGCCGACAGCGGGTTAGGGTCGGCCGGGCAGCCGCTGGGGGTGAGCGGCGGAGTCACGGATGTCTCGAGGGGTCGACACGCACGGCAGCGGTTTCCACGCGGGGGGGCGCGTGGCGTTGGCCTGCGTACTGGTCGCGCTCTGGGCGCCCGCCGCCGCGCACGCCCTCAACTTCACGGGGCCGACCAACATCGGGGTCGGGAGCGCGCCTCAGAACGTCGTGACCGGCAGCTTCAACGGCGACGCCGATCCGGACCTGGCGGTGGTCAACCAGGCCTCCAACAACGTCTCGGTGCTGCTCGGTGCGTCGGGCGCGACCTTCAGCGGGCCGGTCAACCACTTGGCCGGCACGACTCCGCTCGCGGCCGGCACCGCCGACTTCAACGGCGACTCCGACCCCGAGCTCGCTGTCGTGAACGAGGCTTCCAACGACGTCTCGGTGCTGGTGGGCGGAGCGGGCGGCTCGTTCTCGGCGCCGACGAGCTTCGCCGTGGGCAGCACGCCGCAATCGCTGGGGATCGCCGACTTCAACGGCGACCTGGACCCTGACCTCGCCGTCGTGAACGAGGGGTCAAGCAACGTCTCCATCCTGCTGGGCGGTGCCGGCGCGACCTTCGGCGGGGCCACGAACTTCAGCGTGGGTGGCCTCCCGCGCGCGGTCGCGATCGCCGACTTCAACGGCGACTCGGATCCGGATCTCGCGGTCGCCAACGAAGCGACCAACAACGTCTCGATCCTGGTCGGGGGAGCCGGCGGGAGCTTTACCGGCCCCACGAACGTCGCCGTGTGCAGCGCTCCCACGTGGATCGCCACCGGGCAGTTCAACGGCGACTCCGATCCCGACCTCGTCGTGGTGAACGAGCTCTGCCACAACGTCTCGATCCTGCTCGGCGGTGCCGGCTCGAGCTTCGGGACCGCCACCAACTTCGCGACGGGGAACCTCCCTGACGCCGTGGCGGTCGGTGAGTTCAACGCCGACTCGGACCCGGACCTGGTGGTGGCGAACCAGGGCTCCGACAACGTCTCGATCCTGGTCGGGGCGACCGGAGGGACGTTTGCCGGCCCATTCGACTTCGCGATCGGCGACGGCCCGACCTCGGTCGCGACAGCCAACTTCGACGCGGATGCCGACCAGGACATCGCGGTCACGAACGAGCTCGTGAACAACGTCGCGATCCTGCTCGGCGTCGCCGACGGTTACGTGCGCCCGAAGAGCGCGTCGCCGCTGCGCCTCGCGCTGGTGCCGGCGTTTGCGGCCTGTACGGCGCCGAATCGGGTGCACGGCCCGCCGGCCCTGGGCGGGGGATCGAGCGACGCCTCCTGCGCACCGCCCGCCCAGACGTCCAGCTTCCTCACCATCGGCGCGCCCGATGCGAACGGAGCGCCGCTGAACTCGACGGGATCGATCCGGGTGAGCGCGATCGTCGGGGCGGCCGGCCCACCCGATGACTCCGACATCGCGGTCACGATCGGCGTGACCGATGTGCGCTGCAAGGCAGGCGTGGCCACGTGCGGCGCGGCCAACGACCAGTCCGGGGCGGACTACACGGGCGAGCTGACTCCCAGCGCGGGCATCCGGTTGACGGATGCGTTCAACGCCGTGGCCGCCGGCGGCGGCACGGATCGCGCGACCGTGCAGGACTTCTCCCTCGGAGGCATTCAGGTCCCCTGCACGGGGACCGGCTCCACTGCGATCGGCTCCAGCTGCGCGTTGTCGACGACACTCGATGCCGTGTCCCCGGGCACGGTCCTCGACGGCCGGCGGGCGATGTGGCAGTTCGGGCAGGTCGAGCTGCTCGACGGCGGTCCGGACGGCGAGGCATCGACCACGCCGAACAGCCGCTTCCTCGTGCAGGGCGTGTTCGTGCCCTGACCGCCTTTCCGTGAGTCCTGTGGCACCGGACGTGACGCACCCCGATCCGGGTGGGTGCCAGACAGGGCGCTATGCGCTGGTTTCCACGCACACCCGGATTGGTTGCGAAGCCTCGCGCGTCGGACCAACGGGCGCGCCGCGCGCCTAGCGGGCGCGCCGCGCGCGCTTGGCCTTCAGCTGCACGATCTTGCTGGTGCGCGTGCCGGCTTTCGGCTTCACCGAGACCACCCGGCCCTTGCCGCGCAGGCGGTAACGGCAACCGGCGCGGCGCAGCTTCTTCCGCGCCTTCTTGATGTTCAACCCGCGCACGGCTGGGATCCGGCACTTCTTGCCGCCGGAGCTCGACTTGTTCAACCCGGCGGTGATCGACAGCCGAGGTCCCAGAGGCAGGGCGGCATAGGCTGCCGGCGACGAGGACGGCGAAGCGACCTCGATCCGGCCGATCTTGTTTCCCTGGAACTCCGTGAACCAGAGCGCTCCGTCGGGCCCCGGGACGATCCCGCCGGGCTCGCTGAACGATGTCGGGATCGTGAACTCGGAGACCGATCCGCTGGTGGTCATGCGGCCGATCTTGTCCGCGCCCGTCTCGGTGAACCAGAGCGCGCCGTCGGATCCGAACGTGATGCCCGACGGGCCGCTGCCGGTGGGCCCGAAATGCGTGATCGGGATCCCGACCGTGGAAATTCGCCCGATCTGGTTGGCGCCGAACTCGGTGAACCACATCGCGCCGGCGGACGCGGCGATCCCGGAGGGGTCGGTCCCGGGCGGCAGGTCGTACTCGGTGATGTTCCCCGCCGTGGTGATCGCGCCGATCTTGTTCGCCTCGGATTCGGTGAACCAGAGGCGCCCGTCCGGTCCCGGCGTGATGTCACCGGGCCGGAACCCGTTCGGGAGCGGGTACTCCGTGATGGCGCCGGCGGTCGTGATCCGGCCGATCTTGTTCGTCCCGTTCTCGGTGAACCACAGCGCGCCGTCCGGTCCCGCCGTGATGCCGTCCGGTCCGCTGCCGGGCGGAAGCTCGAACTCCGTGAAGGCGCCCGTGGTCGTCACCCTCCCGATCTTCGGCGGGTTCGCCCCGAACTCCGTGAACCACAGTGCGCCGTCCGGCCCGGCGGTGATCTCGCTGGGAACGCTCGGGTTCGTCGGCACCGGGTACTCCGTGATCGCGCCGGACATGGTGATGCGACCGATCTTGTGGGCGTTCTCCTCGGTGAACCACACCGCGCCGTCGGGCCCGGCTGTGATCCCCGCGGGCTGGCTCACCGGCGTGGGGACCGGGAACTCCGTCACCGCCTGTGCCTGTGACGGCACGGCCGCGAGCGCGAGCAGCGCCCACAGCAACGCTCGATGCCTACCGGCCATATGCCTCCGTGCCCCCTCCATGGATCCACAGACTTCCTGCGCGACCCTAGCCAGTCGGGCAGGGCTACGTCAACCTTGGGCCCGGGCTCAGGTCCTGTCGGCGGGCGTCAGTCCGAGCCGGTCTCGCCGAAGAAGTAGTCCACGCCACTCGACCGCGGCGCCATCAGGTCATCCTGCTTACCGGGCGTCCAGACCCCGATCTTGTCGCTGTCCGGATACACCGTCACGGCGGGGTGCTTGACGGTCGAGAACATCAGCACGCGGACGGTCTGATCGGTCTCGTTGCGCACGCCGTGCGCGCCCTCGGGGCCCGTCGGGAAGCACACCGCGTCCCACGGCTCCAGCCGCTCGCTGCCGTCGGGGTGGCGGACCGTCGGGTTGCCCTCGAGGACCAGCAGCCACTCTTCCTCCGCGTACTCGTAGTGGTAGGGGCAGATCGCCTGGCCGGGCGGCAGCTCGTACACGCTGGCGCCGAGCTGGGAGGCGCCGAGGGCCGGGCCGAAGCGCAGCATCCCCGCCCGGAAGCCGGGCGGATCGCCGGCGTCGTACTCGAACTCGGGGTTGGCGATGTTGACCCGTCGCACGCTGCGTGATTATTGCGCCAGGGCCCGGTCGAGGGCTGCGAACAGACGCTCCACGTCGGCATCGGTCACGTGCAGGTGCGGGCTGACTCGCATGGAGGGGCCGCGCATCGCCACGTGGACGTTGGCGTCGGCCAGCTCGTCGGCGATCGTCGTGCGCCGCTCGGGCGGCACGGAGAGCCCCAGCATGTGCGGTCCACGCCGGCCGGCGGGCAGCGGGTCGAGCCCGCGCTCGCGCGCCTGGTGCTCGATCCGGCCCGTCCACTCGGCCAGGGTCGCGGCGATGTTCCCGACTCCCCATTCGAGCAGCTGCTCGAGAGCCGCGATCGCCATCGGCACCAGTTCGAAGTTGGTGCGCTGCCCGACGTCGAAGCGCCGGGCCCCGGGCCGGTATTCGCCCGCGTAGGCCGTGAGGCCCGCAAAGTCCTCCGCACCGGCGCGGTTGATCCAGTTCTGCTCCAGCGGCCGCCCTGCACGGTGCTCCTGCGCGACGAACAGGTACGCGATGCTGAGCGGCCCGAGCAGCCACTTGTAGCCGGCTGCGACCAGGTAGTCGGGGCGCAGCCCGGACGCGTCGAGCGGCATCGCCCCGAGTGACTGGCTGGCGTCGATCACGAACAGTGCGCCCACCTCGCGCGCCCGTTCGCCGACACGGGCGAGGTCGACGATCGCGCCGTCCGTCCAGTGGACGTTCGGGACCGACACGAGCCGCACGCGCTCGTCGAGCGCGGGGAGGAGCGCGTCGGTCCACGTCTGCGACGCGCCGGGCCGGACCGCCACGACCTCTGCATCGTGCCGGTCTGCCCACGCGCGCCAAGTGTGAACGCTCGAGGGGAAGTCGTCGGCGACCATCAGCACTCGGTCCCGTCCCGCTGAGTCGATGTTGCGCGCTGCGGTCGCCAGCCCGTAGCTCGTCGCCGGGACCAGCGCGACCCCGTCGGCGTCTGCGCCGAGGAGCCGCGCGCAAAGACCCCGCAGCCGCTCCGCGCCCTCGAACCAGTCAGCCGCCCCGATCGTCCACGGCTGGGCGCGGCGTGCCAGCGCCTGCTCGCCTGCCTCCCTGACCGGCGTGATCAGCGCGGCCAGGCTGGCCCAGTTCAGATAGGCGAGATCGTCCGGGATCCCGAACAGCGCGCGCTGGTTTGGAAGGGGCGGCGTCAGCTGACGAGCTTCGCGTCGACCGTGATCTCTTCCACGGCCGCGAGGGCGCGCGAAACGGGGCAGCCGGCCTTCGCCTCTTCGGCGTGGTCTGCGAAGTGCTGCTGGTCGATTCCGGGAACGCGTCCTTCCGTCTCCAGGTGGATGCGCTGGATCGTGGGGCCCGCGTCGGTCGGGCCCAGGTGGACCGTGGCCTTGGTGCGGACCGAGTCCGCCGGATGGCCGTGCTCCGCCATCACATTGGCGAGCGCCATCGAGAAGCAGGCCGCGTGCGCGGCCGCGATCAGCTCCTCCGGATTCGTGCCGTCGCCCTCCTCGAAGCGCGACGAGAACGAATAGGCGCCGGTGAAGACGCCGTCACCGACGGTCAGGTCGCCCTCGCCGCCCTGCAGGTCCCCGCGCCACTCGGCGCTGCCGTTGCGTGTGGCCATGTCGTCTCCCCTCGGTCGTGGTTTGGGTCAGTGTTGCGGATCGGTGTCGTATGCCGCGACCATCCGCTTGGGGGCGCGGATGCGCCAAGCGTCCTCCAGGAGCTCGCCGAGCTGCCGGCGGCTCACCTTGTTCAGCCGCACGAGCACATAGGGATGGCCGTCGTAATGCGGAGTCGTGAAGAACACCTTCGGCTGGCCGCGCAGCAGCGCCTCCCGGTCGCCGAGGTCGAGCACCCGGACCACGAGCGCGTCCGGATCCGTGCGCAGCCGGCACATGAACTTCCCCTTCACCTTCAGGGAGGGAGTGCCGTAGGACGTCCCGGCCTCGACGCCCGGGAACCCTGTTCCGATCTCCACCACGTCATCCCACGTGGGCACGCACCTGAGTCTAGGACCGGCACGAAAGAGGGGCCCTTGCGGCCCCTTTTCGAATCTGATTCTCTGTCTTGTATCTAGTGGCGGTAACCCATTGTGTCCCCCGTGTGGTCGTTGATTACGACCACCAGACGGGGGAGGCACGGGTTTTCTTCCCTCGGGTGAAAAGAATCAGGTCGGTACGGCGACGAGCCGGATCGGGCCTACGGTGGTGCACAGGGGCTGCTATGCGACCCCGATCGACCGCGGTGGCGCCGAAAGGGTGCGTCAGGGGCGGCGCAGCAGGCGCTCGGCCGCCAGGCTCGTGCGGCCGACCGCGCTGCTCCAGGCACGTGCCGCCGTGGCCCGCGTGGGCGAACGATGGGCGGAGAGCACACGGCGCCCCGGTTCCCCGCGGCCCGTCAGCGCGGCCGCCTCGTCGTCGCGCGCCGACGCCTTGCCCGCTTCGACCCACGCAAAGCGGAACGCGAGCCCGGCCGCGAGGTACAGGATCCCGGCGCCGTGGCGGGCGGCCGGGCGCCGGCCCACGAGGCTGAGGGTCAGGCCCGCGGCCACCGCCGCCTTGGCGACCTTGAACAGCCGGCCCCCGCGGCCGCCGGAGAGCGGCGCGCCCGCGCGGCCGAGCCGGCGCTCGTTCACCGTGGAGAGCGCCAGCTCGGTGAGGATCGCCGCGGTTTCGAGCCTGCCCAGCGCGACACGTGTCGCCTCGTCATGGCGGCCCGTCGCGGTCAAGACCAGCCGAGTCGTCGCTGCGCCGGTGGCCGTCGCCGTCGAGACGAAGACGGGGCCGAGGAACATGCGGCTGCGTGCCCACACCGGCACCGCCGTCGCGGCGAGCAGGACCCCGGTGTAGGAGCCGAGGTAGCCGCCCAGCACCGCGTTCACCGCGCCCAGCGCCGACGCCGTCCGCCGGTGGCCGAGCATGTCCGCGCCCACGGCCGCGCTGCCGGTCGAGCTGAACGCGGCCAGGCACCACGCGCCGAGGTTCATCGGCGAGCGCGGCTTGAACACGCGCAGCATGTTGAGGAAGCGTGCTGGGCGCCCGAGGTCGGAGACCAGCAGCGCCGGTGCCGGCAGCACTGCGGCGACGGCGACCTTACGTGCGATCGCGGCCGACCGGCCGTCGCCCGCCAGGTCGGCGGCCAGCGCGACGAAGGCGGACCCCGACGCCACGCCGCCGAGCCAGAAGTACAGCGGCACCTCCCAGGTCCACACCGGCGGCTTCAGGAACGGCCCGCGCAGGTCCGCGGCGGCCGGCCCACTGCGCATCCGCCGGTTCGCGGCGGCCACCTGCCCGGGCTGCGGCTCCACGCCGCCGTACCCGCTGCCGGCTCCGTACAGGAAGGACCGGCGCGCGTCCGCGAACGCCTCCTGCGCGGGCGCGACCTCGCCGCCCTCCGCGGCGCGCCGCCACGTTCCCGGCTCTCCGCGCGTGCCCGTCGCGGGCGTCATGTCGCGCGCGTCGCTCACGCCCTGCTCCTGGCACTTGCGAACGCCGCCACGGCGCCGGCCGCGGCCAGCAACCCCGCGCCCAGCGCGGCGATCGTCGCCGGGACGACGTTCTCCTGCACCGGCGACTCGGCCTGGGCCGGGAGGCCGAACCGCTCCGGCGGCTGGGTCAGCAGGAAGAACGCGCCCAGCCCGCCGGCCAGGTCGTCCGCGGGCTCGTCCCCGGCGCCGTACAGGTACGCCCGTTCCTCGCCGCGCGCGTGCAGGGTCGCGACCCGCCGCTCGGCGAGCGCGACCAGCTCGTCGTAGGGGCCGAACTGGATGGAGTCGGTCGGGCACGCCTTCGCGCACGCGGGCTCCAGACCGTCCTCGAGCCGGTCGTAGCAGAGAGTGCACTTGCCGGCCCGCCCGTCTACGTGATCGCGGTCGACCACTCCGAACGGGCACGCGGGGATGCAGTAGCCGCAGCCGTTGCAGACGTCGGGCTGGAGCACGACGGTCTCGTGCTCGGTGCGGATCAGCGCGCCCGTAGGGCAGGCGTCGAGGCACCCGGCGTTCGTGCAGTGCTTGCACACGTCGGACATGAAGATCCAGCTGTCCATGCCGGCCACCGCCTGCGCGACGTCCACCGGGCTCGCGGCGAGCGCCTCCGCCTCTTGCGCGCGGCGATCGGCCGCCGGCTCGACCAGCTCGACGAACCGGACGTGGCGCCACGTCGACGCCGACAACTCGCCGGTGTGGTCGTATGAGCCTCCAGCGCGCGACAGCGAGCCGTCGGCCGGCAGGTCGTTCCACTGCTTGCAGGCGACCTCGCACGCCTTGCAGCCGATGCACACGGTCGTGTCCGTGAAGAAGCCCATCCGGCGCGCGTCGACGCGGTGCACGGCGAGCTCGGTGGGGGCCGCGGTTGCGCTCATCGCGCGGCTTCCTGGGGGGCCTCCGCCTGCGGATCGTCCTCGTCCGCGGCGACGGGAGCGCGCGCGGCGGCGACGCCGCCGAGGCGCGCGGTCGACGGGCCCCGGCGGCGCCCGGCGCGCACCTGACAGGTGAACGCCTTCGACTCCTGGATGGAGACGTTCGGGTCGCCGGTGATCGCGGTCAGGTCGTTGGTCGAATCGCCGGAATGGGGCGGCGAGTACCCCCAGTGCCATGGAAGGCCGACCTGATGCACGAGCCGCCCGTCGATCCGCAGCGGCCGCATGCGCTCCGTCACGTGGGCGCGGGCCTCGATCTCGGCGCGCTCCGTCTCGATCGTGAGCCAGCCGCCGTCCTCGATCCCGCGCGCACGCGCGAGCACCGGGTCGACCTCGGCGAACATCTCGGGTTGCAGCTCGCCCAGCCACGGGACCGCGCGGCTCATGCCGCCCGCGGTGTGCTGCTCGGTCAGCCGGAACGTGGTGGCCACCACCGGGTAGCGCGGATCCTCGACCGCGTGCAGCGGGTTCTCCGGGCGCCGCCAGCGGATCGCGGCGGGGTCGGCGTCCATCTCGGGGTAGAGGAGGTTGTGGACCGGCGACTCGACCGGCTCGTAGTGGGTCGGCAGCGGGCCGTCGAGCAGTCCGCTGGGCGCGAACAGCCACCCGCGACCGTCGGCCATCATGATGAACGGGTCGGCGCCGCCGATCGCGTCCATCGCCTTGGCGCCGGCCGGGGCGCGGTAGTCCGGCGGCTTGTCGGCCGGGAAGTCGGGCACGTCGTAGCCGGTCCAGCGGCCTTCCGCCGCGTCCCACCACACGTATTTCTTCCGTTCGCTCCATGGGCGCCCCGCCGGGTCTGCGGACGCGCGGTTGTAGAGAGTGCGGCGGTTGGCGGGCCACGCCCATCCCCAGTCGGGTGCAACATGGCCGCCCTCCTGTGCCGGGTCGCCGGGGTCGCGGCGCCGGGCCTGGTTGACGCCCCCGGCGAAGATGCCGCAGTAGATCCAGCAACCGCACGCCGTGGAGCCGTCGCTGCGCAGGTCGGTGAACAGCGACAGCGGCCGCCCGCTCGCCACGTCGTAGCCGTTGATCTCCCGCATCACCGACTCGACGTCGGGCTCGCCGTGCGGCCCGTGCTCGCGGTAGTCCCAGCGCAGGTTCACGAGCGGCCAGTCGCGCGGGCTGGTCGAGCCCGCGTAATGAGCCCGCACGCGCTTGGCCAGGTGGTGCATGAACCACAGCTCGGAGCGCGCATCGCCCGGCGGGTCGAGCGCCTTGTCGCGGAACTGCACCAGCCGCTGGGTGTTCGTGAAGCACCCGTCCTTCTCGACGTGGGCCGCGGCGGGCATCAGGAACACCTCGGTGTCGATGTCCTCGGGCCGCAGCTCCCCGGAGCGCACCTCCGGGGAGTCGCGCCAGAACGTCGCCGTCTCGATCTCCGTCAGGTCCCGGACGACGAGCCACTTCAGCTTCGCCAGCGCGCGGCGATGGAGGCCGGCGTGCTGCGACCCGACTGCCGGGTTCTGGCCCATCACGAAGAAGCCGTCGACGCCGCCGTCCAGCATGCGCATGGCCGTCGAGAAATGCGAGTGGTTGCCGCTGATCCGCGGGAGCGCGGAGAAGCCGAAGCCGTTGTCGGCCGTCGCCGCGTCGCCGAACCAGGCTTTCAGGAGCGACACGATGTATGTGTCGAAGAACGACCACCAGCCGCGGTCCGCGCCTCCGGTCGCGACGTAGCCTTCGAGGTCGAGCTCCTCCTCGCCCGCGCGCGGCATGTGGAGGTAGCCGGGCAGCAGGTCGTACAGGGTGGGGATGTCGGTGGACCCCTGGATGGACGCGTGCCCGCGCAGGGCCATGATCCCCCCGCCCGGCCGGCCGATGTTGCCGAGCAGCAGCTGCAGGATCGCCGCGGTGCGGATCATCTGCGCGCCGTCGGCGTGCTGCGTCCAGCCGACTGCGTAGCAGAACGCGGTCGTGCGCTCGCGGCCGGAGTTCGCGACCAGCGCATCGGCGACTGCCCGGAAGTCCTCCTGCGAGATGCCGCAGATTCGCTCGACGGCCTCCGGCGTGTAGCGGCTGAAGTGGCGGCGCAGGATCTGGAACACGCAGCGGGGATGCTGCAGCGTGTCGTCGCGGGACACCTCGCCGACGAGCATCCCGGCGCCTGTCGTGTCCTCGAATGCCTGCGCGGAGTGCTCCCGGACGCCGGCCGCGGACGGCATCTCGCCGCCCTCGTAGGCCCAGGTGGAGCGGTCGTACATGCCGGTCTCCGGGTCGAAGCCCGAGAACACGCCGCCGAGGTCCTCGGCGTCACGGTAGTGCTCGTTGACGATCGTGGAGGCGTTCGTGTAGCTCACGACGTAGTCGTGGAAGTACGAGCCGGTCTCGAGCACGTGCCGGATCAGCCCGCCGAGGAAGGCGATGTCGGTGCCGGCGCGGATCGGCACGTGCCGGTCGGCGAGCTGGCTGGTCCGGGAGAAGCGCGGGTCGACGTGGATCACCCGCGCGCCCCGCTCCTTGGCCTTCATCACCCAGCGGAAGCCGACCGGGTGCGCCTCGGCCATCGAGGAGCCCTGGATCAGGATGCAGTCCGCGTGCTGCAGGTCCTGCTGGAACGTGGTGGCGCCGCCGCGCCCGAACGAGGTCCCCAGACCGGGGACCGTGGAGCTATGTCATATGCGGGCCTGGTTCTCGATCTGCACCGCGCCCATGGCCGTGAACAGCTTCTTGATCAGGTAGTTCTCCTCGTTGTCGAGCGTTGCGCCCCCGAGGTGCGCGAAGCCGAGCGTGCGGTCCACCCGCCAGCCGTGGCGCTCCGTGTCCTGCCAGCCGGCCTCGCGCGCGGCCACCACGCGCGCAGCGATCATGTCCATCGCCTGCTCGAGCTCCAGCTCCTCCCATTCTGTTCCGCCGGGCCGCCGGTAGCGCACCTTCGTCAGGCGCCCGGGCTGCTGCACGAGCTGGCGGGACGCGCTGCCCTTCGGGCACAGCGTGCCCTGGTTGATGGGGGAGCGCGGGTTGCCCTCGATGTCGACCAGCTCGCCGCCGCGCGTGTACACGAGTTGCCCGCAGCCGACCGCGCAGTAGGGACACACGGACTCGGTCACCCTCAGGCCCGCGATGCGCGCGCCGGCGCCGGCGGTCGTCTTCGACACCGCGCTCGGGCCCATGCCCCAGTCGAGCGCGCGGCCGAGCCCGGGGACGCGGCGCAGGCGCTCGAATGCCGCGGGGCGGTGGCTCAAGATCAGGTGGGGTAGGGGAGGGGAGCCATCCGTTTCCGGCAGCGTATTAGGCCGCGGCAGCGAACCATGTGGAATTACGTGCCCTATACGGGGGTAACTCGACGAAGTTCGGGAGCGGGCCCCGGACGCTGCCCTACCTACCCGGGTTTTTCGGTCCCGCGGAGCGCCTAGTCGATCAACCGCGCGGTCATCTGGCGCACGGCCAGGCGCCAGAGCGCGAGCGCGAGTGCGATCAGGGCGGCCAGGCGCAGCGGGTCCGTGGCCTCGAAGCCGAAGCTCGCGTGGCGCACCAGCTCGACGAGTTGGTAGAGCGGGTTGAAGTTCGCCAAGACCTGCAACGCCTCCGGCAGCTGATCGATCGGGAAGAACGTGCCGGCCACCAGGAACAGGGGAGTGACGAACAGGGTCGTGACGTAGCTGAACTGATCGATCTTGTTGACGGTCCCCGCCACCGCGATGCCAAAGGACGCAAAGGCGAGCGCCGTGACGAAACAGAACAGCGGCACGAGCAGCATTCCCGGCGCCGGGTCGAGCCCGAAGGCCATGGCGACGAGCAGCGGGAAGCAGCCGTAGAAGCCCGAGCGGATGCCGATCCAGAGCGCCTCTGCGGTAACCAGCTCCTCGACGTCGACCGGCGCCGCGAGGATCGCGTCGTAGGTGTTCTGGAAGCGGTGCTTGACGAAGGTCCCGAACATCGCCGGCAGGGCGCTCGAGAAGATCACGGCCGTCGCGACCATCCCCGTGCCGACGAACTCCACATAATCGAGTCCGTCCACGCGGTCGACGATCGTGGACCCGAGCCCGACGCCGAAGGCGAGCAGGTAGATGATCGGCTCCAGCACGCTCGAGAATGTGGTCGCCTTCCAGAACGTGCGGAAGTTAGCCACCTCGCGGCTCATCACGCCGGTGATCGCGGCCGGCTCCAGGCGCCGCATTCTCATTCGGCCTCCGCCCCGGTGAGCAGCACGAACACGTCTTCCAGCGAGGCGTGGCGGCGGATCGCATCGGGTGGCACGGCGCCGTCCGTTGCACGCTCCGCGCCCACGATCGCGATCGCGGGCCCGGCCGGGCGCACCCGTAGGCCCTGCGACTCCGCGATGGCCCGAACCTCGGCCAGCCGGTCCGGTGGCGCGTACACCTCGGCCGTCTCGCGACCCGCGTACTCCGCGATCAGGTCGGCGGGCCGGCCGCGGGCGATGATCGTCCCGTGCGCCATCAGGGCCACCTCGTCCGCCAGGCGCTCGGCCTCCTCTATGTAGTGAGTCGACATCAGGATCGTCTTCCCCTGCGAGCGCAGCCCGTCGATCAAGGACCACAGCTCGGTGCGGATCTGCGGATCGAGCCCGACGGTCGGCTCGTCGAGCAGCATCAGGTCGGGATCGTGTAGGAGGCCACGCGCCAGCAGCAGCCGGCGGCGCATCCCGCCCGAGAGCTTGTCGACGGCGTCCTTGCGGCGCGCCTGGAGGCGGGCCAGATCAAGGCCTCGCTCGACCGCGGCGCGGACGTCGGCCACGCGGTAGAGGCGCGCGTACACGGCCAGGTTGTCCTCGACCGTCACGTCGATGTCCAGATTGTCGAGCTGGGGGACGACTCCCATCTCGGCCCGCGCGCACTTGGCCTCGCGTGGCAGCTCGTACCCGAGCACGCGCAGCTCCCCGCTGTTCGCGATCGCCTGGCCGGTCAGCAGCCGCATGGTCGTCGACTTGCCGGCCCCGTTGGGCCCGAGGAGCCCCAGGCAGATCCCCGTCGGCACCTCCAGGTCCAGCCCGTCCACCGCGGTGATCGACCCGAACCGCTTCACCACGTCCTTCAGTTCGATCGCAGACATTCCGATTGAGGATACGAGACCCCGAAGGACCCTCTGTGATGATCACCACTAGGTTCGTAGCCATCTTCGCCGTTTCGCTCGTCGTCGGCCTGGCGACCGCATATGCCGGCACCCCGGGCCCCGACCGGATCTCCGCGAACAGTCGCGACAACGTCATCCACGGGGGGCGCTCGGCGGACACGATCTTCGGCGAAGGCGGCGACGACACGATCAACGGCGGGACCGGCCACGACCGCCTGTTCGGCAACGCCGGCAACGACAAGCTCGACGGCGACACCGGCGACGAGCTGGTGCACGGCGGCCCCGGCGACGATCTCGCCATCGGGGGCTTCGGCCGCGACGAGGTGAGAGGCGGTACCGGTCACGACCAGCTCTACGCAAACGAGGCGGGGGACCGCCTCCACGGCGACGAGGGCAACGACAAGCTGTACGGGGGATCGGGCACCGACACTCTCATGGGCGGGGCAGGTGACGACGACCTCTCCGGCGACTCCGGAAAGGACCGCCTCTTCGGCGGTCCCGGCGACGACGTGCTGCACTCCAACGATCGCGGGGCCGAGGGCCTGGCCGACTGCGGTCCGGGCATGGACGTGCTCTACATCGATCCGTACAACCGCCGGGGCGGGATCTCCGACAGCCACATCGACAAGCGTGACTGCGAACGAGTGATCGAGGCGCACCCGCCGCCCCGCGATCCGGACGAGGGCGTGACCCGCTTCAGCCGGCCCGGTCGGCGGACGCTCAACGGCACCCGGAAGAACGACAAGCTCCTCGGGATGGCCGGGAACGACACCATGAACGGCCATGACGGCGACGACGTCATCTGGGGAGACCGCCTTCCGAACACGAGCGGCGACGACACGATCGACGGCGGTCCCGGCGACGACCAGATCTGGGGGAACAGCGGCAACGACCGGATCGTCAGCGGACCGGGAACGGACCGGGTCGACTGCGGCCCGGGATACGACGTCGCGTTCGTCGATCCGGGCGATCGCGTCATGGATTGCGAAGAGCGGCACTGACGCGGGCATAGACTCCTCCACCGGCGGGTAACCGCCTCACATGCCGCGCTACGGCTACAGCCTGATGTGCGAGCTGTACGACCCGCTCGAGTTGCTGACGCAGGCCCGGCGCGCCGAAGCGGCGGGCTTCGACTTCCTCACGATCTCCGATCACTTCCATCCCTGGCTGTACTCGCACGAGCACAGCCCGTACGCGTGGAGCGTGCTGGGGGCGCTGGCGGTGCAGACGCAGCGGGTGGACCTCGTCTCGCTGGTCACGTGCCCGACCATCCGCTACCACCCGGCGATCGTGGCCCAGAAGGCTGCCACGGTGGCCGCGATGAGCCGCGGGCGGTTCCACCTCGGCCTGGGCGCCGGTGAGAATCTGAACGAGCACGTCGTGGGCCGGGGCTGGCCGCCGGCCCGCGTCCGGCACGAGATGCTGGAGGAGGCGATCGACGTGATGCAGGCGCTGTGGTCCGGCGGCTACCACTCACACGAGGGAAAGCACTACACGGTGCACGACGCGCGCGTATTCACCCTTCCCGAGGAGCCGCCGCCCGTGCACATCGCGGTCAGCGGCGCCAAGTCGATCGCGCTCGCGGCCCGGGCCGGAGGCGGCATGGTGGCGGTCCAGCCCGACGCGCGGCTGACGCAGGCGTTCGACCAGGCGGCCGGAGCGGGAAAGCCGAAGTACGGCCAGATCGCCGTGTCCGTCGACGACGACGACGCCGCCGCGCGGCGCATCGCGCACGAGCGCTTCCGCTTCTCGGCGCCCGGCTGGAAGGTGATGGCGGAGCTGCCCAACCCGATCAACTTCGAGGCAGCCACGACCCACGTGCGCGAGGAGGACGTGGCAAAGTCGATCACGTGCGGCCCGGACGCCGATCGCCACGCCGCCGCGATCAAGAAGTGGACGGATGCCGGCTTCGACCACGTCGCGGTCGTGCAGGTGGGCGAGCCGGAGCGCTTCTTCCAGATGTGGGAGGGCGAGCTGCGCCCGCGGCTGGACGGCTGACCTGAGCCGCCACGTGATCGAGGCGGTGATCTTCGATCTCGACGACCTGCTGATCGACTCCGAGCAGGTGTGGGACGACATCCGGCGCGAGTTCGTGGCGGAGCAGGGAGGGCGCTGGCGCGACAGCGCGCAGCGCGACATGATGGGCATGAGCTCGCACGAATGGTCGCGCTACGTGCACGAGGTGCTCGGGGTCGACATGCCGCCGGAGGACATCTCCCGGGAGGTCGCGGGCCGCGTCGGCGCCAGGTACAGGCAGCGGGTCCCGCTGCTCCCCGGCGCCCGCGAGGCGGTGACGCGCCTCGCGACGCGCTGGCCGCTGGGGCTCGCGACGTCCTCCAACCGGGAGCTCATCGACCTCGTCCTGGAGGTCAGCGGCCTTGCCCCGAGCTTCCGTGTCTCCGTCTCCTCGGAGGAGGTGAGCCGCGGCAAGCCGGCGCCGGACGTCTACCTGGAGGCCGCCCGGCGGCTCGGCGCGCCGCCCGGCCGCTGCGCGGCGATCGAGGACTCCCACAACGGCATCCTGGCGGCCGTCGCCGCCGGCATGCGCGTGCTCGCGATCCCGAACCGCGCCTTCCCTCCCGGGGAGGAGGCGCTGGCCGCAGTCCACCGGACGCTCGAGTCGCTCGATGACCTCACGGTCGAGGCCGTAGGATCAAGCGGGTGAGCACGGCCACCGACGCCCGCGCCCTCGACACGCTCTGCGTCAACACGATCCGGACGCTTGCGATGGACGCGGTCCAGCGGGCGAACTCCGGGCACCCCGGCACGCCGATGGCGCTCGCGCCGGTCGCCTACGTCCTCTACACGCGCATCATGCGCCACAGCCCGCGCCACCCGGATTGGCCCGACCGCGACCGGTTCGTGCTGTCCGCGGGGCACGCGTCGATGCTGCTCTACTCGATGCTGTACCTGACCGGCTACGGGTTGACGCTCGACGATCTGCGCAACTTCCGCCAGCTCGGCAGCCCCACCGCAGGCCATCCCGAGTACGGCGACGCCCCGGGCATCGAGGCCACCACCGGGCCGCTCGGGCAGGGGATCTCGATCTGCGTCGGCCTGGCGCTCGCCGAGCGCATGCTCGCCGCCCGCTTCAACGACGAGCAGCACACGCTGGTCGACCACCGCACGTTCACGATCGCAAGCGACGGCGACCTGCAGGAGGGCGTCGCATCGGAGGCGTGCTCGCTCGCGGGGCACCTGGGGCTCGGGCGCCTGATCGCTTTCTACGACGACAACCACATTTCCATCGAGGGCGACACGAGCAAGGCGTTCTCCGAGGACGTCGCGGGCCGCTTCCGCGCCTACGGGTGGCACGTCCAGGACCTCGGCGAGCAGCTCGGGCTCGACGACCTCGAGGCGGCCACGCGTGCCGCGATCGAGGTCGAGGACAGGCCCTCGCTGATCATCGTGCGCACGCACATCGCGCAGGGCAGTCCCAACAAGCAGGACAGCGCGGATGCGCACGGGTCGCCGCTGGGCGAGGAGGAGGTGCGGCTCACGAAGCGCGCCTACGGATGGCCGGAGAACGAGCAGTTCGAAGTCCCCGACGAGGCGCTCGCACATTTCCGCGGGTGCGGGGAGCGCGGCGAGCAGCTGGTGCGCGAGTGGTCGGAGCGAGCTGCCGGGTATCGCGAGGCACACCCGGAACGCATGGCCGAGTTCGAGCGCATCGTCGCCCGCGCGCTGCCGCCGGGGTGGGACGCGGACGTGCCGCGGTTCGACGCCGGCCAGATGCTCGCCACCCGCAAGGCCTCGCAGACCGTGATCCAGTGGGCCGCGGGCCGGGTGCCCGAGCTGGTCGGAGGCTCCGCGGACCTCGCGCCCTCCACGCTCACGCTGATCGAGGGCGGGGGCAACGTCGCCGCGGGCGACTACTCCGGCCGCAACCTGCACTTCGGGATCCGCGAGCACGCGATGGGCGCGATCGTCAACGGCCTCACCCTGCACTACCTGCGCGCCTTCGGCGCGACGTTCCTCGTGTTCTCGGACTACATGAAGGGCGCGGTCCGGCTCGCCGCCCTGATGCGCATCCCGTCGATCTTCGTGTACACGCACGACTCGATCGGGCTGGGCGAGGACGGCCCCACGCACCAGCCGATCGAGCACCTCGCGATGCTGCGCGCGGTGCCGAACCTGAACGTCGTGCGTCCGGCCGGGGCAAACGAGACCGCACTGGCGTGGCGGTTCGCGATCGAGCAGTCGGAGGCGCCCACGGCTTTCGCGCTCAGCCGCCAGGGGCTGCCCACGTGGGACCCGGCTGGCGTGCCCCCCGACGCGATCCACCGCGGCGCCTACGTGCTCCGCGAGTCCGGCAAGGGCGCGCCGCCCGACGTGATCCTGATCGCCACCGGTTCCGAGGTGCACGTCTGCAACGGCGCCGTCGACCTGCTCGAGGCAGAGGGCATTGGCACCCGGCTGGTCAGCGCGCCGTGCCTCGACCGGTTCGCGGCGCAGGACGACGCCTACCGCGACGCCGTGCTGGCGCCCGAATGCCGCGCGCGCCTGGCGGTCGAGGCGGCATCCCCGCTGGGATGGCATCGCTGGGTGGGCGACGAGGGCGACGTGCTCGGGATGGAGGGCTTCGGCGCCTCCGCTCCCCAGCCCGCGCTGTACGAGCATTTCGGCTTCACGCCGGAGAACGTCGCGGCCCGCGCGCGGGCGATGCTCCAGCGACACGCGTCGGTGGGCGGCTGATGCAGATCGGGTTCGTCGGCCTGGGGCGCATGGGCGGGAACATGGTGCACCGGATCCTGCGGGACTCGGGCCACGCGGTGGTCGCCTGGGACCCGGCCGCCGCGGCGGTCGAGCAGGCCGCGGGGCACGGCGCGTCGGGCGCCGGCTCCCTGGCGGACCTGGTGGCCCGGCTCGACGCCCCGCGACACGTGTGGATGATGGTCCCCGCCGGCAACCCGACGGAGCAGACGTTCACGGCGCTGCTCGACGCGCTCGAGCCCGGCGACCTGATCGTCGATGGGGGCAACTCGCGGTGGACCGAGTCGCGAGCCCGCGGGGAACGTGCACGCGCGCACGAGCTGGAGTTCGTCGACGTGGGTACGAGCGGCGGAGTCTGGGGGCTGGAGGTCGGCTACTGCATGATGGTGGGCGGCGCCGAGGCGGCGGTGGGGCGGATCGCGCCGGTCCTCGACGTGCTCGCGCCCCCCGACGGATGGGCGCGCATGGGCCCGAGCGGCGCGGGGCACTACGTGAAGATGGTGCACAACGGCATCGAGTACGGGCTGATGCAGGCCTATGCCGAGGGGTTCGAGCTGATGCACGCCTCGGAGTTCGACCTCGACCTGGCCACGATCGCGCACCTGTGGAACCAGGGATCCGTCGTGCGCTCGTGGCTGTGCGAGCTGGCCGCCCGCGCGTTCGACGAGGAGGGCAACGACCTCGCCGGGTTGCGCGGCTACGTGGAGGACTCGGGCGAGGGCCGCTGGACCGTGTTCGACGCGATCGACAAGGACGTGCCGGCGCCGGTGATCACGCTCGCGCTGATGGCGCGCTTCTCGTCGCGCCAGGACGAGTCGTACGCCGCCAAGGTGCTGGCTGCGCTGCGCAACCAGTTCGGCGGCCACGCGGTCAAGAAGGCCGACTAGGAGGGTTTGCGATGGCGACCGTCGAGCAGCAGCGACGCGCCGTCGAGCAGGAGAACCCGCTCGTGGAGGGACTCGAGCGGCTGCCCGTGCATCCCACGACCCTCGTGATCTTCGGCGTCACCGGCGATCTTGCGCTGCGCAAGCTCTTCCCGGCGATCTACAACCTCGCGCACGAAGGCTCGCTGCCGGAGCGCTTCAACCTGATCGGGTTCTCGCGCCGCCCGTTGAGCGACGACGACTTCCGCGCACAGCTGGAGGATTCGATCGCGCGCTTCTCGCGCCGCCCGCCCGACCCGGACGTGCTCGACGCGCTGCTGCGCAACGTCCGCTACGTGCCCGGCTCGTTCGACGACGCGGACGCCTACGCGCGCCTGTGCGAGGCGGCCGACGCGTTCGACGACGAGGCCGGCGTGCAGTTCAACCGCGTCTTCTACCTCTCCACCGCACCCGAGTTCTTCCCGGTGATCGTGGCCGCGCTCGGCGCAGCGAAGCTGCACCGCAAGAAGGACGCCGACGTGCGCATCGTGATCGAGAAGCCGTTCGGCTACGACCTCGAGTCGGCCCGCCGGCTGAACTCGCAGGTCCTCCGGGTGTTCAGGGAGCGCCAGGTCTTCCGGATCGACCACTACCTCGGCAAGGAGACGGTGCAGAACATGCTGGCATTCAGGTTCGCCAACGCGATGTTCGAGCCGGTCTGGAACCGCAACTACATCGACTACGTGCAGATCACCGCGGCCGAGGACATCGGCATCGGCACGCGCGCGGGGTACTACGACTCCTCCGGCGCGCTGCGCGACCTGGTCCAGAACCACATGCTCCAGCTGCTGACCCTGCTCTGCATGGAGCCGCCGTCGTCCTTCTCCGCCGACATGCTGCGGGACGAGAAGGTGAAGGTGGCGCAGGCGGTCCGGGCCCCGGCTCCGGACGAGGTCCCCGACATGGCGGTGCGCGCGCAGTACGGGCCGGGCGTGTCCGGCGGCGCCGCGGTCCCGGGGTATCTGGAGGAGGAAGGCGTCCCGGACACCTCCGCGACCGAGACATACGCCGCGCTGCGGCTGGAGGTGTCGAACTGGCGCTGGTCGGGAGTGCCGTTCTACCTGCGCACCGGGAAGCGGCTGCCGCGGCGCGTGACTGAGATCGCCGTCACGTTGAAGCCGGTCCCGCACCTGGCGTTCCAGCAATCGGGCGCGGTCGGCGTGCAGCCCAACGAGCTGGTGCTCACGGTGCAGCCCGACGAGGGTGTCTCGCTGTCGCTGGGCGCCAAGATCCCCGGGCCGCGCATGCGGATCCGCCCGGTGAACATGGAGTTCCGCTACGGCACGAGCTTCCTGTCGGAGTCGCCGGAGGCCTACGAGCGCCTGATCCTGGATGCGATGCGCGGCGACGCCAGCCTGTTCACGCGCGAGGACGAGGTGCAGGCGTCATGGGAGATCTGCGACCCGATCCTGAAGGCCTGGGCGGCCACGCCGGGACCGCTGCCGCAGTACGCAGCCGGATCTGCCGGCCCGGCCGAGGCCGACGTGCTGCTCGACGGTCCCGCGCGGTGGCGGCCGATCTGATGGACGGCGCCTGGAGCGCCGAGCGGACCTCGCCGGCCGAGATCGAGGCCGGGCTGCGTGAGCTGCTGCAAGAGAGCCACGCCGGCGGCCGGGCGCGCGCGTCGGCGCGCGTTCTGAACCTCGTCGCGGTGGTCGACGGCGAGCGGCGCGGAGAGATCGACGACCGGCTTTCGCGAGTGGGCCGCTACCACCCGTCGCGCACGATCGTCTGCGCGGTCGAGCCGGAGCGCACGACGCTCGACGCCCGGGCCAGGATCGTGCGCCCGGACGGCAACCTCGCGCGCAGCCACGAGCACATCACGATCGCGATGGGGGACGGCCACCTGGCGCACCTCGACACGATCGTCGACCCGATACTGATCAGCGGGCTGACGACCGTCGTGTGGTCCCCGCACGGCCATCCCGAGGCGGTCGACGCTCTGTTGCGCGTCGCCAACGTCGTGCTCCTCGATTCGGCCGTCGAGCCCGCGCTCGCATCGGCGCTCGCCCGCGTGGGCGAGCTCGCCCGGCGCGCGTACATCGTCGACCTGGCGTGGCTGCGCAGCACCCCGTGGCGCGAGCGGGTCGCGTTCACCTTCGACCCGGCCGCGTGGCGCGGCGAGCTCACGGAGATCAGCGCGGTCACGGTCCGCCACCGGGCGGACTCCGCGGTCGCGGCGCTGCTGCTGGTGGGATGGCTGTCGTCGCGCCTGGGATGGGTGCCCGCGCCGCTCGTCCCGGACGGTCACGGGTGCCTGCGCGGGCGCGCCCACAGCGGCCGGCGCAGCGTGGACGTCACGCTCGCCGCGGACGACTCGCTCGACGTCCCGGGCCTCGCCGGGCTGGCGCTCGAAACGCGCTCGGGCCTCACGCTGTCGCTGGACCGCGCCCCCGGCGGGCTGGCCGCGACGCGGGCGAAGCTGGGCGGCGAGCGGTCGGCATGGACCGTGCTGGGAGCGTCGCGGGGGGAGAGCGGCATCCTGGGCGAGGGAGTGCGCCAGGCCCTGCTGCGCGATCTGACCTACCGGCCGGCCGTCGCTGCGGCCCAGCTGATGCTGCCGTGATGGAGCGGCTGGTGCGCGACGATCCTGCTGCCGTTGGGGCCGAGCGCATCGCCGCGGTCGCCGTTGCGGGCGGGCACATCGCGCTCGCCGGCGGCTCCACGCCGCGGCGCGCCTACGACGCAGCGGCCGCGATGGACGTCGACTGGTCCCGGTGCACGCTGTGGTTCTCGGACGAGCGCTGCGTGCCGCCGGACGACGAGCGCTCGAATTACGCGATGGCGCGGGCGGCGCTCCTGGACCGGCTGCCCGGACGCGCACCGCAGGTGCGCCGCATCCCGGGCGAGCTCGGACCGCACGCGGCGGCGGAGGCGTACGAGCGGCTCCTGGGCGACGAGGTCCCGCGGTTCGACCTGATGCTGCTCGGCCTGGGGCCCGATGCCCACTGCGCGTCGCTGTTCCCGCACCACCCGGCGCTCGAGGAGCTGCGCCGCCGGGCGCTCGGCGTGGAGCAACCGGGGATGGAGCCGCTGGTGCCGCGCGTCACGCTCACGCTGCCGGCGATCAACGCGGCGCGGCAGGTCCTGTTTATCGTCGCGGGCGCCGACAAGGCGGGTGCCGTGGCGCGCGCGTTCGCCGGCAGCCCAGATCCGGCTGCGCCGGCCAGCCTCGTCGCGCCCGTCGACGGGTCGCTGACCGTCCTGCTGGACGCCGCGGCCGCGGCGCAGCTGCCGGCGGAGGCCCCGCGATGAGGATCGCGTGCGGCTTCGACCACGCCGGCTTCCCGCTCAAGGACGTCGTGCTGGAGACGCTGCGCGGCGGGGGCCACGACGTGCTCGACCTCGGCACCGACTCGTCCCAGCCGGTCGACTATCCCGACGTCGCCGTGGACGTCGGCGAGGCCGTGCGCGGCGGCCGGGCCGAGCGCGGCGTGCTCGTGTGCGGCTCCGGTGCGGGAGTCGCGGTGGCGGCGAACAAGATGGTCGGAATCCGCGCGGCCACCGTGACCGATACGTACACCGCGCATCAGGCGGTCGAGCACGACGACGTGAACGTCCTCTGCCTGGGCGCGAGGGTGGTCGGCCCGGCCCTGGCGGCAGACATCCTGCGGGCCTACGCGAGCGCCGAGTTCAGCGGTGAGGAACGGCACCGGCGGCGCGTCGACAAGGTGAACGCGATCGAACGAAAGGAGACCGAGTGCGCGTGATCGAGTGCAACGTCTGCGGCGAGGCGCTCTCGGCTGCGAACGACGACGAGCTGGTGGTCGCAACCCGGCGTCATCTGGCCGAGCGTCACCCCGGCGAACAGCAGGACGAAGCCCACGTGCGCGGGCTGGTCGGCGAGCAGGCGTACGACGCGAGCGACAGCTGAGCGGCCGCGGGCCGGGGCGTATCCTGGCTCCGATGCAGGCGAAGCTCTACGTGATCCTCGGCTCGCACGCTTGTCGCACGGGAATCCTGATGCTGGACCACAAGCGCATCGACCACGAGCTGGTCGAGCTGCCGACGGGCCTGCATCCCCTCTTGCTGCGACTGCACGGCTTTGCCGGCAATCCGGCGCCGTTTCGGCGGCTCGACGACCAGCCCCACCGCATGCTGGGGACGCTCGACCGGATGGGAACCGTGCCGGCCCTGCTGCTGGACGGCCGGCGGGTCAAGACCAACCACGCGATCGCGCGCTTCCTGGATCAGGTCCGGCCGGACCCACCGCTCTTTCCCATGGACCCGGAGCGCAGGCGGGAGGTCGAGGCAGCGGAGCGCTGGGGCGACGAGGTCTTCCAGATGGCAGCGCGCCGGCTGACCCTGACCTCCCTGCTCCACGGCCCGGACGCGCTCGTCGACCGCGGCGGGAGCGGCCGGCTGGGCCCGCTGCTGTTGCGCAATCAGACCTTGAGGCGGGTGGGGGCGGCGTTCATCGCGCGCTTCGTCTTTCGCGCCGACGCGCGCGCGGAGTCGGAGCTGCTGGGAGCGCTGCCCGCCACGCTCGACCGGATCGACGGCTGGATCGAGTCCGGGGTGCTGAACGGGCCAGAGCTGAATGCGGCGGACTTCGTGATCGCGCCCAGCCTCGCCCTGCTGACCTACCGGCGCGACCTCCGTCCCGAGATCGAGCGCCGGCCTGCCTGTCGCCTGATCGACCGTTTGCTGCCCGAACCCGCCGGCTCCGGTGCGGTCACCGCGGGCCTCGGTCTCGCGTAAGGTTTCGGCCGTCTGTGGCGGAAGGGGCCAACATGTGGGTGGGCGCGCTGGTGGGCTATACCGCCAGCAGGACGATGGATGCCGCGACGACCTTGTTCTACGCCCGCCAGACCGATGCCTCGAAGCGCCGCGAGGAGGAGCTGGCGCCCGGCGGCACGCTCGTGCAGTTCGGCAAGCAGGTCGGCGCCGCGCTCGGGCGTGACCTGTCCGACGCGCAGGCCGCCCGCGTCGGGCTGACGGCCCATCGCACGTTCGGCGTGATGTACGGCATCATCGCGAACGCGCTGGCGCGCAGAGGCAGGAGGCCCATGCACGCGGGGCTCGCCGTGGGCAGCGCGGCCTGGCTGGTCGTGGACGAGGGCACGGCCCTCCCCACGTTCACCTCCTACCCGGTCGAGAGCCACCTGCGCGGCGTGGTCGGCCACGGGGCCTTCGGCCTCGCCGCCGGGGCCCTGCTGTCACTGGTCCACAGGGCCTAGCGGACCTCACTCATACGGCGCGTAACGGCTGTGCAGCATCAGGGCGTTGCCGTCCGGGTCGGTGAAGAACGCCATGTGGCAGACGCCTGTGTCGAGAGTGTCGCCCGCGAACGCGACGCCCTCGCCCTCGAGCTTCGTCCGCGACGCGGCCACGTCGTCCACGTGCAGCGCGAGCGCGTTGTTCTGGGGGGTGAACGGCATCCCGAACCTCTCGGGCTCCCAGATGCTGAAGCACGTGTCGCCCGCCCAGGCCTCGGACTCCGTGTGCTCGTCCGGGCGCAGGCCGAGCGTGTCCACGTAGAAGCTGCGCGCGCGAGCCGGGTTCTGGGTGGGAATGCCGACGAAGTCGAGCTTGGTGACCATGATGCCCTCCGATGTCTTGGCGCGGACGAAGCGCGCGGATGATCTCAGACGCCAGCGGGTAGCATCGCGCCTGTGGGAGGGTGGCGCGTCAAGTGCGCTGGGCTGCTGATCGCGACGGCGGGTCTGCTGGGACCGCCAACGGCAAGCGCGGCGGTCGTCGACGCCGGCGCCCTGCGCGCGACGATCGACGCGGATCCGTGGCACCTCTCGTTCGGCGGCCCGGCGCCGCAGGCGCCGCTGGCCGAGTTCGCGGGGACGGGCACGGGGCCCGTCGGGGCGCTGGGCTTCCGCACCGCGGCGGGATGGTTCCGCGCGACACGGGTCAGCGCAGCCAACTTCGAGGGCGACGCTTACGTGGCGACGGTGCAGACCAGCGACCCGGCCGGCCGCACGCTCGCCCTGCGTGTCGAGCCCGACGCCGACGGCGTGCTGGCCGTGAACGCATCGGTGCAGGGCGCGACCACCGCCGACGTCCTCGCCACCGGCATCTCGTTCGCCGCGCCGCCGGGCGAGCGGCACCTCGGCTTCGGCGAGCGCTCGAACGCGGTCGACCAGCGTGGGAACGAGGTCGAGAACTACGTCGCCGAAGGTCCCTACCAGGAGATCGAGCGGCCCTTCATCTCCGCATTCGTGCCCGCGGCGGGGTACCGGCCACGCGACGACGCCACGTACTTTCCGATCCCCTGGCTGCTGTCCACGCGCGGCATCGGAGTCCTGGTCGCCAACGACGAGACGAGCACCTTCCGGCTGGCGACGGACCGCGACGACGCCTGGTCGGTGGAGGTTGCGGCCCCGAGCCTGCGGCTGCGCGTGGTCGCGGGGCCGGGCCCGGCGAACGCCGTGCGGCGCTTCAGCGCGTACGTCGGGCGCCAGCCGCCCGTGGAGGCGCCGTTCTTCTTCGGCCCGTGGTGGCAGCCGAAAGGCGACGAGGCGGCCAACATCGCGACGCTGAAGGCCGCGGGCGCGATCGGCTCGGTCATGCAGACCTACACGCACTACCTGCCCTGCGGCGACCAGGTCGAGGCGAACGAGCGCGCGCGGACCGACCGCGCGCACGCCGCCGGCCTCGCGGTCACGACGTACTTCAACCCGATGGTCTGCACGCAGTACACGAGCGCATACGAGGAGGCGCGCAGCCGGGGTGTCCTCACGCGCAACGCGCTGGGCCAGCCGTACGAGTACCGCTACACGGGCTCGGCCCAGTTCTTCGTCGGCCAGGTGGACTTCACGCACCCGGAGGCCTTCGACTACTTCGGCGACCTGCTGGACGAGGCGGTCGGTCACGGCTACGACGGCTGGATGGAGGACTTCGGCGAGTACACGCCGCTCGACGCGCACGGCTACGAAGGCTCCACCGGCGAGGCGTACCACAACAAGTACGTCGTCGGGTACCACGCCGCCGCCCGGGCGTACGCGCGCGACCGGGCGCCGCGCCCGCTGGCGCGCTTCAACCGCTCGGGCTGGACCGGCACCGCGCGCCACAGCCAGATCGTGTGGGGCGGCGACCCGACGACCGACTGGGGCTTCGACGGGCTCGAGTCCGCGGTCAAGAACGGATTGTCCATGGGACTCTCGGGCGTGAGCATGTGGGGGTCCGACATCGGCGGTTTCTTCGCGCTGTCGGCCCCCCAGACGACCCCCGAGCTGCTCGCGCGCTGGCTCGAGTTCGGCTTCGCATCGGGAGTGATGCGCACGCAGGCGAACGGCTTCCAGCTCCAGCCCCAGACGCGGGCGCAGATCTTCGACGCGGACACGCTGCCCATCTGGGCGCGCTACGCGAAGCTGCGCACGCAGCTCTACCCCTACCTGGCCGCGGCCGAGTCGAAGTACGACTCCAGCGGGCTGCCGCTGATGCGCCACCTGGCCCTGGCCTATCCCACAGACAGGGACGCCACGGCGCGCGAGGACGAGTACCTGTTCGGGCCCGACCTCCTAGTGGCGCCCGTGGTGCAGCCCGACGAGCGCGAACGCAGCCTGTACCTGCCGGCCGGGCGCTGGATCGACTGGTGGCGGTCGGTGTCACTCGACGAGCGCGGCGCGCCGCACCTGGGAACGTCGCAGGTGCTCGACGGCGCGCGTGCGGCGACTCTGCCGGCACCGCTGGACGAGCTGCCAATGCTGGTGCGGGAGGGTGCCGTGATCCCGTTGCTGCACCCCTCCGTCGACACGCTGGCCGACTACGGTGCGGGCACCGCCGTGCGGCTGCGCGACCGCCAGGACCACCTGCGCCTGCTGGCGTGGCCGCGCGGGAAGCGCACGGTGTCGCTCGGCCCCGACCCGGCGGACACGGCCACGTCGGAGGAGACGTCGTCGGGCTGGACGCTGGAGATCCACGGCAGCCGCGCGCGCACCTACGACGTCGAGGCCGCGCTCGGGTCACTGAGCGGCGGCGCGTTCCGGCCCTGCTCGGTGCGCACCGGCGACCGGGGGCAGGTGCCGCTCCACAGCTGGCGTTACGACCGCGCGACCGGCGTGCTGAGGCTGCGCGTGTTCGGGCGCGACGCGCTGGTCGTCGTGCGCTCCTGCCGGGACTGACGCGCCCGCTCGCTAGGGCGCTTGCGCCGGTGGCGCATGCTCGCGCAGCTGCGCGCGGGCCCGCGCCTTCTGCACCGCGCCGGTGAGGCTGTCGATGTCGTACGCCCCGTGGTGGCGCTTCCCGTTGATGAAGAACGTCGGCGTGCCGGCGACGCCGCTCGCATCGGCGCTCGCCACGTCCTCGGCGACTCGCTCGGCGTACCTGCGGTCGCGGAGGTCGCGCCTGAACAGCTCCCGGTCGAGCCCCAGCTCCTCCGCGTAGCGATCGAGGTCGGCATCCGTCAGCTCGTCCTGGTGGTCGAGCAGCTTGTCGTGCATCTCCCAGAAGGCGCCCTGAGCGGCCGCCGCCTCCGCCGCCTCGGCCGCGATCTGCGCGTGCGGGTGGACGTCGTTCAGGGGGAGGCTGCGCCAGACGTAACGCAGGTCGTCGCCGAACGAGTCCAGCAGCTGCCGGATCACCAGCTCGGCCCGGCCGCAGTACGGGCACTCGTAGTCCCCGTACTCGACGAGCGTCACAGGTGCGTCGTCCGGACCGCGCACGCGGTCGCGCTCGGGATCGACGTCCTCGGCGAGGTCCACCAGCTCCTCCCCGGTGCGGGCGAGCTGGCGGGCGCGCACTCCCGCGGGAAGCCGCGCGGTCAGGCGGAAGATCGCCCAGGCGACGAGCGTCGACAGCACTGCCGCGCCGAACACGCCCAGCTTCGCCTCCTCGAGCTGCTGTCCCTCGAAGGTCAGGCTCGAGATCAGCAGCGAGATCGTGAAGCCGATGCCGGCCACCGCGCCGGCTCCCGCGATCGTCGGCCAGCTCAGCGCCGGGCGCACTCCCGCGAGCCGGGACGCCAGCCAGGTCGCGCCGAGGATCCCCAGCGGCTTGCCGACGGTGTACCCGAACAGGATGCCCAGGGTCACAGGCGACGTCGCGGCATCCTCCAGCAGCTGGGCGTCCAGCTCGATCCCGACGTTCGCGAGCGCGAACAGCGGCACGATCACGAAGCTCGTCCACGGGTGGAGCCGGTACTGGAGCCGCTCGTTCGCCGAGATCGCGGACGCGACGCTCAGCTGCGCCGCGCGCGCCAGCTCGGGCGTCGGCTGCTCGCGGAACGAGCGCGCCGTCTCGGTCACGCGCTCGAGGTCGCTGCGGCCGGGGGGATAAGCGCTCGTGACCAGGCCGACCAGGAGCCCCGCGATCACCGGGTCGATGCCCGACTCGTGGAGCGCGAACCAGATGGCCACGCCCAGAATCACGGCCACCGGGCCGCGCCACGCGATCGAGGCGTAGCGCAGCGTGAAGAGCAGGCCGAACATCCCCGCCGCAATGGCGAGCGGGACGATTGACAGGTCCTCCGTGTACACGGTGGCGATCACCAGCAGGGCAATGAGGTCGTCGAAGACGACGAGCGTGAGCAGGCGGACGCGCAACCGCGTGCTGCTCGGAGCCACGAGCGCGAGCACGCCGAGTGCGAATGCCGTGTCGGTGGACATCGCGGCGCCCCAGCCATCCGCTGTGGAACTGCCGGCGTTGAACGCGAGGTAGATCAAGACGGGAAGCGCCATGCCGCCCAGCGCCGCGGTCAGCGGGAGCGTGATCCGCCGCCGCTCGCGCAGCTGCCCCAGGTCGAGCTCGCGCTTCGCCTCCAGCCCGAGCACCAGGAAGAAGAACGTCATCAGCCCTTCGTTCACCCAGTGCCGCAGGTCCTGCGAGATCCCCTCGTCCCCGAGCCGGATCGAAAGCGTCGTCGTCCACACCGACTCGTACGAGTCCGGCCACGGCGAGTTCGCCCACAGCAGCGCGGCCAGCGACGCGCCGAGCAGGACAGCCGCGCCGCCGCTCTCGGTCGTCAGGAAGTCCCGCAGCGGTGCCGCGAGGTTGCGCGCCCACGCCGTGCGGCCGGTGGGAGCGGTCACGTAACCGGCGGCGGCGTGCCCTCCGCGCTGGCCGGAAGCGCCGGGTCCCAGCCGCACACCGCGCACGAATGCCGGAATACCGCGCGGGCGAACTCGAGCGCGGTCGCGTGCGGGTCGCGGCTGGAGCGCAGCTCGTCCCAGTCGAGCAGGTACTCCCCGAGCGCGTCGTCCCAGCGTCCCGCGGGTGACGGCAGCGGCGCGCCCGGCCACCCGGCCCCAGGCGGGTGCGCATATCCGAAGAAAGCGGCCGTGCCGTATCGGGAATCGCCGGGCCACCAGCCCACCGCGACCGCCTCCGCGTCCATCGAATTGCGCATGATGAAGTCCTGTGGCGGCGCCTCGGCGGGCCTGCCCGAATAGAGGTTCACGGCGAGGTCGAACGACCCCCACCACGCGTTGACCGGCGTCGACCGGCCGCGGTACGGCGCGCGGAACGCGGCCAGCACCAGCGCGGCGCGGGTCGCGGTCGCGAAATAGGACACGACCTGATCCGGGTCGTAGGTCGAGTGCTCGTCGTCCTCGTCGAGCGGCACGGTCCAGGGGACCTCCTGCGGAGTCGGGTTGATCTCCACCGCGCCTCCCAGCTCGCGGACCGCGGCCATCACATCACGCGCGACGTCGCGCACGGCCCTGTCGGGGCTCAGCGGAAGCCGCACGCCCCGCCCGTCGCTGTGCTCGATGACAGCCTCGTGCGCGTGCAGGTCGAGCGCGACGACGAGCGCGCCCGAGCCGTCCGGGGCGGGCAGCGGGAGCGTCTCCCAGCCGCGCGCCGTGAGACGCAGCGCCGCGTGCTGGAGCTGCGGCTCAGGCGGCGCCAGCGCCACCGCCAGCTTGCCCAGGACCTGGGTGTGCGCGTGCAGCGTGTCGCACGTCGCGCGCCAGGACTCGTAGGGCAGCGCAGGCGGCCAGTCGGAGGACATGGCTTCACGCTACCCAATCTCCCCGGCCCGGTAGCTTGAGGTCATGGCAGCGCCGGCCATCGAGATCGACGCGGGTGGGCGATCCCTGCGGGTGTCCAACCCGGAGCGCGTGATCTTCCCGGAGACGGACGGGACCAAAGCCCTCACGAAGCTCGACGTCGTGGAGTACTACCTGGCCGTCGCGCCCGGCATCATGCGCGCGCTCCGTGAGCGCCCGACGACGCTCGAGCGCTGGCCCAAGGGCGTGCATCCGGGCATCGTCCTGTCCACACGGGAGAAGGGGGGAGGCGACGCGTTCTTCCAGAAGCGCATTCCGCGCGGCGCGCCGGACTACGTCGAGACCGCCACGATCCAATTCCCCTCGGGCCGCTCCGCCGACGAGATCTGCCCGACGGAGATCGCCGTCGTGGGATGGGCGGCGCAGATGGGGACGATCACGTTCCACCCGTGGCCCGTGCGGCGCGGCGACGTCGATCACCCCGACGAGCTGCGGCTCGACCTCGATCCCCAGCCCGGTACGGACTTCGACGACGCCGTGCGCGTGGCGGCGACCGCACGCGAGCTGCTGGACGACCTCGGGTACGCCGGCTTTCCGAAGACCTCCGGCGGGCGCGGCGTCCACATCTACGTGCGCATCGAGCCGCGCTGGACGTTCACCGACGTCCGCCACGCCGCGATCGCCTTCGGCCGCGAGCTCGAACGCAGGCGCCCGGGAGAGGTGACCACGAAATGGTGGAAGGAGGAGCGCGGCGAGAACATCTTCGTCGACTACAACCAGAACGCGCGGGACCGCACGATCGCGTCGGCCTACAGCGTGCGGCCCAAGCCGGGCGCACCGGTGTCGGCACCGGTCACGTGGGACGAGCTGGACGACGTACAGCCGGAGGACTTCACGATCGCGACCATGCCCGCCAGGTTCGACGACGTCGGCGACCGCCACGAGGCGATCGACGACGTCGCGCATTCGCTCGAGCCGCTGCTGGAGATGTATGAGGAGCAGGGCCGCGGCGACATGCCGTACCCACCCGACTATCCGAAGATGCCGGGCGAGCCCAAGCGCGTGCAGCCCAGCCGGGACCGCGATCGGAAGTCGTAGAGGCCGGTGCGAGTCGCGACCTGGAATGTGAACTCGGTGAAGCAGCGCGTGCCGCGGCTGCTGCCCTGGCTGGACGAGCGGCAGCCGGACGTGGTCTGCCTGCAGGAGACCAAGCTTGCCGACGATTCGTTCGCCGCCCTGCTCGGCGACGAGCTCGCCCGTCGTGACTACGCATTCGCGGTCCACGGTGAGGCGACGTGGAACGGGGTGGCGATCCTCTCGCGAGCGGGGCTGGAGGACGTCGCGGTCGGACTCGAGGGCGGGCCGGGATTCCCGCATCAGGAGTCACGGGCGGTGTCGGCGACGTGCGGCGGGATCCGCGTGGTGTGCGTGTACGTGCCGAACGGGCGCGAGCCGGGCTCCGAGCATTACCGGTACAAGCTCGCCTGGCTGGCTGCCCTGCGGGAGGTGGTCGCCGCCGGTCCCCGGTCCACGGTGGTGTGCGGCGACATGAACGTCGCGCCCACTGACGACGACGTGTTCGACCCGGAGGCCTACGTCGGCCAGACCCACGTGACGCCACCGGAGCGCGCCGCGCTGGCGGAGCTGCAGGCGCTCGGCCTGCGCGACGTCGTGCGCGAGCGCTGGCCGGACGAACGGGTCTTCACCTACTGGGACTACAGGGCGGGAATGTTCCACCAGGACCTCGGGATGCGGATCGACCTCGTGCTGGCCGGTGCGCCGGTCGCCGAACGCGTGCGGGCGGCATGGGTGGACCGGCACGCCCGCAAGGGCAAGGGGCCGAGCGATCACGCGCCGGTGATCGTCGATCTGGACGAGGCGCCGGACGGCGACATCGGACCGGTCGTGCCGCCACCCTCCGCTCCCGTGGTGAGACGCCGCCCGGCGAAGCTGCCCCAGTCACCGTAGGGAACGACCGCGTCCGGGCACGCGACAACCGTGGCGGTGCGGGAACCGTGGCGCCGCGACGCCGCCGACGTCGCCGCCGAGCTTGACGTCGACATCCGCCGCGGCCTGGCCTCGGGTGAAGCCGGCGCACGGCTCGAACGCCACGGGCGCAACGAGCTTCCAGGCGCCGACGCCGTGTCCCCGTGGCGGCGGCTGCTGGCCCAGTTCGCCGACCCGCTGATCTACCTGCTCCTCGCCGCGGTCGTCGTGTCGCTCGTCGCCTGGGTGGTCGAGGGCGCCGAGGGCGTGCCGTACGAAGTGATCGTGATCGCGGTGATCGTCGTCCTCAACGGGGTGCTCGGCTACGTGCAGGAAGCGCGCGCCGAGGAGGCGGTTGCCGCGCTGCAGCGGATGGCGGCCGCGACCGCGCGCGTGCGGCGCGGCGGGCGCGAGGAGCGCATCCCGACCACCGACGTCGTGCCGGGTGATGTGCTGCTGCTGGCCGAGGGCGATGCCGTCAGCGCCGACGCGCGGCTGGTCGAGACGGCCTCCCTGATGGTGGCCGAGGCGTCGCTGACCGGCGAGAGCGAAGCGGTGCTGAAGGACGTGGCGACCCTGCCGGAGCCGGTGGCGCTGGGCGACCGCATCAACATGGTGTTCAACGGCACGGCCGTGACGCGCGGCCGCGGGACGGCGGTGGTGACCGGTACCGGCATGTCCACCGAGATGGGGCGGGTCGCGCAGCTCCTCGGCCGCACGGAGAAGGAGGACACGCCGCTCCAGCGCGAGGTCGCGCGCATCGGGCGGATGCTCGGCATCGCGGTGATCGCGATCGCGATCGTCGTGGTCGGCGCGATCCTGCTGACGGCCGACATCGGCGGCGCCTCGGATGTGGTCGACGTGCTGCTGGTGGGCGTCTCGCTGGCCGTCGCCGCGGTGCCGGAGGGCCTGCCGGCGGTGCTGTCTGTCGTGCTTGCCCTGGGCGTGCAGCGCATGGCACGCCGCCGGGCGATCGTCAAGAAGCTGTCGTCGGTGGAGACCCTGGGCTCGGCGTCGGTCGTGTGCTCCGACAAGACGGGCACGCTGACGAAGAGCGAGATGACGATCCAGAAGGTCGTCACGCCCTCGGGCGAGGTGGAGGTCACCGGCAGCGGCTACCGGCCCGAGGGGCAGCTGTGCGTCGGCGGGCGCCCGCTGGCCGACGAGCTGCTGCTCGACGAGGTCCGGGCGGTGCTCGGTGCCGGCAGCCTCGCGAACGACGCGGTGCTGCGCGAGCAGGACGGTGACTGGACCATCCAGGGCGATCCGACGGAGGCGGCGTTCCTGGTCGCCGAGGCCAAGGTGGCCGGCCTCCCCGAGGCCATCGAGTCGCGGTTCGAGCGCGTGGGCGAGATCCCGTTCAGCTCCGAGCGCAAGCTGATGACGACCTTCGAGGCCGACTCCGAACACGGGGGCGAGATCGCCGTCGTGACAAAGGGAGCGCCCGACGTGCTGCTCGCCCGCTGCACCGCCGAGCGGGTCGCCGGCGAGGTGCGTGCCCTCACGGACGGCCGGCGGGCCGGGGTCCTCGCCGCCGTCGACCGGCTCGCCGGCCTCGCGCTGCGCACGCTGGCGGTCGCCTACCGGCCGCTGCCCGACGGGAACAGGCTCCCCGAGGACGAGTCGGTCGAGCGCGAGCTGGTCTATCTGGGGCTGGTGGGAATCATCGACCCCCCGCGCGCGGAGGCGCGGGCGGCGGTCTCGGAGGCCGCTGCCGCAGGAGTGCGCGTGATCATGATCACGGGGGACCATCCCCGCACCGCGGCGCGGATCGCCGGCGACCTCGGCATCGTCGAGCCGGGCGCGAAGGCGCTGTCGGGATCCGACCTCCAGGCGCTGGACGACGAGGGGCTCAGGGCCGCGGTGCGCGAGGTCTCGGTGTACGCGCGCGTGGCGCCCGAGCACAAGCTGCGGATCGTCGACGCCCTGCAGGCGGACGATGCGATCGTCGCGATGACGGGCGACGGGGTCAACGACGCGCCGGCGCTCAAGTCGGCGGACATCGGAGTGGCGATGGGGGTGACCGGCACCGATGTGACGAAGGAGGCGGCGGACATGATCCTCGCCGACGACAACTTCGCCACGATCATCGCGGCGGTGCGCGAGGGGCGCGGGATCTTCGCGAACATCCGCAAGTTCCTGCGCTTCCTGCTGTCCTCCAACGCCGGCGAGGTCATGACCATGTTCGTGGGCGTGATGCTGGCCGGCGGGCTCGGCCTCCAGGACACCGGTGAGGCCGTGGCAGTGCCGCTCCTCGCGACGCAGATCCTGTGGATCAACCTGCTCACGGACACGGCGCCCGCCCTGGCGATGGGCGTCGATCCGCCACCCGACGACGTGATGCGCCGGCCGCCGCGCCGGCTCAGCGACCGCGTGATCGACCGCGAGATGTGGATCGGCATCCTGTGGATCGGCCTGGTGATGGCGGTCGTGACGCTGGTGGCGCTGGACCTGGGCCTCGCGGGCGGTTACCTGGGCGGCTCGGGCGACATCGAGGAGGCGCGCACGATGGCGTTCACCACGCTCGTGCTGGCCCAGCTGTTCAACTGCTTCAACGCCCGCTCGGACCGCACCAGCGCCTTCCACCACCTCTTCACCAATCCCCTGTTGTGGGGCGCGATCGCCCTGTCGGTGGTCCTGCAGGTCGCCGTCGTACAGCTGCCGTTTCTCAACGACGCGTTCGACACGACTCCGCTTGCGATCGGCGACTGGCTGATCTGCGTCGGGCTGGCCAGCGTCGTGCTGTGGGCCGACGAGCTCAAGAAGCTGGTACAGCGGCGGCTGCGCGGCCGGCGCCGGGCCGCGCGCCCTTGACATCATGCGCCGAGCGACCGCACCGCCGATGGACACGAGCTCCGCACACGACACGCGCACCGACCCTGCTGCGCCCGCTCCGGCGGGCCTCGGCGAGATGGTGCTGCGGGCCTCGGCGAGCGCTTCCGGCACCGCGCTCGCGTTCGACCAGGACGGCTCGCGGCGCGAGCTGAGCTATGCCGAGCTGGGCCAGGCCGTGAGGGAGGTGGCGGGTGGGCTGATCGCCCTCGGGCTCGAGCCAGGCGACCGGGTCGCGGTGCTCTCCGACACGCGGGCCGAGTGGACGATCGCCGACTGCGGCGCGCTCTGCGCGGGCACCGTGGTCGTCCCGATCTATCAGACGAACTCCCCCGAGGAATGCCGCTACGTGCTGCAGCACTCGGGAACGCGGCTGGTCTTCTGCGAGAACGAGGAGCAGCTCGCGAAGGTGGAACAGGTGCGGAGCGAGTGTCCCGACCTGCAGCACGTGGTCTCCCTCACCGATACGCGTGGCCGGGCCGAGTCGCTGACCCGGTTGCGCGAGCGCGGCGCGGCCCTCGACCCGGCCGCGCGCGACCGCCTCGGCGGCGGCGCGCAGCCGGAGGACGTGGCGACCATCATCTACACGTCCGGCACGACCGGGCCGCCGAAGGGTTGTGTCCTGACCCACGCGAACGTGCTCGCGACCGTGCGCATGTACGGCGACGCGCTCGAGCTGGGTCGCGAGCCCTTCTCGCTGTATCTGTTCCTGCCGCTGGCGCACGCGCTCGCCCGGGTGGCCCAGTTCGTCACGCTCGACCGCGGGGGCACGATCGCGTACTGGCAACGCGACTCCCGCAGGCTCGTCGCGGACCTCGCGCAGGCGCAGCCGACGTACTTTCCCTCCGTGCCGCGCGTGTTCGAGAAGATCCACGCCCAGGCCCTGGGCGCGGCCGAGCAGAGCGCGGTGCGGGGCGCGCTCTTCCGCTGGGCGCTGGCCGCGGGGGTGCAGGTGCGCGCGGCCGAGCGGCGCGGCCGGCGCCCGGGACCGCTGCTGCGGGCGCGGCACGCGCTTGCGGACCGGCTCGTCCTGTCCAAGGTGCGCAACCTGTTCGGCGGGCGCCTGCGGCTGGCGCTGACCGGGGCGGCGCCGGTCTCGCGTGAAGTGCTGGAGTTCTTCGACGCGTGCGGCGTCCCGGTGCTGGAGGGCTACGGCCTGACCGAGACCTGCGCCGCGGCAACCCTCAACACGCCCGGCGCGGTGCGCCTGGGAACGGTCGGTCCCGCGCTCTCCGGTGTCGAGCTCGACATCGCGGACGACGGCGAGATCCTGATCCGGGGCGCGAACGTCTTCCGGGGATACCACCGCGACCCCGAGGCGACGGGCGAGACGCTGGCCGGCGGATGGCTGCGCTCGGGCGACCTCGGCGCGCTGGACGGGGACGGCTATCTCAGCATCACCGGCCGCAAGAAGGAGCTGATCATCACCTCCAGCGGCAAGAACATCTCCGCGTCCAACATCGAGACCGCGTTGCGAGAGCGCCCCTGGATCTCGCAGGCGGTGGTCTACGGCGACAATCGCCCGTACCTCGTCGCTCTGCTGACGCTCGACCCGGACGAGCTGCCGGCGCTCGCCCAACGCCTCGGCGTGTCTCCCGACGCCGCCGCCATGGCCGGCGATGACCGCGTGCGCGAGGCGCTGCAGGCCGAGGTCGACGAGGTCAACCGGCATTTCGCGCGCATCGAGCAGGTGAAGCGCTTCGCGGTGCTCGACCGCGACCTGACCCTGGCCGCGGGCGAGCTGACCCCGACGCTGAAGGTGAAGCGCCCGGTCGTGTACGAGCGCTACCGGGAGCACTTCGACCGCCTGTATGAGTGACGGCGCGTCGCCCGGTGCCCGCGGGCGCCGGTTCCGGCGGGTGGCCCGCGGGGGATCCTCGGATGCGCCCGAGAGGACTCGAACCTCCACGGCCTTCACAGGCCACAAGGCCCTCAACCTTGCGCGTCTACCAATTCCGCCACAGGCGCTGGTGGGGCCGTCGATTATAGGTGCGCCCATCTTTTGCTCCAGCGGGGCTTGAAGCCGTCCGCGGGGGCAGCTAGTCTACGAACATGTGTTCGCAAGCCGATTCCCGCCCCCGACAGGAGGACGTCACCTGATGGTCGACCTCAAGATGACGAAGCGCCAGCAGGAGATCTTCACCTTCATCAAGCGGTACGCGTCCAAGTACGGCTACCCGCCCACGGTGCGGGAGATCGGCAAGGCGGTAGGGCTCGCCTCGTCGTCCACCGTGCACGCGCACCTGGCGAATCTGGAGAAGTACG
This sequence comes from Solirubrobacterales bacterium, assembly GCA_035650255.1. Taxonomy (GTDB): domain Bacteria; phylum Actinomycetota; class Thermoleophilia; order Solirubrobacterales; family JBBDJG01; genus DASRIA01. The sequence goes on from DASRIA010000066.1 coordinate 49,148, forward strand.
GCGTGCTGCGCCGCGATCCCACCAAGCCGCGCGCGATCGAGCTGCTGTTCGACAAGGCCAAGCGGGCCGTGACGCCCGAAGGCGCCCTGCCCCTGGTGGGCCGGGTGGCCGCGGGCCAGCCGGTCCTCGCCGAGGAGAACATCGAGGACTACGTGCAGGTGCCGAGCGTGGCCGGCGGCGACGAGGGCGAATACGTCCTCCAGGTGTCGGGCGAGAGCATGCGCGACGCCGGCATTCTGACCGGTGACTATGTCGTCGTGCGCCCGCAGAACACGGCCGGGGACGGCGACATCGTCGTCGCGCTGCTGGGCGACGAGGCGACCGTGAAGCGCTTCTTCCGCGAGCGCGACCACGTGCGGCTCCAGCCGGAGAACCCGGCGATGGAGCCGATCCGCACCCGCGACGTCGAGGTGCTGGGGCGAGTCGTGGGAGTCTTCAGGAAGGTCTGATGTCGGTGGTCGCGGAGACACCCGTGTCCGAGGTGCGCCTGTTCGAGGTCGATCGTGCGCGCACGCTGGCGGACCGCCTGGGCGAGGTCGACTACGCCCTCAACCACGGCCAGGCCGTCCCGTGCCTGGTGTGCGGCGCGCCGATGAGCGGCGGCGAGCTCGGCACTCCCGCCGAGTGCCCGAGCTGCGGCAGCACGCTGGAATAGCTCTCCGCGACAATGCCCGGCATGTCCTCGGGCCGCCTCCCCGACTCCGGGATCCCTCGGGATGCCTGGCTGAGGCTTGCCGCCTGCGCCGGGGCAGCGGCGCTCCTGCAGATGGACGGCACGATCGTCACCGTCGCGCTCCCGTCGGTGGGGCAGGAGCTGGACGCCGACTCGCACCAGCTGTCCTACGTGCTGACCGCGTACTTCGTCGCCTATGCGCTCGCGCTCTTCCCCGGCGGGACGCTGGTCGATCGCATCGGGTCGCGCCAGGTCGGGCTGGCCGGGCTGGCGGTGTTCGGGGCGGGCGCCCTGATCGGGGCGCTGGCGGGCAGCCTCGAGGTGCTGATCGCCTCGCGCGTGGTGCAGGGCATCGGGGCGGGGCTCGTGAGCCCGGCCTCGCTGGCCGGCGCCGTGTCCGGCTTTCCGGCGCACCGGCGCGGCTCGGCGCTCGGCATCTGGGGAGCCAGCTCGGGCATCGCCAACCTGATCGGGCCGGTCGTCGGCGGGCTCCTCACCGTGGCGATCGACTGGCGGGCGTGCTGGTGGTTCCTGATCCCCGCCAGCGCGGCCGCCGCGCTGGCCCTGTGGCACCTCGTGCCCCGTGAGGTACACGTCGACGCCAGCCCCGACACGGCGGGCCTGCGCCAGCGAGTCGTCGGGGCCGCGGCCCTGGTCGCCGCGCTCACGTTCGCCGTGATGATCGGCGCGTTCTATATCGGTCAGCAATATCTGCAGAGCGTGTCCGGCTACTCGGCGCTCGGCGCGGCCGCGGCGCTCACGCTGATCGCGCTGCTCGTCACCGTCGGGGCGCCGTTCTCCGGCCGCCTGACGGACGCGCGCGGCGAAGGCGTGACGGCGGCGCTCGGGTTCGGCCTGGCGGCCCTCGGCCTCGGCGTGCTCGCGATCCCTGGGGTGCCGCTCGACGGCCTCGGCGCGTTGCCGCTGCTGGTCCCGTTCGGCCTGGGGCTCGGGATGCTGTTCGTGCCCGCCTCGCGCGCGGCGCTCAACGCGGTGCCCCAGGCAAAGCACGGCCGGGTGTCCTCGCTGCTGTCGACCGCGCGGCTCCTGGGCGCCGGCCTCGGGGCGGTGCTCGGCGGCGCCGCCCTGTCGGGCGGCGTCACGGAGGACCACATGCGCCTGGCGCTTGCCGGGGGGGCCGCACTTTGCGTGGTGGTCGGCCTGCCTGCGGCTTTCGAGCTCTCCGGACGGGCCCGCGACAAGGCTAGAATTGACCGTCGTAGACCGAGCAGCCGCGGAGGTGAGGCCTTCGAGGAAAGTCCGGACACCGCAGGGCAGGGTGGTCGGTAGCGCCGACCCGGGGAAACCCGCGGGAAAGTGCCACAGAAACGACACCGCCTAAGTTGCGCCGTCACACGTGAACGGCGTGGCCGGCAAGGGTGAAATGGTGCGGTAAGAGCGCACCGGCGCCGTGGTGACACGGCGGCCGAGGCAAACCCCACCCGGTGCAAGGCCAAGCAGGACCGTCGAGGTTGCCCGCCCAGGTCCAGGTAGGCCGCAGAGATAGATGGTTGCTCACGACAGAATCCGGCTTACAGGTCTACTACGGAAACGGCCCCTCACGGGGCCGTTTCTATTGGGTAGGCCGTATCTCCGGGTTCGGCTCGCGGCGGGACGGGTAACGCGTATGAGTTCGTCGTCACTCGGGGAGGAGGCAACGATGTTCTCCAGGTTCATGCACCGCAAGGCGGTCGCGCCCTGCATCCTGGCCGTGGGACTGCTGCTCGTCGCGGGTTGCGGCGACGAAGGGGGAGGAGACGAAACAAGGTCACTGTCGATCGAGGCCACTGAGCCGGCGAAGGACAGCTACCGCATCGAGGCGCCGGAGTCGATCGAGGCCGGACTCGTAGACATCGAGTTCACGAACTCCGGCAAGCTGGAGCGGGAAGCGCAGTTCATCAAGATCGAGGGCAACCACACGACCGAGGAGGCACTGGCAGCGTTCGACAAGGTGCTCCGGGGCGGTGCGGCTCCCCCTTGGTTCCGCGCACGCGGCGGAGTGGGCACGACCGCGCCCGGCGGGACCGCGACGATCACCCAGCGGCTCCAGCCCGGTTCCTACATCATCATCGACAGCGGCGAGCCCGAGGGACGGGACGTCCAGCCGCACTATCGGCAGGGTGCCGTCGCGGAGCTCGCAGTCACAGGCGATCCGAGCGACGCGGATCTGCCCACGCCCGACGCGACCATCACGGCGGCCGAATACGAGTTCAACCCCGCCGGCCTGAAGGCGGGCAAGAACAGGATCGAGTTTCGCAACGCAGGTGCGCAGTGGCATCACCTGGTCGTGGCGCGAATGAACCCGGATGCAACGATCGGAGACGTCAAACGCTTCTTCGAGACAGAGGAGGGGAGGCCTCCGCTCGAAGAGGAGAACCTGGAGGAGACAGCCGTCATCGACGGCGGCGAGGCACAGCTGACGGAGGTCGATCTGACGCCAGGCAACTATGCACTTGTCTGCTTCATCCCGGATCGCGCCGGCGGCCCCCCGCACGCGGCAAAGGGCATGATCACGGAGGCGATCGTTCCCGAGGAATGACGACCGCGCGTCAGCGGCGGCCGGCCGTTTCCAACTGCAGGGGTCTAGAGTTGATGTAGACCCGCAAACCACGCATAGGAGCCGATCCGCGCATGAACAGCTTCGACGCCCGCTCCACGCTCAAGGTCGGCGATCGCGAATACGAGATCTACCGGCTCGACGCCCTCCAGTCGAAGTTCGACGTGGCGCGGCTCCCCTTCGCGCTCAAGGTGCTGCTGGAGAACCTCCTGCGCAACGAGGGCGGTCCGACCGTGGATGCGTCCGACGTGGAAGCGCTCGCGAAGTGGGTGGCGACCGACGAGCCCAGCCGCGAGATCGCCTACGCGCCCGCCCGCGTGCTGCTGCAGGACTTCACCGGAGTGCCCGCGGTCGTCGACCTGGCGGCGATGCGCAATGCGATGCCCGAGCTCGGCGGCGACCCTGCGCGGATCAATCCCCTGCAGCCGGCCGAGCTCGTGATCGACCACTCCGTGCAGGTCGACGAATTCCGCACCCGGGGCGCCTTCCAGTTCAACGCCGACCGGGAGTTCGAGCGCAACCAGGAGCGTTACGCGTTCCTGAAGTGGGGCCAGCAGGCATTCGACAACTTCTCGGTGGTCCCGCCCGACACCGGCATCGTGCACCAGGTCAACCTGGAGTACCTCGCGCGCGTCGTGTTCGCAAGCGACGCCGGCGACGGCGCCGTGCAGGCCTATCCCGACACGCTCGTCGGCACCGACTCGCACACCACGATGGTGAACGGCCTGGGAGTGCTCGGCTGGGGGGTGGGGGGGATCGAAGCGGAGGCCGCGATGCTGGGCCAGCCCGTCTCGATGCTGATCCCGCAGGTGATCGGTTTCCGCCTCGACGGCGAGCTCTCCGAAGGCGCGACCGCGACCGACCTCGTCCTGACCGTCACGCAGATGCTGCGCGAACGCGGAGTCGTCGGCAAGTTCGTCGAGTTCTTCGGTGACGGGCTGGCGCGGCTTCCGCTGGCCGACCGCGCGACGATCTCGAACATGGCGCCGGAGCAGGGCGCCACGTGCGTGATGTTCCCGATCGACGCCGAGACGCTGCACTACCTGCGCTTCACCGGTCGCTCGGAGGAGCAGGTGGCGCTGGTCGAGGCCTACGCGCGCGAGCAGGGCATGTTCCACGAGCCCGGCGCGGAGGAGGCGACCTACACGGACACGCTGACGCTCGACCTGGCCGACGTCGTGCCGAGCCTCGCCGGTCCGCGCCGCCCGCAGGACCGCGTGCCTCTGACGGCCGCCAAGGAGTCGTTCGAGCGCGAGCTGCAGGCACTGGTGGGGGCCGGCGCGGCGGCGGCGCCGGGGAACGGCGACATCGAGCGCTTTTCCGGAGAAGGCGGGCACACGGCGGTCGGGGTGGAGCAGCAGTCGGCGACCGCGGTCGAGGTCACCACGAACGGGGAGAAGTGCCTCCTCGACCACGGCGCGGTGGTGATCGCCGCGATCACGAGCTGCACGAACACGTCGAACCCGGCGGTGATGATGGCCGCCGGCCTGCTGGCAAAGCGCGCGCGCGAGCGCGGCCTGGAGTCGAAGCCGTGGGTGAAGACGAGCCTCGCGCCCGGCTCCAAGGTCGTGACCGACTACTACGAGCGCTCGGGGCTGACGGCGCCGCTCGAGGAGCTCGGCTTCAACCTCGTCGGCTACGGCTGCACGACCTGCATCGGCAACTCGGGGCCGCTGCCCGAAGAGATCTCCACGGCGATCGAGAAGGGCGACCTCGCGGTCGCATCCGTGCTCTCGGGCAACCGCAACTTCGAGGGTCGCATCCATTCCGAGGTGAAGATGAACTACCTGGCTTCACCGCCGCTGGTGGTCGCCTATGCGCTCGCCGGACGGATGGACGTCGACCTCGTGAACGATCCGCTCGGCACGGGCTCCGACGGAGAGCCGGTGTACCTGCGCGACATCTGGCCCAGCCAGCGCGAGATCCACGACACGATCGAGCAGGCGGTCGAGTCGGACATGTTCACCAGCACCTACGCCGAGGTCTACGCCGGGGACGAGCGCTGGAACTCGCTCGACGTCCCGGAGGGGGACCTGTACGACTGGCGCGAGTCCACGTACGTGAAGCGCCCGCCCTACTTCGACGGCATGCCCGCGGAGCCGGCCGCGATCGAGCCGGTCCGCGGCGCGCGGGTACTGGCGCTCCTGGCCGACAGCGTGACCACCGACCACATCTCGCCTGCCGGCGCGATCCGCCGCGACAGCCCCGCCGGGCGCTATCTGATCGAGCACGGCGTCGAGCCGCGCGACTTCAACTCGTACGGCTCGCGGCGCGGCAACCACGAGGTGATGATGCGCGGCACGTTCGCCAACGTGCGCCTGCGAAACCAGCTGGCGCCGGGCACGGAGGGGCCGTGGACGCGCCACCTCCCGGACGGCGAGGAGATGACGATCTTCGACGCGTCGATTCGCTATCAGGACGAGGGCGTGCCGCTGGTCGTGATCGCGGGCAAGGAGTACGGCTCCGGGTCGTCGCGCGACTGGGCCGCCAAGGGACCGCGCCTGCTCGGCGTGCGGGCCGTGATCGCGGAGAGCTACGAGCGCATCCACCGCTCGAACCTCGTGGGGATGGGCATCGTGCCGCTGCAGTTCGCGAGCGGCCAGACCGCCGCGTCGCTCGGCCTCGACGGGCACGAGACGTACGACGTCGGCGACGTCGCCGAAGGCTCGCGCACGACGACGGTGACCGCGCGCCCCGACGATGGCGACCCCGTCGAATTCGAGGTCACGGTGCGGATCGACACCCCGCAGGAGTGGCAGTACTACCGCCACGGCGGGATCCTGCACTTCGTGCTGCGGCAGCTCGCCCGCCGGTCGAACGACCCGGGTTAGACCGCCGGCACGCGCCGTGATAAAAGGGCGGGGATGGTGAAACTCCTCACCGCCTGCGGGACCCGGCGCCTGAAGTGGATCGTTGCCGGGTTCTGGCTGGTGGTCTTCCTCGGCCTGAACGCGGCCAACATCTTCGAGAAGTTTGCCGACGCCGAGCAGAACCGGGCGATCGACTACCTGCCGGAGAAGGCGGAGTCGGTCAAGCTCCTCCACGAGGTCGAGGACTTCCCTTCCGGTGAGCGGTTCAGCGCAGTCGTCGTCTACCGCCGTGACGGCGGGCTCACGCCCCAGGACCGTGCGACGATCAGGCTCGATCGGGCAGAGCTGACGCGGGTTGCCACCGCAGGCCGCCCGCCGCGGCCGGTGATCTCGAGCGACGGCACCACGGCGCTCAACTTCGTGCCCTTCCAGACGACCGGGGAGGGGGACATCGTCACGCGCGACGTCGACGGCGTGCGCGAGGCGGTCCGCGGCGCTCCGCCCGGCCTGCAGGTCGAGATCACTGGGGCCGCCGGCTTTGCCGCCGATGCGATCGACGTGTTCGAGTCGATCAACGGAACCTTGCTCGCGGCGACGGCCGGCCTCGTGTTCGTCCTGCTGATCCTCATCTACCGCAGCCCCATCTTCTGGTTGATCCCGTTCCTGTCGGTGCTCGTCGCGGAGGTTACGTCGCGGGGCGTCGGCTATCTGCTGTCCGAGCTCGGCACGACTGTCACGGGACAGTCCTCGGCGATCCTCACCGTGCTCGTGTTCGGGGCCGGCACCGATTACGCGTTGCTGATCGTCGCGCGCTACCGGGAGGAGCTGAGACACCAGGAGGACAACCATGTCGCCGTCGCGACGGCGATGCGGACCGCCGGCCCGGCGATCGTCGCCTCCGCCGGCACGGTCATCGCCGGCCTGCTCTGCCTGTCGCTGGCCGAGGTGAACGGCACGGCGGGGCTCGCCTTGATCGGTGCCACCGGCATCGGGATCGCGATGCTGGTGATGACCACTCTGCTGCCGGCTTTGCTTGCGATCGTCGGCCGGCGCGCGTTCTGGCCGTTCGTGCCGCGCCTCGGCAGCGAGGGGGCCGATGCCACCCACGGCGCCTGGCGCCGGATCGCCGAACGGGTCGCGTGGTATCCGCGGCGGGTATGGGTCGGTTCCATCGCGGCGCTGGTGGTGATGTCGCTGGGGCTCGTCTACTTCAACACTGACCTCACGACGGGCAACCAGTTCCGCGACGAGGAGAGCTCGACGCGCGGCCAGGATCTGGTGGCCCAGGCATTCCCCGCCGGAGCGAATGTGCCGAACACCGTGATCGTGCCCGATCCCGGCCGGACAGGCGCCGTCCGGGCAGCGCTCGAGCGACGCCCGGAGGTGGCGAGCCTCGGGCAGGTCGAGACCGGCCCGCCCGGCGCGCGGTTCGACTTGACCTTGCGCGCGGACCCGTACTCGACGGAGGCCTTCGACCAGATCCCGGACCTGAGGCGAGTCGCGAAGCAGGCCGGGGGAGACGAAGTGCTGGTCGGCGGCTCCACCGCCGAGGAGCGTGACCTGCGGGAGTCGGCAGAGCGAGACACGAAGTTGATCGTCCCGCTCGTGCTGCTCGTCGTCTTCCTGGTGCTCGCGCTCCTGTTGCGCGCGATCGTGCTGCCGATCCTGCTGGTCGGCACGGTCGTGCTGTCGTTCCTGGCCGCGCTCGGAGTGGGCGCGTTCCTCTTCGAGTTCGTGTTCGACTTCCCGGGCTCGGACCCGTCGCTGCCTCTGTGGGCCTTCGTGTTCCTGGTCGCGCTCGGGATCGACTACAACATCTTCCTGATGGCGCGAGTGCGCGAGGAGGCGATGCGCCACGGGACGCGGCCCGGCATGATCCGCGGCCTGGCCGTCACCGGCGGCGTGATCACGTCGGCCGGCATCGTGCTGGCCGGGACGTTCAGCGTGCTCGGGTCGCTGCCGCTCGTGTTCCTCACCGAGCTCGGGTTCGTGATCGCGTTCGGCGTGCTGCTCGACACCTTCCTGGTGCGATCGGTGCTGGTGCCGGCCCTCGTGTTCGACATCGGTCCGAAGGTGTGGCTGCCGTCGACGCTCGCGCGGACGATGGACCGCCGCGAGCCGCGGGAGTTCCCGGCCCACGAGGAGCCCCGCCCGGAGTCCGCCGGCGCGCCGTAGCGCGGGCGGGACAGCGGGCGGGACAGCGGGCGGGACGAACGAGTCGCTAACTTACTGGCCTTCCCCCGCCGCCCCGTCAGGAGGCATCTCTTCAGCATGGATCAAGATCGAGCCAGGCAATTGCTCCAGCGCGAGCGCGAGCGCATCACCGAGGAGCTCAACTCCCTGCGCGCCGCGCACGGCGGCGACGACGAGCTTGCGCACGTCGACCAGCACACGGCGGACGCCGGCTCGGAGCT
>DASRIA010000067.1:0-2621 GCA_035650255.1 Solirubrobacterales bacterium
GTGCACCGCGATCTACGGCTGAATGTTCTGGTTCAGCCGGAAGAAGTTCGTCGGGTCGTACTTGCGCTTGAGCGCGCGGAGCCGCTCGTACTTGGCCTCGCCGTAGGCCGCCCGCACTCGGTCCTGTCCCTCTTCGCCGAGAAAGTTCACGTAGACACGGCCCGTGGAATACGGACGCACCGCCTCCCACAGCTCCTGGGTCCACGCGATGCACGCCGACGCGCGAGCGGGATCGGACCAGACGGCGTCGATGTTCACCGCATGGGCCGCCCGCCGGTCCTCGAAGGCCGATCCGTCTGGGTCCTGCCGACCGACGGCACCGCCCAGGTGGAAGATGATCGTGTAGGACTCCGGCGTCGCGACCGTCCAGGCCCGCTCGACGAGCGTATCGATGAGGCCGTCGCTGAGCGATGCCACGTACTCCGATTTCCAGTAGTAGCCGAGCCCGTGCGGCGCGGTGGGATCGAAGAGCGCCTGGTGTGAGACGTACGGCGTGGGCCGGATCAGGTCTACCAGTGGCTCGCCGAACTGCCGAAGTGGGGTGACTACTTTCTCACCTTCCTCCACCGAGCCCGCGTAGCATGCGCCGATGACCACGACCGGCTGACCGTGCAGCGACAGAGGAAGGAAGGGAGCGGGCGGCGCCATCCGTAGGACCACGATCGTCGTCAGCTCATCGGGCGCGTGCTGGATGAAGTCGCGGTAGAAGCTCAGGACCTCGCGGGCCTGCGCGGCAGGGTGGAGCATCACGCCGGCCAGGACGATCGATCCGACGCTGTGCAGACGATACTCGAAGGACGTGACCACTCCGAAGTTGCCGCCGCCACCGCGGAGCCCCCAGAAGAGGTCGGCGTGGTGCTCGGCGCTGGCGCGGAGAAAGTCGCCGTCGGCGGTGACCACATCGGCCGACAAGACGTTGTCGGCGGCCAGTCCGTATCGGCGCATCAGCCAGCCGAGCCCCCCACCGAGCGTGAGACCCGCGATGCCGGTGTGAGTGATGATGCCGCCGGGCGCGGCGAGCCCGAAGGCCTGGGTCTCGCGGTCGAACTCGCCCCAGAGGAGTCCGGGCTGCGCCCGAGCGGTTCGCCCCGCCGGATCGACCCACAGGCCCTTCATCGGTGAGAGATCGATCACGAGCCCGCCGTCGCACACCGCGGTCCCGGCGACGTTGTGCCCGCCGGCTCGCACGGCGACGAGAAGTTCGCGCTCGCGCCCGAAACGGACGGCGGCCCGGACGTCGACGGCGCCGGTGCAGCGCGCGATGAGCCCGGGATGACGATCGATCGCACCGTTCCAGATCGCGCGAGCGGCGTCGTACTGCGTGTCGCTGGGACTGATGAGCTCTCCACGGAAGTGTTGCGCGAGGTCGGCGACGGCCATAGGGCACCTCCTGGTGATCGGCAGGATGGCCCCGGCTGGCCGGGCGGGAAACTCCAAAGAATGGAGTTGCGACCCCCTCGGCCGTTCACTACCCTCGAGGCACGATGAAGGGGTACGGTCAGTTCTGCCCCGTCGCCAAGGCGGCCGAGATCGTCGCCGAACGATGGACCCCGCTGATCCTCCGCGAGCTACTCTGCGGGAGCCGTCGCTTCAGCGACCTCCACCGGGGTGTGCCCCTCATGTCGCCCACGCTCCTCACCGGACGGCTCGAGCAGCTCGAGGACGCCGGGATCGTGCGGAGCGTCGCCAGGCCTCGTGGCCGCGGGCGCGAATATCAGCTCACCGCGGCGGGTGAGGAGCTGCGGCCGCTCATCGAGCGCCTCGGCGAGTGGGGCCAGCGGTGGGCCCGTGCGCAGGTCGACCGCGGTGATCTGGACGCGGGACTGCTCATGTGGGACATCCACCGGCGTGTGAACCTGGAAGCGCTGCCTGCGGAGCGGGTCGTCGTGCGCTTCGATTTCCGCGGGGCGCCGGCGACCATGCGTTGCCCGAGAACGTGGTGGCTCGTGCTCGATCGGCAGGAGGTCGACCTGTGCCTCAAGGACCCCGGTTTTCAGGTCGACATCGTGGTCACCGCCGACCTCAGGACTCTCATACGTGTCTGGATGGGTGACGTGCGGCTGGCCGAGACGGTCCGCGCCGGCCTGATCCGGCTCGATGGGCCGCCGTCGCTCGTCCGCGCCTTCCCAACCTGGCTCGCGCTGAGCTCATTCGCCGGCGTCGAGCGCGGCGGGGCCGCGGTCGCCGCCCGCCCCGGCTAGCGAACCTCTGAAGCGTTCCTGCTACTCGCCTACGTCCACGATCGCGATGACAGGCCCGCCGCCGTGCGGCCCCTGGTGCATCGCGTCGACCGAGACGAACACCGCTGGATCGCCGATCGCGGTCGCGGCCACAGCGCCGACCGCAGCCTTCGAGTGGCGATGGTGGTGGACGTCGGAGTCGTCGAGCATGATCTGGCGCCGCCCGCGCAGCTTGGCCCGATGGTCGGCTTCGCACTTGATGAAGCAGTTCACGAGGCGGCCCTGGAGATCCTCGGCCCGCGCCCGCTCGGGCAGCTCGAGCCCGGCGTTCCTGATGGCGGCGTAGATGCCGTCCATGTCGAGCGCGTCCTTCATGACGCTGTGGCCGATGCGGTAGCGCCCGCCGGCGCCGGCCTTGTTGCCCATGAGCACGATCTGGGC
>DASRIA010000068.1:0-39543 GCA_035650255.1 Solirubrobacterales bacterium
GAGCTGACCTTCGACGGCTACGTCGCGCCGAGCTTCCTCGCCGAGCCGGGCGCGATGGACGCCGGCGTCGAGGTCTTCTCCCTCTCCAAGGCCTACAACATGACGGGCTGGCGCTGCGGGGCGATCGTCGGCAACGCCGACGCGATCGCGCACTACTGGAAGCTGAAGACCAACGTCGACTCCGGCCTGTTCGAGGCGGTGCAGGTGGCGGGCGCCGAGGCGCTGAACGCGAAGCAGGATCCGGTGAAGGGGATGGCGCAGACGTACGCGCGCCGCCGCGACCTCGTGATCGGCGCGCTGCGCGAGATCGGGATCGACATCGAGCCACCGAAGGGCACGATCTACGTATGGGCGCCGGTGCCAGAGGGCCACACGTCAGCGTCATTTGCCGAGGAGGTGCTGGAGCAGGCCGGAGTGGTGGTCAGCCCGGGCTCTTCCTACGGCCCCAACGGCGAGGGGTTCTTCAGGATCTCGCTGACGGTGCCGGACGAGCGCCTGACCGAGGCGGTCGAGCGGATGCGCGGGTCGCTCGCATAGCCGCCAGCCCAGTCGCGATCAGGACGAGCAGGGCGGCGATGTAGGGCGCCGCGGGGTCGTGGTCGCCGAGCGTCCGCAGCGCCGCGATCAGAGCTCCCGCCGGCATCGTGACCAGGCCGAGCGACGGCAACCACGCCTCCTCCCGCGTGTTGCGCGCGGCGGCCCAGCCCGTCAGCACAGCGAGCAGCGCGATCCACGATCCGGCGAACCGCCCGCCCAGCGGCGGCAGGTCGTAGGGACTCGAGTCCCCGACGCCGGTCGGATCGATCCACAGGGCGACCGCGAGCACGGCGAGCAGGGCCGAGACGAGGGCGAGGGCCGCGCGCACCCATGGCACGAGCGGCTCGCCGGCGGGCGCTTCGGGCTCCCCGCCGGTCAGGAAGAGCCACAGCGTCACGACCGAAAAGCCGGCGAACAGCACCACCCACGCCCAGGCCTGGAGCCGGTCGAAGTCGAACTGGTCGAGGTGCGTGAGCGTCACGATCAGGACCGAGACCGACAGGACCACCGCGCCCGCGACGAGGCCGCGCACCTCCTGCCAGGGACGCGGCAGCGCGACCGCGTAGAGCACGGCCGACCCCAGGTACACGCCGCCGGCGAACGCGGCCAGCGGCTCGGGGCCGAGGCCCCAGGCGAAGAACTTCCCCGTGGCTCCCGGCGCGGCGATCAGGCCGATCCCCACGAGACCGGCCGCGACCACGAGCAGCAGGAACGCGCCGCGACGCACGAAGACGGCGCGCGGCGCTCCGTCCTCGAGCAACAGCCACATCCCGGCCAGGAAGACCCACAACGTGTCGAAGCCGAAGGCGATCGTGACGGCCACCTGCAGGGAGTGTTCGCCGGTCAGCGCCGCCAGGGGGGAGAACACGATCACCGCGCCGATTGCGATGCCCAGCCACGCCAGCCAGGCCGGCAGCGTCGCCGTGCGCAGCGCCGCCACTCCAAACCCCACCAGGAAGAGCGCGACGAACACGCCCGCCACCATCTGAACGATCAGGTGGTAGTCGAACAGCACGCGGGTGACGTCGTCCGACAGCCCGGTGCCGCTGTTCGCGACGAGGATCGCGCTGGCCGCCGCTCCGGTTGCAGCCAGGACGGGCCCGGCGATGCCGCCGGCCAGACCCGCGAGGGCCCAGCCCTCGGCGCGTCGATCCGGTCCCCGTACGATCGCAAAGAGGCAGGTCGCCAGCACCACGTACGCGAGGAGGGCAAGGATGCCCGCGAACGTCGTCACGACTCCGAACGCCTGGTCGGCGTAGTTGGCCCGGATTTCGGCGGCCGAACTGCCGATCGTCGGGGCCTCCAGCACCTCCATGTTCTCGATGCCGACGCCGATCACATAGGTCAGCCCTGCCGCTCCCGCGAGCCTGCGCATCGCGCGAGTATCGCGCCTCTAAACTCTCCTTGGGTGTCAAGGGCTCAAAGGAACGGCCGGACCAAGGAGTCGCGCTACGCGCCGGCGGCGGGCGCAGGGGTCGTCAACCCGCGGGCGCGCCAGCGCGCCTTCTGCATCTCCGTGCTGCCGCCGGACCTCTCGCGGCCCGACGGCCGCGACGACCTGGCCGAGCTCAAGGAGCTGCTGCGCACCGCCGGAGTGGCGGTGGCGGGCGAGCTGGTCCAGCGGCGCGCCCAGCCCGACCCGAACAACTACTTCGGGAAAGGCAAGCTCGCGCAGCTGAAGGAGGCACTGGGGGAGTCGGGTGCCAACCTGATCGCCGTCGACGACGAGCTGCTTCCGCGCCAGGAGCGCAACCTCGAGGAGGCGATCGGCGTGCCCGTGATCGACCGCACGGCGATCATCCTCGACATCTTCGCCGACCACGCTCACTCGGCCGAGGGCAACCTGCAGGTCGAGCTGGCGCAGCTCGAGTACAACCTCGCGCGCATGCGCGGGCTGTGGACCCACCTGGAACGGCTCGGCGGCGGGATCGGGACCCGCGGTCCCGGTGAGTCGCAGATCGAGACGGACCGCCGCCTTGCGCGCGACCGCATCGGGCAGCTGAAGCGCCGCCTGGAGCGCGCCGAGCGCTCGCGCCGCCTGACCCGCAGCCGCCGCGAGGAGTCGCACACGCCGCGGGTGGCGCTCGCCGGCTACACGAACGCCGGCAAGTCGACCCTCCTCAACGCACTCACCGATGCCGAGGTGGGCGTGGGCGCGCGGCTCTTCCACACGCTCGACCCGACCACCCGCTCGTTCCGCCACGACGGCCGCACCTATCTCGTCACCGACACGGTGGGCTTCATCCGCAAGCTGCCCCACCAGCTCGTGGAGGCGTTCAAGGCCACGCTCGAGGAGACCGTCAACGCCGACCTGATCCTCCACGTCGCCGATGCCTCGGTGCCGGAAGAGGAGCTCGACGAGATGACGGCGGCGGTGGACGACGTGCTGGAGGAGATCGGCGCGGGCGCCAGGCCGCGGCTGCTCGTGCTGAACAAGATCGACCAGCTCGATCCCGACGAGCGCCGCATGGTCGCCGCCCGCCACCGTGACGCGGTGCTCGTCTCGGCGCTGGCGGGGGAGGGGCTCGAGGAGCTGCGCCACCGGATCGAGCAGAAGTTCCGCGCGGGCCTGGAGTCCGTCGAGCTGCTGGTCCCCTACGAGCGCGGCGCCCTGCTGTCCGAGCTGCACGAGCTGGCCGGCGACCTCGAGCGGGAGGACACGGCATCCGGGGTGCGCGTGAAGGCGCGTGTGCCGGCGGCGGTGGCGGAGCGCCTGCGCCCGTACGACCTGAACGGGCACGAGCCCGCTTGATCGTCGGGTTCCAGCGCCTCACGGAGGCGGCGCGTGCGCCCGAGCGCGCGGACGAGCATGACGCGGGCTGGGACCTGCGCGCGGCGGAGGCGGCGACGATCGGGCCGGGCGACCGGGCAGCCGTCGGCACGGGGATCGCGGTGGCGATCCCGGAGGGACACGCGGGGCTCGTGCTGCCGCGCTCCGGCCTCGCGGCCCGGCACGGGATCGCCCTGGTGAACGCCCCCGGGCTGATCGATGCCGGCTACCGCGGCGAGATCCGGGTCCTCCTGCTCAACACCGACCGCGAATCCGCTTTCGAGATCGACGTCGGCGACCGCATCGCCCAGCTCGTCATCACCGAGCTGCCGCACGTGGACTTCGCCGAGACCGGGTCGCTGTCCGAGACCGCTCGTGGCACCGGCGGATTCGGATCCACCGGCGTAACATAGTCCTGCGTCGATGCCCAGGGCCCTGGTAGAGCTCGTGTTCGAGGGGAGCCGCAACGCGATGCTGATCGCGGACGACTCCCGGCGTTTCACCGAAGCCAATTCGGCGGCGTGCACGCTGCTCGAAATGCCGCGGGAGGAACTGCTGCGGTCGTCGATCGACGACTTCACGCCCTCCGAGCTGCGCGGCCAGCTCGACGAAGTCTGGCGCGACTTCATCGCGGCCGGAACACAGGCGGGCACGTATGCGCTCCAGCTCCGGGACGGCCGCCGGCTGGAGATCGAGTACAGCGCCACCGCCAACATCGCGCCCGGGCAGCATCTCTCGATCTTCCTCAACCCCGCGCTCGGCATGCAGGAGGAGTCGGAGGAGCACGAGGTCGCAGAGGCGCGCCTCACACCGCGTGAGCAGGAGGTCGTGGGACTGCTCGCGCTCGGCGCCAACACGCAGGAGATCGCGGACCGCCTGATCGTGTCCCCGGAAACCGTGCGCAGCCACGTGAAGGGCCTGATCGAGAAGCTGGGTGCCCGCAACCGCGCCCATGCCGTCGTGCTGGCGATCCGGGCCAAGCAGCTCGACGTGAGCGTGCTCTGAAAGATCCCCCGTACGGGGGATACCGGATATCGATGTCCGGTCTTACGCTTCCTCTGTGTCGCAAGTCGAACACGTGCCCGGAGTCGTGCGCGAGAAGTGGACCACGCATCGCGCCGTCGTGGATCTGCGCGGCGGCCGGCAGCTTGCCGTGCCGATTCCCGTGCCGTTGCGCGAAACCGTCCACGTCGGCACCAAGGTGGTGGTTTCGATCGCGGAGTCGGGCCGCATCGAAGGCCTGGCGGTTGCGGACACGCGCGACGTGAGCATTGCTGCCGCGCCCAAGAAGCGTCCGCACGGCCCGGCTGAGCAGGCACCAGCCGGGAACGGGCAGCACGAGGAGACGCCTGCCGAGCTGCTCTTCGGCGACCTGCTGAAGACCAGCTGACGATTGCGGGAGTTCAGGCTGGGCGTTCCGTGCCGATATATGCGGCATGAATGCCACCAAAGCCAAGTACGACGTGCAGGTGGACTGGACCACGGTGATCCCCGTCGGGGACACGCTGACCGTCCGCACGGTCGGGCGTGTCGATGACCGGTGGGCGAAGGCCTTCGAGGTCGTGCTGCACGAGCACCAGCACCGGACGGCGCCGCGCGAGTGGGGCCGCATCGACTTCGAGTACGCCTCGGGAGAGCGCCAGCCCTACATGGTGCTCTACGTCCGGGCGATCAAGCCGGAAGCGCGGTCGGTTGACCTGCGCCGGACGATCGACGGCGTCGTGAGCGTCTCGAACTCGGTTGCCCAGGTCGGTCCGCACGTCTACGAGCTGGCCCGCGAACTGCGCGAGCCGCCGGCGACGCCCGCGGCCGAATCCACGCCTCCGCCCGCAGCACTGCGCGCGAACGCGGCGTAGCCCGCAGCTAGGCGAGATCCTCCTCGGCTGACGCGAGCGCGCGCACCGCGCGGTCGCGCGCCGTGGCGGCCTCGTGCTCGGCAGCCTCCGCCTCGCGCAGGGCGGCGTCGGCGGCCTCGGCCCGGCGGTGGGCTTCTGCGGCTGCCTTCGCGGCGCGCTCCGTGGCCTTCGCCGCGCGCGCGTGCTCCCGCTTGGCCTGCTGCTCGCCGGCCCTTGCCGCTGCCAGCGCTCGCTCCCGCTCCCGGCGTTGCGTACGCGTGACCTTCGCCTGCTCGTCCGCAGCCTTGCCCGACGCCCGGGCCTTGCCGGGTTTCGCCGGAGGCGCCGGCGATGCTGTCCCCGCGCCGAACATCCCGATCGGCCCTCTCTCTCGCAACAGGCGCCCGGAGGCAAGTTCGGCCGCCGTGTCGTCGTCCAGGGCTGCCGCGTGCAGCGTGTTGCGGACGTGCTCGTCGAACGTTGCGGAGGACGAGGCCGTGCCGGCCTCTCCGGCGATGGCCCTCGCGTCGCGCGCGAGCTCGTCGACCAGATCGCGCTCCTGCGCGGTGGCCTTCTGGAGCGCTGACCGGTCCCCGCCTCGCAACAGACCCTCGTGCGCCTTGCGCAGGCGCTTGCCGGCGGACAGCAGGCGCTCGACGTCCTTGCGCCGCCGGCGTGCGAGCTGGTTCAGGGCCCAGGCGGCGGCGGTGGGCTTGCGCAGCGCCTTGACGGCGTCCGCCTCGTCGCGCTTGCCCTCCGTGCGAAGGTCACGAGCGAGCTGGTCCCGTGCCTGAGTGAACTCCCCAAGGGGCAGCGCGTAGAGTTCGTCCGCGTTGGATTCGGCCCGCTGCGACGGCATTCCGGGAATCCTATGTTCGATCACGTAGAGATCAGAGTCACCGACCGCGACGCGTCGGAGTCCTTCTACTCGACGGTGCTCGCGACGCTGGGCGTGGAGCAGACGAGCAGTGTCGACTGCAGTGCAGAGTGGGGAGAGTTCTCGCTCTGGCCCGCGACCCCGGAGAGGCCTGCAACGCGTCGCCTGCACATCGGGTTCGCGGCACCCTCGCGCAGTCACGTCGACGAGTTCTGGCGGGCCGGAGTCGAGGCGGGCTACCGGGACGACGGTGCGCCGGGCGAGCGGCCGCAGTACTCCAGCGACTACTACGGCGGCTTCCTGCTCGACCCGGACGGCAACAGCGCCGAGGCGATGCTCCTCGGGCGCCCGCGCAAGTCGAGCGTCATCGACCACCTGTGGATGCGGGTCGCCGACGTGGAGGCGGCGAAGCGGTTCTACGAGACGATCGCTCCGTTTGCGCGGCTGCGGCTCGGGGTCGACGGCCCGGAACGGGTGCAGTTCCGCGGCTCGCGCAGCACGTTCTCGCTCGTCCCGGGCTCCGCGCCGACGGAGAACGTGCACCTCGCGTTCCCGGCGGAGGACGACGCGACCGTCGACGAGTTTCACCGCGTCGCGGTCGCCGCCGGGTACCGCGACAACGGCGCACCGGGCGAGCGGCCGGAGTACCACCCCGGGTACTACGGCGCATTCGTGCTGGACCCCGACGGCAACAACATCGAGGTCGTGAACCACAACCGCTCGTAGCGGGGCTCAGCCGCGCAGCGCGGCGCGCACCGCCGACTCGTGCGCGGCATCCTCCAGTGCGTCGTCGAGCGGCTCCAGCCGGGGCGTCTCGCCGGTACGGCGCTCGAGCGCCCAGCTCGTCAGCACGTCGGCCAGCCAGGCGTTCTTCGGCAGCAGCGGTCCATGCAGGTACGTGCCGATCAGCCTGCCGCGCCGCACGCCCTCGGCGCCGTCCTTGCCGTTGTTGCCGAAGCCCGACACCACGCGCCCGAGCGGCTGCTCCCCGGCGCCGAGGTAGGTCCGCCCACCATGGTTCTCGAACCCGGCCATCCGCCGCGCGCCGGTGCCGAGGTCGGCCTCGATCAGGACGTTCCCGATCAGCCGCTCGCCCGGCTCGCGCACGGTGCGCAGATCTACCAGCCCGAGGCCGGGCAGCGGGTCGCCCCCCGGCACCTCGTAGGAGTGGCCCAGCAGCTGGTAGCCGCCGCACACGGCGAGGAAGGAGGCACCCGTCCCGACGGCCTCTGCCAGGGACTCGCGCTTGGTCTCGGCGAGGTCGCGGGTGACGAGGGCCTGGTCGCGGTCCTGGCCGCCGCCCATGTAATAGAGGTCGTGCGCCCCGGGGTCGATCTCGTCGCCCGGGCCGGCGGTGCCCAGCTCGAAGCCGATCCCGCGCCACCGGCAGCGCTGCTCGAGCAGCGCGATGTTCCCGCGGTCGGCGTAGATGTTCATGTGGTCCGGATAGAGCCACATGATCCGCAGTGCCGGCGAGCTCATCGGCTGTCGGGCGCGGTGCCCGTCAAGAGCACGCTGCCCACGTGTTCCTCGGTCACCGGGATGATGCGCCGGCCCTGGACGACGAGGCCGGCGGTTTCCATCTCACGTTCGAGGACCTCGGGCTCGAGCAGCTCCAGCCTGACTCTGGACAGGCTCTCCTTCTGCGACCCATCCGGCGCCACGACGGTCCGGACGCGGTCGATGGCGATGGCACGCCCGCTCTCGATCGGCAGGACGGCGACCGACTGGCTCGAGTAGAGCCAGCCGTCGAACTCACGCATGTCGGGTGGAGGCGGCAGGTAATCCCCGCCAATCGGCTCGCCATCGAGATTCATGACCGTGGCCGCGAAAACCCCGCCCGGCCGCAGGTGCTGCACGGCTCGCTTCAGCAGCGCACGCCGCTCCTGCGCGCCCCGCATCAGCTGGATCAGCTGCATGGGTGCGATCACCGCATCGAACTCGCGACCCAGGTGCAGGTCGCGCGCATCCTCGCAGAAGCACTCGATATCGAGTCCCCGCTCGGCGGAGCGCTCCTCCAGGACGTGGAGGATCCGCGGGTCCACGTCGACCGCGGTCACCGAGCGCCCGCGGCGGGCGAGATACATCGCGACGCGCCCGGTGCCGCTGCCGAGGTCGAGGACGGCGTCGCGCTTACCCACGAGCTCCTCCCAGAAGACGAGGTCGGCCTCGTATGCGCCGCATTCGACCTCGTGCCAGATCGCCGCCTGTTCGATTGAGATCATTCCCAGAAGGGCGGCGCGTGGCCGCGCGCCGCCAGCACTTCGCGCAGCTCCAGCAGCGCGGTGTAGGTGGGGAGGGCATAGAGCGGCCGTCCACCGTTCATGGCCAGCGCGCGGTCGAGGCCCCGCTCGAGCTGCGGGACGACCTCGAGCTGCGCGGAGGAGACGCCGGCATACTTGAGGCGCAGCGCCAGCTCCTCGGCTCGCGTGCCCGAGCAGATGACACGGGCCGCATGGGGGGCAAGGGTCTCGAAGTCCGCGTCCCAGATCCACGACACGTCCCGCCCGTCGGCGATGCGGTCGTTGAGGACCATCCAGACGTCGAGCCCCGGGTCTCCCGCCGCGGCCAGCGTGCGGAAGACCTCGTTGGCACCGGCGGGGTTCTTGACGAGCAGGATCGCGACGCGCCGGTCGCCGACCGGGATCTGCTCGGCACGCCCGAACGCCGCCGCGAACGATTCGAGGCCGCGCCTGATCTCCTCCAGGCTCATGCCCAGCTCCAGGCAGCAGGCTGCGGCGGCGACCGCGTTGTAGACGTTGTAGAGGCCCGGCAGGCGCAGGGTGATGCGCGTCTCGCCGCGCGGGGTGGAGAGCGTGAAGCGCGAGCCGGTCATGCCCTGCAGATCCACGTCGCGGCCCGCCACCTGCGGCTGCGGGCGCGCGTTGCCGCAGTTGGGGCATGAGTAGTCCCCGAGATGGCCGAGATACGCGGCCGAGTACGCGTAGGCGGTGCCGCAGCGGCGGCAGTGCTTCGCGTCGGATGCGTGCTCGATGCGCTCGAGCGCGTGCGCGCGGTCCTCGAGGCCGAAGTACGTGATGCGCTTGCGCGTGTTGCCGCTCCGGTCGCGTCCGAGGTCCGCGACCAGCGGGTCGTCCGCGTTCAGGACGAACGCGGTGTCGCCCTCGCGCGCCGCCACGAGCTCGCTCCACTCGTCGGCGAGCATCTCCAGCTCACCGTAGCGGTCGAGCTGGTCGCGAAACAGGTTGGAGAGCAGCACGGTGTGGGGGCCGAGGTCCGCCACCACCTCGGGCAGCCACGCCTCATCGACCTCGAACAGGCCGATGCGCCCCCGGCCGGGACCGCGCGCCTGCTCGAGCAGGGCGGTCGCCACCCCGCCCTTCATGTTCGCGCCGGCCCGGTTGTGCACCGCGGTCAGGCCGTGCTCGGCGAATACGCGGGCGATCATCCCGGACGTCGTCGTCTTGCCGTTCGTCGCGCTCACCACCACGGAGCCGCGATCGAGCCTGCGCGCCAGCATCCCGACCGCCCCCGGCTCCATCCGCAGCAGCAGCTTCCCCGGCAGGCTGGTCCCGCCGCCGCGGCGACTGGCGCGCGACAGCGCTCCTGCGACCCGCGCAACCCCGACCTTGGCCCGCAGCATCGTCAAGACGCCACGGAGCGTGGCGCGATCACGCTCAACCCGCCGCGCACGAGCCGCACGGTGGCCGGCAGAGTCGTGACCGGCTCACCGTCCGCATACACGTCGAACGGGCGGTCCGCTGCGATCTCCACCTCCCGCGCCCGATGGACACTGACGGTGTCCTCGTTCACGTGCTCACCCTTGAACACCTTCGGCAGGTTAGCCAGGAACCGGCGCTTGGACACCTGCTCCACGAACACCACCTCGAGCAGCCCGTCGGAAGGGTCGGCTCCGGGCGCCATGTGCATGCCGCCGCCGTAGTAGCCGGTGTTGGCGGCCGCCACCGTGTAGCCCTCGAAGCGGTGCTCGCGGCCGTCGAGGCGGACGGTGAAACGCGCGGGTCGCCAGGCCATCAGGGCGCGGATCGCCGCGTACGCATAGACGAGGTTGCCTCGCACGAGACGCGCCTCGTTCGCGATCCGATTCGCGTCCGAGTCGTAGCCCATCGAGGCGATGCACGCGAACGGCTTGCCGTTCGCCTCGCCGAGGTCGAGCGCCTTGCGCACGCCCTCGAGGAGGACCTTGCAGGCGCCCGGGATGTCCTGCGGCACGCCGATCGCCCGCGCGAAGTCGTTTCCGCGCCCGCCCGGCAGGACGCCCAGCGCAGCCGATCCGTGGAGCGCGCCGGCCAGCGTTCCCACGAGGCCGTCGCCGCCGAGCGCCACCACCACCTCGCCCTGGTCCGCCGCGTCGCGCGCCGCATGGGTGGCGTGGGGGAGGTCGCGTGTCTCGACCACGCGGTGGGGCGCGCCTGCGGCGGCGAGCTCGCGCTGCACCTCCGGCAGGAGGCGCAGCGGCTTTCCGCCCGCCGACGCCGGGTTCATCAGGATCGCGAAGCTGCGTTCCTCCTTCATGGCCGCCGCGCAAGGTAGTAGGTCCCGGGCCCGGCCGTCCCCGCGGCAACCGTCTCGAGCCCGCGGCGCCCGTATCCCTGCCCGAGCTTCTCCGCGGACGTGTAGAACGGCGTGACCGGCCCGCGGGAGGCGATGTGGGCCACGTGCCCGCCTCCTCGCACCATCGCCGCGACCGGGGCGAAGAAGGGGGGCATGTTCAGCATCACCACGAGGTCCCAGCCCTCGCCCGGGTCGAGCCGGGCCACGTCCGCCACGGCGAATCTCACGCCCGGCGGCACATCCTTCGACGCCGCGGCGTCGATCATCCTGGGAGAGACGTCGATGCCGAGCACCTCGGCGCCCGGCCAGCGCTCCGCCGCCAGGATCGCGCCCGCGCCCGTCCCGGTGCCGACGTCGAGCACGCGCGCGGGAGCTGTGGGCAGGAGGTCGAACGCCGCCGCAAGCGGCACCATCCGCGCCGGGTCGCTTGCGAAGCGCTGGTCCCACGTGGCCGCGGCCCGCTCGAAGAACAGGCGCATCGGCGCGCGCAGCAGCGGCCAGCTCCAGGGTGCCCGCGTGACGACGTCGTTCATGCCGCGGGCCAGCCGCTGCCAGCCGCGGCGGCGGGAGGGAGAGGTCAAAAGCCGGCGGCGGCGCGCTTTGCCGCCCATTCGCCGCGGGCGGCGCCGCTCAACTCGCCCGAGTCGAGCGGGACGAACTCGATGTCGTCGGCGCGATCACCCAGCAGGCGCTCGACGCGCGGGTGCTCCGCGTCGTCGGGGTCGCACACCAGCAGCTCGTCCTGGTCCATCTCGATCCAGGGCTCGGCCTCCGTGAGCCGCTCGCTCGCCGCCAGCACGATGTGCCCGCCCGGCGGCCGCTCCAGGTGCACGTGGTGGTGGGTGGCCGTGTCGGCGTCGAGGTCCAGGTCACGCGGGAGCCAGAACAGCCGGTAGACGCCGAACCGGTATGCGTACATGCGCCGGCCGTCGCAGAAGAGGAAGTTGAGGGCCGAGAAGCGGCAGGTGTCGCACACCGTCTCCACGGCGCGCCGCAGCGAGCCGATCACGTCGTCGTGGTCGAAGCCCGTCATCAGCATGTTGAAGAACCGCTCGGAGTCCGTGTCGCCGGCGGGCGAGGTGTCTGCGAACGGCTCCAGCTGGGCGGCCTTGATGATCGTGCCGTTGTGGCAGTAGGTGTACGGGCCGCGGCTGAACGGGTGCGTGTTCTCGAGCTTCAGCCCCCCGATCGTCGCCCGCCGGACGTGCACCATGATCAGCCTCGCGTGGCCGGTCGTGACCTCGTCGAACTCCTCGCCGGCGTGGGCGGCGTCGTCGAAGCGGCGCACATCCGGCACACCGTGCTCCGAGTAATACGCGCTGCCCCAGCCCGAGTCGTGCTTCTCGGACTGGCGCAAGATCGAGTTGTCGGATCGCAGCAGCTCGAACGACACGTCCACGGGGGCGCTGGCCGACGCTGCGAACAACCTGCACATCGGCCTGATTCTAAGGCCGCGGGCGGGGTTTTCCCCTGCAGAAAGGCTGGAGGGAGGCGGATTCGAGCGGCTATCATCACTTGGATGAGCGGGGACGGGGACGGGCAGGCCGCCGGCGTCGTGACGGTCAACGGACGGCCACAGCCCAAGATCACGCGCGAGGAGCGACTCAAGATCGAGGCGCACAACCGCGCGCTGCTGGAACGCGAGCTGCTGGAGAAGCGATTCGTGTTCGAGTCGCGGCCCTTCGAGGCCCAGATCCAGTACAGCAACTTCTGCAACATGAGCTGCGTCATGTGCCACGACGGGGCCAACCCCCCGCTGCACAAGATGTCGCCGAAGATCCTGCAGAAGGTCGGCGAGCAGATCGCACCGTCCGTCTCGGTGGTGATCCCGTTCGACGGCAGCGAGCCGCTGATCGTCGCCTGGGACGAGACCCGCCAGATGGCCGAGGAGTACAGCCTCGAGCTGAGCCTCACGACCAACGCGCAGTTCCTCGACGAGGAGAAGTTCTTCGAGCTGAAGGACATCACCCGGGAGATGCTGGTCTCGATCGACACCCACTACCCGGAGCTGTTCGAGAAGATCCGGCCCGGCAGCAAGCCCGAGAAGGTGTTCGAGAACCTGCCGCGCGCCGCGGCGCTCTGCAAGGAGCATGGCCTCGAGGTCTGGGCCAACATCGTCTTCATGACGCTCAACGGGCCGACGCTCGACGAGACGATCGCCTACCTGGCCGACTCCGGCCTCCAGACCATGAACGTGCTCCAGATGATCGACGTCAACGGGCGCAGCGGTCACCTGGACCCGACGCTGCACTTCTCGGCCGACTACGTCGAGTGGATCAAGCAGCGGTGCATCCAGGTCGCGCGTGAGAAGCACGTGCGCCTGATCTGGTGCGTCGCCGGCTGGGAGCGCTACGACTTCCGCGTCGAGAAGATCGCCTCCAAGCCGCAGCGCGACTGGGCGGCTCGCTGGGAGACGCGCATGAAGCGCTTTGTCCCCGGCTACTGCATGACGGTCTGGAACCGGCTGCACGTGAACTCGCGCGGCGAGTGCACCCCCTGCTGCTACGCGACGAGCGGCGATCTGGTGCTCGGCGATCTGCGCAAGCAGGACTTCGACGAGATCTGGAACAGCCCCAACGCGGTCGACCTGCGGCGCTCGATGGCGACGTGGGACTACCCGTCGCTGTGCAGCACGTGCTACTTCACGGACAAGCCGGCGCCGGAGGCGTACCTGCCGTTCGTCGACGACGTGCTCGAGGTCCTCGGCCGCAGGAAGCACAGCGTCGATCCCAGCCTGGTGGTGACCGGCCCGGAGCACATGCTCCGCACCACGGACGCGCCCACGATCACGATCGAGGGCACCGTCGACGACACGGTCGACAGCTGGGTGCTGGCGCTGTCGCTCGGCGGCGAGAGCGAGCACCTCGAGATCTGCCCGCTGGAGCGCGTCGCCGACGCCGCAGGCCTCGAGTTCGCGCTGCCGGCCGAGACGTGGGAGAAGCTCGGGACGAACCTGGGCTACTGGTGGGCTGTCTTCGCGGTCAACGTGAACGAGAAGGAGCCCGTGCTGCGGTCCTCCGAGATCCGCTGCGTGGTGCGGCACGAGCCGATCGCGCGCGTGGAGGGCAGCTCGCTGCGCTATCCCGACCAGGTCCTGCCGGTCGCCGACCTCGGCGGGGCGAAGGTCCCCGGCTGGGAGGCGCCCGACGTCCTGCCCGAGCGCCCCGAGGTGGACAACCCCCGCCTGCGGGAGCGCCGGACGCGGCACATCCGCCGCCAGCAGGAGGCCGCGGAAGCTGCCGCCAACGGCCAGGTGAAGGACGAGTACCAAGAGCTGGTGGAGCGGATCAAGCTGATCGTGCGAAGCTCGGTGCCCGTCGATGCAACGGTGGTCGTCGCAAGCAAGGGCGACGACCAGTTGCTCGACCTCGAATGCGGCGAAGCGTGGCACTTTCCCGCCACTCCGGACGGCACCTGGGTCGGCTACAACCCGCCCGACGCGGCCTGGGCGATCGAGCAACTCGAGCTGGCTCGTGCGCGGGGCGCCGACTACCTGCTGCTGCCGGCGACGGCGTTCTGGTGGCTGGAGCAGTACCCGGAGTTCGCGCAGCACCTGCTGAAGCGGTGCCCGCAGATCGTCGACGACGAGTCGTGCGCGATCTACACGCTGGCGCGCTTCCCGGCGCTCTACGGCCGCGACCGCGAAGAGACGGTGCGAAGCCACCAGCGCCACGTCGACACGCTCGTGCGTGAAGCGCTCGGGCCGGTCCCGGCGCTCGAGTTGCAGCCCCAGGGCGACCCGCCGGCTACCGCACCCTGAGCCTGCCCGTCATGCCGAGCTCGCGGTGCCCGGGCACCGTGCACACCATCGCGTAGCGCCCGCGCGGCAGCGCGATCTCGAGGTTCTCGCTGTCGCCGGGGAGAAAGCTGTCGGTGCCGGCCAGCTCCTGCGTCTCCTCCGTCGGATCCGGTCCTCGCTCGATCTTGAGGTTGTGGGCGATCTGCCCTTCGTTCGTGACGTGGATCACCGCGCCCGGCGCAAGGTTCACGTCCCGCGGGTCGAACTCGTAGTCGCGCATCTGCACCGTCAGGTCGGTGCCGGCCGCCGGCGAGCCGTTGCCGGAGTCGCCTCCGCACCCGGCGGCGGTCAGCGCACACGCGAGCACGATGGGGAGGAGGCGGACGCTCATCGGCGGCCACTGTAGAGGACGCGGGGCGTCCGGCGGCCGGGTATAACCTGCGGCCGATGCTCGCCCGCTTCATGCGCAGCCAGTACGCATTCCCGGCCGCGATCCTCGGCGTCGCCGCGATCGCCGGCATCGTCGTGCTGATTGCCTCGGGTGGGGGAGACGGCGGTTCGTCCGACTCCGCCTGCGAGGAGGTGGCGGCGCCGCAGCCCAAGAACGTCCAAGAGAGGGAGAGGCCGAGGTTGAGACTGGACCGCGACAAGACCTACACAGCGACTGTCGACACGAACTGCGGGCAGTTCGTGATCGAGCTCGACTCCCGGCGCTCGCCCGAGACGTCGGCGTCGTTCGTCGCGCTGGCACGTGACGGCTTCTACGACGGCCTCGGCTTCCACCGGATCGCGCCCGGCTTCGTCGTACAGGGCGGTGACCCGAACGGCGACGGCACGGGCGGCCCCGGATACAAGACGCGCGAGGCGCCGCCGGACGACGTCGCCTATACGGAGGGCGTGGTCGCGATGGCGAAAGGCGGCCAGGAGCCGGCCGGGACGGCCGGGAGCCAGTTCTTCGTCGTGACGGGCCCCGACGCGAACCTGCCGGCCGACTACGCGGTGCTCGGCCGGGTCACGGAAGGCATCGAGAACGTGAAGGCGATGGAGGAGCTGGCCTCGACGGAGGACGGCCCGCCGAACGAGCCGATCGTGATGTCCAAGGTGACCATCGCGGAGTCGTAGGCGTCCCGCAGCCACCGAGATCTCCGGCTGAGGAAATCCCGGTCTAGTAAAGGGCGCTGGCGAGCTTGCGGCGGTACTCGCGCGTGAGCGGGTCGTCGGACCCGAGCTCGGTGAACACGCCGACCATCGCCTTGCGGATCTGATCGGTCAGCTGCTCGTCGCCGGACTGCTCGAGCGCCTCGATCAACCCTTGCAGGCCGGTCTCGGTGTCGCCCTTCAGCAGCGCGTCGGCAGCCGCTCCAAGGGGCTCGCCCTCGTGCGTCTGCTTCAGCCTGACGAGCGCGGCCAACCCTTCGGCGGCGAAGTCGCCCGTGACGGCGTCGAGCAGCTTGCTCGCCTCGTCGTACTCGCCGCGGTCCATCAGGGCGTGCGCGAGCGACACCGACGCGTCGGCCCGCCCGGGCTCCAGCTCGAGCGCGCGCCGCAGTGAGTCCTCGTCGCCTTCGGAGACGAGCGCGTCCACCTCGGAGGGGACCAGCTTGTCCATGAACCGCTCGACCATCGGCGCGGGCTGCGCTCCGACGAACTCGTCGACCACCTGGCCGTCCTTGAAAGCCTTCACGGCCGGGATGCCCTGCACGCCGTATTCGCGGGCGAGGCCCGGATTGCCGTCGACGTCGACCTTCACCAGCTCGACCTTGCCCGCCCGCTCGCTGGCGGCGCGCTCGAGCGCGGGGGTCAGCTGACGGCAGGGCCCGCACCACTCGGCCCAGAAGTCGACAACCACGGGGATCTCCCGCGAGCGATCGATGACAGCCTGCTGGAACTCCGGTTCCGTGACGTCGGTGGCCATGTCACAAAGGATAGGCCGGAGCCTCCCGATCGTTTATCCGGCCACGGTAGGGGTAACGTTTCGAGCATGTCGAAGGTGTTCTTTGCCCCGTTCTCGATCGCGCTGGGGCTGCTCGCGGGGTTCCTCGGGAAGAAGCTGTTCGAGCAGGTCTGGGGCATGATCGACGAGGAGGAGCCGCCCGAGGGCAAGCACCGCGACATCTCGGTGCCGAAGATGGTGATCGCGCTGGCGCTCGAAGGCGCGATCTTCCGCGCCGTGAAGGGCGCATCGGATCACTACGCGCGGGAGGGCTTCATGCGCCTGACCGGCACGTGGCCGGGCGAGGAAGAGCCCGAGCCCGAGTAGCGCGCCGCCGCGCGCGGCGATAGAAACCGCATGTGATCGAGGCAGGCCTCTGGGGGCTGCTCGCCGGCTCTTCGCTGCTGGTCGGGGCGGTGGCCGGGTATCTCCTGCCGATCTCCCGCCACGCGATCGCGCTGATCATCGCGTTCGGCGCCGGCGTCCTGATATCGGCCGTGGCATTCGAGCTGACCGAGGAGGCCTATTCGATCGGCGGCGGCGACGCCGTCGCCCTCGGCCTCGGCGCGGGCGCGCTCACGTTCTTCGCGGGTGACTGGTACATCGACCGCATGGGGGGCGCGATGCGCAAGCGCGCCGGCATGGAGCAGGCGGACGGCAACGCCCGGGCGATCGCATTCGGCGCGGCGCTCGACGGCATCCCCGAGTCCGCCGCGATCGGGCTCACGCTGCTGCACGGCGGAACGGTCGAGGCGGCGCTCGTGGGCGCGGTGTTCCTCTCCAACGTGCCCGAGGCGCTGTCGTCGTCGGCCGGGTCGAAGAACGCGGGCAAGTCGCTGTCCGCGGTGCTGGGGCAGTGGGCGGGCATCGTCGCGATCTCCGGGATCGCGGCGGCGCTCGGCTTCACGCTCCTCGACGGGGCGTCGGACAACCTGATCGCGTGGACCCAGGCGTTCGCGGGCGGAGCGGTGCTGTGCATGCTCGCCGACACGATGTTCCCGCAGGCCTACGAGGACTACGACCGCCGCCCGGCGGTGGGGCTCGTCACGGTCCTGGGCTTCGCCCTGGCGTTCCTGCTGTCGACGATGTGAGCCAGGGGGACTACTGACAAGGGATGCGCGGGAAACCCCGAGGCGCATCACCCCGCCGGGAGATAACGTCGTCCCATCGTGCTGGGCCCGGTGAGAGCAGCCTGCGTCCTCGTCGTAGCGACGGCGGCCGTCGCCCTCGTTCCCACGGGGACGGCGTCCGCGGCCCGCACCGACCTCCGGACCACCGGCGACGTGCCCGTGCAGGGCTTCGACAGCACGTACAGGCTCCGCGCCCAGTACGCGGTGCCGAGCTCCTGGCGCTCACGTACGCGCAAGCGGAGCAGCCTCACGCGGCGCTACGGGCCGATCGGCTCGTGCCGCATCCGCGTCACGATCACCGGCGCCGCGGTCGCCGACGCGGCGGAGGGCGCCGTCGCCCGCGTGACGCGCCTGCTGCCCGGCAGCGGCGGCGCGCTGATCGACAACGGCACGCGGACGGAGGCGGCCTATCGCGTGGTGCGGACCGGGTCGACGCAGGAGGTGAACGCCCTTCTGGTCAGGCCGGCTCCCACGGTCAGGCTCCAGCCCTCGCCGCGGATCGTGTGGATCGAGCTGCGCGCGCGGGCCGTGGTAGACCCGCAGACCGAGTGCCACTTCGGCGGGCCCCAGTCGGTCGGCCTGCAGCTCGGCGACGCATTCGCGGCCGCGCGCGTGGGCGGTTTCCAGCTGACGCCCGGCCCGTGACCGCGGGCGGGCCGGGATAGACTCGGCGGATGCCGACGCGCGTCGTCTTCCTCGAGAACAACCTCACGCTGGCCGTGGCCGAGGACCTGGAGGACGTGCGGACCAAGATCGAGCTCCAGGCTCGCAGCGGCCGCCTGCTGAACCTCCAGTGCATTCCCACGGGGGAAACGGTCTGGATCAATCCCTCGGCCGTGGCCTACCTCGAGGGCATCGGCGACGAGCCGGCTGCCTGAGGGCTCCGCCAGGTTGACATAAGCCGCGTTATCGAGCATTGCATCTGCGGCGCCGCCTGGCCTCCCCGCCCGCGGGGAGCGCTCATTCCGCCGGGTCGATGGCGCGGTCGAGGGCCGCGGCGACCTGCCGGGCCTCGGAGCGCAGCCCATCCTCGGAGATGCGCGCGGTGGCGCCCTGTGCGAGCCGCTGGTAGGCATGGTCGAGCCGCGTCGCGGACTCGGCGTCGAAGTAGGCCAGGACGGGCCGGGCTTCGCCGTACAGCTCCCGGCTGCGGGCGATCGCGCTCACGGCGCCGCGGTACTCGGGCTCGCTCACGACCCGTCCGTCCTCGACGCCCTCCGCGTACTCGACCGTCACGATGTCGAGCACGCCGGCCGCCCGCTGGAGGGAGCTGCGCGCGTCCCTGACGCCCTGCACGGGGTCGCTGTCCTCGTCACCGCCGCCGACCGCCAGCCCGATGCCGAGGCCGATCACGATGCCGGCAACCCCGGCGGCCAGCATTCCCGGCCAGCGGGACCGGGCGGGGCGCGAGATCGTCACGGGTCAGGAGGAGCTGATCAGGGCGACCACGTGCTCCCCGTCGGCCGCGCGACATTCGGCGAGGGCTGCCTCGAGCGCCTCGGCCGGCCGCGACACCACGGTCAGGTCCACGAACCGGGCGCCGCGCAGGATCCGCACGCCGGGAGCGACCGAGAACGGCCCCACGTGGCGCGTCAGCGGCGGGAGGCGCTCCTGGAGGGCCGCGCCCACCTCCGCGGCGGTGCCGGTGAGCACCACCCCTTCGCCGGCCGTCGCGATCGATCCGCGCGCGTCGAGCACGGCATAGCGCTCGGCGCTGCCGCCGTTGGGGGCGACGTAGACGGCGTAGAAGCGGCTGCGGGACACGGCCCGGGCGCGGTCGCCGATCAGCTCCACGGCGGAGCGGGTGAGGGCTTCCTCCCCCACCTCGGGATCGCCCGGCAGCTTGCCGCTCTCGAGCGCCACCGAGCCGTGTGCGACGACGCGCACGGCACTTCGCTCCGGAATGGTCTCGCTCTCGGTGCGCACGGTGGCCGGCGCGGCGCCGGCCCGGATGGCGGCGTCCTCGGCCGCGCGGTGCAGCTCTGCCACGACCCTGGCGGAGGACCCGTTCGATGCGGTGCGCTCGAGCTCGACCCGGATCAGGGACAGCGCGTCACCTACCGACGAGATCACCTCGCCGTCGGGCGGCGTGCTCCAGTCCAGCCCGAGGCGCGCCGCGACGGGGGGAACCAGCGCGCCGGCTCCTCCGCCCACTCCGATCAGGGCCGGGCGCTCGAGCTCGTGGTCTGCGACCGCATCGGAGACCAGCCGGGCGATCGTGCCGGCACCCGTGTCGAGCAGCGCCTGCGCGAGCTCCCGCGCTTCCATGCCGAACGCGGGTGCGGCGGCTGCGAACGCAGCCAGCGCTGCCTCGCGGTTCGCTGTGCTGTACGAACCGGCCGGCACCTGCCCCAGCGCGTTGGCCGCGCACGTCGGCGTGAGCGCGAACCGCTCGCCGCCGGGAGCTTCCAGCACCGCATATTCGGCGGGGTCTCCCGGACGCGGGGCGATCAGCTGCAGCTGTGCGTCCCGGAGACGCTCTGCGTCCGCGAAGCAGGCGTACTCGAGCCCGCCGATGTGCGCGGAGCGCGGGCCCACGTCGGCGAGCCGCAGCTTGCGCCCGCGGCGCGCGACACGCGCCAGGCTGCCGCCGGCGACACCGCCGACGCGCACGTCCAGGCTGCGTACCGACGTCACGTGCTCGAGCACGCGGACATAGGCCAGCGCGGGGCGGCCCGCCTTGACCACGGTCACGTTCGTGCTGGTTCCACCCACTTCGACGACGACGCCGTCGCGCACGGCGAGGTGGCGCAGTGCACCGCACACCGAGGCGGCCGGGCCGCTGAACGCGGTCAACAGGGGGTGGCTGCGCATCGCCTCCATGCCGGCGCTGCCGCCGTCTCCGCGCATCACGAGCAGCGGGGCGCCGCCGGTCTCGCGGCGCACCGACTCCTCCACGACCTCGGCAGCGGAGAGGGCCGCGGGCAGGATGCCGGCGTTCACCGCGCCCGTGACGGTGCGCAGCTGCAGTCCGTACAGCCCGGTCAGCTCGTGCCCGCCGCACGCGGGCAGGCCCATCCGGTCCGCCAGCTCGAGCGCGAGCCGCTCGGTCTCGGAGTCGTCGACGCCGAACACCTCCGAGACGCAGATCGCCTCCGCGCCCCGCTCCACGAGCCGCTCCAGCGCGGCCTTCAGCGCGGCGCGATCGGCACCTGCGGTCGCATCGACGAATTCGTGCACGGTCTCCAGCCGGCGCCCGGGAGCGAGGCCGATCTCCCCCACGCTCGTGCGCTTGCGCGAGCGGCGCAGGTGCGGCCGCCGCCCGATGCCGAGCACCCCGACACGGGCGGTGTCGCCCTCGAGCAGCGCGTTCACCGCCTGCGTGGTCGAGTGCGTGACGAGCTGGATGGGACCAAGGCCGTCGCGGCGCACGTCTGCGGCGACCTGCTCGATCGCCGCCCGGACGCCCTCCGCGACTCCCAGGCCGGCGGTGTGGGTGGTCGGCACGACCGCGCGCGCCACCACCTCGCCGGAAGCCGGGTCGCAGGCAACCGCCTTCGTGAAGGTCCCCCCGACGTCGACTCCGACGCGCACGGCCATGGCTAGCGCCCGCCCACGTGCTCCTCGGCAGCCTGCAGGGGCGCCGAGGTCGGTGTCTGCGCCGGGGCGGCGGGAGGCAAGGGCGCGGCCTTCGCGGCGACGCGACGCTCGCGCGCCGGGGTGATCACGAACATCCACGCCGCCCCCGCCACGTACACCAGCGTGAGGGCGAGCTGCGCGAGCAGCGACTGCAGCGTCGGGTGGATGCCGGTGAGGTCGGCCAGGAAGATCGGCAGCCGCGGGAAGTCCTCCAGGAACGTGACGTGCAGGATCGCTGCCTGCTGCAGCTCGCGCACGGCGTTGCCGACGAACGCGACGGACAGCGCCATCACGATCACAACGGCAATGGTGAGGAACGTGCGCACCGGGAGCTTGCGGCCGAGCTTGAAGATCGCGTACGCGACCACCGCCAGTGCCGCAGCGCCGAGCAGCGCGCCGACGGCCACCCATGCCGTGAGCCCCTCGGTCATGTTGAAGAGCGCCTGGTACATCAGGGCGGTCTCGAACCCCTCGCGGTAGACGGCGGTGAATCCCACACCGGCCAGCGCCAGGGTCGCCCCGGCCGTGGCGGCGGCGAACACCTTCGCGTTCACGAACTCCATCCACCGCCGGTGGTCGAGCCTCGAGATCAACCAGAACGAGACGTAGAACAGCACCGCGACGGCCAGCAGGGTCGTCCCCGCCTCGAGGATCTCGCGCTGCACCGGCGCCACGTCGAGGAGGAGGGTCATCAGGGCGAACGTCGCCACGCTCGCGACGACCGCGGCGCCCACGCCCTTCAGCACGCTCCCCCGGTACTGGCGGTTGCGGCTCGCTTCCAGGTACCCGAGGATCGCCGCGACCACCAGCACGGCTTCGAGCCCTTCGCGGAACAGCAGCGCGAACGAGAGCATCGCGGCGAGCAACGGAGCGCCGATCCCGAGGGTCGCGAGTTCGCGCTCGACGTCGTCGAGCCCGCCGCGCAGCTCGCCGGCGATCTCGTTCACCTCGTGCTTCGGGGCGCCGTCCTCCATCGCGTTGCGCAGCTCCGCGTAGTCCTCCTCCAGGCGCAGGGTCATGCCCTCGTTCTGCACCCGGAGCGGGATCTCGACGAACTCGAAGTGGTCGAGGTAGGCGTTGCGCGCCGCGGTGTAGGCCTCGTCCTGCTTCCCGTCGCCGTACAGCTCCACACTGCGCTCGACGAGGTCGCGCGACTTGCTCAGCTCCGCGATCGCGTCGTCCTTCGTGAAGCTCTGCGCCGACGCAGCCCCCGGCACTGCCCACAGCGCCAGCACGGCAGCCAGCGCAACCAGGTAGCAGCGGATGACGGCAGGCCGGCGCATGGTCAGCCCTCGAGCGCCTTCACGCCCTCGGCCAGCAGCGCCTTTGCGCGCCGCACCATGGCCTCGATCTCCTCCTTCGGTGCGCCCTCGCGGATGCGCTTGCGCAGCTCCGCCCCGAGCAGCGGCTCGAGCGCGGAGTTGACGTCGGGCGCGGCGTCGATCACGCCGGCTTCGATCGTCTCGTAGTTCTGTAGGTATGCCTCGGCTGCAAGCTCGGCCGTTGCGTCCGGGTCCGCCGGGTCGTAGGTGCTCGCGATCTCGTCGAGCAGCCGCTCGATCTCCGCCTGCACGGCCTGGGGGTCGGATTCCGTCGCCGGTGTCGCGCCGACGGTCTCCTCGAGCTCCGCGCCGACCAGCTGCGCGGCTTCCTCGACCTGCTTCAGCGCGGCCGGGTCCGACGGGGCATCGCCGGAAGGCATCGCCGCCTCGAGCTGCCCGAACGCCTCGGTGATCTCGGCCGCCTCCTGCGCGGACTCGGACTTCACCTTGGGCTCGATGGCGCGGTAGAGGTCCTGGGCCTCCTGGATGAACCCGTACCCGTCCTGGAATTCGTCCTCGCGCACGATCCGGTTGCCGCTCAGGGCCTCCTCGTACTCGTGCGCGGCGACCGCCGTGAGGTCGGCGATCACCGAGCCCTTGTAGGCGTCACTGTCGGCGGTCTCCCCCACCACGGCGCGCTCGGCTGCCCGCGTCTGCACTGCCGCGGCCGCGACCGCGTCGCTGACCTCGGACTTGGAGCCGTTGCGGATTGCCGCGGGCACGGCGTCGAGTGCGCTGGTGAGGCTCTCGACCGTCTCGGGGCTCGGCTCCTCGAGCTCCGGCCGGATCGAGTCGAGCACCTCCTTCGCGGGGTGATCGGCGTGCTTGCGCGCGGCTGCGCGGTCCCCGGCGCCATGGCGTTCGAGCGCCGCCCGGTGGTGGCCGCGGATCTGGGCCACCAGGCTCCCGAAGGTGACCTGCTCCCCCGTGACGTCCGTGCGCGCCCCGGCCGTGCCCTCAGCCGTGCCGCCGGACGGTTCGTCGTCGCCGCCACATCCCACTGCACTGAAGGTTGCCGCCGCGGTGATCGCTGCCAGGACTGCTCCAATCCTCAAGTTCGACCTCGCTGTATTAGGGGACCCTAACGAAGGCGGCAATATTAGGGTGCCCTAATACGCGGTGTCAAGCAACCGCAATTTCCCGCCGTCTTGCGGGAGCCCCGGCGCGTCTATTGGACCGGCCCGGACGTGCCGATGAATAGGCAACGCCCGCGAGCCGTGGAGATCCCGGCCGGGCGGGCCCAAGGAACCAGCCAGGTGAACGCGAGCGTCGAGACCCAACTCACGAGCCGCATGGCCGCCGCCGTGTGGTCTGCAATCGCGTTTGCGGGCGCCGTCGCGACGATCGGGCCGCTGGAGATACCGGGCTCGGACGTCTCGCAGATGCGGTTCTTCGCTGCCTCCTCGGCGCTGTTCGCCGGGCTCACGTTCGTGCTGCCGTGGGGGCGCCTCCCCCGCTACGCCTTCGGCCTCCTGCTGATCCTGATGAGCGCCCACATCGCCGCGCTCGCGCACGCCTCCGGCGCCGCGCAGAGCGAGCTGGCGGTTCTCCTGACGTTCGCCGTCGCGCTGGCCGCCTCGTTCATGCCCGTGCGCGCCGGCGTGGTCGAGCTCTGCGTGATCGCCATCGCGCTCACGGTCCTGCTCCTGGTCGTGGGCAGAGCCGACACCACGCGCCTCGAGGTGATCCGCGTCACGATGCTGCTGTCCACCCTGGTGGTGCTCTGCGGGCTCGTGCTGGTGATGCGGGCGATCCTGGCTCAGGAGCGCCTCGGCCTGCGCGTGAAGGGCTCCTTCCGCTACGGCGCCGGCCTCCTGAACGCGGAACAGCTGGGAGCGGCCGTCGAGGCCGAGCTCTCGCGCGCGGCGCGCCACGGCCGGCCCCTGGCGCTGGTGATGGTCGAGGTCACAGGAGGCCTCCCGCGACAGCTCGAGCCGGGCCAGCAGCAGCGGCTTGTCACCGCGATCGCGCGCGGTGTGCTGGGACGCATCCGCGTGGAGGACAGCGCCGCCCACCTCGGCGGCATGCGTTTCGCCGTGATGACTCCCGAGACCACCGCCCCCGGCGCTGCCGCAGTTGCAGGCACGGTCGCGGACATGGTGCGGCGCAGGCTGATCAGCGCCGGCTACGACGGCGGCACCTTCGAGGTCGCAGTGGGCTGGGCGGACTTCCCCGGCAACGCGAGCACGAGCGAGGAGCTGATCGCGGCCACGACCGCGTCGCTCGAGCGCGGCGACCGCGGACTCACGGGCGGGGTCACCGCCCCGCAACCGACGGCCCACCCGGCCCCGGGCCACTAGCGGTCGGCGCGCGGTTCGCCCGCGCGAAAACCCGGCAGGCAAACTCATTGCAGGATCTTGGCGGCCGTCGCCCCCACGATGCTGCAATGAATCCGCCGCACGACGCCGGCCGCCCACGATTTGCCGTCCCCGGCCAAATGGGGGAAGATTCCCGGCGATGTCCGACCGGCTGACCGCGCTCGACGCCTCCTTCCTGCACCTCGAGGACGGTGCGTCGCACATGCACGTGGCCGGCGTCTCGATCTTCGAGGGCGAGGCGCCCCCCTATGAGGACTTCGTGCGGCACATCGAGGAACGGCTGTCGCTCGTGCCGCGCTTTCGCCAGAAGCTGCGCTTCGTGCCCTTCAGCCAGGGCCGCCCGGTATGGGTCGACGACCCGCACTTCAACCTGCACTACCACGTGCGTCAGACCGCGCTGCCCCCGCCCGGCAGCGAGGAGCAGCTGAAGAACCTCGCCAGCCGCGTGTTCGCGCAGCAGCTCGACCGCACGAAGCCCCTGTGGGAGATCTGGCTCGTCGAGGGCCTCGGCCGCGCGAACGGCGCCGCCCGCCCCGGGGCGAACGGCGAGGGCCAGCTGGACGACGCGCCGCCCCGCTTCGCGCTGCTGTCGAAGACGCATCACGCACTCGTGGACGGCGTCGCCGGCGTGGACATCACGGCGGTGCTGTTCGACACGGCGGCCTCACCCGAGACGCCCCCCAGCAGGGAGGCGGCCTGGGTGCCGCGGCCGGAGCCGACCTCGATGCAGCTCCTCGGCGACGCGCTGGTCGAGCGCGTGGTCCAGCCGGCCGAGATCGTCCGCTCGGCGCGCTCGGCGTTCCGCGCCCCGCGCCGCCTGGTCTCCAGGGGCATCGACAGCCTGGCCGCGATCGGGGCGCTGGCGCGCACCGGGCTGGGCGCTCCGCCCACCCCGCTGAACGTCTCGATCGGCCCGCACCGCCGCTTCGACTGGGTGCGCACCGACCTGAACGAGATCAAGGAGATCAAGAACGCGCTCGGCGGCACGGTCAACGACGTCGTCGTGACCGTCGTGACCGGCGCGCTGCGCGAGTTCCTCAAGCAGCGCGGCGAGCAGGTCGACGCGCTGACGATGAAGGCCATGGTGCCGGTCAGCGTGCGGCGCGACGACGAGTACGGCATGACCGGCAACCGGGTGGCCGCGATGATGGCGCCGCTCCCCGTCTTCGAGTCCGATCCGCTGGAGCGCCTGAAGATCGTGACCGCGGCCCTGGGCGACCTCAAGGAGAGCGGCCAGGCGGTCGGGGCCGAGATGCTCACCCAGCTCTCGGGATTCGCCCCCCAGACGGTGCTGGCCCAGGCCGGCCGGCTCCAGGCCCGGCAGCGGTTCTTCAACCTCGTCGTGACCAACGTCCCGGGCCCGCAGCACCCGCTGTACGTGCTCGGGCGCGAGCTCGAGGACGTGTTCCCGCTGGCCCCGCTGGCCCAGCGCCAGGCGCTGTGCATCGCGATCATGAGCTACAACGGCAAGCTGAACTTCGGCCTGCTCGCCGACTATGACGCGATGCCGGACCTCTACCTGGTCGCGCAGGGCATCCGGGACTCGATCGACGAGCTGCGCGCGGCCGCCGGCCTGACCAGGCGCAAGGGCCGCCGCCCGGCCCGCCGCCGGGCAGCGGTGACGAGCCCGGCCAACGGCGCGAGCGGATCCGCCGGCGAGCCCGGCACCCCCTCCGGCACCGTCTAGCCGGCCTCCACCCCACCCCGCCGGTCTTTCCGGGAACGCGTTGTCCATCTGGACAACCCGCGCGCGGCAGATCCTGTACGGGCGTCCATACCGGCACCCTGCGCCTCGACCGGAGAATCCCGCCAAGTGCTGGGGAATCCCCGACCCGAAAGGACAAGAGGCCTGTGAAACTCGTGATCGGCATCGTCCGGCCCGAGAGGGCGAACGACGTGCTCGAAGCCCTGTACCGCGCCGACGTGCGCGGTCTGTCGCTGAGCCGCGTGCAAGGGCACGGCGGCGAGCTCGACCGCGTCGAGACGTACAGGGGCACGACCGTGAAGGTCGGGCTTTCCGACAAGGTCCGCTTCGAGATCGCTGTCTCCGATCCGTTCGTGGAGCCGACGATCCAGGCGCTCTGCGACGGCGGGCGCACCGGCGAGGTCGGTGACGGGAAGATCTTCGTGGTTCCGCTCGAGCGCGTGGTGCGCATCCGCACCGGTGAAACGGACGACCTCGCGGTCACCCCGGTGGGCGTATGACGAACGTACTGACACTGGCGCAGGCTGCGAAGGTGGACACGGGCGACACCGCCTGGATGCTCAGCGCGACCGCGCTCGTCCTCTTCATGACGATCGGGCTCGGGCTCTTCTATGCGGGCCTGGTGCGGGGGAAGAACGCGCT
Organism: Solirubrobacterales bacterium; assembly: GCA_035650255.1. Lineage (GTDB taxonomy): Bacteria > Actinomycetota > Thermoleophilia > Solirubrobacterales > JBBDJG01 > DASRIA01. The sequence goes on from DASRIA010000068.1 coordinate 26,924, forward strand.
CAACACCTTCATGATGTGCATCGCGGCGCTCGCCGTCGCGACGGTCACTTGGGCGCTGGTGGGCTACTCGCTGGCGTTCGACGGGACCGGGGACCTCGTCGGCGGCTTCGGTCATCTCGCGCTGCAGGACGTCACGTTCGAGCCGCGCGAAGGGACCACGATCCCGCACTTGGTGTTCATGGCCTTCCAGGCCACCTTCTGCATCATCACCGTCGCGCTGATCTCGGGCGCCGTCGTGGAGCGCATGCGGTTCGGGGCGTTCCTCGTGTTCGCGGGCTTGTGGTCCGTGCTGGTGTACGCCGTGCTGGCGCACTGGGCGTTCGGCGGCGGCTGGCTGATCGAGGGCGGCACCCTCGATTTCGCGGGTGGCGTGCCGGTCGAGATGGGATCCGGGTTCTCCGCTCTGGCGGCCGCGCTCGTGGTGGGCGCGCGCAAGGACTATGGCCGGCTGGCGCTCCTCCCCCACAACGCGGTGTACGTGCTGCTCGGGGCCGGCGTGCTGTGGTTCGGCTGGTTCGGCTTCAACGGCGGTAGCGGATTCTCGACCGGCGACGCGGGAGTGCTCGCGTTCACGAACACTCTGCTGTGTCCGGCGTGCACGCTGGTGGTGTGGTTCGCGCTCGACCTGATCCGCGGCCGGCGGGTGACGGCCGTCGGTGCCGCGACCGCGATCATCGTGGGCTGCGTCGGCATCACGCCTGCGGGCGGTTACGTCAGCCCGGGATGGGCGATGGCCCTGGGCGCATTCGTCGCGCTGCCCGCTTACGCCGTGATCGTGTGGCGGCCGCGGACCCGCGTGGACGAGACGCTCGACGTGCTCGCCGCGCACGGGATCGCCGGCTTCACGGGCATCCTGTTCATCGGGTTCTTCGCCCAGGAATCCTGGAACGGCGTGTCGGACGGTCTCGTGTACGGCAACGCCGCGCAGCTCGGCGACCAGGCGCTGGCAGCGCTCTCCGCGCCGATCTACGCGTTCGTGGTCACGTTCCTCCTGTTGAAGGCGATGATGCTCGTCGCTCCGGTGCGCGCGACGGAGCGCGAAGAGGCGCTCGGACTGGACGTGATCTACCACGGCGAGGAGGCCTACCCGACGGGCGAGGGCGCGATCCTCGTCACGCCGGAGGCCGGACGCGAGGAGGAGCGGCTGGTCGCGAACCCGATGTGACCCAACCCCGCATGCCATAACCGGTTTAGCTGGCCGGATGCAGCGGAAATGCTGGCAGGTGACGGGATCCACCAGGAGGGATACCTGACCCGTACAGCAACAGTCTTCACCTCCGCTGCCATCCGGCCCCTCCGGGGCCACGCTCAGTATTGTTCCGGCCGTGCAGGAGAACCGGATCGAGGTGGAGCGGACGGAGACAGATGGCGTGGTTGTGCTCTCCGTCCAAGGGGAGCACGACGTGTACACGGCCCCCTCGATCACAGAGCAGGTCGATGCCTTGATCGGGGAACGGGTTCCCTTCGTCATCGACCTGACTCCCGCGACCTTCGTGGACTCCTCGGTGTTGCGCGTGCTGCTGGAGGCACGGCGCCGCGCCGACGAGGAGGGCGTCGGATTCGCGGTCGCGCTCGGTCAGGACGACTCCGGAGCGGTGCGTAGGGTGCTCGAGGTGACCGGCCTGATCCCGGTTCTGCCCGTGCACCCCGCGCGTGACGCGGCCGTTCAGGCCGCGACCAGCGGACACGGATCGGAATGACCGCAGCGGTCAGCCTCCGGTTGCCGGCGCGACCCGAGAACGTGGCCGTCGTGCGCCAGGCGCTGACGGGCCTGGGCGACGCCTACGACCTCGATGCGGACCTGCTGGGCGACGTCAAGACCGCGGTCACCGAGGCCTGCAACAACGTGGTGCTGCACGCCTACGAGGAGAGCGAAGAGGGCCTGATGGAGATCGACGCCGACTCGGACGGCATCGGTGCCCGCGTGCTCGTGCGGGATTTCGGCGGCGGCATCCAGCCGCGCTCGATCGCCGTCGAGGAGCGCACGCTCGGCCTCGGGCTGCCACTGATCGCGACCCTGTCGAAGAGCTTCAACATCCGCGGCCGCTCCGACCTCGGCCTCGAGGTCGAGATGGTGTTCGCGCCGAGCGACTACGACGGGTTCGACCCCCTGCACGACGAGCGCGCCCCGCGCGCCGACCATCCCGTCGACGCGCCCCAGGCGGCCGAGATGCTGATCCAGCCCGGCCCGCTGGTGGCCCCCGTGACCAGCCGCGTGACCGCGATCCTCGCCGCGCGCGCCGACTTCCCGCTCGACCGGCTCGCGGATGCGGTGCTCGTCAGCGACGCGATCGCCGCCCACGCTTCCGAGTACATCTCAGGCAGGGACGTCGGCGTCGAGATCTCCGACGACGAGGGCTCGCTCCTGTTCCGGATCGGCCCGCTCGACGAGGGGGGCGCGCACGGCCTCCTCGGCGAGATGGAGGTCCCGGGGCTAGGCCAGTCGCTGGAGCGGCTGGTGGACGAGGTCAACGTCGAGCGCGGCGACTCGGCCGTGGCCACGGAGACCGAGGGCGCCGAGTACCTGGTCATGCGGATCGGGAAGTCCTAGCGGCATCGGCTCGGTTTGACCCTCCGGGCGGCCCTGGTTAGTGTGGGCTTGGATCGACCGCCGGGGAAGGGACACCTAAAGCGCTTGAACAGAACGGGCCGCGTCGCCCCTGGGCTGGACCGGCTGCCGTGAAGACGCTGATCGCACGATTCCTTGGGCTGTCCGCTCTGGTGTCGATGGGCCTCGCATTCCTGGCCGCCACAGCCCCGGCAAACCCCGTGATCACGGCCGTGACTGCAACCAGCGGCGGCGATGCGCAGGAGGAGTGGGTCGAGCTCTCCAACGTCTCCTCGGCCGCTGTGGACCTGTCGGGCTGGCAGATCGACTTTCGCCTTGCCAGCTGTGCCCTGCTGGACAGCGTCACGGTCCCGGCAGGGACGGTCGTGAACTCCGGCGCCTGGCTGCTGGTCGGCAGCGACGAGGCGGTCGCGAACGGAGTTCCGGCGGACGTGGTGTACCCCCAGAACGATCTGATCAGATCAGCAGGAGCGCTCTCGCTCAGCTTTTCGAGCATCGCCGACGCAGTGGACTGGGGTTCCTCGATCCCCTCCTGCGGAGAAGGCACGGCCGAGCCGCAACTGCTGAGCAGCGGGGCATCGCTGGTCCGTGCCGGCCGCAGCTCCTGTCCGCAGGACACCAACGACAACGCGACCGACTTCGACCTCGTGCCGGGAGGTGTGGCACCGCACTCCTCCGCGTCGTTGCCGAATACCTGCACTCCCGCCTTCACCGGCTATGTCCGTCCCAAGTCCGCTACGCCCCTGCGCGTCGCTCTCGTGCCCGCATTCCAGCCGTGCACTTCGCCCAACCGCACTCACGGCCCGCCGCTCGCTCACCCCTCCTGCAACCCGCCCGCGGTGGAGTCGGCGCACCTCACCTTGGGCGCACCGGACGTCAACGGTCAGCCGGTCAACGCGAGCGGGTCCGCGCGTTACGCGGTCCACGCGGGAGCGCCCGGCGGCGCCGACGACTCGGACGTCGGCTTCACGTTCCAGTTCACCGACGTGCGCGTCCAAGGCACGCTCGCCGACTACACCGGCGAGCTGCGCGCGACCACGGTGGCACGCATCACAGACCGCCTCAACGGCCCGGCCACCAGTGACCCGGCGACGGTCACCGACACGCCGTTCGGCGTGACGGTCCCGTGCACTCCCACAGGGGGCCCCGCGAACCTGGGTGCGACCTGTGCCGTCACGACCAGCTTCGATGCAGTGACGCCGGGGGCCATCCCCGAGGGTAAGCGCGCGGTCTGGGAGCTCGCGCAGCTGAAGGTCTCGGACGGCGGCAGCGACGGCGACGCGGACACCGCGCCGAACACGCTGTTCGCCACCCCAGGCCTGTTGGTCCCCTGAGCTAGGGCATAGGCCGATCGCCGGAGCAGGACGATTCTCTTACGGCCCGGAGCGTGACCGCACTGTGCGCATCCGGGGTTGTGGCGGAGTACGGAAGCGGGCGCGCGGGGGTCCTCACCGGAGACTCAAGGCGGTTTTGGTCTCCGGGGAGACCCCCGGGTGGCCGCGCCGCAACAAGAAACAGCCCCGGAAAGCGCACAGGCCCGGGCGTCGGACCGGGCCTGCGCGGCTGAGCCCAAGCCTTGAAACCGGGCCATTGCTGGTCCCTGGGCTGGCTTCAAGTTGCGTGCTTGGGTATCCGGGTTTGATTAATACCCTCGCTGTGAAGCGGCCTAAACACGCACGTGATGTCCATTGTCAGCTCGTGCGCCGCTGGGCCCCTCCCTAGAATCGAATCGATGAGCGAAATCGCCAGGCCCCTGCGCATTGCGCTCGCCCAGATGAACGCCACCGTCGGCGACATCGACGGCAACGCGCGGAAGATCAGGGAGTACCTGGACCGGGCCGTCGACGAGGGCGCCCAGCTGGTCGTGTTCCCGGAGCTGGCCGTGAACGGCTACCCGCCGGAGGACCTGCTGCTCAAGACCCATTTCCTGGCCGCCGGGCGGAGGGCGCTGGACGAGATCGCCCAGCACGTGCGCGACACGGTGGCGCTCGTGGGCTTCGCCGAGCACGCGGAGGACGTCTTCAACTCGCTCGCGGTCCTGGCGGACGGCCGCGTCCAGGGCATCTACCGCAAGATGTTCCTCCCCAACTACGGCGTGTTCGACGAGCAGCGCTACTTCCAGTCCGGGGACACGGCCGCGATCGCGCAGATCAACGGCACGACCCTCGGCCTCACGATCTGCGAGGACATCTGGGAGCCCGGGCCGCCCGCCAGCGACGTCGCGCTGGCCGGCGCGGAGGTGATCGTGAACATCTCCGCCTCGCCCTACCACCGCGGCAAGGGAGGCGAACGCGAGCGCATGCTGACCCAGCGGGCCCGCGACTCGCTGGCCTACGTCGTGTACTGCAACCTGGTCGGGGGCCAGGACGAGCTCGTCTTCGACGGCTACAGCCTCGTGATCGACCAGGACGGGGAGCTGATGGCGCGCGGCGCGCAGTTCGAGGAGGAGCTGGTCGTCTGCGACATCGACCCCTCCACGGCCGACGCCGCCCGCCTGCGCGACGCGCGCCACCGGCCCGCTGCGCGGGTCCGGCGGCCGTCCGTCGCGCACATCGGCGTGCTGCCCGCGCCCGCCCACCACGAGTCGACCGAGGTCGGCGGGCCGCGCGCCAAGCCGCTCGAGCCGGATGCCGAGGTGTATGCGGCCCTGTGCCTGGGGCTGCGCGACTACGTCGAGAAGAACGCCTTCCAGGGCGTCCTGTTCGGGCTCTCCGGCGGGATCGACTCGGCCCTCACCGCGTGCGTCGCGGTCGATGCGCTGGGGGCCGACAAGGTGCGGTGCGCGGTGATGCCGTCCCCCCACTCCTCCGTGGAGACCCAGGCAGACGCACGCGCGCTCGCCGACAACCTCGGGATCGAGCGCTACGAGTTCGGGCTGGAGCGGTTGATGGGCGGCTACGAGGAGGCGCTGCGTGAGGTGTTCGCCGGCACCGAGCCGGGGGTCGCCGAGGAGAACATCCAGGCCCGGATCCGGGGCAACCTGCTGATGGCCCTCTCCAACAAGTTCGGCTGGCTCGTGCTGACGACGGGCAACAAGAGCGAGTACTCCGTCGGGTACGCGACGCTCTACGGCGACATGGCCGGTGGGTTCGGCGTGCTGAAGGACGTGCCGAAGACGCTCGTCTACCGCCTGTCCCACCTCCGCAACACCCGCGGGAAGCCCGTGATCCCGATGGGCATCATCGAGCGCCCGCCGTCAGCGGAGCTGAAGCCGGGGCAGCAGGACTCCGACTCCCTGCCGCCCTACGACCTGCTGGACGCGATCCTCGAGGCCTACGTCGAGCAGGATCAGGGCCGCGAGCAGCTCATCCGCCGCGGCATGCCCGCGGATGTGGTGGACCGCGTGATGCGGATGGTCGACGCCGCCGAGTACAAGCGCCGCCAGGCGCCCCCGGGCATCAAGATCACGCCGCGCGCGTTCGGCCGCGACCGGCGGCTGCCGATCACGAACCGCTTCAAGGGCTGACGCCCCCGAGCCGCCTCGGAATATGACGTCATTTGCTTAGCCGCAAGTGACGGGAGCTCTGCGGGATCAAGCGGGCGCGTCTCGAACAGCGATCGTGGCGCGGATGAGCGCGCACAGCCGTCCAGCGTCGTCCGTGATCTCGACCTCCCACACCCATGCCGTGCGTCCGCGGCGGCGCACCGTGGCCGTCCCGTTTACATGCCCGCTTGTGATCGGCCGCATCAGGCTGGCGTTGATCTCCTGTCCCAGCGCCAGCTTGCCGTCGTCCTTCACGCCCTCGTAGGTGCCGAACGAGGTGAGGGACTCCGCCAGCGTCAGCAGCGCCCCGCCGTGCACGAGCCCGAACGGCTGCCGCACCCGGTCGCTGACCGGCAGCCGGCCCTTCACCACGCCGTCGCCGGCCTGCTCCATCTCGATGCCGAGCGCGTCGTGCATGTTGGTCTCCGGGGCCCTCACGGCAGCACCTTTCCCGGGTTCAGGATGCCCGCGGGATCCAGCCGCTTCTTCACCCCGCGCAGCGCGTCGACACCCGTGCGGCCGATCTCGCGCGGCATCCAGGGAGCGTGGTCGCGGCCGATCGCATGGTGGTGCGTGATCGTGCCGCCCGTCGACACGATCGCGTCGCAGGCGGCGGACTTGACCGCCCACCACTGCTCCATCTCCCGGCCCTCCTGCTGCGGCGCGATGAAGGTGTAGTACAGGGAGGCGCCGTCCGGATAGAGGTGCGAGACGTGGCACATCACGAGGCCGGGCGTGCCGCGATCGGCCAGCGCGGTGCGAAGCGCGTCTCCCACCGCGCGATAGAGCCTCATCAGGCCCGACCACGGCGCGGCGGTCTCGAGCGTCTCCGCCATCACCCCACGGTCGAGCAGCGCGTCGCGCAGGTAGGGCCCGGCGAACCTGCCGCGGTGCCACGCGCGGCCCGGCCCGGCACCGAGCGGCAGACCGCCCGCTCGCCGCAACACCCGCCCGGCGCGCGCGCGGCGTGACTCGGCATCCGTTCGTTCCCCTTCGAAGCCGAGGATCGCGATGCAGCCGCCCTCGTAGCCGCGGGCGCCGATGTAGCGCTGCCCCAGGCGGCGCGGCAGTGACCCGTCGTCGGAGAGCGTCATCGAAAGGCGTGTCTCGTCGGGATCGGACAGGCGTGCGACATCGGGGATCACGTGGCCCTGCTCGAGGGCGCGAAAGGCCTCCGCCCCCTCCTCGAAGGAATGGAACATCCATCCTTCGTAGCGCTGCGTGGCAGGCGCGGGCCGCACCTTCAGGGTTGCCTCGGTGATGACCCCGAACAGCCCCTCCGAGCCGATCAGCAGCTGGCGCAGGCCGGGTCCGGCGGCGGTCGCGGGCACGGCCGCCAGCTCCACCTCGCCGCGCGGTGCCACGCAGCGCAGGCCCGAGACGAGCTTGTCGATCGCGCCGTACCCGGTGGACGCCTGGCCGGCGGAGCGGGTCGCGACCCACCCGCCGACGGTTGCAAACTCCCACGACTGCGGGTAGTGGCCGAGCGTCAGCCCCTGCGCGCCGAGCGCCGCTTCGACCGCTGGGCCGCGCAGCCCCGCTCCGAGGACAGCGGTCAGCGAATGCGTGTCGACATCGCGCACGTGCGCGATGCGGCCGAGGTCGAGGCTGATCACCGCGTCGTGGCCCTCGCGCAGCGGCTCCACGCCCCCGACGACGCTCGTGCCTCCCCCGAACGGGACCACCGCCACCCGCTCGTCGGCGCAAGCCTCGAGCACCTGCCGCACCTGGCCGGCATCCCCGGGGTACACCACGGCGTCGGGAGCATGCTCGAGCGTGCCGGACCGCATCTTCAGCAGGTCGGGGTAGCTCTTCCCGGCCGAGTGCGTGACGCGCTCGAAGCGCTCGTCCTTCACCCACGCCTCGCCGGCCGCCCGCGCCAGGCGCCCCCGCGCCTTCTTCTTGAGCGCCGTCTCCGGCAGCACGATGTCCTCCAGCGCGGGCAGCGGAACCCGCCGGTCGCCCGCCCCCAGCTCTGCGCGCAGTGCCGCGAGCGCGGGCTCGGGTATGGCTGCCTCGTGCTCGGCGTCGCCCCACCCCCACCACTTCATCGGGCGCTCGAGCTCAGCCACCGCCGGTTTCCCCCAGCGTGCCGGCGAGCGCGCCGAGCGCTGCGTCGAGCTGGTCGCGCGATGCGCGCCTGACCATGAACCCGCCCAGGACCGAGAGGCCGCGCAGGTCCTGATCCAGCTCGAGCGTCACGCGGGTGCCGCCGTCGGCGTCATCGAGGCTGACGGTCGTCACCGACGTCTTGAACACCTTCGCAAACGGAGTGTCCTCGATCTCCTGTTCCCACTCGTACTCGTCGGGCTCGCGCGACCGGCGGCAGCGAAACGCCGCCCGGACTCCCTTGCCCGAGGCGGTCTCGAGCACCTCCGTCCAAGTCGTGCCCGCGCCGCGCTCGTGCGCGTCCACGTTCTCGACCCGTGTCACCTTGGGCCACCACCGCGGGAGGTGGTGCGGGTCGGAGATCACCCGCCAGACCGCGTCGCGGTCCGCGGCGATCACCCTGGACCGGCGGGCGCGGGGCAACGATCACCCGCCGCCGCGAGCGGCGGCGGTCGTCATTCCTGCACCAGCTTGCGCAGGTCTCGCACCAGCATGAGGTGCTTGAGCTGAGACACCACGGCGGCGAGGCTTTCGAGATTGTCGACGGCCTCGCGCTTGCGGTCGCGGTTGCGAGAGCGCAGTGCGGGTCCCAGGATCTGCTCGATCAGCACCGCCTCCCGGTCCGCGGAGGTGCGCAGCACCCGTAGGTTGCGAGGCGCGACGCCGAACCGGCGCAGCTCCGCGGCGGTGCGGACGATCTCGCGCTCCACGGCGTCGAAGCCGCGCGAGCCGTTGCGCCCCCGCGCCAGGACCCCGTACTCCTCGAGCTCCTTCAGGAGCTGCTGGTCCGCGCCGCTGTACTCGAGCACGTCCTCGAGCGAATGCGTCCCGGCCGGCGCGCTCGAGATCGCGATCCGCTGCGCGCGCGCGGCGTCGCCGCCCTCCTCGCTCTGCGCCGGGGCTGCGCGGCCCGCGGCCAGCTCCTGGCGAATCACGCGCAGGGGCAGGAACTCGTCGCGCTGCAGCCGTAGGATCGTGCGCAGGCGCGCCACGTCGGCGGTCGAGTAGAGCCGGTACCCGCCCTGGGTGCGGCGCGGAGAGAGCAGCTTCTGGTCCTCCAGGTACCTGATCTTCGAGATCGAGATGTCGGGGAACTCGCGCCGCAGCGTGTCGCACACGGCCCCGATCGTCATCTTGCGGGGGCGATCTCCATACGGCGCCTCTCGCGGCGCCGTGTCGGCGCGAGGACCGCGGTCCACTCTCACCGCTCCAGATAGGTCAGCTTGTACTTGCCGACCTGCAGCTCGTCGCCGTTCTGGAGCTTGTGCGACTCGATCCGGCGGCGGTTCACGTAGGTGCCGTTCAGCGATCCCAGGTCGTCCAGGTAGAGGCCGTCCCGGCGGCGCACCAGCAGCGCGTGGTTGCGCGAGACCGTCACGTCGTCGAGGAACACGTTGGCCTCCGGGCTGCGGCCGATCGTGACGCGCTCGCCTTCGATCGGGAAGGTCTCCCCCGCGCGGCCGCCGCCGGTCCGCACGACGAGCGCACCGCCCTCGGTGGCCACGACCTCCTCGACGTCCACGGGCTTGTATTCACCGGTCTCGTCGACCTTGTACGTGATGGTCGTCTGGTCGCCGTCATGCTGCTCGGCGTCGAGGTGCGCGCCGCACTTCTGGCAGAAGTTGGCCCCGGGGTTGTTGATGAACCCGCACTCGGGGCAGTGCTGGGTCGCTCTACCCGCTTCCATGGGCCCGGCGGGTCAGTGACGTCCCTTGGGCAGGTCGTCGGTCTCGCCCAGCGCGCGGCCGGCGAGGATGTCGGTCAGCTGCTGGACGTCGGCGCCCGTGATCACGGCCTCGCCTTCCTCGCGCTTCTTGCGCAGGCGGTTCACCAGCTCCGCCCGGAGGATGTCGATCTTGCCGTGGAGGATGCGGCGGGTGTAGGAGACCTTCTCCTCCTCCTCGGTCAGCTTGTGGATCAGCTCCTTGAGCTCTGCATCCGAGAGCGATCCGAGGTCTGGAAACGAGTCCTCCATGTGGCTCCTTATCGGTCATCTGCGGCCGAACCCCTTTGAGGCGGGTCTCGATCGCAAGTCGGCTGGCATCTCGGCCGGCGGTTGGTGGGGCATGCCGGCTGCCGAGTGCGGGGATTATACGTCCGCTTCGGCAAGGGTCGATCAGAGGTTGAGGGTCTGGACCTTCATACGAACACCCCCCGGGGCGATCACGCCAGCCCTGCGGCCGCCAGCGCCTCGGCGTGGGACTGGTAGAAGCGCGAGCGGACCAGGTCGGTGCCCTGCGTCCCCCAGACCTCGGCCCAGCGCGCATTCAGCTCGACGCCGCTGCCTCTGCCGCGGTTTCGCATCTCGAACAGCGCCACCACGTCATCGCCGGCATCGATCACGCGCTCCACGGCGAGGTCGAGGACCTCCCAGGCATCGAAGATCTCCTCGAAGTATCCGCGCGCCCCCTCGTGCCCCCGGTAGGCGGGGCCCATCGGCGCATCCGCCTCGGGGTAGAACTCGTACTCCGGGTGCAGCAGCGCGACGACCCCTTCGACGTCTTCGCGCACCGCCGCCGCATAGAGGGCCTTGATCTTCTCGTGCACGGCCTTGCGCTCGAGCCCGCGGGCGGGGTCGGCACAGCGTTCTAGCGCGGTTTGGGATTCGCCGAAGTACTCGAGCTTGATGATCCTGCCGGCGCGGATCGTGAGCAGCTGGCTGTCCTCCCTGTCGACGGTCAGGCCGCTGCTCGTGCGCGCGGTGAGGTGGTTGAGCGTGACCACCTGCTCACCGAGGTCGAAAAAGTCGTGCACGTGCCCGCTCCACTCCTCCCATGGCGCGCCCCAATCCGCGAGCCATTGCGCGACGCCTTCCAACCCGCGGTAGACCCCGGCGTCGGGGAGGTCGAAGTCGTGCACCTCGATCTCCTCGTCCAGCAGGTGCACGCCGTCGGTGCCGTCCTCGACGGCCCTCATGAACGCCAGCGCGACAGGTGCGGAGCTCAACGATCGGCAGTGTCGAGCACGTGGTCCAGCAGGTTCCGGTAGCGGCGTGCCAGCTCCACCGACTCGTCGTCCGTCGAGCCCTCCGCATAGATGTGGAACACCGGCTCGTCGGGATCGGGGACCAGCTGCGCCCAGCCGCCGTTCTCCTCCACGCGGATGCCGTCCGCCTGGTGATCGCGCAGGCCGGTGACGCGGTCGCTCAGCTCCCGCATCGCGAGCCCCTTCAGGCTCCACGGCACGGGGGCGCGGTGATGGATGAGCGCGGAGGCCGGCACCTCGGCGCGCAGCTCCGACAACGGCTTGTGCTCGAGCGCGAGCAGCTCCAGCACCTCGGCGGTGCTCATGATCGCGTCGAATCCCGGCTGGAACTCCGGGAACACGTAGGCGCCGTCGGGTGCGCCGGCGAAGATCACCCCGCCGGCGGCGGCAGCCGCGATCAGGCCGGCCTGCGTGATGCCGGCTCGCTCGACCGGGACGCCGTAGGCACCCGCGATCCGCTCCGCGACGCGCGACACGTTCGCGGGGATCACGATGCGCCCCTCGCCCGCCCGGTGCTTGGCGACCAGGCCGATCAGCAAGTGCAGCGCCGTGTCCGGCGGGATCTCTCGCGCCAGCTCGTCGATCAGGATGATCCGCTCCGCGGCGCGGTCCAGCACGACTCCGAGGTGCGCGCCCATCGCCTCGACGAGGCGGCACGTCTGGGTCGTGAACGCCGGCAGGTCGGCGGCCAGGATCGCCTGCTCGTCCGGGTCGATCACCGAGTGCGTCGAGAACGACTCGACCCGCAGCGAGCGCAGCAGCGCGGGCATCGAGGTCGCGGCGCCGGAGTAGCCGTAGTCGAGTGCCATGCGCAGCCGCGCGCCACGGATGCGCTCCACGTCCACGTGCGAGACCAGCTCGTTCACGTACGCCTCGGTCACGCGCGGCGGGAACGACAGGTCGCCGAGCTGGTTCAGGAGCGCGCGGCGCAGCTCTTGGCGGTTGAAGTACTTCTCGATGCCCTTGCGCGTGTCGTCGCTGGCCAGGATCCCGTCGCCCTCGAAGAACATGATCTGGATTCGCTCCGGGTCGCGATCGGAGATCTTCACGTGGATCCCGCCCGGGGCCGTCGTGTTCGCGAGCTCGAAGCGCGTGACCGCGCTGGTCGCCACGCGCAGGTCCTCGACCGACACGCCGGTCGCCGTGATCCCGGCGATCATCGCCCGCTTGATCATGCGCGAGGCGGGATGGGCGTCGCGGCTGACCACGATCTGGTCGCCGCGGCGCAGCGTGGTTCCGTACGCCATCGCCAGGCGCGTGGCCGTCTCCGGCGTGATGTCGACGTTCACGATCCCGGTCACGCCCTCGTCGGTGAACAGCGTCGACGCGCCCCGCGGCTGCCAGATCAGCGAGCGCTGGACCTGCGCGCCCATCTCCACGCGCTTGAACGGGTAGATGCGCACGTGCGGCGCGATGGTCGCCTGCTCGCCGATCGAGCACTCATCCCCCACCACCGCTCCCTCGGATACCGAC
>DASRIA010000069.1:0-11003 GCA_035650255.1 Solirubrobacterales bacterium
GAATTAAGCGCGGAGAAACGTCAGGACCGCCAGGACGCGGCGGTGGTTCGCCGCCGTGGCGGGGAGCTTCAGCTTCGCGAAGATGCTCGTTACGTGCTTCTCCACTGCGCGTTCGGTGATTTCGAGCTGCTCGGCGACAGAGGAGTTGGAGCGGCCTTCGGCCATCAGCTCGAGCACCTCGCGCTCGCGGGCGCTCAGCTCGTCGAGCGGGTCGTCGCCGCGGTTGCGGCCGACCAGTAACGACACGACCTCGGGGTCGAGTGCCGAGCCGCCCTCCGCCACGCGGCGGACCGACTCCACGAACCGGTCCATCTCGGCGATGCGGTCCTTCAGGAGATAGCCGACCCCCTCGGGCCCCTCGGCGACCAGGTCGAGCGCGTATCCCTCCTCGGCGTACTGCGAAAGCACCAGCACCCCCGTCGAAGGGAGCTCGTCGCGGATCTCGCGCGCGGCGCGCAGGCCGTCGTCCGTGTGGGTCGGCGGCATGCGGATGTCCACGACCGCGACGTGCGGCCGCTCCGCACGCACCGCGCGCAGGAGCTCGTCCGCGTCGCCCACCTGGCCCACCACGTCGAACCCGGCGTTCTCGAGCACCCGCACGATCCCCTCGCGGAGCAGGACCGAGTCCTCGGCGACGACTACTCGCATGGGATCCGGGCGCGCACGGCGGTGCCGCGCCCCGGCTCGGACTCCACGACGAGCCGCCCGTCGATGGACTCCAGCCGCGCCGCCAGCCCGCGCAGCCCGGTGCCTCCGTCGAGCGCCGCACCGCCCACCCCGTCGTCCTCGACCGCGACGGTCAGATGACCGTTCTCCTGCACCACCGCCACGGTCGCGTGGCTCGCGGCCGCGTACTTGACGACGTTGGTCAAGGCCTCGGAGACCACGAAGTACGCAGCCAGCTCCACCTGCTCGGGATAGCGCTGATCGGGCAGCGCGCCCAGCTCGACCGGCAGCGGCGCGCGGTGCGCCAGCGCCTCCACCGCCGCGCCCAGCCCGCGGTCGGTCAGCACCGCCGGGTGGATGCCGCGGGCCAGCTCGCGCAGCTCCTTCAATGCCTCCTCCAACTCCTCGCTCGAGCGGTCGAGCAGGCGCTTCGCGTCATCCGAGTCCCACCCGACCTTCTCGCGCGCGAGCCGCAGGCTCAGCGCCAGCGACACCAGCCGCTGCTGCGCGCCGTCGTGCAGGTCGCGCTCCAGCCGCCGCCGCTGGCTCAGGCCCACTTCGACGATCCGCTTACGCGAGGAGCGCAGCTCCTCCACCTTCGCGCGCAGCTCCGCCTCCAGCCGCTCGTTCTCGAGCGCCAGCGCGGCGGCCGCGCCGGCGGCGTGCACGAACTCCGGGTCGTCGAGGAGGGTCGGGTCGTGGATGATCGCCGCGATGCGGCGGCCGTCGTGCTGCACCTCGGTCACGCCCCGATCCCCGTGGTCGAGCGGCTGCTTCACCGCGCGCCCGAACACGTCGACGTACTGCGCCGAACCGGGGAGCCAGTAGGCCAGCTCCACGGAGGGATCGCCGAGCGCCTCGGCAAGCGCCGCGCGCAGCTCCCCCTTGCCCACGCCGGGCCCGATCCTGTGCACGAGGTCGCCGAGTCCTGTCCCGCGGATCACTCGTCCCTTCAGCAACCCGAGCAGGAACAGGAAGGGAACGATCCCGAACGGGAACAGCGCGGAGTAGAACAGCGCTTCATGCAGGTCCATGCTGCCCGTGCCGGTGACCGACAGGAAAAGCACGACGCCGAGGATCAGCTCGAGGGCGGCGCCGGCCACATACACGGGCGTGATCGTGCGCCGCAGCGGCGGGCTCGCTTGCCGCCACCGATAGACGAGCCGCGCGATCACGATCACTGAGAACGCGACGCCTGTCCACGCGAGCCCCTCGAGCCACGTCTTTGCGAAGTCCGGCTGCGAGCTGACGGCAAATACGTTCTCCGGGCAATTCGTGCAGCCGAGCGTGTCCGCCCCAGCGAACATCACCATCGGGAGGAAGCCCACCGTCACGACGAGATAGCCAACGCCGAGGATCCAGCGGTCGACCTTCTCGAGCCGGCCGGCCGGGAAGGCGAACACCACGTGGATCGCCGTCACGACGAACAGGTTCTCCAGCAGGATCCCGAGCGAGAAGAGCAGCGGTGCGTCGGTGCGCTCCAGCATGGCGAGATACCAGGCGAACGCCGTCGCGACCATCAACACGCCCACCGGGTTGTCCGGGCGCCGGTACCAGGCGAACAGGCCCACGCCGGCGAAGCCGAAACCGATCACGAGCGTGAGCGCGATCCACAGCCCGCGGTCGTCGTTCGTTTGCGACTCGCCGATCAGCGGCACGAGTGCCAGGCCGGTCACGGCGGCCGCGAGCCCGACTCCCCACAGCCGTGCGCGCGTCAGCCTCATTCGACCAGCTTCCGGATCGCGTCTCCGCTCAGTTGCGACTTGGAGATGAACCCGCAGGCCGGGCACGTGTCGAGCACGCCCTCCATGTCGGATGCGCCCCGGCTCGAGACGAGGACGACGCGCGGAGCGCCGCCGTTCGCCCCGTGGATCTCGTGAGAGGCCCGCACTCCGTCGAAGTCCGGCAGCTGCACGTCGAGCAGCACGATGTCGGGGCGCAGCTCGCGCGCCGCGGCGATCGCCGAGGCGGCGTCCGCGGCCTCCCCGACGACCTCGAAGCCCTCGCACTCCAGCAGCTCACGTGCGCTCGCGCGGAAGCCGCTGTGGTCGTCGACGATCAGGACCGTTTTGCCCATGTGGGGCAGATTTTGGCGAGGCGCATGGGCTGAGGCAATACGGGTAGCCGCACCCGCCCGCACGGTGTGTGTCCGCGGGCACAGAGGGTGTGCGGATAACCGCCCCCGCGGACACCGGCAGGCCGAATTGGAAGCCCTGGTGCGGAATGCGAGCCTCTTCGACATGTCGCAATCCACCTCACCCACAGGGGGAACCGAAATGCCGGAGCAGAGAAACCTAGCCGCGCGCGCTGCGCGCTGGAGCGCGTCACACCGGAAGCTGGCCATCTGGGGATGGCTCGCCTTCGTGATCGCGCTCGTCATGATCGGCGGAGCCGTCGGCACCAAGACGGCCGAGCAGGACGAGGGCGGGCCGGGCGAGTCCGGGCGCGCCGACAAGACGCTCCACGACGCGTTCCCCAAGGGCTCCGACGAGAGCGTGCTGGTGCAGAGCGGGCGGTACTCCGCCGGCGATCCGCAGTTCCGCGCGGCAGTGCGGGACGCGATGGCGGCCGTCGACGCCCAGCCGCACGTGCGTGAGGTGGAGTCGCCCTACCGGTCCGGCGACATCTCCGACAACCGCCACGCGGCGCTCGTGAACTTCGAGGTCGCGGGCAAGGCGTCCGACGCCGAGGACCGCGTCGGCGCCGTGACGTCCGCGGTCAAGGAGGTCGACAGCCGGCACGGAGCGATCCGGGTCGAGCAGTTCGGCGAGGCGAGCGCGGGCAAGGCGCTGTCGGACCGTTTCGAGGAGGACTTCCAGAAGGCGGAGTCGCTCTCGCTGCCTCTGACACTGCTGATCCTGATCGTCGCGTTCGGCGCGCTGGTGGCCGCGGGGATCCCGCTGCTGCTGGCCGCGACCGCGGTGGCGGCGGCGATCGGCCTGATCGGGCCGATCAGCCACGTGGTCCCGGTGGACGAGGCCATCGCGTCGGTCGTGCTGCTGATCGGTCTGGCGGTCGGCGTCGACTACTCGATGTTCTACTTGCGGCGCGAACGTGAGGAACGCGCGCGCGGGCTCGAGGAGCGGGCGGCGCTGGCGGTGGCCGCCGCGACTTCGGGACGCGCGGTGCTGGTCTCGGGCCTGACCGTCGTGATCGCGATGGCGGGCATGTTCCTCGGCGGCAGCCGGATCTGGACCGCGTTCGCGATCGGCACGATCTTGGTGGTGGCGATCGCTGTGATCGGGTCGCTGACGGTGCTCCCCGCGATGCTGGCATGGCTCGGCGACCGGGTCGAGAAGGGCCGCGTGCCGATCATCGGCCGGCGCAAGCGCGGCGGCGCGGACTCGCGCGCCTGGGGCTTCGTGATCGACCGCGTGATGCGGCGGCCGCTGGTGGCCGCGGTGCTCGCGACTGCGGTGCTGCTCGCGATGGCGGCGCCGGTGCTCGGGATCAAGACGGCGCTGCCGGGTCTCGACACCTACCCGCGCGACATGGAGGTGATGCAGACCTACGACCGCATCCAGGAGTCGTTCCCGGGCAGCCCGATCCCCGCGACGGTGGCGGTGGAGGCCAACAACGTGCACTCGCCCGACGTGCGGAGGGCGATCGCCGATCTACGCACCAAGGCGGTGGCGAACGGCGACTTCTCCAACCCGACCAGCGTCGAGTACTCGCGCGACGGGAAGGTCGCTTCGGTGCAGCTGCCGATCGCCGGTAACGGGACGGACGACCGCTCGACCGCGGCGCTGAACGACCTGCGCGACGACATCATCCCGGCGACTGTCGAGCGGGTCGAAGGCGTCAACGCGGAGGTGACCGGCATCACCGCCGGCACAGCCGACTTCAACTCGCTGATGGAGTCGCGGATCGTGTGGGTGTTCGCGTTCGTGCTCGGGCTGGCGTTCCTGCTGCTGCTGGTCACGTTCCGCTCGATCGTGATCCCGCTGAAGGCGATCGTGCTGAACCTGCTGTCGGTGGCGGCCGCCTACGGCCTGCTGGTGTTCCTGTTCCAGGACGGCCACGGCGAGTCGCTGTTCGACTTCGAGTCGACGGGCGCGATCACGTCATGGCTGCCGCTGTTCCTGTTCGTGGTGCTGTTCGGCCTCTCGATGGACTACCACGTGTTCATCCTCAGCCGGATCCGCGAGCTGGTGGACCGCGGCCTGCCGACCGACCAGGCGGTGTCGCAGGGCATCCGCTCGACGGCGGGTGTCGTGACGAGCGCGGCGGCGATCATGGTCGCGGTGTTCGCGGTGTTCGCGACGCTGTCGACGGTCGAGTTCAAGCAGATGGGCGTCGGCCTGGCGGCCGCGGTGCTGATCGACGCCACGATCATCCGCGGAGTGCTGCTGCCGGCGGTCATGAAGCTGCTGGGCGACTGGAACTGGTACCTGCCCAAGCGCCTCGACTGGCTGCCGCGGATCGCGCGTGAGCCCGCTCCCGAGCCCGAGACGGCGCAGGCGTAACACAGCGCATGGCCTCGGCCTCCTCCCTCTCACGCAGCCCCCGGATCCAGGACCTGATGGATCGGATCCGGGGGCTCGTGGTCGAGGAGCGGCGGCTGGAGCGGGCCGGTTGCCGGGACCTGGCGGCGACGTTGCGGCTCGAGATCACGGCCCTGCAGGAGCAGCTCGCGAACATGGTGCTGCGCGAGCTGCGCTCAACGCCGGCGTAGCTCCGCACGATCCCGCCGCGATGTCGCGCGGCGGCTGAAGTACCAGAGCCGGTCGGCACCGGCCCACCCGAGGAACAGCAGCCCGCCGACCGTGCCCGTGACCGTCATCAGGACTCCCGCCGCGGCGGCGGCCGCCACTCCGTCGCTCCCGAGGATGAGCACCGCCGCGGCGGCGCCGACGCTCGGCCCGACCGGGAGCTGGGCCAGCGTCACCACCGCGATCAGCACTGCGATCGCGTCGAAGAACGAGGCATCGACGCCGACCGCGTTCAGCAGCAGCCAGTTGCGGAAGATCTGCGCGAACACGGCCACCAGCACGAACGCGACCACGCGGCTGCCGGCGCGCAGCCGGCGGAGCACGGTGAGGCCCATCCACAGCTCGCGCCCCGTGCGCTGGGCGAGGTGCCGCAGCCCCGCGCTGAGGGTCAGGATCACCGCGACGGCGACCAGCGGCAGCCACCACGGGAGACCGAGCGGCTCGACCAGCGTGAACGACGTCAGCGCGGCCAGGGTCGCCTCGATCGCGAGGATCGGGAACTCCGCGGCGATCAGGGTCGGCACCTGCGGGCTGACGGCCGGGGACGAGTGGCGCAGCGCCGCGATACGCGCGGCCATTCCGAGCTGGTTGTTGAGGATGCTGCCGAGCACGCCCACGGCCGAGGCGCGGTAGAGGACCCGCCGCGCGACCGTGCCCCCGGCCGCCTCGATCGTCAGGTGCCACGCCTCGCTGCGCGAGACCAGCGCCACGATCTGGAGCAGCACCGCGAGGGCCAGTACCCCGAGCGAGGCCTCGGAGAGGGCGGTCGCGAACTCGTCGCGGCGCCCGGCGAGCACGAACACGAGGATCGCCGCGGTGAGCAGCGAGCCGACGATCGTGATGAGCGTGCGGTGGCGGCGGCCGTAGCCGCGCAGGCGAGCGATCAGGTCAACCAGCCGACCGCTCCCGTCGCCGGCCGCGAACCGCCGGCGTGCGCGTGGCGGCCTCAGGCCTCGGCCCGTCGATCGCAGCCATACCCCGGGACACTAGCCACGTAGAACGGAGCCGACCTCCCCCGGAGCCGGCCCCGTCTCCTCGGTGGGCGCCCTACCTATTTGGTGCGGCGTGTTTCGCCCAGCGACGTACCTGCGTTGTGCACGACCTCGCGGAGAAAGTCGTACTGGGTGTGGACGAGCCGGTCGGCCATCTCCAGCGCGGAGTCGACGATCTCCTGCCGCCTCGACGGGCCCTGTCCACGTGGTGGCAGTGCGCGGTCAACGGTGTCGACGAACTTCTGTACCGCGTCGATCGCGGAGCGCTGACCGGCTTCGACCGACTTGAGCATCCGCTCGGACACGTCGGTCGTGCTGCTGACCGCACCCCTGAATCGGTCCTCCCTGCTCTTGGACACACTGCGTGCGCGAGCTGCTGGGGCTTTGCGGGCTGCCGGCGCCTTCTTCGTGGTCGCGGGGCGCCTGGCCCGGGTAGGCGCTTTCACCTTTGTCTGGGCCATACCTTCTCCTCTCCTCGACGCTTGCGGGTTGATCGAACCTCGGCGCGACTCTAGGCCTGGCTGGTGCCGGCGGCATCCGTAGGAAGTTCCCCTTGGGGCTGGTAGAACCCACGCGCTCGATCCCGGCGTGCGGTGCCGCCTCGCGCCCGGCGGCCAGTCGTAGAATGCGACTGCTCCCGGAATCCGATGTGAGGAGGCTGTCGTGGCCGAGGTTGACCCCACCTTCTACCGGTCGCCCGCTGCGGCCATCGCCGCACCGCCCGAGGCGCTCGCCTACGTCGCCGCTTTCGACCCCAGCGCGACCCAGCCCGACGCCATGACCGTGGTCGACTGCGACAGCGGCTCGTCCACCTACGGCCAGGTGGTCGGCTGGGCCGAGCTGCCGGGCAAGGGCAACGAGCTGCACCACTTCGGGTGGAACGCGTGCTCCAGCGCGCTGTGCCATGAGGGCCACTCCCACAACGGCGCGCTCGAGCGCCGTTACCTGGTCGTGCCCGGCATCCGCTCGTCACGCACTTTCGTGCTCGACACCAAGCCCGACCCGCGTCAGCCGCAGGTCGTGCGCACGATCGAACCCGAGGAGCTGGCCGCCAAAGCCGGCTACTCCCGCCCCCACACCGTGCACTGCGGGCCGGGCGGCATCTTCATGTCCAACCTCGGTGGAGCGGACTCCGACGGCCCGGGCGGCGTGGCGTTGATCGACCACGACACCTTCGAGGTCACCGGGGCCTGGGAGACGGACCGGGGCGACCAGCACTACGCCTACGACGTGTGGTGGCACCTGAAGGAGGACGTCGCCATCACGTCGGAGTGGGCGACACCGTCGATGATCGAGGACGGCCTCAACCCGGAGGACCTGCTGGGGAAGCGATTCGGCCACCACCTCGACTTCTGGAGCCTCTCCGAAGGCAAGCTGCTCCAGCGCGTCGACCTCGGCGACGAGCATCAGATGGTGCTCGAGCTGCGTCCCGCGCACGACCCGCGCAAGAGCTGGGGGTTCGTGGGCGTCGTGATCAGCGTCGCCGATCTGTCCGCGTCGGTGTGGCTGTGGCACCGGGAGGGCGACCAGTGGGTGGCGAAGAAGGCGATCACGATTCCGGCGGAGCCCGCCGAGGAGTCGCAGCTCCCGCCCGCGCTGAAGCCCTTCGGCGCGGTGCCGCCGCTGGTGAGCGACATCGACCTGTCCGTCGACGACCGCTGGCTGTACGTGTCGTGCTGGGGAACCGGCGAGCTCAAGCAGTTCGACGTCAGCGATCCCCACAACCCGAAGGAGACGGGCTCGGTGCGCATGGGCGGGATCGTCGACCGCAAGCCACATCCTGCTGCTCCCGACATGCCGCTGGCCGGCGGCCCGCAGATGGTGGAGATCAGCCGGGACGGGCGCCGCGTGTACTACACGAACTCGCTGTACGCAGCCTGGGACGAGGTCTTCTATCCGGACGGCGTCGGCGCGTGGATGGCCCGCATCGATGCGGACATCGAGAAGGGCGGCATGACGGTGGACGAGCGGTTCTTCCCGCACGGCGACGACTTCCGCGGGCTGCGGGTGCACCAGGCGCGGCTACAGGGCGGGGACGCGTCGAGCGACTCGTACTGCTTCGTGGACTAGAGCGCCGGGCTCAGCTCCCGGCCTGTACCACCCTGCTGCAGCCCGTGAGCCGCACCGTGATCGGCCCGTCGGTCGTGACCTGCAGGTCGACGTCGCAATCCACTCCCGCGCGCGCCGGGTTGATCGTGACCTCGGAGACGTTGGTCGCCGTGAGGTCGATGCGGTTGGCCTCCGGGATCGACGGCGCCGCGCCCCACGTCTTGAACTGGCTCGTGTAGGAGAGCGTCCCGAGGTTGCCCGGTCCGAGCGTGCCGCTGCCGTTCTGCGTTGCGGACGCGGTCGGGTCCCCCGTGCCGAATGCGTGCGAGACGGCGTCGAGCTTGCCCTGGCCGGCGCCGCGCGTGCGCGCCTTGGAGAGCCAGTACGCGTGGTCGGCGACGAAGCTCAGCTCCGGGTGGTCGAGGCTCGGGTCGACGACGTAGGTGACGTGCGGCGGGTTGCGGTTCACCTCGTGCGTGCCGAGGAAGTCGGCCGCGGGCGCGTACTGGTCGTGGATTGCGAGCGTCAGGTGCTCGGCGGCGTACTGGTCGAGCTCGTAGCGGTAGCCGAGGGCGTCCAGTTCCTGCGCGGTCGGCAGGTATGACGAGGGCGGCACCAACTCGTCGGCAAGCGCGTTCCACATCAGCACCGGGATGTTGCGCAGCGAGGCGAGCATGTTCGTGTCCGAGCTCTCGCCGACGGTCGGCTGCGCGCGGGCGAACAGGTCGGGGAACTGCTCCGCGAGCTTGAAGGTCCCGAAGGCGCCCATCGAGTAGCCGGTGATGACGGTCCAGTCGGGATCGAGGTTGTAGCGGCGCGCGACGTCCGCCCACACCTCGAACGTGTCGGCCGCGGCGAGGTTGTCGTAGCCGCCGTCGGGCCCCCGCGCGAGCGGCGTGATCACGATCGAGCCCGGGCCACGCTCACCGAACTGCTCCTGGTTGCGGCTGCCGAGGAACTGGTTATAGGTGGCACCGAGAGAGTGGAGGAGCAGGGTCATGCCGTAGCCGCCGGCCGGCTCGGGCTGGTCGGGGACGTAGATCGCGTAGGGCTGCAGGCGGCCTGTGAAGTTGCCGGTGCAGGCGCTCGTGTCCCCCGGGAAGCAGGATTGCGAGTAGTTCGCGCCCTGGCCGGTCGTGAAGTGGCTCGCGAGAATGCGGTTCATCGGGCCGGTCGTGGGCACCTGGCGGTTGTCGGTGGTGTTCTGGGCGAGCTTGCGGAAGTCGACGTTCGCGTGGAACTCGCTGATGTCGTTGTCGGCGAGCGCGGCGCCCTGGGCCTGGTCACGCCACCACGCCGGGTTCTCCGCGGTGCCGGCCGGGTCGCCGACGTCCGGCATCGGCTCGTCGAAGCGGAAGGCGACGTTGAAGAAGGCCGCCGGGGCGGTGGCATCGCCGGCGCCACCCGGGTGCGTCGCGCTGGCGCTCTGCTGCGGCAGCAGGTAGCGGTTGTTGGCCTTGTCCCACAGGCCGATGCCGGCCGCGAGGCGGATCACCTTGCCGGTCGGGTTCCAGGAGGAGTGCTCCACGCGCACCTCGATCTGGCGGCGCGCGCCGTCCACGGTCACGGTCGGGTGAGGGCCGGTGACGACCGGTGAGCCATCGGCGGCATGGATCAGCTCCGCGATCAGGTTTCCGAACTGGTTCGGGCGCACCGTCAGGAACCGGCCGGCAGGCGCGGACACGTTCGCGCCGCGCGGGAACGGGTAGCTCACGCCGGGCGATCCCCCGAGGGCGATCGTGAAGGCCAGCAGCGACGGGTCCTTGAGCGTGTTCAGGGTGATGCGGAACACCGTGGCGTTCGCAACTGGCCTCACCCGCAGCTCGACGAAGTCGGCGGCGTTGTTGGCGTAGGCCGCGTCCGTCGGGTACGTGTAGGTCCCGTTCGGCTTCGAGAACGTGTTGCCCGCGGTGCGCGGATCGCCGGGGTCCGGCGCCTGGTTCGCGCCGTGGTCGTCGTAGAGGAAGTCCTGGTAGAGGTACTCGCCGCCGCGGTAGGCGGCCGCGCCGGAGACCAGGATCGGGGACGCGTTCCACACGCCGGAGTTGGTCAGCTGCGGCGCGTTCGCGGGCGGCGCGTAGAGGATCGCCGGGCCGGGGCGCGGGCCGGGGCCGGTGTAGAGGGATGCGGCCGGCGCGGCGGCGGCAGGGATCAGCGCGAGCGCCAGTCCGGCGAGCCCGACGCGCAATGCAAGGTTCCGCAGCTGCATTCGATCCTCCGACGCTTCTGAGTTCGCGGCGTCATCCTCCCCGCGCCGCGTGAGCCGGGTATACCACCGACCGCCTCGTCAGAAACCCGCGCCCGCCTCCGCCACCGCACGGGTCTGCGCCACCGTGGTGCCGTCCACGTACACGATGCTGTCGCCGCGGACCCGGGAGTCGCGGTAGACGCCGCTGCGCAGGTGCGCGCACGGCTGCGAGATGCACTGCGCGACGCGATCGACCGAGCGGCCGTCCTTGAGCGTCCACGTGTGGATCCGGACCTCCTCGCCGATCCGGGTGACCCGCTGGCGGCTGCCGTCGAGCGAGGGCTGCACCGGCCGGCCGTTGATCCAGGTCGCGATGTAGCCCGTGTCCTCGTCGAG
>DASRIA010000070.1:0-2722 GCA_035650255.1 Solirubrobacterales bacterium
AGTCGACGCGATGATGGAATGTCTGAAGGCGGAGGGTGTCGATGCGGTATTCGGCATCCCCGGCGGAGCCAACCTGCCGACGTACGACGCGCTGTACGACGCGGGCATCCGCAGCATCCTGTGCCGCCACGAGCAGGGCGCCGGGCACGCGGCGGAGGGTTACGCGAAGGCCTCCGGCCGCGTGGGTGTTGCGCTCGCCACTTCGGGTCCCGGCGCGACCAACCTCGTGACGCCGATCGCCGACGCCATGCTCGACTCGGTGCCGACGGTCTTCATCACGGGCCAGGTGAGAACGGACCTCCTCGGGACGGACGGCTTCCAGGAGGCCGACGTGATGGGGATCACGATGCCCGTGATCAAGCACTCGTTCCAGGTGCTCGACCCGCGCGAGATCCCGCACATGATCCACGAGGCCTTCCACGTCGCCCGCTCCGGGCGGCCGGGACCGGTGCTCGTCGACATCCCGCAGGACCTGTCGCGTGCCGACATCCCCTACGACCCCAGCGAGGCGCAGAAGGTCGAGCTGCCCGGCTACAAGAACTTCGTCGAGGGCAACGCGAAGCAGATCCGGCTGGCGGCGAAGGCACTTGCCAACGCCAAGCGGCCGATCCTCTATGTGGGCGGGGGCGTCGTGAACGGCAACGCCGGCGAGGAGCTGACCGAGCTGGCCGTGACTGGTGGCTTCCCCGTGACCTGCACGCTGATGGGCCTCGGCGCGCTGCCCGCGCCGCACGACCTTTGGCTCGGCATGCTGGGCATGCACGGCACGCGCACCGCCAACTACGCGATGGACAACGCGGACCTGATCGTCGCCATCGGGGCGCGCTTCGACGACCGCATCACGGGCAAGCTGGCCGAGTTCGCGCCGCGGGCGAAGTTCGTGCACATCGACATCGACCCGGCCGAGATCTCCAAGAACGTGCCGGCACACATCCCGATCGTCGGCGACTCCAAGCGCATCCTCCCGAAGCTGACCGCGGAGTACCGTGCGCTGGAGGCGGACCGATCGCGCATGGACGAGTGGTGGGAGCAGCTGCGCCGCTGGCAGGACGAGTGGCCCCTGAAGTTCGAGGGCTCCAAGGACGGCGACATCCCGCCGCAGCGCATGATCCAGGCGCTGTACGAGGTCACCGGCGGCAACGCGATCCTGACCTCGGACGTGGGCCAGCACCAGATGTGGACCGCCCAGCATTTCCACTTCCCGGCGCCCCGGCGCTGGATCAACTCCGGCGGGCTCGGGACGATGGGCTTCGGGCTGCCCTCGGCGATCGGCGCCAAGGTGGCGCAACCCGACGAGCTGGTCGTGTGCGTGGCCGGGGACGGCAGCCTCGTGATGACGTGCCAGGAGCTGGCGACCGCCGTCGAGCACGACATCGACGTGAAGGTCTTCATCATGAACAACGGCTACCTGGGGATGGTCCGCCAGTGGCAGGAGCTCTTCTGGGACAGGCGCTACAGCTCGGTCGACATGGGCAAGAGCCCCGACTGGGTGAAGCTGGCCGAGGCCTTCGGCGCCCGCGGCATGCGCGTGGACGCCGACAGCGAGGTCGAGGACGCGATGCGCGAGGCGATCGGGACCGACGGCCCGGTGGTGCTCGACGTGCGCGTGCGCAAGGAGGAGAACTGCTACCCGATGATCCCGGCCGGCGCGGCCGCCCGGGACATGGTGGGCTGACACATGGGTGAGCCAGGAACCAAGGAAGTCCTGCGCCTCGAGGACCTCGAGGCCGCGGGCAGCATCCACACGGGTCGCAAGCACGTCCTGTCCGTCCTGGTCGAGAACAAGCCCGGCGTGCTCACGCGGATCGCCGGCCTGTTCGCGCGGCGCGGCTTCAACATCGACACGCTGGCCGTGGGGCCGACCGAGGACGAGTCCGTGTCCCGCGTGACGATCACGCTGGACGGCGCCTCGCACCCGATCGACCAGGTCACGAAGCAGCTCCACAAGCTCGTCAACGTGATCAAGATCCGCGACCTCGAGCCGGAGGAGACGATCGCGCGCGAGATGGCGCTCTTCAAGGTGTCCGCCGACGGTTCCAGTCGCGCCGAGATCATGCAGCTCGCGGACATCTTCCGCGGCCGCATCATCGACGTGTCGAGCCGCACGGTGACGATCGAGATCACCGGCACCGCGGACAAGATCGAGGGCTTCGAGAACATGGTGCGCCCCTTCGGGCTGGTGGAGATGGTGCGCACGGGCGAGATCGCGATCGCCCGCGGCAAGTCACAGACGTAGCGCGCGTCTGAGGTCCGCCACGACGCGCTCCGGCGTCTGCGTGAGCTGCTGCCAGGTGTAGCGCAGGACGGTGTAGCCGGCTGCGCGGAGGGCCAGGTCGCGCTGGTGGTCCTGCTCGAGCCTCGCGGGTGCCCCGTGCGCGAGGTGGCTGTCCAGCTCGACGATCACCGCCTGCTCGAACCACACCGCGTCCACGAGCCAGCCCGCCACCCAAACGTTCACGTCGGGTGGGGCAAGGGAATGTTTCTCGCAGAGGAGGAGGAATTTCTCCTCCAAGGTGCTCTTTGTCCTTGCGAGCTGGGGGCCGTGGCTTGCGAGCGCCTTGCGCAACTGTGCACTGCCCGGCCTGCCGCGGCGCAGAACCGCTTCGACCTCGTCGAGCGTTACGAGTCTCAAGAACTCGGCCTCCGCGAGTGCGCGCCGCAGCTCCGGCACCCGCACCTGACCCGCGATGTCCAAGAGCGTCCGGGCAGGTGGGGTAACGGG
>DASRIA010000071.1:0-46334 GCA_035650255.1 Solirubrobacterales bacterium
ACTCGGACATCAACCGCAGCAACTTGCTCGAGGGGGAGCGATGACCAAGGAGATTGTCGAGGCCGTCGGCGTTCTCGAGCGCGAGAAGGGAATTTCCGCTGACCGCCTGATGGCGGCGCTGGAGGACGCGCTCCTGTCGGCATACAAGAAGACGCCGGGCGCGGCCAAGTACGCACGCGTGGAGGTGGACCGCGCGAGCGGCGACTTCCGCGTGTACGAGCTGCTGCTGCCGCCCGACCTCGAGGAGCAGCTGCTCGACGAGGTCGAGGAGGAGGCCGGCGAGCCGACCGTGGACCCGGAGACGGGCGAGATGGTCTACCCCGAGCCGCCCGAGATCGATCAGGAGCGGCTCATGCAGCACCGCGACCAGATCGAGGAGCACGACGTCACGCCCGACGACTTCGGGCGCATCGCGGCCCAGACCGCCAAGCAGGTTATCCTGCAGCGGATCCGCGAGGCGGAGCGCGACAACGTCTTCGACGAGTACGAGGACCGGCTCGGCGAGCTGATCACGGGCATCGTCCAGCAGTCGGACTCGCGCTACACGCTCGTCCAGCTGCGCGAGCGCGTCGAGGCGCTGCTGCCGCGCGGCGAGCAGGTGCACGGCGAGCGCTACGACCACGGTCAGCGCATCAAGGCGATCATCACCGACGTCTCGAACCAGGCGAAGGGGCCGTCGATCATCGTGTCGCGCCGCTCGCCGGAGCTGATCCGGTCGCTGTTCGAGCTGGAGGTGCCGGAGATCGCGGACGGGCTGGTGGAGATCCAGAACGTGGCGCGCGAGCCCGGCTACCGGTCGAAGATCGCGGTCGTCTCGCACGCGAACGGCGTCGATCCCGTCGGCGCCTGCGTCGGCCCGCGCGGGTCGCGCGTCCGCATGGTCGTGTCCGAGCTGCGTGGCGAGAAGATCGACATCATCCCCTTCAACGAGGAGCCGGCGCGCTTTGTCGCGAAGGCGCTCTCGCCCGCGCGCGTGCGCGAGGTGCTCGTCGACGACGAGAACAAGCAGGCCACGGTCGTCGTCCCCGACGACCAGCTGTCGCTGGCGATCGGCAAGGAAGGGCAGAACGCGCGCCTCGCGGCACGGCTCACGGGGTGGCGCGTGGACATCAAGTCCGAGACCGAGTTTGCCGCCGAGGAGGCGGAGCTGGGCTACGACCAGGAGGAAGAGGTCTCCGGTCGCTGCCATGCGGTGCTGAGCACCGGGAAGCGCTGTCCGAACGCGGCCCTGCCGGGCTCGCGCTACTGCGGGCTGCCCGCGCACCAGGAGCTGGAGCAGCAGGAGGGCGACGAGGTGGGGGCAGGCCCCGAAGGCGCCGAGGGGGGCGAAGCACCCCAGGCTGCGGACGGCGGCGACGGCGCAGAAGTCGAGGCTGCGGCCGACGGTGCCGGCGCGGACCCGATCCAGGCCGACGTCGAGGCACCGGACGGCGCCGAGCCGGAGATCGCCCCGGACCCGCCCGCGGGCGAGGAGACCGGGCCGATCGAGGCCGACGTCGAGGCGCCCGAGTCACCGGCCGAGGCGCCCGTCGGAGCAGACGCGACAGCTCCGGCCGAGGCGGCCGCCACCGGCAACGAGGACGAGCGCTAGATCGCGCGCAGGAGCTCTATGGCCAAGAAGCGTGTCTACGAGATAGCCAAGGAGAAGGGGGTCACGAGCAAGGACCTCATCGCGGCGCTGAAGGCAGCCGGCATCGAGGTCAAGGCGGCGGCCTCCACGGTTGACGAGGCGGACGCCACGCGCGCGCTCTCCTCAGGCGGCGCCGGCAACGGCAAGCCGAGCGCTCCCGCGGCCAAGCCGGCCGCCGCGAAGCCCGCTCCGGCAAAGCAGGCCGCTCGGCCCGCAGGGGACAAGCAGGCCCAGGCCAAGCCGGCGGCAAAGCCCGCCGCCGCGAAGCCGCAAGGCTCCGGCGAGGCAAAGCCCGCCCCCAAGCAGGCGCCTGCCCAGCAGCCGCAGGACGGCCGCCAGTCCCGTCCCGGCCAGCAGGGGGGCGCCCCCTCGCAGGGTGGGCGGCCCGGCGGACAGGCACCCGCGCCCCGTGACGGTGGCGCGCCCAGGCCGCAGCGTCCCGCGCAGGGCCGCCCCGGCGGAGGCACCGGCGGCCGCCGCCGCCGGGTCGTGATCGACTCGCAGGCCTCGCGCCGCCAGGCGCCACACCCGCCGCCGCCCCAGCGGCGCCGGCGCAGCCGCGGGCGCGGCGCGCCGCCGCCCGAGCCGAGCGAGTCGAACCAGGCCACCGCGGTCGCGGAGCCGGAGGCGATCCGGATCCCGTCCGGTGCGACGGTCCGCGACGTGGCCGAGCACCTCGGCATCCAGGTCTCCGACGTGATCAAGAAGCTGATGCAGCTCGGCGAGATGGCATCCATCACGCAGACGCTGTCGGACGAGGCGATCGGCGTGATCGCGGACGAGTTCGACAAGAAGATCGAGGTCGTGACCGCGTCCCAGGACGAGACGCCCGCGCCGGTGTTCGACGACGCGGAGGCGGACCTCAGCCCCCGCCCGCCCGTCGTGACGATCATGGGCCACGTCGACCACGGCAAGACCTCGCTGCTCGACTCGATCCGCGAGACCGAGGTCGCCGCGGGCGAAGCCGGCGGGATCACCCAGCACATCGGCGCCTACCAGGTGCACCACGGCGGGAAGATCGTGACGTTCCTCGACACCCCCGGTCACGAGGCGTTCACCGCCATGCGTGCGCGCGGCGCGAAGGTCACCGACATCGCGGTGATCGTGGTCGCGGCCGACGACGGCGTGATGCCGCAGACGACCGAGGCGATCGACCACGCGAAGGCGGCCGGCGTCCCGATGGTGATCGCGGTCAACAAGATCGACAAGGACGGCGCTCAGCCCGAGCGCGTGCGCGGCGAGCTGGGCGGCCAGGGCCTGACCCCGGAGGAGTGGGGCGGCGACACGATCTTCTGCGACGTCTCCGCCAAGACCAAGGACGGCCTCGACAACCTGCTCGACATGATCCTGCTGGTATCCGAGGTCGAGGAGCTGAAGGCCAACGCCGACGCGCCCGCCAGCGGTCACGTGATCGAGTCGAAGCTCGACCCGGGCCGCGGCCCGGTTGTCACGGTCCTGGTGCAGCGCGGCACGCTGGAGACCGGTGACGCGCTCGTAGCGGGCGCCCACTGGGGCCGCGTGCGCGCGATGCACGACTTCCTCGGACAGCGCGCCAAGAAGGCGATGCCGGGCGAGCCGGTGGAGGTGCTCGGCTTCGACACCGTGCCGGACGCGGGCGAGCCCGTGCGCGTGGTCGGCAACGACCGCGAGGCGCGCCACCTCGCCGGCGAGCGGGCGATCCGCCTGAAGACCGAGGCGCTGGCGCGGCGCAAGTCCGCTCCGGTCAGCCTCGAGGACGTCTTCGACCGCGTCAAGGAGGGCGAGGCGGTCGCGCTCAACATCGTGCTGAAGGCGGATGTCGCCGGCTCGCTGGAGGCGCTCCAGGACCAGCTCGCAAAGGTCTCGACGTCGCAGGTGGGGTTGAACGTGCTCCACACCGGCGTCGGCGGCATCACCCAGTCGGACGTGATGCTGGCGGCTGCCTCGGGCGCCGTGATCATCGGCTTCAACGTGCGTCCCCTGCCGGAGGCCAAGACACTGGCCGACCAGGAGGGCGTGGAGATCCGCAGCTACACCGTGATCTACAAGGTCACGGAGGAGCTGCGCGCCGCGATGGAGGGCATGCTGGAGCCCGAGGAGGTCGAGGAGTCGCTCGGCATGGCCGAGGTGCGCCAGACCTTCCGCGCTTCGCGCATCGGCACGATCGCGGGGTCCCACGTGGTGCAGGGCAAGATCACACGCGGGGCGAAGGTCAGGCTCGTGCGCGAGGGAACGATCATCTACGACGGCTCGATCGCCTCACTCAAGCGCTTCAAGGACGACGCAAGGGAAGTCGAGGAGGGGTTCGAGTGTGGAATCGTGCTCGAGAACTACAACGACGTCAAGGACGGCGACGTGATCGAGGCCTACGAGACGCGGAAGGTTGCGCAGACGCTCGAGTAGCGTCCACTCGGCGCGGCGCATGCCGTTCCTCGTCGCACTCACGATCCACCTCCATCTGCCCGACAACGGCAGCCTCAAGGGCAAGCGCAAAGAGCTGCTCTCGGTGCGCTCTGCGCTCAACCGGCGCTTCGGCGCGTCGGTCGCCGAAGTGGGCGCCCAGGACCTGTGGCAGCGGGCCACGCTGGCCGCGGGGCTGGTGGGCCGGTCGGCCGGCGACCTGGAGCACGTCGCCGACGAGGTCGAGCGCTTCCTGCTGGCCCGCTTTCCCGACGGAGTGCGAGTTGAGCGGCGGCTCGTCTCGTTCGAGGATCTGGACGCCTGAGACGCCTGATCGCCCACCTTGCGAGCGGCGCGAGGGTTCCCGGCGAGCGCGGCGAAACGTCGCTTGTATAGTCAATAAGAGGGAGCGGGGAGGGGCAACACCCCATCAGACCATGCCCAAGGACAGGATGCGGCGAGTCAATGAGGCCGTGCGCGAGGTTCTGAGCGTGGCCATCACCACGAATTTGAAGGACCCCCGCATCGGTTTTGTGACTGTCACCTCAGTGGACACCAGCCCCGATCTTCGGCATGCCCACGTCTACGTGAGCGTGCTCGGCGACGAGCAGACGCGCGCGGACTCGCTGGCCGGCCTCCAGTCCTCGCACGGCTACCTGCAGAGCCGGGTCGCGGGCGAGCTGCGCCTGAAGCGCACCCCGCAGCTCGACTTCCGCTACGACGAGAGCGTCGAGCGCGGCCAGCGCATCCAGAAGCTGCTGACCGACGATCCGGAGGCGCCGGCGTGACGCTCGACACGACCACCGGGCGGGAGGAGGTGCTGGCGGAGCTCCGCTCCAGCGAGAAGTTCCTCCTGACCACGCACGAGAACCCCGACGGGGACGCGCTCGGCTCGCTGGTGGCGATGAACGAGATCCTGCGCGCGCTCGGCAAGGACACGGTCATGTTCCTCTCCGAGGAAGAGTTCCCGCTGCCCCACGAGTACCGCTGGCTGCCGCTCGACGGCGCGTGCCACACGCTGCCGGACGACGCCGAGGAGCGCACGATCGTGTTCCTGGACTGCGGGAACATCGACCGCATGCCGGTCAGCTTCCTCGCGCGCGACGACGCGCACATCGTGAACATCGACCACCACCACGACAACACCCGCTTCGGCACCGCGAACCTGGTCGTGGACGGCGCCTCGTCCACCGCGGAGATCATCTGGGGCCTGAACAAGGACCTCGGCGTGGAGCTCACGACGGAGATCGCCGAGGCGCTCTACGTGGGGCTCGTGACCGACACGGGCAAGTTCCAGTACGAGAACACGACGCAGAGCTCGCACGTCATGGCCGCCGACCTGCTTGCGCACGGCGTCGAGGTGCACGAGGTGTTCCGCCGGCTGTACGAGAACGTGCCGCTGGCCAAGCTCGAGCTGCTGGCGCGCGTGCTCTCGCGGGTGGAGCGCTACGACGACGGCCGGCTGACCGCTTCATACATCTTGCGCTCGGACTACGAGGAGCTCGGCGCCGACGAGAACCTGTCCGAGGGCATCGTGGACCACATCCGCGCGATCGAGGGCACCGTGGTCGCGGCGCTCATCCGCCAGCAGCTCAAGGAGGGGCGCGAAGGCGTGCTGAAGGTCAGCCTGAGGGCGTCCGCGGACGAGGTCGACGTGAGCGTGATCGCGCGCGAGGAGGGCGGCGGCGGACACCGCCAGGCCGCCGGCTTCTCCACCACGCGCACCCGCGAGGAGCTGATCGAGTTCCTCCGCGCCGAGATCGCGGCCCAGCTCGGGTAGGCGCGTGGACGGCATCCTGCTGGTTGCGAAGCCGGCGGGGGTCACGTCCCACGACGTGGTCGAGTCCATCCGCCGCGCGCGGGGGGCGAAGACGGGCCACGCCGGCACACTCGACCCGTTCGCGACCGGGTTGCTGGTGGTGCTCGTGGGCCGCGCCACCCGCCTGCAGCGGTACATGGTCGGGCTGCCGAAGGCGTATCGCGTGGTCGCGCGGTTCGGGGCGATCTCCGACACGGGTGATCCGACGGGCGCAGTGACGTCGACCGGGGTCGGGACGGACGAGGGCTCGGTGCGCGCGGCGGCGGCCCGGCTGACCGGTGAGATCGAGCAGCGGGTTCCCGCCTATTCGGCGGTCAAGGTGGGTGGCGAGCGCCTCTACCGGAAGGCCCGGCGCGGGGAGGACGTGGAGGTGCCCGTGCGGCAGGTGGTGATCGACGCGCTCGACCTCGTGCGGTTCGACGAGGGGGCGCAGGAAGCCGGGCTCACGGTGCGCTGCTCGAGCGGGACATACGTGCGGCAGCTGGTCGCCGATCTCGGCGAGCTGTGCGGCGCCGGGGCGTACTGCCTGGAGCTGGAGCGCACCGCGGTGGGGCCGTTCGCGCTGGCGGAGGCGGATCCGGAGCGGGTGCGCCCGCTCTCCTACGCGCTTCCCTTTCTGCCGGAGTGCCCGTTGACCGAGGGGGAAGCTGACGACGTGCGGCACGGGCGAGCCGTCCATAGCCCCGGTGGGGTGGGAGAGGAGGGATCGGCCGTGCGGTTGACTCGTGAGGGCGCGTTGCTCGCCGTGGCCCGCCGGCGCGGTGACTTGCTGAAGCCGGAAACCGTGCTCACCTGACGCCTGGAACCGGCGGTGCGCGGTTTGGAGTACCTATACGGTCCACGATGTGTCGCACCGGGGGTTGGTACTGGGGGTTTTCGCGTCTGCGCTGCTGTGCACGTTCCCGGTTGGCGCGCGGGCGGAGCTGGTGGGCGAGTTCAACGCGCGGTTGACCGACGTGAAGCGCTCGTACGGCGCGTACACGGTGGTCGCCGACGCGCGCGCGTATGAGACCACTGGGGAGCCGCCGCCGATCCTGACCAACGCCGTCGTGCACTTCCCGCGCGGCGCGTCGCTGCGCAGCGCCTTCCTGCGCGACGAGTACTACTGCGACCGCGCGCGCCTGGAGCGGTATCCGCCCGACCCTGCGCGTTGCCGCAGCTCCCACTTCGCCTCCGGGACGATCGTGCTCGATGCGCGCCCGCACATCGACACGCCGTTCTCTTCCGACATCCACCTGTTCCTCGCCCGGCCGGCGGCGGGGGCGCTGGCGTCCGTGATCGTGCTGGTGATCCCGAACGAGTTCACGCCCGCCTACGCCTACCAGGTGCTGGAGGGCAGGCTGGTGGACGAGTCCGGCAAGCGCGGGCGCTTCGGATACCGCCTCGAGCTGCCCACCTACGTGAAGCCGCTGATCCCCGGCCTGTACCTGCATCTCGCCGAGATCCACCTGAAGATCCGCGGGCTGCGCCTGGAGCGGCGCGGCAGGCGGCCGCTCTTCTGGACCAAGCTGCCGCGCTGTCCGCGCAGCCGCAAGGTGTCGTTCGGGGCGGACTACTCCTTCGAGGGCCGCGGCACGATCCGCAAGCGCCGCCGCGTGGACTGCCGCCGCTTCGTGAAGCGCCCGAGCGTGCATCGCGAGGGCGCGATACCCGGCGCTCCGCCCTGATTCTCTAGCCTCCAGCGGGCGATGGATGTCTACAGGTCGCTCGCGGAGCTTCCTCCCGCGCCCGCAGGCCGCTCGATTGCGCTCGGCACGTTCGACGGCGTGCACCGAGGGCACAGGGGGGTGATCGAGGCTGCGGTCGAGGGCGCGCGCGCCAACGGGCTGCGTCCGGCCGTGGTGACCTTTGACCCCCACCCGCTGCAGGTGCTGACGCCCGGTGACGCGCCGCAGCTCCTGACCACCACCGGCACGAAGGCAGCACTGGTTGCGCAGCTGGGAGTCGAGGAGCTGCTCGCGATCCCGTTCACGGCCGAGCTTTCGCAGCAGACCCCGGAGGAGTTCTGCGAACAGGTTCTGGCCGGCGCGCTCGATGCCCGGCGGGTCGCCGTGGGGGAGAACTTCCGCTTCGGGCGGGGCGCCAGCGGCGACGCCGAGTTGCTGCGCGCCCGCAAGGAGTTCGAGACGGTGGTGGTTCCGCTGGTCGAGTACGGCGACGAGCCCGTGTCGTCCAGCCGGATCCGGGAGCTCGTCTCCGCCGGCGACGTGAGCGCCGCCGCAGAGCTGCTCGCCTCGCCCTACCGGCTCGTCGGCGACGTGATGCCCGGCGACGCTCGCGGCCGCGAGCTCGGCATGCCGACGATCAATCTCGGGCTGCCGCCCGAGTCGGTCATACCTGCGCCCGGGATCTACGCGGGGAGGGCGCATGGCGACACGCTCGGTGCGAACGTCCCGGCCGCGATCAGCATCGGCGTGCGTCCCACCTTCGAGGACGCCGGCGACCTGCGGGTGGAGGCCTACCTGATCGGCTTCGACGGGGACCTCTACGGACAGACCGTGACGCTGGAGTTCCTGGAGCGCCTGCGCGACGAGGTGAAGTTCGACTCCGTAGAGGCGCTGCAGCGCCAGATGAGAGCCGACGTCGAGCAGACCGAGAAGATCGCCGGCTCGACCCGCTGAGGGCCGGTCTGCAGGCCCTTCCTGCTACCTTGCTTCGCCGTGACTCTCACCAAAGAGGCCAAGAGCGAGGTGATCCGCAAGTTCGCGTCCCACGAGGGCGACACGGGCTCGCCGGAAGTCCAGGTGGCCCTGCTCACGGCGCGCATCAACGAGCTCACCGAGCACCTGCGCACCCACAAGAAGGATCACCACTCCAGGCGCGGCCTGCTCATGCTGGTCGGCCAGCGCCGCCGCCTGCTGAACTACCTGAACAGGCAGGACGTGGACCGGTATCGGTCCCTTGTCCAGGAGCTCGGGCTCCGGCGCTGAAAGCCCTTTTTGCGCAGCGACCCGCTGCTAGCATTCGCGCCTAGATTCCGGAGAGCCCAATAACCGCTGCAGCCAACCGGAGGCTGCCACGAAAGGAACAAGAATGCCCCCTCCCTCAGTTGACCGCGTGTCGGTCGATATCGCCGGGACCGAGATCAGCTTCGAGACCGGCAAGCTCGCCAAGCAGGCGGGCGGCTCGGTAGTCGTACGCGCGGGGGACTCGATGGTGCTGTGCACCGCGACCGCCGGCAACCCGCGTGACGTGGACTTCCTGCCCCTCACGGTCGATGTCGAGGAGCGCATGTACGCCGCCGGCAAGATCCCCGGGAGCTTCTTCAAGCGCGAGGGACGCCCCTCCGAGAAGGGCATCCTCACCGCCCGCATGATCGACCGGCCGATCCGGCCGTTGTTCCCGAAGGGCTGGCACCGGGAGACCCAGATCGTCGCGACGCCGATGTGCGTCGACCACGTGGTCCCCTACGACATCCTCGCGATGAACGGCGCCTCCGCGGCGCTGGCGCTGTCCGACATCCCGTTCCCCACCCAGATGGCTGCGGTGCGCATCGGCAAGCTGGAGGGCAAGTTCGTGGTCAACCCCGCGGAGCCCGCCATCCCCGAGTCCGACCTCGATCTGGTCGTGGCCGGCACCGACGACGCCATCCTGATGGTCGAGGCGGGAGCCAACGAGATCACCGAGCCCGAGCTGCTCGACGCGCTCGAGATCGCGCACGACGAGATCAAGAAGCTGTGCGCGGCGCAGCGCGAGCTCGCCGGCAAGGTGGGCAAGGAGAAGATCGTGCTCGAGGAGCCGCAGGTGGACCAGGGGCTGCTGGACCTGATCCGCTCCTCGCATGGCGAAGCGCTCGACCAGGCGACGCAGGTCGAGGACAAGCTCGAGCGCCAGGACGCCACGAAGGCGGTCGAGGAGGCCGTGCTCGCGCAGTACGCGTCCCTTGACGAGGTGAACGAAGGCGACCCGACGCACGCAGACGTGCAGCGCGCCTTCGACAAGCTCGAGAAGGACATCATCCGCAAGCGCATCGCCGTCGACAAGCGGCGGCCGGACGGCCGCGCGGCGGACGAGATCCGCGACATCTGGGCCGAGGTGGGCATTGCGCCCCGCACGCACGGCTCCGCGATCTTCACCCGCGGCCAGACGCAGGCCTACACCGTCGCGACGCTCGGCACGAGCCGCGAGGAGCAGCGCCTCGACACGCTCGGGCTGGAGACCGCCAAGCGGTACTTCCACCACTACAACTTCCCGCCGTTCTCGGTCGGGGAGGCGGGGTTCATGCGTGGCCCGAAGCGCCGCGACATCGGACACGGGGCGCTCGCCGAGCGGGCCCTCCTGCCGATGATCCCGTCGCAGGAGGACTTCCCCTACACGATCAGGGTGGTGTCCGACATCCTCGAGTCCAACGGCTCGTCGTCGATGGCCTCGGTGTGCGGCTCGACTCTCTCGCTGATGGACGCCGGCGTGAAGATCCGCAAGCCGGTGGCCGGCATCGCGATGGGCCTGATCAAAGAGGGGGACGACTACGTCGTCCTGTCCGATATTGCCGGGGTGGAAGATCACTTGGGCGACATGGACTTCAAGGTCGCCGGCACGCCCGACGGCATCACGGCGCTGCAGATGGACATCAAGATCACGGGCGTCACGTTCGAGATCCTGAAGCGTGCCCTCGAGCAGGCCAAGGAGGGGCGTGACCACATCCTCGGCAAGATGGATGACACGATCAGCGAGACGCGTGCCGAGCTCAGCCCGCACGCGCCGCGCATCACGTCGATCCAGATCGACCCCGAGAAGATCGGCACCGTGATCGGCAAGGGCGGCGAGACGATCCGCGCGCTGTCCGAGGAGTACGAGGCCCAGATCGACGTCGACGACACCGGCATGGTGCTCGTCTACGCGGTCAACGGCGAGAAGGGCGACGCCTGCGTCGAGGCCATCCGCCAGATGACCAAGGACGTCGAGCTCGGCGAGGTCTACGACGGCAAGGTCGTGAAGACGACCACGTTCGGCGCCTTCGTGGAGCTCAGCAAGGGCACCGACGGCCTGCTGCACATCTCGAACCTCGTGCCCGGCGGCCGCGCCGAGACGGTCGAGGACGTCGTCAACCGCGGCGACCAGG
Organism: Solirubrobacterales bacterium; assembly: GCA_035650255.1. Classification (GTDB taxonomy): domain Bacteria; phylum Actinomycetota; class Thermoleophilia; order Solirubrobacterales; family JBBDJG01; genus DASRIA01. The sequence continues at coordinate 10,891 of DASRIA010000071.1, forward strand.
TGAAGGTGCGGGTGGTCGAGCTCAACAAGGAGCGCGGTCGCATCGGGCTCCGCCTGGCCGACGACCCCGAGATCGCCGACAAGACGGCCGAGGAGCTGGCCGCGATCGGCACCGGCAACGGCGGCCGGCCGTCCGGCGGCCGTGACCGCGGCGGCCGGGGCGACCGGGACCGGGGCCGCGGCGGCGGACGCGACCGGGGCGGCCGTGACCGCGGCGGACGCGACCGGGACCGCGACCGCGGGCCGCGCGAGCGCCGCGACTGACCGCTTCCCGCTCCTTGCCACAGGAACACACCCTCACCCAGCTCGACTCCGGCATCCGGGTCGTGACGGAGCGCGTGCCGTCCGTGCGGTCGATCGCGCTCGGGTTGTGGGTGCGGGTTGGTTCCCGTGACGAGCAGCAGGAGCAGGCCGGCATCTCGCACTTCCTCGAGCACATGCTGTTCAAGGGCACCGAGGAGCTGACGGCCGAGCAGATCGCGCAGGAGTTCGACGGGCTGGGCGCCGACATCAACGCGGCGACCAGCAAGGAGGCGACGGTCCTGCACGCGCACTTCCTCGACGAGCATCTCGACCGCGCCTTCCAGGTGATGGGCGACATGCTGCTGCGCTCCACCTGGTCGGACCTCGAGTCCGAGCGCGAGGTGGTGCTGGAGGAGATCGCCATGTACGAGGACGAACCGCAGGACAAGGTGCACGACGTCCTGTCCACGGCCGTGTTCGGCGACCACCCGCTCGGGCGGCCCGTGATCGGGCGCGGCGAGGTGATCTCGGGCCTGACGGCCGAGACGGTGTCGGCCTACCACCACGCCCGCTATCTGCCCGGCGCGATCGTCGTCGCGGCGGCGGGCAACCTGGAGCATCAGCAGATCGAGCAACTCGCGGAGCGGTTCGTGAACGGCTCGCGCAACGGGGGATTGCAGTTGCCCGAAGCGGCTCCGCCGCGTCGCGAGGCGCGGGCCGTGTTCCACCAGAAGGAGACCGAGCAGTACCACATCTGCATCGGGGGCGAGGGCATCGCGCGCAACGACGATCGCCGCTTTGCCCTGTCCATCCTCGACGCGATCCTGGGCGGCTCGACGTCGTCACGCCTGTTCCAGGAGGTGCGCGAGAAGCGCGGCCTCGCCTACGCGGTCTACTCGTGGGCAAGCCAGTACCAGGACACGGGGCAGGTCGGCATCTACGTCGGCACGCGGGAGGACAACGTCGTCCAGGCGCTCGACGTGATCGGTCGCGAGATGGCGCGCATCCGCGACCAGCAGGTCGGCGACGACGAGCTGCGCCGCGCGCGCGAGCACGTGAAGGGCCGGCTGGCGCTGTCCATGGAGTCGACGGGGGCGCGCATGAACCGCCTGGGACGCTCCGTGCTGATGGGCACGCCTCTGCTGACGCTCGACCAGACGATCGAGCGCCTCGAGGGTGTCACCCGCGAGGACCTCGAGCGGCTGGCCGGCGAGCTCTACCCCGCGGCCGGCATGTCGGTCGCGGCGATCGGGCGCGACGAGGACCTCTTCCGCAGCGCGCTGGCGCCCGTCAGCGCGGAGCTCGCCCCGGCGTGATCCGAGTCGCAGTCTCCGGCGCCGCCGGGCGCATGGGGGCGACCGTGTGCGCGGCGGTTGACGAGGCCGCCGACATGGAGCTGGTGGAGCGCGCGGACCCCGAGCTGGGCGTGACGCTCGAGCATGCGCTGACGCAGGCCAACCCGGATGTGGTGGTGGACTTCAGCGTGCCGGACACGGTGTTCCAGAACACGCAGGAGTGCCTGGAGTACGACACGCACGTCGTGGTCGGTACCACGGGACTCACTTCCGACCAGGTCGCGCAGCTGCGCATCAACGCGACTCGCTCCAAGGGCAACTGCCTGATCGCCCCGAACTTCGCGATCGGCGCGGTGCTGATGATGGAGGCGGCCAAGCTGATCGCGCCGCACATGCCCGACTACGAGATCATCGAGCTGCACCACGAGGCGAAGGTGGACGCGCCCTCCGGGACGGCGAAGCGGACGGCGGAGCTGATCGAGGAGGCGGGCGGGCGCAACGCGCCCCAGATCCACAGCGTGCGGCTACCCGGGGTGCTCGCCAGTCAGGAAGTGATCTTCGGCGGCCTGGGGCAGACGCTGACGGTCCGCCACGACACGTTCTCGCGCGAGTCGTTCATGCCCGGGGTCTTGCTGGCCGTGCGCAAGGTGCCCGAGGTGGACGACCTGGTCGTCGGCCTCGAGCACGTTCTCTAGAAAGCCGTGATTTCCTCAGCCGGAAGTCACGGGAGCTCCGAGGGTCCGCGCTAAGCCTGCGCGGCGCCTGCGAGCTCTGGCCTGATCCAGCCGCCGAGCGCCTCTTCGAGCTCCTTCGCGACCGCCAGCACCTCCATCTCGCGGTAGCGGCGCCCGATCACCTGCACGCCGATCGGCAGCCCGTCGGGCGTGCGGCCGACGGGGACCGCGGCGGCCGGCAGGCTCATGGCGTTCGCGTACGTGGACAGCGAGAACAGGTCGATCTCCTCGTACTCCTGCCCGTCGATGTCCAGCACCTCCGTGCCGATCGGGAACGCCGCGGTGGCGGAGATCGGGCACACCATGATCTCGTGGCTCTGCTGCCACGCGGCGACCGCGCGCTCGAGGTCGAGGCGGTAGGCCAACTGGCCCGCGTAGGTGGCGAGGTCCACGTCGAGCGTCTCACGCCGCGCCAGCAGCCGCCTGATCTGCGGCGAGAGCTCTTCCTCGCGCGGCTCGATGAGCGGCCACAGCAGCCCGATCGTCTCGGCCAGCGCGATCGACTCGAACACCTCGCGCACCTCGGCCTGGTTGGGCGGGCGCTCCTCGACGACCTCGTGTCCCGCGTCGGCCAGGGCGCGGCCGGCCGAGCGCACCGCCTCGCGGATCGCCGGATCGACCGGGCACAGCCCGTCGTCGTCGAAGATGGCCACGCGCAGCCCCTGCGGCGGGTCGGGGTCGATGCGGTGCGGCACCACGTCCGGGTCGGTCGTCGGGTCCGGCTTCGCGAAGATCGGCAGCAGCAGCTGCAGGTCGTCCACGTAGCGCGCCATCGGGCCGATCTCGGACCACAGCTGGATCGACATCGCCTGCGCGGGCGGGAAGTGACCGCCGTACGGCACGACCCAGCGGCCGGGCTTCAGCCCCGTCACGCCGTTGAAGTGCGCGGGCACGCGGATCGAGCCGCCGTAGTCGGAGCCCACGCCGATCGGCGTGATGCCCGTCGCCAGCGCCGCGCCCTCGCCGCCGGATGAGCCCCCGACCGACCGCTCCGGGTTGTGCGGGTTGTGCGTGGCGCCGTAGATCAGGTTGTTCGAGTCGTAGTGGAACGCGAACTCGGGGATGTTGGTCTTGCCGAGGAGGATCGCGCCCTCGCCGCGGAGGTTGCGCACCACCGTCGCGTCCTGCGTGGACACGTTGCCCTCGAAGATCTTCGACGCGTCGCAGCACGGCATCTCCGCGACCTCGATGCACTCCTTGGTCGTGAAGGGCACGCCGTGCAGCGCGCCCACGACTCCTCCGTCCGCAAGCGCCTGCTCCGCCGCGCGTGCCTCCTCCAGCGCCTGCTCGTAGCGGGGCAGCACGACGATGTTCAGGTCGCTGCACTCCTCGGCGCGGTCGATGTGCGCCTGCACCAGCTCCACGGGGCTGATCTCGCGGTCCCGCACGGCGCGGGCCATGGAGGCGGCTGACTGTCCGAGCAGGTCGCTCATGCCGCCACCACCTCGGGTCGCCGCGCGGCCCAGGGTCGGGCCTGCTCCAGCTGTGCGGAGAGCGACAGCAGCAGCTCCTCGCCGGCGGGCGGCCCCACCAGGTGGACTCCGATCGGCAGGCCCGCTTCCGAGTGGTGCAGCGGGAGCGAGATCGCCGGCTGCCCGGTGACGTTCACGACGGGAGTGAACGGCACCCACTCCGCCGCGTTGTTCAGCCAGGCCATCGCCGGCTCTCCCTCCTGCGGCGCGAGCGCGCCGATCGGGAGCGGGGGCTGTGCCACGGTGGGGGTGAGGAGCACGTCGATGTCGCTCCACATCCCGACGACGCCGCGGGAGAGCATCTGCAGGAAGCCCAGGGCCTCGAGGTAGTCCGCGGCGCTGAAACCGTCGGCCATCTCCTTCATCTCGCGCGTGAGCGGCTCGAGCTTGTCGAGGTCGAGGGGTTCGCCGCGGAGCATCCCGAAGCCGCGCACCGCGATGGCGACGCCGGACGTCCAGAGCTTGATGAAGTTGTCGATGTAACCCTCGTCGCTCAGCGGCGGCGCCTCCTGCACGGAGTGGCCGAGCGACTCGAGCAGCTCCGCCGTCTCGCGCACGGCTGTCACGCAGTCGTCGTGCACGGGCACTCCGTTCGGCGACTCGGTCATGAACGCGACACGCAGCGCGCCGGGAGCGCGCTCGACCGCGTCCGCGAAAGGCGCAAGTGGAGCCGGCGCCCAGTAGGGGTCGCCCGGCTCGTATCCGGCGATCACGTCGAGCATCAGCGCGGTGTCCGCGACGGTGCGGCTGACGCAGCCGTCGATGGCGATGCCGCCCGCGTACTCGCCCATCGGCGAGAGCGACACGCGACCGCGCGCCGGCTTCAGGCCCACCAGGCCACAAGCGGACGCCGGGATGCGGATCGACCCGCCGCCGTCGTTGGCGTGCGCGATCGGGATCATGCCGGAGGCGACCGCGGAGGCGCTGCCGCCCGACGAGCCACCCGGTGTGCGCGACGTGTCCCATGGATTGCGCGTCGGGCCGAAGCGCTCCGGCTCGGTGACGGGGAGGATGCCCAGCTCGGGCGTGTTCGTCTTGCCGACGACGATCGCGCCCGCCTCCCGCACGCGCCGCACGAGCGCACTGTCCATGGGCGGCACCCACTCCTCCATGGCGTTCATGCCCATCGTGGTCCGCACGCCCTCGGTGAACTGGCCGAGGTCCTTGATCGCGATCGGAATGCCCGCCAGCGGGCGGGAGTCGCCCGGCTGGATGGCGTCGGCCTCGGCCAGGGCGCGGTCCTCGCACAGAGTCACGAACGCGTTCAGCTCGCCGTTCAGGCGGTCGATCGCCTGCAGCGAGGCCTCGACCAGCTCGCGGGCGGAGACGTCGCCTCCCCGCACGGAGGCAGCAAGCTCGGTGACCGGCTGGAACATCAGATCGTCAGACAATTCGGTACCCCCCTCGTGGACGCGCCTGACGATAGCCGACCACAGCCCCCCAAGCTGGAATAATCGGCGCGCATGTCCTCCGAGACCCACCTGGGGCCGATCCTCACCGCGATGGTGACGCCGTTCGACGACAGCGGCGCCGTGAACGAGGCCGCCGCGCGCGATCTGATGCGGCATCTCGTCGAGCACGGCTCCGACGGCGTCGTGATCGCCGGCACCACCGGTGAGTCCGCGACGCTCGACGACGAGGAGAAGCTGCACCTGTTCGAGGCGGCGGTGGATGAGCTCGGCGGCCGCGCCACGGTGGTGGCCGGGACGGGCTCGAACGACACCGCCCATTCGGTGCACCTGACGCGAGAGGCGGCAGCCCGGGGGGTGGACGCGGTGCTGGTCGTGACGCCGTACTACAACAAGCCGAACGAGCGCGGCCTGCGCGCGCACTTCACGGCCTGCGCGGAGGCGGCGGGCGACGTGCCCGTGGTGCTCTACAACATTCCGGGCCGCTCGGTGATCAACCTCGAGCCCGACCTGCTGATCGAGCTGTCGAGGATCCCCAACGTGGTCGGTGTCAAGCAGGCCAACTCCGACATGGACGCAGCGCGCCGCATCGTGGAGGAGTCGGAGCTTGCGCTGCTGGCGGGCGACGACAACCTCCTGTGCCCGTTTGCCGAGATCGGCGGCGCCGGCGGCATCACCGTGTCCTCGCATCTCGCAGGCGAGCGCATGCGCGAGGTGTTCGAGGCGGCCAGCGGGGGTGACTCGGAGCGCGCGCGGGCACTCGACGCCGAGCTCGAGGACCTGTACAGCACGCTCTTCATCGCACCGCCGCCGGCGACCATCAAGGCCGCGCTCGGTGAGCTCGGGTTCGAGCTCGGCGGCGTCCGGCTGCCCCTGGTCGAGGTCGACGAGGCCGAGCTGACCGAGCTGCGCCGCATGCTCGACGCCCTGCGACCGGCCGTCGCTGCGAGGGACTGACGCTGGCTTCGAAACTGAGGGTCCTGCCGCTCGGCGGTCTCGGCGAGATCGGCAAGAACATGACGGTGCTCGAGTACGACGGGCGGATCGTCGTGATCGACACCGGCCTCATGTTCCCGACGCCCGAGATGCTCGGCGTCGACCTGGTGTTGCCCGACTTCTCGTACCTGCTCGACCACTCCGACCGGATCGACGCGATCGTGCTCACGCACGGTCACGAGGACCACGTCGGGGCGCTGCCATGGGTGTTGCGCGAGCTCGACGCGCGGCCGCCGGTCTACGGCGGGCCGCTGACGATCGCGATGGCCAGCTCGAAGATCGAGGAACACAAGCTGAAGGGCGTGCCGATGCACGACGTCGAGCCCGGCGACCGTTTCACCGCGGGCCCGTTCGACCTGGAGATGATCCATGTCTCGCACTCGATTCCCGACGCGTGCGCCGTCGCCGCCACATGTGACGTCGGCACCGTGATCCTGACCGGCGACTACAAGTTCGACCAGACGCCGGTGGACGGCCCGCCGACCGATGCGGCGCGCCTGGCGGAGCTCGGCAGGGAGGGGGTGCTGCTGCTGTGCGGCGACTCCACGAACGCCGACCGGCGCGGCACCGCGCCGTCGGAGGCAAGCGTGGGCCCGGTGCTGCAGGAGGTGATCGGCCGCGCCCCCGGGCGGGTGGTCGTGACCTCGTTCGCGTCGAACGTGCACCGGCTCCAGCAGGTGATCGACGCCGCCATCGCGCTCGACCGCCGGGTCGCCGTGGTCGGCCGCTCGATGCGCAAGAACCTCAGCATCTCGCGCCGGCTCGGCCACGCCGAGGTGCCGGAGGGACTGCTCGTCTCACCGAAGGAAATCGAGAGCTTCCCGGACGAGCGGCTCGTGATGCTGACGACCGGCAGCCAGGGCGAGCCGCTGTCGGCGCTGCGCCGCATGGCGCACGGCGAGCATCCCAACGTGAAGCTCCACTCCGGCGACACGATCATCTTCTCCGCCACCCCGATCCCGGGGAACGAGCGCGCCGTCAACGAGACGGTCGACCGCCTGTACCAGATCGGCGCGACCGTGATCACGACCCAGGACGCCGCGGTGCACGCGTCGGGACACGGCTGGTCGGAGGAGATCAAGCTGATGCTGAACCTCACGCGGCCCAAGTACGTGATGCCGATCCACGGCGACCACAAGCGGCTGTACCTGCACGGGAAGCTGGCCGAGGCGGTCGGGATCCCGTCCGAGGAGATTTTCCGCGGGCGCAACGGCCTGCCGCTGGAGATCGACGATTCGGGCGCGCGCTTCGGGGCCCAGGAGCAGACGGGCGTGGTGTTCGTGGACGGCGTCGAGGTCGGCGACATCGAGGACGTCGCCCTGCGCGACCGCCGGGCCCTGTCGGCGGACGGCATCTTCATCGTCGTGGCGACGGTCTCGGGACAGGACGGGCGGGCCCTGGCCCCGCCCGAGGTGATCACGCGCGGCGTTCCGTTCCTGACCGAGTCGGACGGCGTGCTGGAGGACCTGCGCGTGACGGTCGAGGACTCGCTCGCGCACGCGGCAGAGGACGAGGTCCACGAGATCTCGCTGCTCCAGGAGCACGTGCGCGAGGACGTGGCGGCGTTCATCTACGACCGCCTGCGCCGGCGGCCCATGGTGCTGCCGGTGGTCGTCGAGGTCTGACTCAGGCCTTCGCGCGCTTCTTCTCGCCGGCCTTCTTGAACAGCGGCAACAGCCGCAGGCTGAGCCCGGGGAAGAGGGCCATCGTGCGCGTCAGGACCATCCGGCTCGCGGGGATGGCCACCAGCGGCTTGCGCCGCCCGATCACCGCGCCGACCTTCTGCGCGATCTCCTCCGGCTGCATCAGCCGCGGGGCGGAGAAGATGATCGCGGCGTCCTTGTCGCCCTGGCGCTCGCGCACCATGCCCGTGTCGACGCCGTCAGGGCAGATCGCATGCGTGCGGATCTGGATGCCCGCGTCGTCGAGGTCGCCCTGCAGTGACTCGGTGAAGGCACGGACGGCGTGCTTGGTGGCGCCGTAGACGGCCAGTCCCGGCACGGCGCCGAAGGCCGACATCGAGGCCATGTTGATCAGGTCGCCGCCGCCGTTGCGCATCGCCTCGACCGCGGCGCGCGAGCCCCACAGCACGCCCAGCAGGTTCACCTCGACGAGCATGCGCACGTCGTCGTCGGAGTGCTCCCACGACTTCTCGGTCCGCAGGACCCCGGCGTTGTTGACCCACACGCCGATCGGGCCGCGCCCGGCAGCCGCCGCGGCCACGGTGCGATGGCTATCGGGGTCCCGGACGTCCTGCGCCATGGCCCACGCGGAGCCTCCGAGCTGGTCCGCAGTCTCCCGGGCGGCCTGCTCGTTGACGTCGGTGACGAGGACGTCCAGGCCGCGGCCGGCGAGCATGCGGGCGATCTCCCGCCCGATGCCGCGCCCCGCTCCCGTGACGACCGCCGTGGCCACGGGCGAAGGCTACCGGCAGGGGGGCGGCCCCCGGTGTCGAAGTCAGGTCGAGCCGGCCGCGAGCGGCCGGCCAGCCATGGCACAGACTTCCAGCCGCCGCAAGAAGAAGCCGCAGAGCAGGGCCGCTCCGGCCCGGCGCCGGCCGCCTGCGCCCAAGCGTCAGCGCCGGCGCCGCAGCATGCCCAGCCTGCACCTGCCCCGGCTCTCGGAGCTGGAGCAGCCCGCGCTCGACGCGATCGGCCTCGGCCTCGTCGCGATCGGCCTGCTGCTCGGGTTCGTGTTGTGGACCGGGTCCGAAGGCGGCGCCGTGGGCGAGGGCGTCGTCGACGCGCTGCGGTTCCTGATCGGCTCGGTCACATACCTGGCCCCGCTGTTCGTGATCGGTGCCGGGGTGGCGCTGGCCGCGCGCCCTCACCTCGAGTCGCCGGAGCGCATGCGTACCGGTGCCGTCGTGCTGGCCGTCGCGCTGGCGCTCGGCTTCGCCGCCGGATCGCTCGGCCTGGGGCCCGACGGCGGGCCGCCGCGCGACTTGTTCGACACCGACCAGATGATGGACCGGGGCGGGATCGCGGGCGAGCTCGTGTACTGGGTTTCGTCGACTCTCTTCTCCAAGGCCGGCGCGCACCTGCTGTTCGTGGTCCTGATGCTGGGAGGTCTGCTGCTCCTGACGGGCGCGTCGATCTCCCAGCTGGTCGCGAGCGTGCGCAGCGGCGCACACGGCATGCGCACCCGCGCGGGAGCCGAGCTGGAGCGCGCGCGCGCCGATGCTCGCAAGCGCACGGTCCCCGAGGAGCCGCCCGGCGAGCCGCGGATCGCGGCGCTGGCCGGCGACCCCGGCGAAGATCCCACCGGCGAGGTCGAGATCGTCGCGGCCGAGGACGAGGCGCTCGAGCGCGAGGACGAGGACCCGCTCGTGCAGGTCGAGCGCGACATCCGCGGCAGGGCGGCCGCCGCGCCCGCAGCACCGGAGGACACGAGCGACCCGGCTCTCTTCACGCCGCAGGGCAAGCGGCGCTCGGCGGTCACCGAGTCCGAGGGACTGGACTACGCGCTGCCCGACCCGAAGCTGCTGCGCCAGTCCGCCAAGGGGCAGGGGCCCGACATCTCCAACCAGGACGACATCTCCCGGCTCCTCGTGGAGACGCTGGGCCACTTCGGCATCGAGGCCAAGGTCGTCGGACAGGTGAGCGGCCCGCGCGTCACGCGGCACGAGCTGCGCCTCGCGCCCGGCACCAAGGTCTCCAAGGTCACCCAGCTGAAGGACGACATCGCGTACGCGCTCGCCTCCACCGACATTCGCATCCTGGCCCCCATCCCCGGAAAGCAGGCGGTTGGCGTGGAGGTGCCCAACAAGCGGCACAAGATGGTCTACCTCGGCGACATCTTCCGCCGCGACCTGGGCGACAAGGAGGGCAAGGGCGCGGGCAGCTCGCCGCTGTCGGTGTGGCTCGGCAAGGACATCGCCGGGAACTCCGTCTGGACCGACCTCGCCCGCATGCCGCACCTGCTCGTGGCCGGCACCACCGGCTCGGGGAAGTCGGGCTGCATCAACACGATGCTGTCGTCGATCCTGATGCGCGCCACGCCGAACGAGGTGCGGATGGTGCTGGTCGACCCGAAGCGCGTCGAGCTGAACCACTACGAGGACATCCCGCACCTGCTCACCCCGGTCGTGCACGTCCCCCGCATGGCGGCGAACGTGCTTGCCAATCTGATCCGCGAGATGGAGTCCCGCTACGAGGTGATGGGACAGTCGCGCACGCGCAACATCGTCGAGCTGAACCGCGCCCGCGCCGCGTCCGGGGAGCCCCCGCTGCCGTACATCCTGTGCGTGATCGACGAGCTGGCGGACCTGATGATGGTCGCGCCCGCGGAGGTCGAGGACTCGATCATCCGGCTCGCGCAGAAGTCTCGCGCGGTCGGGATCCACCTGGTGCTCGCCACGCAGCGGCCGTCGGTCGACATCATCACCGGCACGATCAAGGTCAACGTCCCGGCGCGGATTGCGTTCGCGGTCTCCTCGCAGCACGACTCGCGGGTGATCCTCGACGGCGGCGGCGCGGAGTCGCTGCTGGGGCAGGGCGACATGCTGTTCCGCCCGATCGGCTCATCGAAGCTGCAGCGCATCCAGGGCGCGTACATCACGGAGGAGGAGGTCGCGCGGGTCACCGACGTGTGGCGCGGGCAGGCCGAGCCGGAATACGAAGAGGAGCTGCTCGAGGGGCAGGAGGTGCCGGAGGAGGCCGGGGGAGACGGCGAGTTCTCGCCCGACCAGGACGACCTGCTGGAGGAGGCGATCCGGCTGGTGGCCCAGACCCAGACCGCGTCCGTCTCGATGGTGCAGCGGCGCCTGCGCGTCGGCTACACGCGCGCGGGGCGGCTGATCGACATGCTCGAGCGCCGCGGCGTGATCTCCGGCTACGAGGGCTCGAAGCCGCGCCAGGTGCTGATCACCGAGGCCGACGTGGCGCGCGTGCTGGACGAGGGCGGCGGCGCGCAGCGAGTGACCGTCCCCGCGGCGGCGGACGACGTACCGCCCCCGGACGAAGACGACCAGTAGCGGCCGCGACCCGACCCCGGTGCGCGGGTTGGAGTGCGCGTAGGGGACACGATCTGTCGCACCACCGGCGGGAGGCGGCTCCCACGCGGCCGTTTTCCCGTACCTACCGGGATTTCCGGCGCGGTACCTTGTCCTCGTGGAGCGTTTCCTCCGGCCACGAATGCGCTGATGGCGGAAATCGGCTCACTGCTGCGCGAGACCCGGATCCGCAACAAGATCGACATCACCACCGTCGAGGAAGCGACCAAGATCCGCGCCAAGTACCTGCGCGCGCTGGAGAACGAGGAGTGGGTCGTGCTGCCCGGCCCCACCTACGTGAAGACGTTCCTGCGCACGTACGCGCAGTTCCTGGGCCTCGACCCGCACCTGCTCGTGGACGAGTACAGCGCCCGCTTCGAGGAGCCGGAGGACCTCGAGGTGGCTGCGTTCCAGCGCCGGCGGCGCGTCGCCTCGCGCGCGCAGCGCGTGGGGCCACCGCGGCGCGGGGTCGGCCTCGGGCTGGCGCTCCTGGCCGTGGTCGTGTTCCTCTTCGTCCTGGGGCTGACCGGGGGTGAGGAGGGTGGCGACGGGACCGCGTCGCGCGAGCAGACCGGGACCCAGGGCGCGCCGCAGCGCGACCGTGACCGGGAGCAGCCGGCCGCCGCGGAGCCGCAGACGCGCAAGCGCCCGCGCAACGTGCGCCTCGAAGTCGTCCCGGCCCGTAACGTGTGGGTATGCGTCGTGGATGCCCAGGGCAGGGAGCGCGTCGGAGGCGTGATCGTCGCGCAGGGCGACAGGCAGGGCCCGTTCCGGTCGCGTTCGTTCCGGGTGACTCTGGGCAACGGCGGCGGCGACCTGCGCATCAACGGGCGCCGGCGCGACACGCCCGAGCGCTCGGAGCCGATCGGCTTCCTCGTGCGCAGCTCCGGCACCAGGCCGCTCTCCGGAGACAGCCTGCCGACATGCGAGTGAAGGTCCGCTCCTGAGCGTCCGCGCCGGAGTCGTCGTGACCGGCACGGAGGTCCTCTCCGGCCGCGTCCAGGATCGCAACGGGCCGTGGCTCGCGGACCGCCTCGCCGAGCTGGGCGTGGAGCTGGCCCACGTGATGATCACCGGCGATCGTCGCGAGGACCTGCTCGCGGCGCTCGGTTTCATGCGGGCCGAAGGCACGGACTTGATCCTCACGAGCGGCGGCCTCGGCCCCACGGCCGACGACATGACCGCCGAGATCGTCGCTGACTTCGCCGGCCGCCCGCTGCTGCTGGACGAAGCGCTCGAGCGGCGGATCGGTGAGATCATCGCTCGCTTCGCGCGGCGCTGGAACCTGGACCCGAAGGCGCTCGAGTTCGCGAACCGCAAGCAGGCCATGGTCCCCGAGGGCGCCGTCGCGCTCGACCCGGTGGGCACCGCCCCGGGCCTCGTCGTTCCCGCCGACGGCCAGGTCGTCGTGGTGCTGCCGGGCCCCCCGCGCGAGCTGCAGGAAAGCTGGAGCCAGGCCGTGCTCACGGAGCCCTTCAAGCAGGTCGTGGCGGGCGCGCCCCGCTACCGGCAGACCATGGTGCGCATGTTCGGGGTGCCCGAGTCCGAGATCGCCGAGACCCTGCGCGTCGCGGACGCGGAGATGGGGCTGGGCGGCCTCGAGATCACCACCTGCCTGCGCCGCGCGGAGCTCGAGATCGTGATCCGCTCGGACGAGCGGAGCGACGCTGCCGCGGAGCGGCTCGTCGAGACGATGGTGGCGCGCCACGGCGAGGCCGTGTTCTCGACCGACGGCAGCTCGATCGACGAGCAGGTCGCAGCGCTGCTGCAAGGGCGCCGCCTGGCGGTGGGGGAGTCGTGCACGGGCGGACTCCTGTCGGCGCGCCTGACCGACCGCCCGGGAGCGTCGGCCTACTTCGCGGGCGGCGTGGTGGCGTACTCGAACGAGGCGAAGACCGAGCTGCTGGGCGTCCCGGCGGAGCTGATCGCCGAGCACGGCGCCGTCTCCGACGCGGTCGCAGAGGCGCTCGCCGACGGTGCGCTCGAGCGGTTCCACGCCGACACCGCGATCGGCCTCACCGGAATCGCCGGCCCGGACGGCGGCACGCCGGACAAGCCCGTCGGCCGCGTCTGCTTCTGCGTGACCGCGAGGTTCGGCAGCGACCACGAGCGCGTCACGCGCTCGGTGGACCTGCCCGGCTCGCGTGCGGACATCCGCGACCGCTCGACGGCAGTCGCCCTGCATCTGCTGCGACGCCTGTTGCGGCGCGAGTCGGCCCCGCTGTAGCGGATGGCCGGCAAGCAGCGGCCGGGGAGCCCGCGCGTGCGCCTGTTCGTGGCGCTCGACCTGCCCGGGCCCGTCGTACCGGCCCTTGCCCGGTGGTCGGCGGCCGCGTTCGGCGACCAGCCGGAGCTGCGCGTCGTGCGTCCGGAGTCCCTGCACGTGACCCTCGTGTTCCTCGGCTACCAGTACGAACGCGACGTGCAGCGGATCGCGGAGGTCGCCTTTGCCGAGCCGCTGCAGCCCGTCGAGCTGCAGGCTACGGGCGTGCAGCCCGTGCCGCGCTCCCGCCCGCGCCTGTTCGCCCTCGAGCTGGCCGACCGCGACGACGCGCTCACCGGCTGGCAGGAGGGACTTTCGGCGCGCCTCGCCGCGACGCGGCTGTACGAGCCGGAGAAACGCCCGTTCTGGCCGCACGTCACGCTGGCGCGCGCCAAGCGCGGCGCCAGGATCTCGCGCGGACTCGAGCTCCCAGCGCTGCCCGCCGAGCTGCGCGCGCCTTTCGCCACGGCGGACCTGACGCTCTATCGCTCGACGCTGCGACCCGCGGGCGCGGTTTACGAGCCGCTCGCCAAGGGTAAGAAAACGACCGTTCATTAGCGTCGGGACGCTGACACCCGGCCGGCTGCGGCCAGGGGCGCGCGGATAGGGTCGGGCGCCAGCGCGAAGGGGGGAGAAGCTGAGGGCATCGCCGAAGGGAAGGCTCGCGCGCACATGGCTGCTCGTGCCGGCCTGCCTGGCTGTGCTCGCGCTCTGCGCCGTGCCCGCGGGCGCCGACTTTCCCTACGGGACGGGGCCCGAGTACAAGGTGGGCCCGGGCGAGGTGCCCAACGACCTCAGCGGCGACAACAACGAGTTCAAGTACGCCGCCACGCCCGAAGCCGGCAGCCCCCACACGGCGAACCCGCGGGAGCTGTTCGGCGTGCGGGGCGCGCACGTCGTCGACCGCAGCGCGTCCGTCGACACCGCCTGGCAGACGACCACCGGCCGCCCGGACGTGGTGCTGGCCGTGCTCGACTCCGGCATCAGGTGGGACGACGCGGGGGCCATGTCCGACCTGCGGCGCAAGACCTATCTGAACGACGGCGAGCTGCCCGTGCCGGATGGCTGCACGCAGCATGACTGCAACGGCGACGACGTCTTCAACGTGGAGGACTACGTGGGCGACCCGCGGGTCGACCTCGGTGACCCGCGGCGCGTCGGCCCGCCCGGCGTGATGACCCCGCAGGACCTGATCATCGCGTTCTCCAACGACAACGACGGCGATTCCAACGGCTTCGTCGACGACATCGCGGGATGGGACTTCCTCGACGACGACAACGACGCCTACGACGACGTCAAGTACAACCATGGGACGGGAGAGGCCAAGGGCTCCACCGCCGAGTCCAACAACGGCGGCGACGCCGGGTCCTGCCCGAACTGCATGTCGATGCCGCTGCGCGTGGGCGACTCCTTCGTCGCGGACGCGAACAACTTCGCGCAGGCCGTGCTGTACGGGGTGGACAGCGGCGCGCTCGTGATCCAGGAGGCGCTCGGCACGCTCAACCAGACCCAGCTCGCCCGTCAGGCCGTCGAGTACGCGTACGACCACGGCGTCGCGGTGATCGCCTCGGCCGCCGACGAGGCCGCGCAGCATCACAACTGGCCGTCGAACTATCCGCACACCATCGTGGTGAACTCAGTCACGAAGTACGACGAGGTGCTGACCCCGGCGAGCCGCTCGTACGTCGAGTTCAACGGCTGCACCAACTTCTCGACCAAGATCACCGTCGCGATCCCGAGCACCAGCTGCTCGTCGGACGCCACCGGCGTGGGCTCCGGTCTCGCGGGGCTGATCTACAGCGCGGCGCTGAACGCGCGCGACGCGGGGGACCTCGACGAGCATCCGGCGTGCACCCTGGCGAGCGGCGACCCGTGCGTGCTGAGCGTCAACGAGGTCCGCCAGCTGATGGCGTCCGGCTCGGTCGACGCGGTCGAGCAGGTCGACGACATCAACTTCGCCACGCAGCCGGAGACCGCCTGCCACCCGCTCCCGCTGCCCGGCTGCACGGACAAGAACCGGCTGTTCACGGACACGACGCTGAACCGGCCGGTGATCTCGCCGGTCGCGACCACGAAGAGCTACCCGGCGCGCAAGGGCTTCGACGAGTACTACGGGTACGGCCGCGTGAACATGGTGAAGGCGATCGAGGCCACGGACGCCGGCACGATCCCGCCCGAAGCGGAGATCACGTCCCCCGAGTGGTACGAGCACGTGGACCCGGCCCAGCCGACGGTCACGGTGCGCGGCGACGTGCACGCGCGCGGGAGCGGCTACACCTGCCGCGTGGAGGTGGCGCCCGGCTCGGAGCCGAACAACGGCAGCACGACGGACATCCCGGCCGGAGACTTCAAGCTCGTGTCGTCCAGCTGGTGCGACGGCACGACGCACACCAGCGCGTTCAGCGGCGCCCTGGCGACACTCGACCTGGCGGACCTCGAGTCCCGCTTCCCCGCGACGGCCGGCGCGTTCAACGGGCCCGAGCCGGCGCCCGGGCCGCCCAACTTCAACGGCCGCCCGAACACCGAGCCGTACGGATTCGTGGTGCGCGTGGTCGTGACCGCCACGCAGGGCGCCACCACGCTCACCGGCCAGGACCGCCGCAACATGTACCTGCATCGCGACCAGGACATGCTGCCCGGCTTCCCGAAGCACCTGCCGAGCGACGGCGAGTCCTCGCCGCTGCTCGTGGACCTCGACGCCGACAACCGCAACGAGCTGGTCTTCGCGACGGCAGATGGTGTCGTGCACGCCATGCGCCGCGACGGGACGGAGCTGCCGGGGTGGCCCAACAACGGCGACCCGCTGCCGCTGCACACCGGGCAGCGCGCTTTCACGAGCGGCGACGTGCAGGCGAGCGCGTCCCGCAGCGCGATGCTGGCCTCGATCTCGGCTGCCGACCTGGATCGCAACGGCATCCCCGAGGTCGCCGCGGCCGACATGAACGGCCGGCTGTACGTGTGGAACGCGGACGGATCCCTGCGCTTCAAGCGCGAGGCGGAGATCGACTACTCGGGCAAGCCCCTGCAGCCCTTCGTGAACGTGCGCCGCGGTCACCGCTACCGGACCCAGCACGGCTTCCTCAGCTCCCCGGTGCTCGTGGACCTCGACGGCAACGGAGGCAACCTCGAGGTCGTGATCGCCGGCATGGACCGCCACGTCTACGCGTGGCATGCGAACGGCACGCCGGTCGACGGCTTCCCGGTGCTCGTGATCGACCGCTCGAAGATCACCGCGATCGATCCGCAGACGCATGCGCCCACCTTCCGCACCGACATCGGGTCCGATCTGAACCAGGGCGCGATCGTCCACACTCCCGCCGTCGGAGACCTGACCGGCGACGGCAAGCCGGAGATCGTCGTCGGGACGAACGAGGAGTACGAAGCCGAGGCCGACGGCGGCCTCAACGCCGGCTCGCTGAACACGGCCTCGCTCGCCGCGCTGGGCCAGACCGGCCAGCTCGACTTCGGCAACAGCCGGGTGTTCGCGCTGCAGCCGGAGGGCGAGCCCGGCGGCCCCGACCTCGGCGGCCCCAGCCCGTACCTGCCGGGCTGGCCGAAGAAGGTCGGGCTGATCTTCACGGAGCTGCTGCCCGTCGTCGGCGAGGGCATCACCGGCGCGCCCGTGATCGGCCCCGTCGAGTGCGCGAGCGGCGGCAGCGGCCGGAAGGTCGGCGTGATCCCCGGCGCCGGACCCGGCTACATCTTCAACCCGGACGGCAGCTCCTGCTACGGGCAGTCACCGGACGTCCAGTCGCGGATGCAGGACAACGCGCTCCAGACCGATTTCGCTGCCGGGGTGGGCAAGTTCGACACGCCCGCGATCCCGGCGGTCGGCAACCCCGCCTTCGGCAACCTCACCCCCGGCGGAGGCGCCGAGTTCCTGGCGCCCAACGCGGGCGTGATCCGCGCGCTCGACCTCGTCATCAACGAGTACCAGGGCGGGCAGGACTTCCTGGCGTCCTACGACACGAGCACCGGGCAGTTCCGGCCCGGATGGCCGAGTCCCGTGAACGACCTCTCGTTCCTCACCGGCCCGTCGGTCGGGGACATCGACGGGCTGCCCGGCGAGGAGTCCGTGGGCGGGACCGCCTCGCTCGACATGTACGGGTTCAACGCGGCGGGCGTCAACGTGCCCGGGTACCCGAAGCTGACGGCGGACTGGACCGTCGCGAACCCGGTGCTCGGCTCGCTCGGCACGTTCGACGTGGAGGCGTCGGCGCGCAAGGTGATCGTGGGACTCACGCGGACCGGCACGCTGCTCGCCTACGAGACGGATGCGCCGTCGTGCTCGCCCGGCTCGTGGCCGCGGTTCCACCACGACAACGCGAGCTCCGGTGACTACGATCGCGACGCTGCGCTGCCGGGCAAGCCGTACGACGTCGCGCTCGACGCGAACAACAACATCACGTTCAAGGCGCCCGGCGACGACCTGATGTGCGGCACGGTCGACCACTACGAGGTCGTGCAGTCCAACGGCACGATCACGCCGTCCAACTTCTCGAGCCAGGAGCCGGCCTCCGGCGCACCGGCCCCCACGGCGCCGGGCACGACCCAGACGATGGAGATCCCGCCCGAGCGGCGCCGCTTCGTCGCGATCCGGGCGGTCGACGAGCAGGGCAACGTGGGGCCGCCCGCGGTCACGGAGATCCCCAACTACGTGCGGCCGAAGTCCGCCAGTCCCGTGAGCGTGTCCCTCGTGCCGGCGTTCCGTGAGTGCTCCTCGCCGAACCGCTCGCACGGGCCGCCGCTGACCTATCCGTCGTGCGCGCCGCCCCAGCAGGAGTCTTCGCACCTCACGGTCGGCGCTCCGGACGCGAACGGCAATCCCGTCGCGTCGGTGGGAACCGCGCGCGTGAGGGTGCTGATCGGCAACCCGACCACCCCCGTGGACGAGGCGGACGTGGCCCTCGCGGTCTCGATCACCGACGTGCGCCGGCGCTCCGACCTGGCCGACTACACCGGCGAGCTGCAACTGACGCCGCTGATGCGCATCACCGACCGCTACAACGGGCCGTCGCAGAGCGAGCCCGCCACCACCCAGGACTCCCCGTTCCCCGTGACGGTGCCGTGCGCGGCGACGGCCGGGCCGGTGGGGGCCACCTGCGCCGTGGTCACCACTTTCGACGCGGTCGTGCCGGGGGCGGTCCCGGAGGGGAAGCGCTCGGTCTGGGACCTGGGCGCGATCGAGCTGACCGACGGCGGACCGGACGGGCTGGCGGCCACGGCGCCGAACCAGCTGTTCGCCAAGCAGGGAGTGTTCATCCCGTAGGAGAGCCGCCGTTCGCAGGCCACCGGGGCAGTCTCCGAGTGTCCCGGGGCTGACCCCTGGTTGACACTGCGTTGAGAAGCGCATTAGGGTCTCCTTTCACGCCGCCCTTGCAGCTCACCCGGGAGAGGAGAAGCATGGTCCGCTGGATCGTCGTAGTTTCGGCTGCCGTGGCTTCGCTGGCGCTGTCTGCGCCCGCCAATGCCGCAATTCCCAACGTGTTCTCGAACACGCCCAACCCGATTCCCTGCGCGGTGCAGGGGAGCGGGGTGCGGCTGTGTGACCAGACCATCGCCGGCAACCCCGGCGGCACCGCCCGCAGCACCATCAAGACCTTCGACGGCGTGCCGATCGACGTGCGCGTGGCGTTCCCGCCCGAGCCGCCCAGCGGCCCGGACGGGCCGTACCCGCTGATCATGCTCTTCCACGGCTATGGGGGCACGAAGCTCTCGCTCTCCAACATGCAGCCGTTCCTCAACGCCGGCTACGCGACCTTCAGCATGACCACGCGCGGCTTCGGCCAGTCGTGTGGCAACGCCGCCTCGCAATCGGCAGACCCGAGTGGTTGTGCCGCCGGGCACGTGCGCCTGCTGGACACCCGCTACGAGGTTCGCGACGCACAGGAGCTCGCCGGGCTGCTCGCGGACGAGGGGCGCACGGCCTTCCAGCAGATCGGCGCCATCGGCGGTTCCTACGGAGGCGGCATGTCGATGGCTCTCGGCGCGCTCAAGGACCGCAAGATGCTCACAAATGGTTCGCTCACACCGTGGCTGAGCCCGAACGGCACGCCGATGAAGATCTCGGCCGCTGCGCCGGAGATTCCCTGGACCGACCTGGCGTACTCGCTGACGCCCAACGGAGGCACCCTCGACTACGTGGAGGACGCGCCCTACCAGGGCCGCACCGGGGTCCTCAAGGCCTCGTTCGAGAACGCGCTCTACGCCACCGGGCTCGCGGTGGGCTTCTATGCGGCGGCAGGTGCCGATCCGGACGCAGACCTGCGCAACTGGCACCAAACCTTCATCAACGGTGAGCCCTACGACGACGCGAACGGCGACCCGCTGCCGGCGCCCGCCGACATCCGGGACGAGCTGACGACCCACCACTCGTCGTACTACATCGACCACTCGCAGGCGCCGGCGCCGCTGCTGATCTCGAGCGGCTGGACCGACGACCTCTTCCCGGCCGACGAGGCCATCCGGTTCTACAACCGCACGAAGGCCGAATACCCGGGCGCTGCCATCTCGCTGTTCTTCGGCAGCTTCGGCCACCAGCGCGGCCAGAACAAGGCAGACGCCTTGGCTGCGCGTGCCGCGCAGGAGCTCGCGTGGTTCAACTACTACGTGAAGGGACAGGGCCCGGTGCCGTTCCAGGGCGTCACGACCTACACGCAGACCTGCCCGAACGCAGCTGCGTCGGGAGGCCCGTTCACAGCGCCCACCTGGGCGCAGATCGCCCCGGGCGAGATCCGGATCGACTCTGCCCCGCCGAAGACGATCCTGCCGACGGCGGGCTCGTCCTCGATCGCGACCCCGTTCGACCCGATCACCGGGCCGGGCGCCTGCGCCACGACGCCGTCGGCCGACCAGGCCGACACGGCGACGTACCGCAGCGATCCGGTGCCCACGGGCGGCTTCACACTGCTGGGCGCAGCGACCGTGGTGGCCGACATCACGTCGGCGGGATCCGACTCCCAGATCGCGGCTCGCCTGCTGGACGTCGACACCAGCACGAACACGCAGACGCTGGTCGCGCGCGGCCTGTGGCGGCCCGCGATCACGGCGACCCCGGAGCGGCAGGTGTTCCAGCTGCACCCGAACGGCTACCGGTTTGCCGACGGCCACGTGGTGAAGCTCGAGCTGCTGCCGAAGGACTCGGGCACGGGGCTCGGCAACAGCTACGGCCGCTCGTCGAACAACCAGCAGAACGTGACCATCGAGAACCTGCAGCTGCGGCTGCCCGTGCGTGACGCGCCCGGGTCGCTCGGGGGTCTCGTCGACTATCCGGCCGCGAAGTTCGTGCCCGCCGGCTACGAGCTCGCGCCCGGCTATCCGGCTGCGACGTCGTACCCACGCCCCAAGGCAGCGAGCCCGACGTCGGTGTCGCTCGTCCCGGCCTACACGGAGTGCGCGGGCCCGGCCATCAACATGACCCACGGCCCGCCGCTGGCGTTCCCGTCGTGCAGCTCGCCCAACCCGACGTCCGATTTCCTCACGGCAGGGACTCCGGACGTCAACGGTGAGGCGCCGGCCTTCACGGGCTCCGTCAAGTACCTGGTGCAGCCCGGCAATCCGGGAACGCCCGCCGACGATGCGGACGTGGCGGTGACCGTCTCGCTGACGGACGTCCGCAACCAGGGCGGCCTGACCGACTACACCGGTGAGCTCCAGGCGAGGGCGTCCGTGCGGATCACGGACCGCGCCAACGGCGCTGGATCCAACGAGGGCGCCACCGTCCAGGATGTTCCGCTCCCCGTGACGGTTCCGTGCACGGCGACGGCGGGCGAGCCCGGCGCGTCCTGCTCGGTGTCCACCACGATGGACGCGGTCATGCCGGGTGCGGTGCCCGAGGGCAAGCGCTCCGTCTGGGAGCTCGGCCAGATCGAGGTCCATGACGGCGGGCCGGACGGGCTCGCCGGGACGCCCAGCGGCAACACGCTGTTCGCCAAGCAGGGGTTGTTCGTCCCATAGGGGGATTGGCCGCGCACCGCCCGCCCCGGGCGGTGCGCGGCTCCGTTTGTGGCCCGGGGGCCGGTGCGCCATGCGTGCTGACTTTTCCCCGCATAGCGTGGAAAAGTCGCCTCGCTTGGCCCATGGTGACGCGCTGCCGTTGTCGATTGGCTCCGCCTGAGCACGAAGTGACCACGGCGGCTGTCCCAGCCGTACCTACCCAGATCTGACCCACCCTCGCGCGCCCCGCGCGTTGTCCCGTCACACGGCGCCTCTTAGCCTCTCGTTCCGTCCGGGGCGACCTCCAACATGCCTCGGTCAAGCACACGATGTGAGCTAGTCGCTCAGCGCCTCGGGAGGCAACGATGGAAGCTGCGAAGAAGAACGAGACCAAGGCCGCCAAGGCGGCGGACGCAAAATCGAACGGCAAGGCCGAGGCGAACGGCAAGGGGCAGGACTCGGCCAAGGGAGCGGCGCTGAAGGCCGCCGTCACCCAGATCGAGCGCGAGTTCGGCCAGGGGTCCCTGATGCGCCTGGGCGACCAGGCCGCGGTCCCGGTCGCGGCGATCCCCACGGGTGCGCTGTCGATCGACCTCGCGCTCGGGGTCGGCGGCGTCCCGCGCGGGCGGATCATCGAGATCTTCGGCCCCGAGTCCTCGGGTAAGACGACGCTCGTCTACGAGATCATCGCCCAGGCCCAGAAGATGGGCGGCATCTGCGCATTCATCGACACCGAGCATGCGCTCGACCCCACATATGCGAAGACGATCGGCGTCGACATCGACGAGCTGCTCGTGTCCCAGCCCGACCACGGGGAGCAGGCACTGGAGATCGCCGATGTCCTGACCCGCTCCGGCGCGCTCGACGTGGTCGCGATCGACTCGGTCGCCGCGCTCACGCCGCGCGCCGAGCTCGAGGGACAGATGGGCGACCAGACGGTCGGCCTCCAGGCGCGACTGATGTCGCAGGCCATGCGCAAGCTGACCGGCAACCTGAACCGCGCCAACACGATCTGCATCTTCACGAACCAGATCCGGGAGAAGGTCGGCGTCATGTTCGGCTCTCCCGAGACCCAGCCGGGCGGCCGCGCGCTCAAGTTCTATGCCTCGCAGAGGATCGACATCCGGCGCATCGAGACGCTCAAGGAAGGCACGGAGGCGGTCGGCAACCGCGTGCGCGCCAAGATCGTCAAGAACAAGGTCGCCCCGCCGTTCCGGCAGGCCGAGTTCGACATCGAGTACGGGGTCGGCATCTCCTCCGAGGGATGCGTGCTCGACCTCGGCATCGAGCACGGCATCGTGCAGAAGTCGGGCGCGTTCTTCAGCTACGACGGCGAGCGCCTCGGGCAGGGCCGCAACAACGCGAAGGCGTTCCTGCGCGAGAACCCCGCCACGACCGCGCAGATCGAGCAGAAGGTCTATGCCGCGCTGGGGATCGAGCGGGCCGGCGTGCCCGTCGCGGTGCCCGATCCAGCGCCCGCCGAGAACGGTGCTCCTCCGGCTGAAGATGCGGCCGCGCCGCAGCAGCAGGCCGCCTAGTGACGCCCGTCTAGCTTCCTCACCCACCCAAGCCCTCCCAAGGCCCCGCCCGCCCCGTGTATCGCGGAGGCGGGCGGTTGACCGCGTATCTGCCGATGATGTGTGATGGATGCGCATCCGAGGACGTAGTACAGGTGTGAGCGAAGCAATCGCCACTCGCGACCGACCGGCGGCCGATGTGCAGTTCGACCGGCTGTACCGCTCGAGCCGCGACGACGTCTATGCCTACGTGGCGACCCTGGTGCGCGATCGCCACGCGGCCGAGGACGTCACCGCGCTGGCCTTCGAGCGCGCCTATCGCCGCCGTGGGAGCTTCCGCCCGTCGCGCGGCTCGGCGCGCGCCTGGCTGTTCGGCATCGCCCGCAATGCGGCGCTCGACGAGCTACGGCGCCGGGGCCGGGCTCCCAGCATGGAGGCGGAAGCGCCCGCGGTCGGTGACCCGGGCGACGATCCGGCCGAGGCCGGGCTGCGCCGGGCGATGGTGCGGGCAGCGCTCGAGTCGCTGCAGCCGCGCGAGCGGGAGCTCGTGGCGCTGAAGTTCTTCGCCGGCCTCACGAACGCGGAGCTCGCGCACGTGATCGGCACCACCGAGACCAATGCCGGCACCCGGCTCCACCGGGTGCTGGCGAAGCTGAGAGAGGCCTTCCATGAGACTGCGTAGAGACCCCGAGCCGAGCCCGGAGACACGGCGCGCCCTGGCCGCCCTGGACGCAGCGCTCGCGGGTGACCCGGTCGACCCCGAGCACGACGACCTGCGCCACCTCGCCGTCGCGCTGCGCGACGAGCGCCCGCAGCCGCGCCCGGAGTTCGAGCTCGCCCTCGACCTGCGCGTGCACGAAGGGTTCCCGCCCGAGGACCGCCCCGGGATCCACAAGGCCTCCCCGGCGCGCCGCAAGGAGCTGCACACGCCGCGCCGGCTGCGCACGACGCCGCTCGCGCTCGGCACGGCGGCGTCGATCTTCATCGTGGCGACCGCCGTGCTCACGACGGGGCTGCTGGAGGGCGGCGGTAGCCCGGACCAGCCGACGTCTGGTGTCGGGACTCCGGCCGGCGGGGGGGTGCGCTCGACCGAGTCGCCCTCGGGCGAGGCGCGCGACGGAGCCGAGGCGCTGAAGTCGATGCCGGCGCCTGCCCCGGCGGCCGCGCCTCCGGCGCAGGCGCTCGAGTCGCCGCCTGCGCCGCCGGGTGTCGCACCGCGCGCGCGACGGCGTCAGGTCGAGCGCTCTGCGGAACTCGCCCTCTCGACGCCACGTGACCGCATCGAGGAGGTGGCGGACGGCGCGATCCGCGTGACCGATCGTCACGGTGGCTTCGTGCTGAGCTCCTCTGTCTCCGCCGGAGAGAGCTCGAACGCCGGTGCGGAGCTCGACCTGCGCATCCCGACCGATCGTCTGTCGCGGGCCGTCGCCGACCTCTCGGAGCTGGCGCACGTGCGCTCGCGCACCCAGGCGGCGCGTGACATCACCGCCGAGTTCACGTCCCCGCGCCGGCGTCTTGCGGACGCCCTGGCGGAGCGGCGCGGGCTGTTGCGGCAGCTCGCGCGTGCAGACACGCCGAACGAGACGGCCGCGATTCGCGCGCGGCTGCGCGCCGTGAACCGGCGGGCAAACCGCGCCCAGGCCGAGCTGCGCCGGCTGCGCGAGCGGGTGGGCTTCGCGGCGGTGAGCGTGACGGTCGAGCCCGGCGCAGGCAACGACGACGCCGGTAGCGGGTGGTCGCTCGGCGACGCCGCGCGCGACGCGCTCGCGGTGCTGGGCGCGGTCGCGGGCGCCGCGATCGTCGGGCTCGCAGTGGCCGTGCCCGTCGCGATCGTCGGGGTGTTGGCGTGGCTCGCCTACCGGGCCGTGATCCGCCGCCGTCGCGAACAGGCGCTCGACGGCGCGCCCGCGCCGCGCCCGGTGCCGGGCGATTGAGCGACACGCCCCTCGGTAGTACGATGCGGGGAGCGGCAGTCCGGCCGCGTGTAGGCCAAGAATTCGCTTATTTGCAGAGCTTTCTGAAACGCAAAGGGATTGGCTTCAGCAACGACATGGAACTCCGACCGGTCTTGACGGCAATCGACGAAGGGTTCGGGGCGATCTAACCCCAGCTTCTACGCAGCGGTCACGGCTGGGCCGGCATGCGGCCGGCAGCCCATCTCGACACTTCAGGTCTCGCAAAGCCGGGCTAGCGCTCGGCTTTTTTATGACTCAGAACCTGAAGCGACACGGATTGACCGGGCGGCGCCGGATCGGCGGCAAGAGCGCCTGGTCGGGGAGAGTTCGCCATGGAAGCTTTGATCGTGATCGCAGTTGCCTGCGTCGCGGCGTTCGTCGCGGCATGGGCAATTCGAGGGAGGGCGGGCACACCGGCCGGCTCGGTAGCTGACAGCCACGCCCGGCCTCACGGGCCGGCGCCCGCGACGGGCGCGGCCCTGGTCGGCACGTCGACCACGGCCGGCGGCCAGTGGACGAGGTCCGAGCGCACCGCGAGCGCCGACCGGCCCGATGACGCGGGGCGCACCGGGATCGACGCCGTCCTCGACGCCCGCGAGGTGGAGGCGCTGCGCGAGCGGCGCGAGGAGGTGCTGCGCGCGGAGGCCCGCGTGCTGCAGCGCGAGGAATCGCTGGAGGCGCGCATCGCCGACCTCGCCGGGCGCGAACGTGCCCTCAACGACCGGATGCGCGAGCTGGAGCAACGGGAGGCCGTGGCGGGGGAGGGAGCGGAGCGCGTCGCCCTCGATCTCGAGCGGGTCGCGGGAATGACCCGGGGCCAGGCCCGCCAGATGCTGCTGCGAGAGGTGGAGGAGAACGCGCGCCACGAGAAGTCCCGGATCGTGCGTCAGGTGGAGGAGGAGACGCGCCGCGAAGCGGGGCGCCGGTCCCGCAACATCCTTTCGGCGTGCATGCAGCGGCTGGCCGCGGGCCACGCGTCGGAGACGACCGTCTCCCTCGTTGCGCTGCCGTCCGACGACATGAAGGGGCGGATCATCGGCCGCGAGGGCCGCAACATCCGCGCCCTCGAGAACATCACCGGTGTCGACTTCATCATCGACGAGACGCCCTCGGCCGTCGTGCTCTCCGCATTCGATCCGGTGCGCCGTGAGATCGCAAAGCTGACCTTGCAGAAGCTGGTCCAGGACGGCCGCATCCATCCCGCGCGCATCGAGGAGGCGTACTACCAGGCCAAGGCGGAGATCGACAACCACGTGATGGAGCAGGGCGAGCAGGCCCTGTTCGAAGCGAACGTGCACGCGATGCACCCGGAGCTGGTGAAGCTGCTGGGCCGGCTGAAGTTCCGCACGAGCTACGGGCAGAACGTGCTCAGCCATTCGATCGAGGTCGCGCGGCTCGCGGCGATGATGGCGGACGAGCTGGGGGCAAGCGCAAAGACGGCGCGCCGCGCGGCGCTGCTGCACGACATCGGGAAGTCGGTGACGCACGAGGTCGAGGGCCCACACGCTCTGGTCGGCGGCGACCTGGCGCGCCGGTACGGCGAGCCCGAGGCGGTCGCCCACGCGATGGAAGCGCACCACAACGAGGTGGAGATGCAGACGGTCGAGGCGGTGATCGTGCAGACCGCCGATTCGCTGTCGGGCGCCCGGCCGGGCGCCCGGGGAGAGTCGCTCGACCAGTACGTCAAGCGCCTGCGCCACCTCGAGGAGATCGCCTCCCGCCATGACGGCGTGGAGAAGGTCTACGCGGTGCAGGCCGGCCGGGAGGTGCGGGTGATGGTGGCGCCGCAGGTCCTGGACGACGACGCCGCGACGCTCCTCTCGCACGACATCGCGCGCGAGATCGAGCACGAGGTCGAGTTCCCGGGCCAGATCAAGGTGACTGTGATCCGCGAGAGCCGGTCGGTCGACTTCGCAAAGTAGCGGTCGCACCCAATGGTGATCGGGCAGGGATTTGCCTGGGCCCACCTGCCCAGGGCGGCGGGCACGGCCACGCTCGAGATGTTCGAGCTGTTCCCCGACCTCATCGAGCACGCCGACCCGGCGGAGTCCAAGCACCAGCACGCGACCTTCTCGCAGCGAGAAGAACGGGTCGCGGGCAGGCTGCTCTCGCTCAACATCCGGCGCCTGCCGGAATGGGTGTTGAGCAGAGCGCACAGGGTCGCGATGTTCGGTGTCGAGCCCGACTACGTCCCGGCCGCGATGAGCTCCCCGCGTGACCTGGCTCGCAGCACTGTGCCCGACGAGCGCCTGACGCAGTTCACGGACGGCGGGCGCTTCGGCGTCGATCGCTGGCTGCGAGTCGAGCACCTCGCCGAGGACTTCCTGGGCCTGGTCGCCGAGTTCCGTGAGGTGGCGCCGGCGGACAGGAAGCAAGTCGAGGCCGTCCCCCAAGTCAATGCCATCGAATACGACCACGACGTGTCGCACTGGTTCACGCCGGCCCAGATCCGCGAGATGTACTCCCGCAACCCGCGCTGGACGGCGCTCGAGGAGCGCGTCTACGGCGATCTGACGATCGACATGTGATCTTCACACGGCGCGTCCTTTGAAATACGATCAGTCGGCGCTCAGAAGGGAGGGAGATGGAGAGCGGCATGGGCCTGGACACAGGGGATGTGGTGGTCATCGAGGACGTGGCCCCGGCGGATCGGCGCAACCGGATCGCGGACTTCAGCCTCGGCCACCCGCAACCGGCCACCTCCGAGCCGACGTACTCCATCCGCTTCCAAGGGTGGGTCGTGGGCCGCGGCGCGCCCGCCGTGTCGCTCACGATCAACGACGGGCAGGGGCGGCTCGTCGACCTCCCGATCGTGCACCCGCGTGACGACGTCGCCGATCTCATGCCGGACTACCCGTGGGCCGGTCGATCCGGCTTCACGGCGCGGATCGGGGCGCTGCACCTGCCACAGCACTTCCAGCTCGAGCTGACGGCGCTCCTGGAGGACGGCACCCGCGGGCTCGTGGGTTACGTGCGCGGCCGCCGGCGCCGGCTCCCGGCGCTTGCGGGGCAGCGGTACATCCCGGTCGCGCTGACGACCATCGGGCGGTCGGGCTCGACGTGGCTCACGTGGCTGCTCGGCCAGCATCCCGAGGTGCTCGCCTACCGGACTTTCGACATGGAGCCGGCGGGGCTCGCGTATTTCGCCGAGCTGATCCGCGCGCTGAGCCAGCCGACCAGCTACCACTCCGCGCTCAAGGGACAAGTCGACAACGCGGACTGGTGGACGGGCTCCGACCCGTGCCATGGACAGGGCTGGTACGAGTCGGACCCCGGCACCGACCGCTGGCTCGGGACCGAGTACGTCGAGGGCCTGACGTCCTTCTTCGCCGCGCGGCTGGACGAGCTCGTGGCATGCCAGGCCCGGGCCGAGGGCAAGCCCGGCGCCGGGATGTTCGTGGAGAAGAACGGGCCCACGTTCTTCGGCCAATCGCTCTGGCTCGAACTGTGCCCGGGGATGCGCGAGATCTTCCTGGTGCGAGACCCGCGCGACGTGGCGTGCTCGATCTTCGCCTTCGAGCGGAAGCGCGACTCCGAGTGGTTCTGGGGCACGCGAGACAAGGAGTGGACGGAGGAGGACGTGATCCGCGAGCCGCTGGGCAACGACGTCGACCTGCTCATGCACTGCTGGGAGCAGCGCGCCGAGACGGGATTGCTGCTGCGCTACGAAGATCTGATCGCCGACCCGCACGAGTCCCTGGCAAGGGTCTTCGACCACCTCGGCGCCGACTCGTCGGATGTGACGGTCGCGGGCGTGGTGGAGCGCGGCGCCCGGCTCGAGCAGGCGCGTCGCGATTGGCACGTCACGAGCGCAGACGTGAACCGCTCGGTCGGGCGGTGGCGCGAGGAGCTCTCGCCTTCGCTGCAGCGCGCCTGCAACGAGGCGTTCGCCCCGGCGATGGAAGTGTTCGGGTACGCATGACGGTCACCGCGGACACGCCCGTGGTGCGTACGACCCCTGCGGAGCGCGAGCGCCGCGAGCTGGAGAATCGCGCAGCGCTCGAGCGCGCGCTGATCGATGGGCGCACGTTCCTTGAGACGGGGCCCTACGAGGCGCACATCGGCTTCAGCAACGTGTGCAACATGTCGTGCATCATGTGCTGGAACGGGGCCAACCCGCCGCCGCGCAAGATGACGCCTGAGCTGATCGCCCGGATCGGGAGCGACGTCGCCCCCTGGCTGTCGGTCATCACCCCCTACAACGGCAGCGAGCCGCTGATCGTCTCCTGGGAGGACACCCGCCGCATGTGCGCGGAGCACAGCAACCTGCTGAGCCTCACGACCAACGGCTCGTTCCTCGACGAGCGCCGGTTCGGCGAGTTGCGCGACATCACCGAGACGCTGTTCATCTCGATCGACAGTCACATCCCGGAGATATTCGAGCGAATCCGCCCGGGCGCGAAGGCGGACGTCATCTACGAGAACCTGCGCAGGGCGGCCCGCCTGGCCCGCGAATGCAACCTCGAGTTCATCGCGAACATCGTCTTCATGACCGAGAACGGGCCCCACATGCCGGAGACGATCGAGTTCCTCGCCGACGCGGGCATCGACTCGGTCGCCGTGCTGCAGATGCTCGACGTGAACGGCGCCAGCGGGTGGTCGAACCCGCTCGTCCACTTCAGCCCGGCCTATGTCGCCGACATCAAGCGGCGTTGCCTGGAGGTGGCTGAGCGGCGGAGCCTGAAGTTGCTCTGGAACGTCGCGGGGTGCGAGGGATACAACTTCCAGAAGGGGGGAGTGCCGCGCAAGCAGCGCAAGGCCGAGTACGACCACTGGAACTGGCGCATGCAGAACCACCTGCCGGGGGTCTGCCACAACGCCTATGACCGCCTGCGGATCGACACGGATGGCTGCGTCGCGCCCTGCTCGTACTCGACCGACGGCGAGCTCGAGCTGGGCAACCTGAACGACGTGACGTTCCAGGAGCTGTGGAACAGCGCGCGAATGCGCGACCTGCGCCGCGCGCACTACACGTGGGACTACCCGTCGATCTGCGCCACGTGCCGCTTCAAGGACCCGGTCCAACCGCGGAAGTGGCTGCCGTTCGCCCGAGCCGTCCTCGATGGCCTCGGCCTGGACTTCGACGATCGCGACGCCTCGCTCGAGCTGGGGGGCCCGGGTCACATGACCCGCCACACGGAAGCACCGACGTTGTCCTTCCGGCGGCCGGATCCGGTGGTCGACCGGCTCTTTGTCGTGGCCGCAATGGGCGGTGAGACCGACGAGCTGGAGGCCTGGGAGGTGCGCAGCGATGCGGCTGCAGGCGACCAGGCCTGCTTCACGATCCCGGCAGAGGCCTGGGCCCGTATGCGGCCGAACGTCGGGTGGTGGTGGGGAGCGTTCGGTTTCTCGTCGCGCGACCCGCTGCGAGTGCGCATCTCCACCGAGTTCCACTGCCTGATTCGCCACCGGGCGACGTCGCGCGTGCCGGGCAGCGGCCTGCGGTACCCGGACGCCGGCGGGTCCACGGTGGTTGACCTCGGGGCGGTGCAGCGACCTGCGGAGCAGCCGCCGCTCGCCCCGCGCCGGCACGGTGATCCCTGGGCGCACGTGTGGCGGAGCCAGGTGCGGAAGCGCGCGTGACCTCCGCCGGGACGGACCGTCTCACCCTGTGGGAGGAAGCGCGGTCCCTGCTCGCCTACGGCAACCACCATCGCGTGCTCCTGCGGTCCCTGTACCGGGGGGAGGACGGCGTGTTCCCACGCTTCGCGGTTCGCGCGCAGGGGTGCGAGATCGTCGACGAGAGCGGCCGCGTCTTCATCGACTGGGCCAACGCGTGGGGGCCGGTGCTGCTGGGCTACCGCCATCCGGCCGTCGAGGCAGCGATCCGCGAGCAGCTCGAAGCGGGACCGACGATGTCACTCATGCACCCGGTCGAGCTGGACGTGGCCCGCGCGCTGACCGACATGGTGCCGTGCGCGGAGATGGTCGCGTTCGGCAAGAACGGCTCCGATGTGGTCACCGCGGCGGTGCGGCTCGCGCGCGCGGCTACCGGGCGCGAGGTGATCGTCCAGTGCGGCTTCCACGGCTTCCACGACTGGTACACGTGCCTGTACAGGAACACGGTCGGGACTCCGAGTGTGCTGCGGCCGCTGATCGAGACGTTCCCCTACGACAACTTGGAGGAGCTGGCGTCGGTGCTGGAGCGCCTGCAGGGCCGGGTCGCGGCGGTCGTGATGGAGCCGGTGAACATGCTGATCCCGCAGCCCGGATACCTGGAGGGTGTGCGCGAGCTCGCAGACCGGCACGGCGCGCTGCTGGTGTTCGACGAGATGGTGACCGCATTCCGGGTCGCGAACGGTGGCGCGCAGGAGCTGTTCGGCGTGACCCCCGACATCGCATGCATGGGAAAGGCGATGGCAAACGGGATGCCCTTGGCCGCGGTGGTGGGAAAGGCGCGGTTCATGCGACACCTTCCGCACGTCGCCTACGGCATGACGTTTCGCGGCGAGACCCTGTCGCTCGCCGCCGCAAAGGCGACGCTGTCGGTGCTGCGTGACGAGCCCGTCACCGAGCATCTCGCGCACATGGGATCCCAGGTGCGCGAAGCCTTCGACGGAATGTGCGAGGAGCGCGGCATCGAGGGGCGGTTGAGCGGGCCGGACGCGCGGCTCACCGTGGTGCTGGACGAGCAGGCCGGCGTGCGCGCGGACCGGCTGACGACGCTGTTCATCCAGGAATGCGCGGTGCACGGCGTCCTCACCACCGGAACGCTGCTGCCGTCCTACGCGCTCGACGAGGAGGCGCTCGATCGCACGGTGGCAGCGGTCGGGCAGGCGCTCGACGCGGTGGCGGGTCTGATCGCGGGCGGCCCGGAAGGCCGGCCGCCCGGCCGCATGCTCGCGACGCGCGGCTTCATCGACAGCATGACCGAGCGCGACGGCTCGCTCGACGTCGCGGGGTGGCTGCTGGTCGACGACGAGCCGCCGGACGAGGTGGAAGTGGCCGGCCTCGACGGCGACGTGGTCCAGGCCGATGCCGTGGAGCGGCCCGGCGTCGCGGAGACATTCCCCCATGTGGACGGCGCCGAGCGCAGCGGATGGTCTGCCGTGCTGCCGGACTCGGCGTTCCTCAGGGACGGCATCTGGGAGTTCGAGCTGCGTGCGCTGCGCGGCGGCGATGTGGTCTTTACGTGCGGTGTGGGGCGGCGCTCGCTACCCGCCGGCACCGAGCCCGCGCTGACGGCCCCCTACGCGGTCGCCGACGGCCTGGTCTACGTGTAGGCGGAGTAGCGCTCCACCCACTCGTCGGTGAGCGCGTCGGCCTGCTGCTCGAGCTCGAGCGGGGCGGAGGCGACGGCTACCGGCCCGGGCACGCCGAGGAAGTCCAGCACGCTGCCGAGCGTCTCCTCGGGCTGCGCGACCAGCCGCTCATACACGACTCGATGCGGGGTGATCGAGCGCTGCCCGAAGTACTGCTCCCAGGATGCGCCCTCCTTGCGGATCACCTCCAGGTAGAACGCGATCTGCTCGGCGTCGAAGACCGGCTCGCCCCGCGCCTCGTGGCTCGAAGCCCACTGGTTGGTCTGGATGGCCCGCACCCAGGAAACGGCCTGTCGCACCGCGTCCTCGCGCTGCATGTGGACGTAGCGCAGACCGGGGAAGAGGGCGTCGGGGTCGCCTCCCGGAAGGTGCCCGAGCTGGCCCCAGTGGACCTTCAGCCCGAACACGCCGTTCGGCGTGGTCTTCTTGCGCAGCAGCTGGGCCGCGTATTCCTCGTCCGACGAGCTGCCCCACCGCTCGCGGAAGCGGCCCATCAGCTCGGGGTCGAAGAACTCCGTCGGCGCGCCGGCGACCTCCGTGTTGCAGAGCAGCTCGCACAGCAGCGACGAGCCGCACCGGGGCACCGAGCACACCATGTAGGAGATGCGCGGCTCAGCCGGCGGGAATTCGTGATCGGCCTTGTGGTGTGTGTACATTGCTTCGGGTGAAGAAGTACCACCTCACCACCTTCGGGTGCCAGATGAACGAGCACGACTCCGAGCGCATGAAGGGCATGCTGGAGTCGCTCGGGTATGGCGAGGCCGACGATCGCGATGCCGCCGACCTGATCCTGTTCAACACCTGCTCGATCCGCGAGTCGGCGGACAACCGGCTGATCGGCAACCTCGGGGAGGCCAAGCGCCTGAAGCGCGAGGACCCGGCGCGCGTGGTCGGAGTGGGAGGGTGCTGGTCGCAGTCGCTGAAGGACCAGGTGTTCGAGCGGTTCCCGTTCGTGGACGTGGCGTTCGGCCCGGGCCAGATCGACAAGCTCGGCGAGTTCCTCCAGTCCGACGACCTCACGGCGCAGGGCTACTTCGAGTTCGAGGGCTTCCCCGGCGACCTGCCGATGAAGCGCGAGCGCCCCTTCCAGGGGTGGGTGCAGATCTCGGTCGGCTGCAACTGCGTCTGCTCGTACTGCATCGTGCCCTCCACGCGCGGGCGCGAGGCCAGCCGCTCGCCGGCCGACATCGTGCGCGAGGTGCAGACGCTGGCAGCGGACGGGGTCAAGGAGGTCACGCTGCTGGGCCAGAACGTGAACTCCTACGGCCGCGACCTGCCGAAGGAGGAGCGCATCGACTTCGCCGCGCTCCTGGCACTGGTGGACGCGGTGGACAGCATCGAGCGCATCCGCTACACCAGCCCGCACCCCAAGGACGTGCGCGAGCGGCTGGTCGCGGCGCATGCCGGGCTGCCGAGCCTCTGCGAGCACATCCACCTGCCGCTGCAATCGGGGTCGAGCCGCATCCTGAAGGCAATGCGCCGCACGTACGACCGCGAGCGCTACATGAAGCGCGTCGAGATGATCCGCGCGAGCGTGCCGGACTGCGCGATCACCACCGACATCATCGTCGGGTTCCCGGGCGAGACGGATGACGACTTCCGCGAGACGATGGAGGTGGTGGACGAGGTCGGTTACGACTCCGCATTCACGTTCGTCTTCTCACCGCGCCGCGACACCGAGGCGGCGACGCTCGACGAGCAGGTGCCGCATCCCGTGAAGCGCGAGCGAATGGAGCGGCTCGTCGAGCTGGTGCAGCGCCGCGCGCTGGAGCGCAGCGAGCGGTTCGTCGGCACGACGCAGGAGGTGCTCGTCGAAGGGCCGAGCCGGACGGACCCCGCGCGCCTGCGGGGTCGCACGCGCCACAACAAGACGGTCAACTTCACCGGCCTCGCGCAGCCCGGCGAGCTGGTACAGGTCGAGATCACCGGCGCGACATCGACGACGCTCTCCGGCGAGGAGCGCCTCGTCATGCGGGCCCTTGCATAAACCGTCCGCCGGCTTGCCGGCGGGCGGCCTTGTTCTTGCGGTATTCGGGCCGACGGGCGTCGGCAAGACCGAGGTAGCGGCCGAGCTCGCGGCGCTGCTGGCGGAGCGGCGGCCGGTTGGCGTTTCGGCCGATGCGATCGCCGTTTACGAGGGCCTCGACGTCCTGGCGGCAAAACCGCCGCCGGAGCCGCTCGAGTACCGGATGGTGTCGGTCGTCCCGGTCGAGGAAGAGTTCAGCGCGGGGCGGTACGCGGAGCTTGCGCATCCGGAGATCGACGCGCTCGTTGACGAGGGCCGGCTGCCGATCGTGGTTGGAGGGACGGGCTTGTATCTGCGGGCAGCGCTGACGGACCTCGACCTGCGCCCGCCGCCGGAGGGGGAGCTGCGGGAGCGCCTCGAGCGCGAACTGGCTGAGGTCGGACCGGAGTCGTTGCACGGGCGCCTTTCACCCGACACCGCACGCACGGTCCATCCGAACGACCGCAAGCGCATCGTGCGCGCGCTGGAGCTCGAGCTGATGGGCAAGCCGCCGCATACGGGCTCGGAGGAGCTGTGGTCGGACCAGCTGCGCCGGCCGACCGCGCTGTTCGGCCTCACGATGGACCGGGACACGTTGGTGGAGCGGATCCGCGCACGCGCGGGGGAGATGCTCGCGGGCGGCGCGATCGAGGAGGTGGAACGAGCGCTTGCACTCCAGGCCTCTCGTACCGCGCGTAAGGCGCTCGGCTTCAAGGAGATAGCCGCCCACCTCTCCGGAAACCTGAGCCTGGAGGAGGCGCGCGCCCGCATCGAGCGAGGCCACATCGCATACGTAAAGCGTCAGCTGACCTGGATGAAAAAGCTGGCGGGGGTGGAGATCATCGACCGGACCGACCTGCCGGCAGCCACCGTCGCCGGTCATTTGCATGGTCGGATCGGGGTGGTAAGGTCGCGCTAACTGCTTGAGGGGGAACGGTGCGGGACAGCGGGCTCGCCGGCAGATGTACCCGTATGACGGTGGTCGTCGTGGCGTTACTCGCGACCCTGCTTGCGATCCCGGTGGCGCAGGCGGCTTTCCCCGGCAAGAACGGGAAGATCGCGTTCACCGACTACGTTGGCGCCGACGCCGGGCGGCAGCTGGAGATCTTCGTGGTCAATCCGGATGGGACCGCGAGGACCCGGCTCACGACCGATCCCGGGGACGACTACGCCCCGGCTTGGTCGCCCGACGGGACGAAGATCGCCTTTGTTAGCGAGCGCGACCACCCGTTCGGCGAGATCTACACCATGAACTCTGATGGCTCGGGCCTGACACGCCTCACCAGCAACGAGCTCTTCGACACGCAGCCCTCTTGGTCACCTGACGGGACACGAATCCTTTTCGCGCGCCGACCATGCGCGTCAA
>DASRIA010000072.1:0-49098 GCA_035650255.1 Solirubrobacterales bacterium
CCCGTTCGACCCGCACCGCTCGATCGACGCACAGGCGCGCCTGATGCGCGACCTCCTGCGCAGGTTCGCGTCCGTGTCGCTGGCCTTGGCCGCCTACAACGCCGGGCCGGCGCCGGTCGCGCGCTGCGGCTGCGTGCCGCGTTACGCCGAGACGCGCGCATATGTAGTGAGAGTGCTCGCCCTGATGGGCGGCTTCGGCGACACGCCGCTGGGCGGCGCGTCGCTCGACGTCCGGCTGGTCGAATGAATGCCGTTGCCACTGTGGCTGAATCGGGCTACCACTCGTCGAGCCTCTGCGATCGTTAGCGTTGTCGTCGGCACGATGACCGACGTTCGATCTCAGGGGAACCTCGAGCGCTTCCACGAGCTGAGGCGGCGGCTGGACGAACACCACGAGGTCAGTCGCACACTCCTCACCGAGGACGCCGAGTGGGTCAGCCCCGATGACGCGGTCGAGCCCGGCACCCGCCGCGGCGCCGACGGCTTCCTCAAAGCGGTCACGAGCGTCTTCGAGGGATGGGCGGAGTCGATCTTCGAGATCGAGCGGGTGATAGAGCGCGGCGACGACGTGATCGCGCTCGGGCAGCTTCGAACCCGGGGTCGTGTCACGGGCATCGAGTCAACCTTGCCGCACGGCGAGATCTGGACCTTCGACGCAGGCAGGGTTGCCCGCATGCGCTGGTTCAACACCCACGCAGAAACGCTCGCGGCCGCAGGTCTGGACAAACCGTAAGACCGAAAGCGCGCGGGGCTAGCGGTTGCGCCGCCGGCGCAGCAGCGTCGCTGCCGCGAGCGACATCGCCGCCATCCCGAGCACGCCTGGCACGATCGTGGCGATCGCGGACCCGTCGTCCACGCTGCGGTTGGCGACCGAGTTGGTGGCGACCGCCGCGGGCGGCTTCTCGGCCGGCGCCTCGAGCGCGTCCGTGTTGCCCACCGAGGCGCCGCCGGAGTCCTTCTCCGGCACCCCCTCGAAGAGCGGCGCGGTGCGCGCCTCGGAACGGCGCGTGCGCCGCTTGGAAGTCTGCGTCTTGCTGCGCACCGGCTTCGACTCGCGCCGGTCGCCGCGCCGCGCCGTCGTGCGATTGCGCCTGGCCTTGCCGCGCTTCCGGACATGCTTGGACCGCTTGCGTTGCGTCCGGCGCTTGGCGGCCGGAGTCGGTGCCGCGGAAGGCGACGCCGGCGAGGCGGGGATGGCGGGCGCGGGCGTTGCAGGTGCAGCCGTCGCTGGAGCCGCCGGCGCCGCAGCCGGCGAGTCGGGAGCGGCCGGTGGGAGCGCGCGCCCGAGGTACTGGAGCTTGCGCTTCACGGTGGTGTCACCGTCCTCGTCGTCGAGGTCCGCCTCGACCGTCACGCTCTTGGCGCTGCTGCCGAGATCGGGCATCGTGAACGCGCCGCTCACGGCCGCTCCGGAACCCGCGCCCTCGACCACGTCGCGGTCGTTCACCTCGATCTCGTAGCGCACCTGTCCGTCCGCTCCGGTGATCGAGAAGCTGACCGAGTCGCCGGCCCGGGCCTGCGAGGCGGCCAGCTCGAACCGCGGATCGGCGTGGGCGACTGCCGCGCTCATCGCGAGGATGAGCACCCCGAAGAACATCCCTGCCCACACGCGTCGAATGGCCGTACCGTCCCTGGTCGTCCTGCCCTGTACCAACCTCCCATGCCGGGAGGCGGTATGTCAAGCAAAAGTGCTGGAAATCAGGGGGTCACGCACCCGATACCGGCTGCGCCGCCGCCATTCCACGCTCGGGATCGCGCACCGCCGGAACCGCCAGGAACAGTCCCAGCATGCCGGCCGCGCCCAGCACGCCGGCGCCGATCAGCGTTGCCTTGGCGCCGACCAGCTCGGCGATCGGGCCGGTGAGCGCGAACGAGACCGGGATCAGGCCGACCGAGACGAACCAGTCCAGCGACGAGACGCGGCCCAGCAGCTCGCCGGGGACCAGCGTGTGCATGAGCGTGTTCCAGATCACCATGCCGACCGCGTTCGCGCCGAACGCGACGAAGGCGATCGCGTACATCTGGGTGGCGCTGGAGGCGAGCGCGAACGCCCCGGTCAGGAGCGTCATGAGCGTCCACGCCACGAACATCACCGTGACCGCACGCCGCGGCAGGGCCCGGCGTCCCATCAGCGCGGCGGCGAAGATCGCGCCCAGGCCGCCGGCGCCGAGCACGAAACCGAACGTGTCGGCGTTCTCCCCGAGGTCGTTCTTGATCACGTAGGGCAGCAGCACCTCCAGCGGCCCGTAGCTGGCCAGCAGCGCGAGCGCCGCGGAGGCGAGGGTCACCCACACCCAGGCATGCGCGCGGACGTAGCGCCACGCCTCCGCGAGGTCCTCGCGCACGGAGACACCAGCGCGGTCGCCCGGAGCGGGCTTGGGCGCGATCAGCAGCAGCGCGACCAGCGACGCGGCAAACGTCGCCGCGTCGAGGGCGAACGCCGCGCCGACGCTGAACAGCTCGATCGTCACGCCGCCGAGCGCCGGGCCTGCGAAGCGGATGCCGAGCGGCTCGACCAGCTCCTTGAGCGCGTTGGCGCGCAGCAGGTCCTCCTGCGGCACGACCTGGGGCACGATCGCCGTGAACGACGGCTGGAACAGCGCCTCGCCGACGCCGTAGAAGACCGACAGCACGAGCAGGTGCCACAGCTCGATCACGCCGCCCAGCGACAGGGCGGCCATCCCGGCCAGCGCGCCCATGCGCAGCACGTCTCCGGCGATCAGCACGGTGCGGCGGTCGAGGCGGTCGCTGGCGACCCCGGCGCCCAGCAGCGCCAGGACCATCGGCAGGGTCCAGGCGACGCCCACCACGGCCAGCGCCGTGGGCGCGTTCGACAGCTCGTACACCTGCCAGGGGAGGGCCACGAAGAAGATCCCGTCGCCCACCATCGAGATGCTCTGGCCGGTCCAGAGCAGGCGAAACTCGCGATGCCGGAGGGTGCGGAGCATTCGATCGAGGATAGGGAGGGGGTGGGGCCCTCCTAATCTCTAGGGAGATGGCCGCCAGCGATCTCGACAGGCTCACCGAACAGCGCCGGGCGCTGCCCGACGCCCCCGGCGTCTACCTGTTTCGCGACGCGGAGGGGCGCGTGCTGTACGTCGGGAAGGCGAACTCGATCCGCAAGCGGGTCGGCTCGCACTTCAGCGGCAAGACGGCGCGGGGGTCGCTCGAGTTCCTGTCGAAGGTGGACTCCTTCGACTTCATCGTGACGCAGAACGAGGCCGAGGCCCTGCTGGCGGAGCAGCGCTTCATCAAGCAGCACCGGCCGCCGTTCAACATCCGGCTGCGCGACGACAAGTCGTACCCCTACGTCGGCATCTCGCTGGAGGAGCGCTTCCCGCGCGTGTACTTCACGCGCGAGCGCCATCGCGCCGAGCGGGCGTACTTCGGCCCGTTCTCGAGCGCCAAGCGCGTGCGCGAGACGCTCGACCTGCTGGGGCAGCTCTTTCCCTACCGGACGTGTGACGGTCCCGAGCCGGGCCGCTCCTCGGGCAGCCCCTGCCTGGACTACTACATCAAGCGCTGCCAGGCGCCCTGCGTCGACTATGTGACGGAGGAGGAGTACCGCGCGAACATCGAGGCCATCATCAGCTTCCTGTCCGGCCGATACCGCCAGATCGAGCGCGAGCTCGAGCAGCAGATGTCCGCGGCCGCGGAAGCACAGGAGTTCGAGCAGGCGGCCGTCTTCCGCAACCGGCTGCGCGCTGTGCGCTCGCTGTTCCAGCGGCAGCGGATCGCGAGCGGGACGGTCGGCACGCTCGACGTGCTGGCCGTCGCCGTCGAGGACACCGAGGCGAACGCGCAGGTCTTCCAAGTGCGCGACGGTGTCCTGGCCGACCGCCAGAGCTTCTATCTCGAGAACCGCGCCGGTCGGTCCGAGGACGAGGTCGCGGAGGAGTTCGCGATCCAGTACTACGCGACGTCGCTCTCGATCCCCGGCGAGATCGTGGGTCCGGCGTCGCTGGCCGAGGCCGCCGTCGTGAAGCAGGCGCTGGAGGAGCGGCGCGAGGCCCCAGTCGAGATCAGGCACGCGCGGCGGGGGGAGAAGCGCCGCCTGTACGAGCTCGCCGAGCGCAACGCGCGGCTCGCGATCGAGCAGGACAAGCTCAAGACAGAGCGTCGGCGTCAGCAGCGGGTCGATGCCCTGAACGACCTGCGCGAGGCGCTC
Source organism: Solirubrobacterales bacterium (assembly GCA_035650255.1). Taxonomy (GTDB): domain Bacteria; phylum Actinomycetota; class Thermoleophilia; order Solirubrobacterales; family JBBDJG01; genus DASRIA01. The sequence continues at coordinate 4,169 of DASRIA010000072.1, forward strand.
GGCATGGACGCGCTCCCCGTCCGCATCGAGGGCTACGACATCTCGAATCTCGGCCCCGAGCACACGGTCGCCTCGATGGTCGTGTTCGAGGGCGGGGCTCCCCGCAAGTCGGACTACCGGCGCTTCAAGATCCGCAAGCTGGCGGGCCGCCAGGACGACTTCGCCGCGATGCAGGAGGTCCTCACGCGGCGGATGGCGCGCTGGGTGGAGCAGCGCGACCTCTCGCCGCACGACCCGGAGCGGGATCGCAGCTTCGCGGCGCTGCCCGCGTTGATCGTGATCGACGGGGGGAAGGGCCAGCTCTCGAGCGGCGTGGCCGCGCTGGACGAGTTCGTGGAGGCCGGGGTCGTCGTGGTGAGCCTCGCCAAGCGACTGGAGGAGATATATGTGCCGGGCCGCGGGCAGCCGATCGTCCTGCCGCGCGACTCACGCGCCCTCCAGCTGCTCCAGCGCATCCGCGACGAGGCGCACCGGTTTGCGGGCGAGCACCACCGCCTGCGGCGCACCCAGTCCATGAAGAAGTCCGTGCTCGACGAGCTCCCCGGCGTGGGGCCGGTGCGCAAGCGGACCCTCCTGCTGCACTTCGGCTCGCCGGAGCGCTTCCTGGGCGCGACGCGGGAGGAGCTGGAGGCGGTGCCCGGCCTACCGGGAAAGGTGGCTAGGCAGATTCACGAACAGCTGAACAAGACGGGCTAGCCGGCGCCAGCGCTGCGAGCAGCGCCTCCACGACGTCTGCGTCGAATTGCGTCCCCGCGTTGCGTCGCAGCTCCGCGATCGCGTCGTCGACGCTGATCGCCGCACGGTACGGCCGGTCGCTCGTCATCGCCTCGAACGCGTCCGAGACGGCCAGGATGCGCGCCTCGAGGGGAATCGACCCGTTCGACAGGCCGAAGGGAAAGCCCTCGCCGTCGAGCCGCTCGTGATGCGCCAGCACCCATTCGCCGATGTCACCCAGCCGCGCGTTGGCGAGGATCCGGGCGCCGATCTCGGAGTGGCGGCGGATCTCGACCCACTCCTCGGCACTCAGAGGCCCGGGCTTGCAGAGGACCATGTGCGAGATCGCGACGTTGCCGACGTCGTGCAGCAGCCCCGCAAGCCGCACGCGTTCCACGGTGGTCGCATCGAGTCCCATCTGCTTGGCGATCAGCTCGCAATAACGGCCGACCGCCTGCGAGTGGCCTGCGGTGCCGGTGTCGCCCATGTCGAGGGCCTGCGTGAGCGCGAGCATCGTGGCGAGCTGCTCGTTGCGCTTGCTGTTACGCCCGTTCGCGGGCGTCAGCACTCCGACGACTTCATTGCTGTAGATGACGGTGCGGTCGCGCCCCAGCTCCTTGGCCGCGTACAGGGCGTCGTCGGCCGCGCCCACGAGGTCCTGTCGCGTCGTCCCGTGCTGCGGGCGGGTCGCCACGCCGAAGCTGATCGTGAGCGGGATGTCGTCGTGCTCGAACTCCTGGCGCAGCGCGACGCGCAGCCGCTCGGCCAGCATGAACGCCTCGGCGCCGTCGGTGTCGGGGGCGACCAGCGCGAACTCTTCTCCGCCGAACCGGGTGAGGCAGTCGATGCGGCGCTTCTCCCGGTTGAGGACCGCGCCGGCACGCGCCAGCGCCTGGTCGCCGGCGTAGTGCCCGAACAGGTCGTTGACCTTCTTGAACCCGTCGAGGTCGCCGATCAGCACGCTCAGCGGATGATCCCCGCGCCGCGAGCGCTCGACCTCGAGCTCGAAGTGCTCCTCGAAGCCGCGCCGGTTGAGCAGGCCCGTGAGCGGGTCGGTGCGAGCGGCGTCGGCAAGCTGCAGGACCATCCCGTCCACCTGCGACTTGAGCATCGTGATCAGCACGCCCGACACGACCAGCCCGCTGGCTGCCACGAGCCACAGCTCCAGCGCCTCCCCGCGCGGCTCGTCGGCCAGCGTCAGGACGAGGCCGTAGCCGGCCAGGGCAAGCGCGAGCTGCCCCACCGCCGCGGACCGGGTGAGGAAGTAGCACGAGTAGAACACGATCCATAGATAGAAGAGCGCGTGCGGCGCCGTGGGCTCGCCGCGGAAGTGGATGCCGACCGTGATCAGCAGCGTGCCGCACGCGACGAGCAACGGGAACGCGGCCTCGGGGAGCCGGTCTCCGCGCCAGATCACCCAGGCGGTGCCGGCAAACGTGGCGCCGATCGTCGCGAGCATCCCGGGCACGTTCGCCTCGGGATGGGGAAGGGCGAGGAACAGCAGCAGGGAGAGCGAGGCGCCGGCCGCGAAGAGCAATGCCAGCGTGCGAGCCATCAATGCGTGGCGTTGGCCCGCATCCAGGGGGGCCGTGGCGGCCGCGCTCGGTGGCAGCGGCCCGGCTTGAGCGAAGGAATCCATTCCGAGGTACATCGCGAGCGGCCGTCCTTGGCTTCCCGCTCCTACCAAGTTAGAACAGCCGCGCGCCGGGGGCGACACTTTTGTCTAGGGCTTCGCCCACCTGAAGTCCTGTGCGTCGCGCCAACGGCGCTCGCCGGCACTCTTATCAAGGGCTTCCCCCACCTGAAGTCCTGTGCTTCGCGCCTTGCGGCGCTCGCCGGCACATATTCCCTGCTGAAACGCTTAATCCATACTTAACTGCCGACTTTCACCGCGGAAAAGCTTCTGCGTTAGACTGCCGCCCCACTGGTCGCGAACCCCCATCTGATGGGAAAAGCGCGGCATTTGGACGACGGAGGAGAAAGAGTTCTTGACTCGTGAGGGGCGGCTTCGATCAGGCCGCTCCTGTGCGTGGCGCAGGGACTCGAGGGAGAGGTCATGGGAGAGGATGGGTTCTCCCCACGGATTCCATAGGGACGGGCAGGAATGACCATCGCTAGAGCGGCGGCCATCGGATCGCTCATTGTCGCGATCGTGGCTGTCGGCGTGCTCATGTTCGGGTCCGGTGGCGGCACCGAATACACGATCCATCTGCAGAGCGCCAACCAGCTCGTGAAGGGCAACGAGGTGAAGGTCGGCGGCCTCGCCGTCGGCGAGATCACCGACATCCAGCTCGCGGAGGACAACCAGGCCGACATCAAGGTCTCCATCAACGAGGACTTCGCGCCGCTCCACCAGGGCACCGAGGCAACGGTCCGCGTGACGTCGCTCCCGTCGGTCGCCAACCGCTTCATCGCCCTCCATCCCGGCCCCAACAACGCGCCGGAGATCCCCGAGGGCGGGATCCTCGAGACCGACCAGACGACCAATGCGGTCGACCTCGACCAGCTCTTCAACACGCTCGACCCACCGACCCGCAAGGGCCTCCAGGAAACGCTCCAGGGCCTTGCCGGCTGGTACGTCGGCCAGAGCGACAACCTGCAGGACACCTTCAAGTACCTGGGCCCGTCGCTGGGCAACTTCACGAAGGTGATGCAGGAGCTGGGGCGCGACCAGAAGACGTTCACCGACCTGGTCGTGAACGGCGCGCGCGCGGTCAGCGCGATCGCCGAGCGGCGCGACGACCTGTCCGCGCTGGTCCAGAACGGGAACATCTTCGCGCGCGCGATCGCGGCCGAGAACGAGTCGTTCGACCGCGCGCTGGCCGCGTTCCCCGACGTGCTGCAGGAGGGAGCGAGCACCTTCAGGAATCTGCGCGGCGCGCTCGACGACCTCAACCGCCTGACCGACGTCTCGAAGACCCAGATCAAGGGCCTGACGCCGTTCCTGCGTGACCTCACCGGCCTGGTCAGGACTCTGCGCCCCGCGTTCAACGACCTCGGCCTGCTCGTCAACAACCCCGGTGCGGACAACGACTCGACCGACCTCATGCGCCGGTTCCCCGCGCTCCAGCGGCTGTCGGCCACGAACACCAAGAACTCCGTCGCGGCGCTGAAGTCGGGGCAGGACGAGGTCGAGTTCCTGCGCCCGTACGCGCCCGAGATCTCCTCCTGGATCGCGCACTTCGCGCAGGTCCCGGCCTACTACGACGCAAACGGCCACTACGCGCGGGTGCTCCCGATCTTCAACGCGTTCGCCTTCGACGAAGGCGCGAACCAGCTGAACGCGCTGAGCCCGGCCGAGCGCAAGCTCGCGCAGAGCTTCCGCGGCTCGCGCTTCTGCCCGGGCGGGGCCACCCAGCCTGCGCCGGACGGCTCCAACCCGTTCACCGACGACGGGCGCCTGACCGCGGAGGACTGCGACCCGAACATCAGGCCGGTGGGCCCGTGAGCGGCGCAGTCGGACGGCGGATCCTGATCGCGCTCGCCGCGGTGGGCGTGCTGGTCGCGCTGATCGTGGGGATCGGCGCGGGCGACAACGGCGGCGGCGACTACAAGGTGCGCGCGATCTTCAACAACGCCGCGTTCGCCATCCCGGGCGAGGACGTGATGATCGCGGGCGCCAAGGTGGGGGTCGTCGAGGACCTCGAGGTCACCGACGACCTCCGGGCCGCCCTCGTGCTGCGCATCGACGACGAGGGCTTCCGGGACTTCCGCCGCGACGCGGAGTGCCGCATCCGGCTGCAGTCGGTGATCGGCGAGAAGCTGGTCGAGTGCGTCCCGACCCAGCCGCGGCCCGAGGGAGACCCTCCGCCACCGCCGCTGCCGAAGATCGAGGAGGGCGACGGGAAGGGCCAGTACCTGCTGCCGGTGGAGCAGACGCTCACGCCGGTCGGCGAGGACCTGATCCGCAGCGTCATGAAGCGGCCGTACCGCGAGCGGTTCGCGATCATCCTGAACGAGTTCGGCGCCGGCCTGGCGGGCCGCGGCCAGGACCTGCGCAAGGTCATCCGCGGCGCCAACCCCGCGCTGCGCGAGCTGGACAAGGTGCTCGCGATCCTCGCGCGCCAGAACCGCCTGCTGGCGGAGGGCGCCCGCTCGGGCGACCGCGTGCTGGCCCAGTGGGCGAAGGAGCGCAAGGCCGTCGCCAACTCGATCGTCCAGGGCAACATCGCCGCGCAGGCGACCGCCGAGCGCCGCGCCGACCTGGAGCGCAACTTCGAGCTCTTCCCGCAATTCATCAAGGAGCTGCGGCCCACGATGGTCAAGCTCGGCGCGATGGCCCGCGAGATGACGCCGGTGGCGCGCGATCTGAACGCGGTGGGGCCGCAGGTCAGCCGCATCATCCAGGCGCTGGGGCCGTTCAACCGCAACGGCATCGCCGCGCTCAACACGCTGGGCGACACAGCCGACGTGGGGCAGCAGGCGCTCGACATCGCGCGGCCCACGATCGAGCTGCTGGGCGACTTCACGGGCGATGCCCGCAGCCTGTCCTCCAACCTCGCGAAGCTCCTCACGAGCCTGCGTGACGAGCGGGGCATCGAACGCCTGATGGAGCTGATCTACAACGTGACGCTCTCGTCCAACGGCTACGACCAGCTGGGGCACTACCTGCGCACCACGCTGCTGGCGGGCTGCAACTCGCTGGCTACCGTGGTCAACCCGGCGTGCACGGCGAACTTCATCAAGGGCGCCAGCGCCGCGAGCACGTCGCGGCGGCCGAAGCCGCGCACCGCGCTGGAGAAGATCCTCGCGGGCGAGGATCCGGAGAAGGTCCTGCGCGGCTACGAGCGCCAGCAGCGGCTCGAGAAGCGGCGTGAGGTCGAGTCGCAGCCGGCGAAGGAGCAGCCGCAGGAGCAGGCCAAGCAGGACGAGGCGAAGCAGCCCGCCGAGCAGCAGCCCGAGCCGGCCGATCCGGACGCGGCGGTGCTCGACTACCTCCTGGGAGCGGAGAAGTGACCCGCCGCCGCGGCGCGACAGCGATTGCCTCGAACCCGGTCCTCGTGGGCGTGGCGACGACGCTGGTGATCGTCGTCGCGGTGTTCCTCGCCTACAACGCGAACCAGGGTCTGCCGTGGGTGCCGTCGTACCGCCTCCAGGCGGAGGTCCCGATCGCGACCAGCCTCGTGAAGGGCAACGAGGTCCGCATCGGCGGCCTGCGCGTCGGCGTCGTCGACAAGATCGACCCGGTGCAGCTCGACAACGGCGCCGTGATGGCGAAGCTGGACCTGAAGCTCGAGACGCGCATCAAGCCGCTCCCGGTCGACTCCACGATCATCGTCAGGCCGCGGTCAGCCTTGGGGCTCAAATACATAGAGGTGACCCGGGGCGACTCATCGCGCGGCTTCCCGGAGGGCGGCACGATCCCGCTCGAGAATGCGACGCCGGAACCCGTCGAGTTCGACGAGTTCTTCAACATATGGGACCGCCGGACGCGGATCGGCAACCAGCAGAACCTGCGCGGGTTCGGGGACGCGTTCGCGGGCCGCGGCGCAGACCTGAACCAGGCACTGCAGGAGTTCGTGCCCCTGGTGCAGGTCGCCGTGCCCGTGCTGGCCAACATCGCCAGCCCGCAGACCAACTTCCGCCGGTTCTTCGCCTCGCAGGCGCGGGCCGCGATCATCACGGAGCCGGTCGCGGTGCAGCTCGGCCAGGTGTGGGCGAACCTGAGCCTCACCCTGCAGGCGTTCGCCGACGTCGCGCGGCCGTTCCTGCAGGACACCATCACGAAGGGCGTCGGCGGCCAGGAGCAGGCGATCGAGACCTTCCCGAAGCTGCGGCCGTTCTTCGACGCGAACCGCGAGTTCTTCGCGACGCTGCAACCCGGCACGCGGGCGCTCAGCAAGTCCGCCCCGCAGCTGGCGCGCGGGTTCGAGCAGGGCGTCAAGGGCCTCGCCGACTCGCCCGCCTTCAACCGCCGCCTGTCGACCTTCCTGCGTGACTTCGAGGCCTTTGCCAGTGACCCGATCGTCCCGATCGGCTTCCGCGACCTGACCGAGACGGTGCGCGCGCTCGATCCGCTGCTCAGTCACCTGACGCCCGCCCAGACCGTCTGCAACTACATCTCCCTCTTCCTCCGCAATGCCGCCAGCATCCTCAGCGACGGCGACGGGAACGGCACGTGGCTGCGCTTCATGGTCATCACCACGCCAGTCGGCCCGGACGGCGGGCCTGCGCTCAACGGCGAAGGCGGCCCGTCCGCGGCGCCGGCCAACGGCGGCGGGCGCCTGATCACGGGCTTCGACCCGAACTACCTGCACGTGAACGCGTACCCGAACACCGCTTCGCCCGGCCAGGAACGCGAGTGCGAGGCCGGCAACGAGACCTACGCCCGCAACAAGCAGTCGATCGGCAACGTGCCCGGCAACCAGGGCACCGAGACCGACGAGCAGGGGCCCGCGCAGGAGGGTGAGGAGTAATGGCGGCCGGCGGACAGCGCGTAAGCATCATCCCGCGCAGGCACCGCGGCCGGATGAACCCGGTCCGCGCCGGCGCGATCGCGCTCCTGATCGTCACGGTCGCGACGTGGCTCGCCTTCACGAAGGAGCTGCCGTGGCGCGACCCGTTCCAGTTCCACGCCGTGTTCCAGACCTCCAACAACCTGCGGCTCGACTCACCCGTGCGCATCGCGGGCGTGAACGTGGGCGAGGTCGTCGAGGTCGAGCGCATGGACGGGGACTCGGACCTGATCAAGGTCACGATGGAGATGAAGGAGGAGGGGCTGCCTCTGCACGAGGACGCGACCGCCAAGATCCGGTCGCGCATCTTCCTCGAGGGCAACTTCTTCGTGGAGCTGTCACCCGGCACGCCGAGCGGCGACAAGATCGGGGACGGTGACACGATTCCGGTCACGCAGACCTCCACGCCGGTGCAGCTGGATCAGGTGCTGACCGCGCTCCAGACCAACGACCGCGAAGCGCTCCAGGACCTCCTGCAGGGACTCGGCGACGGGTTGATGGGCAAGCCCACCGCGGCGGACGACAAGGACCAGGATCCGGACGTCCGCGGCGAGACCGCGGCGAAGTCGCTGAACGACTCGCTGAACGACGCGCCGGACTCGCTCCGCGGGTCGGCGCGGGTCAACGCGGGGCTGCTCGGCACCGAGCCGCGCGACCTCTCCAAGCTGATCGCGGGGCTCGACAAGGTCACGACGGCGCTCTCGACCAACGAGGAGCAGCTGAAGGACTTCATCACGAACTTCAACCGCTTCTTCGCGATCTTCGCGGCCGAGCAGGACAGCCTCACCGAGGCCATCGGGTTGCTGGGGCCGACGCTCGAGAACGCTCGCGCCTCGCTGCGCAGCCTGAACGCCACGCTCCCCGAGCTGGAGGGCTTCGCGCGCGAGTTCACCCCCGGCGTGGCCCAGACCCAGCGCACGATCGCCGCCTTCTCCCCGTGGATCGACCAGGCCACGCGGCTGTTCTCGCGGGCGGAGGCCGGCGGCCTCCTGAACGAGCTCCAGCCGGCGATGCGCTACTTCGCATCCGTGGTGGACGACTCGTTCGACCTGTTCAAGGAGACCAACCTCACGAGCCGCTGCTTCAACGAGGTGATCCTGCCCGCCGGCCAGACGGTGCTGCGCGACGGCGGCAGCACGACGGGCGTGGCCGCGATCAAGGAGTTCTGGTACACGATGGTCGGCTTCGCGAGCGACGCGCAGGGCTTCGACGGCAACGGCTCCTACACGCGCACGGCGACCGGCGGCGGCGACCTGCTGATCCGCACGGGCAAGCTCTCCAACCGCCCGCGTCAGCGCGACATCCTGTACGGGCACGCGCTGGTGCCGCCGCAGGGCACGCGCCCGAAGCGCCCGTCGAAGGCGCCGCCCTTCAACTTCAAGCGGGACTGCTACAAGAACCCGCTGCCCAACCTCAACGGTCCCGCGGCCGCAGCCGGCCCGCCGGACAAGCTCGGGAAGTGAGGCGCGGGTGAGGCTGGCGATCCAGAAGAACCTGCGCGAGTTCATCGCCGTGATCGTGATGGTGATCATCGCGCTGTTCGTGGGCGGCTACATCCTGTCGAACCAGCGGTTCTACCTGCCGGCCTGGGTGCCGGTGCTGGGCACCGACTTCTTCGAGCTGAAGGCGCAGTTCTCCACCGCCCAATCCGTGACGCCCGGGCAGGGGCAGACCGTCCAGATCGCGGGCGTGTCGGTCGGGGAGATCAAGAAGGTCGAGCTCGTCGACGGGCGCGCCGTCGTGACGATGTCGATCCGCCAGAAGTACGCCGACATGATCAAGCGCGACGTGACCATGCTCCTGCGCCCCAAGACGGGCCTCAAGGACATGGTCATCGAGATGGACCCCGGCACGCAGACCCTGGCCGCGGTCGACGAAGGGTTCACGGTGCCGGTCTCGCAAACGGAGCCGGACGTGAACCTCGACGAGATCCTGTCGAACCTCGACCGGGACACGCGCGACTACCTCCGGCTGCTGATCGCCGGCGGCGGCGAGGGCCTGAAGAACAACGGCCGCGCGTTCGCGAACGCGTTCCGCCGCTTCGAGCCGCTCAACCGCGACGTGAAGAAGCTCACCGGCAGCCTGCAGGACCGGCGCCAGAACCTCGCGCGCCTGATCCACAACCTTCAGCTGCTCGTCACCGAGGTGGGCGAGAAGGACAAGGAGCTGTCGGAGCTGATCGTCTCCCAGAACGCGGTCTTCGAGGCGTTCGCCAACCAGGACCGCAACCTGCGCGAGTTCCTGCGCGAGCTGCCCAGCGCCCTGCGCGCGACCAACAGCGCGCTGTCCCAGTCGACCGAGCTGACGGACAACCTCGGGCCCGCCCTGCGCGAGCTGCGGCCGGGCGCGCGCGCCTTCGAGGGCGCGCAGAAGGCGACGCAGGCGTTCGGGCGCCAGACCATCGACGCGGTGCGCGACCAGATCCGCCCGTTCGCGCGTGACGCTCAGCCGACAGTGGCGGCGCTGCGGCCGGCGATGCGCGACTTCTCCAAGGTCACGCCCAACCTGGCCAAGACGTTCAACATCCTGAACCGGCTCTTCAACACCCTCACGTACAACCCGAAGGGCGCCGCCGACGAGGGCTACCTGTTCTGGGCCTACTGGCTCAACCACATCGGCGCCTCGGTTTACTCCACGCAGGACGCGCACGGCCTGATCAGGCGGGGAATCATCTTCACTGACTGCATCGCGCTCGGTGCGCTCGAGGCGACCCGCAAGCTCGACGCGCAGCTCGGCACGCTGATCGACCTGTCCAACTTCGCGACCAAGCAAGAGGCCTGCGGCTAGATCATCTAATGCAGAAACAGGCTCCGACAGTCGGCCGCATCCTCGTCATGGCGATCTTCACGCTGTCGTGCTTCGGCCTGCTCCTGTACCTGTGGTCCGCCTTCGGCGGTCCGGTGCCGCTGAAGCCGCACGGATACCGGTTCGAGACGTCGTTCGCCGAGGCCACGCAGCTCGCACAGGAGGCGGACGTGCGCATCTCCGGCGTGAACGTCGGGCGGGTGAAGAAGATCGACCTGGGTGACGGCCGCACCGACACGGAAATCGAGCTCAAGGACGAGTACGCGCCGATCCCGCAGGACAGCCGCGCGATCCTGCGACAGAAGACGCTGCTCGGCGAGACGTACGTGGAACTGACGCCCGGGACGCGAACCGCCCCGAAGATCCCCGAGGGCGGGCGCCTGGAGGCCACCCAGGTGGCACCCACGGTGGAGCTGGACGAGATCCTGCGGGCGTTCGACAAGGAGACCCGTGAGGGCTTCCAGGTCTGGCAGCAGGACCTCGGCAAGGGGATCGAGGGCCAGGGCCAGGGCTTCTCCGAGTTCCTCGGCGTGCTGCCGGAGTTCGCATCGAGCTCCAACCGGGTCCTGCAGATCCTGAACTCGCAGGAGCGCGCGACCCGCGACGCGATCAAGAACACCGGCGTGGTGTTCGACGCGCTCACCGAGCGCGGGGACCAGCTCTCCCAGTGGATCGACAGCTCCAACCAGCTGCTCACGACCACGGCGCGCCGCGACGATAGCCTGCGCGCGCTGTGGCAGGCCTTCCCGAGCTTCATCGACGAGTCCAACCTCGCGCTCCGCGACCTGGAGGACTACGCGGCCAATACGGAGCCGCTGCTGCGTGACCTCAAGCCGGTCGGCACGCAGCTCTCCAAGGCACTGGTTCAGGCGAGCGGCCTGGCGCCGGACTTCGAGCGGTTCTTCGTGGGCCTGAATCGCCTGATCCCCGCCTCGCGCAAGGGCCTGCCCGCCTCGTCGCGGTTCCTCGACGACACGCGCGACCTCTTCGTGCAGCTGGACCCGTTCCTGCGCAACATCAACCCGTTCTTCCGGTTCCTCTCGCAGTACCGCCGTGAGCTGGCGGCGATGGTCGCGAACGACACGGCGGTCACCCAGGCCACGGACCAGATCGGCACCAAGCGCGTGCACTACCTGCGGCTGACGAGCCCCGTCAACCCGGAGGCGCTGGCGACCTATCCGCGCCGCCAGGGCTGGCACCGCGGCAACCCGTACACGGCGCCCGGCGCGTACGACCAGCTGAGAGCCACGCTGCCGGTGTTCGACTCCGACGAATGTGGCCGCAACGGCTTCCCGGCACTGGGCCCGGCGACGGCGACCATGTCGGAGGAGCTGCGCAACCGGATCCTCTTGTACGTGCTGAACAGCGGCACCACGACGTCACCGGCGTGCCGCCTGCTCGGCGCACATCCCTCCGGGCGCACGACCGGGAGCGGCACGACCGCGTACCCGCAGGTGCGCGCTGACCCCAGGCCCGCGCCCTAGCGCCACCGGTGCCGCGGCCGTCGCTGCGCGTCCCCGCGCTGATAGATTCGATGGCCCAGGGGTAGGCAGACCCCAGTCCCACGCGATTTGAGTCTCAGGAGGAACGCATGTCCGTAAAGGTCGGGATCAACGGCTTCGGCCGCATCGGGAGGAACTTCTTCCGCGCGGCATACGAGCGCCAGGCCGACATCGAGTTCGTGGCGGTCAATGACATCACCGACGCGGGCACGCTCGCACACCTGCTCGAGTACGACTCCACCCTGGGCCCCTTCCCCGGGAAGGTCTCGGCGGGCGACAGCAGCATCTCCTGCGACGGCAAGGAGCTCCGCGTGCTCGCGGAACGCGATCCCGCAAAGCTGCCGTGGGGCGACCTCGGCGTGGAGGTAGTGATCGAGTCCACCGGCCACTTCGTCGATCGCGCCGGCGCCTCGAAGCACCTCGAGGCCGGCGCCGACAAGGTGATCATCTCCGCGCCCGCCAAGGAGCCGGACGTGACGGTCGCGCTGGGAGTGAACTTCGACGAGGCGTACGACCCCAAGGCGCACCGGATCATCTCCAACGCGTCGTGCACGACCAACTGCCTCGCGCCGGTGGCGAAGATCCTCAACGACGGCATCGGGATCAAGCACGGCCTGATGACCACGATTCACGCGTACACGGCGGACCAGCGCCTCCAGGACATGCCCCACAAGGACCTGCGCCGGGCCCGGGCGGCGGCGATCAACCTGATCCCGACCTCTACCGGCGCGGCAAAGGCGCTCGGGCTCGTGGTGCCCGAGCTCGACGGCAGGCTGAACGGAACCTCCGTCCGGGCCCCCGTACCCACGGGGTCGGTCGTCGACCTCGTCTGCGAGGTGGCCCGTGAGACATCCGTGGAGGAGATCAACCAGCTCTTCTCCGGTCAATGCGACACCGGCCGCTGGGAGGGGATCATCCAGTACACGGAAGACCCGATCGTCTCCACGGACATCAACAAGTCGCCCTACTCCGCGGTGTTCGACTCGCAGCTCACGATGGTCACCGACGGCACGCTCGCAAAGCTGATCGCTTGGTACGACAACGAGTGGGGCTACTCGTGCCGGCTGGTGGAGCTGGCGGAGAAGGTCCGCGCGTCGCAGCCCGCACTCGCCTAGGTGGAGGCTGTCCCGAGCGCGTCACGCGCAGCGTTCCCGAAGAAGACCATTCGCGACATCAGGGTCGCGCGCAAGCGTTTGCTGGTCCGCGTCGACTTCAACGTGCCGCTTGCGGGTGACGGGGATCAGCGCACGGTCGCGGACGACTCGCGCATCCGGGCTGCGCTGCCGACGCTGAGCGAGCTCCGCGACGACCAGGCGCGGCTGGTCCTCGTCTCGCACCTGGGCCGGCCGGAGGGTCGCGACCCGCGCTTCTCGATGGCGCCCGTGACGCGCAAGCTCGAGGAGCTCACCGGCTGGCCGGTGCGACAGGCGCCCGGCGTGACCGGGCCCGAGATCGAGCACATCGCTCGCGAGACACGCGAGGGTGAGCTGCTCGTCCTGGAGAACAGCCGCTTCGAGCCGGGCGAGACGAAGAACGACCCCGTGCTGGCCGATGCACTCGCGCGGCTCGCGGAGGTGTACGTGAACGACGCCTTCGGCGCCGCCCACCGCGCGCACGCGACCACGGAAGGGGTGGCGCGGCGGCTGCGACCGGCGGTCGCAGGCCTGTTGCTGGAGAAGGAGGTCACGGTCCTGTCCGCGCTGCTGGCGGATCCCGAGCAGCCGTTCGTGGTCGTGCTCGGCGGCGCGAAGGTGAGCGACAAGATCGGGGTGATCGAACGCTTTCTCGACGTCGCCGACGCGATCCTGATCGGCGGCGCGATGTGCTTCAGCTTCTTCCGCGCGATGGGCCGCCCGACCGGCGACTCGCTGGTCGAGGAGGAGGGCGTCGAGCTGGCCAAGCAGGTGCTGGAGAAGGCGGAGGCCTCCGATTGCCGGCTCGAGTTACCGCGCGACCTCGTGCTCGCCGACCGGTTCGCGGCGGATGCCGAGCGCCGGGAGTCGGACGGGACGGATGTGCCGGACGGGTGGATGGGCCTCGACGTGGGCCCTCGCACCCGCGAGGACTACGCCCGCGAGGTGGCCGCGGGGCGCACCGTGTTCTGGAACGGCCCGATGGGCGCCTTCGAGCTGGAGCCGTTCGCGGCCGGCACCCGCGCCGTGGCCGAGGCGATGGCGAGTTGCGAAGGGACTACGGTCGTGGGCGGGGGCGACTCGGCGGCCGCGCTGGCCCAGTTCGGCCTGGCGGACAGCGTCACGCATCTCTCCACGGGCGGCGGCGCCTCGCTGGAGCTGCTGGAAGGCAGGCCGCTGCCCGGCGTGGAGGCTCTCGATGACAAGTGAGAGGCGGCCCTTGATCGCCGCCAACTGGAAGATGAACAAGACCAACGCCGAGGCGGAGGAGTTCTGCAAGAAGTTCACGGCGCGCGACCTCCCGGCCGGCGCGGACGTCGTCATCTGCCCGCCGTACACGGCGCTGCGCACCGTCCTGGAAGGCGTGCAGGGCACCGCGGTCCGCGTGGCCGCGCAGAACATGCACGAGGCCGAGTCGGGCGCGTTCACGGGCGAGGTCTCCGCTCCCATGCTGCTGGAGCTGGGCGTGTCCGCCGTGGTACTGGGCCACTCCGAGCGGCGCCAGCACTTCGGCGAGACCGACGCGGCGCTGGCGAAGAAGGTGCCGGCCGCCCTGGCGGCGGGCCTGCTGCCGATCCTGTGCGTCGGTGAGACCGAGGAGGAACGCGAGGCGGGGGAGACGCAGCGCAAGCTCCGCCACCAGGTGCAGGTCGACCTCGCGGCGGTCGGCACGGAACAGCTGGCGGGCGTCGTGATCGCCTACGAGCCGATCTGGGCGATCGGGACCGGCAAGACGGCCACGCCGGAGCAGGCGCAGGACGCGATCGCGTTCGTGCGCGCGCTGGTGCGCGACCGCGACCCGGCCGTGGCGACGCAGGTGCGCATCCTCTACGGCGGCAGCGTGAACGCCGGCAACGCGGGCGACCTGCTCGGCCTGCCCGACGTCGACGGAGCGCTCGTGGGAGGCGCCAGCCTCGATTCGGACGAGTTCGCTGCGATCGTGTCCGCGACACCGTCGTGAAGCCGGCGCCCGCCGTCGCACTGGTGATCCTCGACGGCTGGGGGATCGCCCCCGCCGGCCCGGGCAACGCCATATCGCTTGCCGACACGCCCGTGTTCGACGAGCTGTGGGCGGGCTATCCGCACACGCAGCTCGAGGCATGCGGTGCCGCGGTGGGCCTGCCCCCGGGCCAGATGGGGAACTCCGAGGTCGGCCATCTCAACCTCGGCGCCGGCACGGTGGTGAAGCAGGACCTGGTCCGCATCGACGAGGCGATCGCGGACGGCAGCTTCTTCGACAACCCGACCGCGAAGGCCGCCTGCGCCGCGGCCCGGGAGTCGGGCGGCGCCCTGCACCTGATCGGCCTCGTGTCGGGCGGTGGAGTCCACTCGAGCCTCGAGCACCTGCATGCCTGCATCGAGCTCGGCGCCCGCGAGCGCGTCCCGGCGATCGTGCTGCACGCGTTCACGGACGGGCGCGACACCCTGCCCACCTCGTCGCCCGGGTACCTCGCCCAGGCCGAGGGCTGGCTGGCCGCGGCGCAGTCGGCGGGCGTTCCCGCCCGCGTCGGCACCGTGATGGGCCGGTACTGGGGCATGGACCGGGACCGGCGCTGGGACCGCACGAAGCGGGGCTACGACGCGCTGGTGCACTCGGAAGGGCTACACGCGGACACCGCCGAGGCGGCGGTGAAGATGGCCTACGGGCGCGACGAGACGGACGAGTTCATCCAGCCCACGATCGTCGGCGACGCAGCCCCGATCCGCGCCGGAGACAGCGTCCTCACATTCAACTTCCGGCCCGACCGGATGCGCCAGCTCGTGCGCGCGCTGGGGGAGCCCGACTTCTCGGAGCTCGACCGGCGGGGCTTTCCCCGCATCGCCCTCGCCACGATGACGCGCTACCAGGAGGACTGGGACTACCCGGTCGTCTTCGAGGAAGCGCGCCCGGAGATCACGATCGCGCAGGTGCTCGCGGACCGCGGCGACCGCCAGCTGCACGCGGCCGAGACCGAGAAGTACCCGCACGTGACGTATTTCTTCAACGGCGGGGAGGAGGACCCGTACCCGGGCGAGCACCGCGTGCTCGTGCCGTCCCCACGCGACGTGCCGACCTATGACCAGAAGCCGGAGATGAGCGCTCCCGAGGCCGCCGCCGAGTTCACGCGCCGCTGGCGGGCGGCGGTCGCCGACGGCGCCCCCTACAAGTTCGGGATCATCAACTTCGCCAACCCCGACATGGTCGGGCACACGGGCAGCATCCCGGCCGCCGTGCGCGCCGTCGAGACGGTCGACCGCTGCCTGGGAGAGGTCCTGGAGGCTGTCTTCGGCAGCGGGGGTGCGGCGATCGTGACCGCCGATCACGGCAACGCCGACGAGATGCTGACCCCGGACGGGGGCCCCCAGACGGCCCACTCCCTCAACCCCGTGCCGTTCATCGTGACGATGGGCGACGCGGCGCTCGCAGAGGGGGGCGTCCTGGCGAACGTGGCTCCCACGGCCCTGGCGATGCTGGGCATTCCGCAGCCTGCGGCCATGCACTCGCCTCCACTGCTTACGACTCAGTAAATCTCACATACATAGACTGAGGTTTGTTAGAATCGGAGCGAATCTGAATCACCCAGGAGGAGGTGCGCAATGGCACTTGTACGTTGGGAGCCGATGCGTGAGCTCAACGCTCTGCAAGGCGAGATGAACCGCCTGTTCAACTCCTTCTTCGACGAGGGAGGCAACGGAGCCCAGCGCCGCTGGGCCCCGGCCGTGGACCTGGTCGAGCGTGAGGACAGCCTGCTGCTGAGGGCGGACCTGCCCGGACTCTCGGAGGACGACGTCCAGATCGAGGTCCGGGACAACATCCTCACGATCTCCGGAGAGCGCAAGGCGGAGCACGAGGACAAGCAGAACGGCTACTACCGCGTGGAGCGGTCGTTCGGTCGCTTCTCCCGTTCCCTGCAGCTGCCGAGCGGCGTGGAGGCGTCCGCCATCCAGGCCTCGTTCGACAGAGGCGTGCTCGAGGTCACGATCCCGAAGCCGGAGGAGCGTAAGCCGCGGCGGATCGAGATCAACGGGTCGCAGCCGGCGATCGAGGGCTCGGCTTCGGAGCAGTAACACCCGTACGACGGGCGGCAGCCTGGGGTTCTGCCCGGAGGCCGAAGACCGTTTGGGAGTCTCCGGTCAGGACCCCCGCCGCCCGCCCGTCGCGCGAACTTTCCCTCCTGCGTTCCACCCCTCGGAACCGAGAGGGGAAAGTTCGGACCATGGCGGCCCGGATCCGATGCTGCCGTACCTACACCGTCCCACGGGGGCGCTCAGGCGCCGGCGTGGATGGCGCTAGCCCCCCGTCGCCTGGTCGATCAGGTCCCGGATTCCGTTGATCTGGTCCTGCACCTGATCCCCCACGACCTGTTCGAAGTCCCGGGCCTGGGAGCCGTCCATGTTGACGATCACGAGCGCGGCCACGACGGTGGCGAGCAAGAGGAACAGGAACATCAGCGCCATGAAGCGGGCGAACCGGCCGCGGCGCTTGCGCGGCGGCGGAGCGGCCGCGCGCGCGGCGCGGCGCTCGGCGCGGCGGGCCGGGGCCCGGGGGCGGGGAGCCCGGGCCGGCTGGGGTGCCGGCGCGGGGGCCGGGGCCGGGCGCATCACGCGCGTGGCCGCACCATCGGCGCCCGGCGGCGAGGCCACCCTGGTCGCGGCCGTCGCGAGCACAGTTGTCACGGCCGAGTCGCGGCCCGTCATCCCCGCGCGGATGCCCTCGCGCATCTCGGCCGCGCTGCCGTACCGGCGGCTCGGCTCGGGCGCCAGGGACGTCGTCACCGCCCGCGCCAGGGCGGGCGGGACGTCGGGGTTCAGCTGGTCGAGTGGCTGGGGGTCGCCCTCCTGCTGGCGCAGCGCCAGCTCGGTCAGCGAGCCGCTCTCGAACGGGAGCTTGCCCGCCAGTAGCTGGTACGTCACGACGCCCAGCGAATAGACGTCGGCGCTGGCGGTCGCCTCGTCGCCGCGCGCCCGCTCCGGCGACAGGTAGGCGGCGGTCCCGACCACGGAGCCGATCTGCGTGATGCGCGAGTCCTCCGCCGCCTTCGCGATGCCGAAGTCCGCGAGCTTCACGACGCCGTCGGGGTTCATCAGCAGGTTGCCGGGCTTCACGTCGCGGTGGATCACGCCGTGCCTGTGGGCGTATTCGAGCCCGTCACAGGCCTGCGTCACGATGTCCACGGCATCTGCGGCCGGGAGCGGCCCCCGCTCGCGCATGATCTGGCCGACCGTCGGCCCGTGCACGTACTCCATCACGATGAAGTACCGGTGCGCGTCGGCGTCGTGGCCGGAGTCGTACACCTGCACGACGTTCGGGTGCACGAGCTTCGCGGCGGCGAGCGCCTCGCGCCGGAAGCGGGCCACGAACCCTTCGTCCTCCGTGAGGTGCTCTGCCAGCAGCTTGACGGCGACCTGGCGCTCGAGCACGCCGTCGAGCGCGCGGTACACGGTCGACATGCCGCCGGCCCCGAGTCGCTGCTCGAGCCTGTAGCGGCCCGCGATCTCCACACCGAGCACCGCCATCCTGCCTATCCCTCCGGCGACGCGCCGCCGCCCTGGTCGCCCACTCCCGGGACCTCCTCGCCCGTGCCACCCGTGTCGGGCTGGGTCTGCGTTGGGGTCTGGTCCTGGTTCGGCTTCTCCTTCTTGGGCTTCTTGTCCTTTTTGCCCTGGCCCGGCTGGTCCTGCTCGTTCCCCTGGCTTTGGTCCGGCCCGGTGGTGCCCACCTCCGGGACGTCGGCCGGAGCGGCCGGCTCCGGGCCGCACTGGTCGGCCACCAGGGTCTCGAGCCGGTCCGCGCTGGAGGCGAGCGCCCGGCGCAGGCCGGAGTCGACCCGCTGCGGGAGGCCGTCCACCAGGTCGCGGAATGCCGCTGCCTGCGCGCTCGCGCCGGTGCAGTCCTGGCTTTCGACGCGCTGCTCGACCTCGCTCAGGGTCGAGCGCAGGGAGCTTGCCTCCCGGGAGCGCAGCTCATCCGAGCTGTCGTCTCCGCAGGCTGAAAGCAGGGCCGCACACGGAACGATCGCCGCGAAGCACAGCATCAGGCGCAGGGGCATGCACCAGAGGGTAACTACAGCCCCTGGTACAGCCGCTCCGCCAGCGACTTCGGCAGGCCCGCGTCGATGATCGCCTGCGCCGCCTCCTCGACCGGGTACTCGACCCGCTTGAAGGTCGCCTGCCACGTGTCCGTGTCGAGCATCAGGTAGGCGGCGCGCGGGTCGCCGTCGCGCGGCTGGCCGACGCTGCCCGGGTTGACGAGCCATTCGCCCTCGGCCATCGCGAGCTGGGCGCCGTCGAGCGCCTGCTCGCCGATCGTGTCGCCGCCGTTCCGCGCGAAGTAGCACGCCACGTGCGAATGGCCGATCAGGCAGACGCGCTGCTGCTGCGCGTCGAGGCACTCGCCGGCCTGCGAGATGGACAACACGTATTCCCAGACGGGATCCCGCGGGCTGGCGTGGTAGAGGCCCACCCCGGCGGTCTGGCCGAGCGGGGACAGGTCCGAGAGGTAGTCGCGCGTGGACTGCTGCACGTGCTTCAGCGTCCAGCGCGCGGCGGCCCCGGCGCTCATCGCGAAGTAGCGCACGTCGATCTCCCCGCTCACGACGAGGTCGTGGTTGCCGGCGAGGCACACCTCCACGACCTCCTCGACCAGCCGGGTGCACGCATCGGGATGGGCGCCGTAGCCCACGACGTCCCCCAGGCACCAGACCTGGTCGGGGTCGCTCTGGCCGATGTCGGAGAGCACGGCCTCGAGCGCGGGCAGATTGCTGTGGATGTCGGAGATGACCGCTACGCGCATGGGGGTCTGGAACGAGGCATCGGCAGGCAGATGCCTCGATCGGAGGCCGGAGCCGGGACTTGCAGGATATTCGCCCTCCTGGTGCGATCTAGGGACAGCGCGGGCCGCCGCGGAGCGTGAAGCGCTCCAGCACGTCGACCTTGGTGGCGCCCTGGTACGTGAACTGCCCGTCCAGCATGAAGAACGTGCCGTCGCACAGGACCGGGCTGTCGATGTAGTGGATCGTGCGCCCGCGGCGGCGGACGGTCACGTCGCGCGTGGTGGCGTCGAAGAGCGTGACCGAGGCATCCGGTGCGCTGGGGAGCGTCTTGATCGGCGGCACCGGCGTGTCGAGCACGTAGCCGTACGGCGTGCCGCGGCCGCTGCGCAGCACGCCGGGGAGGGTCATCACCGGCCCGAGGTCGGGCAGCGCGTAGATGATGATCACCGGGTTGCGGCCCTCCATCGTCCCGTTGAAGAGCGTGACCTTCGCGTTCACGGGGTCCGTCACCACCGGAGGCGCGAGCCCGATCGCGCGGCCGGAGCCGATCCTCGACTTCGCGGGGCACGCGCGCGGGCCGCGCTGGCGCAGCGCGGCGGGGTTGCACTTCGGGAAGAAGCGGGCGTTCACCTTCGCGCCCTTGGGGAACCGCAGCGTGGTGTGGGTCAGCTGGAGCGGCGCCGGCGCACCGGCGTTGTCGGTGATGCGGATCGTGGTGCGCAGGCTGATTCCCCCGCGCTCCTTGTTGCGGTCGCCCTTTGCGTAGCGCGCGGTGAACTCGACTTCCTGGGTGGTGGCCGCCGGCGCGGGCGGAGCGGGGAGCAGCAGAAAAGCGGTCACCAGGGCGGCGCCGCCGGCCGTCGTCCTCTTCCTCCCTCGCACGGACAAGACTCTAGAGCTTCTATGTTCCCAGGATGTTCGCCCGCCGGTGGAGGTTGCCGGCCGCCATCCTGGCGGCGCTGCTGGTCGCCGAAGGCGCGGTCCTGGTGCTGCGGCCGGCGCAGGACCTGGAGCCGGTGCCCGTCTCCGCCTCCAGTCTCTTCCGGCCCGCCGAGCTGGAGCGGGCGCGCGACTACGCCGGCGGCCGGCGCCTGCTGGGACTGGCCGGGATCGCGGCGCAGGCGACGGTGCTGGCGCTGCTCGTGGTGCGCCCGCCGCGCCGGGCCACGGCATGGCTCGAGCGTGCCGCCCGCGGGCGGGTGCTGGTCGCGACCGCGCTTGCCGGCGCCGCCCTGATGCTGGCCGCGACCCTTGCGTCCCTGCCGTTCGCGGCCGTCGCACACGAACGTGCCGTCGACTTCGGCAAGTCCACGCAGTCCTGGTGGGAGTGGGCGGGAGACCGCGTCACCTCCACCGCGATCGCGCTCGTGCTGGCGGCCGCGGGTGCGGCGCTGTTCGCCTTCCTGATGCGGCGCTTCCCGCGCGGGTGGTGGCTCGCGGGCGCCGGTGCGGTCGTGTGCATCGAAGTCCTGTTCGTGTGGCTCGCGCCCGTCGTGCTCGACCCCGTGTTCAACAGCTACCGCGACCTGCCGGACGGGCGCACGCGGACCGAAGTCGAGCAGCTCGCGCGGCGCGCCGGGGTCGACGTGGGGGAGGTGCTGGTGGTCGACGCATCGCGGCGCACGACCTCGGCCAACGCATACGTGGGCGGGCTCGGGCACACGAAGCGCGTCGTGCTCTACGACACGCTGCTGACCCGGTTCACCCCCGGCCAGGTGCGGCTGGTGGTGGCGCACGAGCTCGGGCACGTGAAGCATCACGACCTGAGGCGGGGCATGCTGTGGGTCGCGATCGCCGCTCCCGGCGGGATGCTCGTCGTGATGCTGCTCACCCGGCGCTGGAGCGCGCGGGCCGGGACCCGCGCCGGCACGGCGGCCTCGATGCCGGCGTTCGCGCTGGCTCTGGCGATCGTCGTGTTCGCCACCACGGTCGTCTCGAACCAGCTCTCACGGTCCGTCGAGGCCGACGCCGACGCCTATTCGCTGGAGCTGACCGGCGAGGCCCGCCAGTTCATCGGGATGGAGCGGCGGCTCGCGCGCGTGAACCTCAGCGACCCGGACCCGCCGGATCTGTACCACTTCCTGTTCGCGACGCATCCGTCCGTCGTGGAGCGGGTGGGCGCGGGACTCGCCTTCGAGCGCGCGCGCTAGCGGCGCGGCGGGAAACGCAGGCGGCGCCGGCGACGCGCCTCGGTGAGCGCTGCCGCCCCTTCCTCGGAGTGCTCCGGCGGCGGCCCGGGATTCTCGGGCGCGGGCTGCTGATGCTCCTCCTCGGTGATCGCAAGCGGTTCGTCCGGCGGGCCGTCGGTGTCCTCCGCCTCGTCGAGGGCCACGGCCTCGGCCTGGTCGAAGCGCTCGGCCTCGACGTCAGGAGACTCGGGCTCGTCCTCGTACTCGTCGTCGAGCGGGATCGGGTCGGCGCGCTCCACCACCAGCGCCTCCTCGATGGAGATCTCCGCGGCCATCTCCTGCACCGCCAGCACCTCACCCGCATCCGGGCCCTGGGTGGAGAGGCCGCCGTCGGTGGTGGCCTCGTCGCGCTGGGCGTCGTCGAAAGCGTCCTCGTCCGGCTCGCGGTCATGGTCGCGCCCGAGGTCCTCCTCCGGCGCGAGGTCCTCCTCCGGCTCGACTTCCAAGGGCGCTCCGCCGACCACCTCGTGGCGGGCGCGGCCCTTCCGCTTCGCCAGGTACATCGCCCGGTCGGAGTCGCGGATCAGGTCCTCCGGCGTCGATTCGCGGCCGCTGCTGACCGCGATCCCCACGCTGGCCGTCACCGTCGCCTCGTGGCCCGCGACCTGGAACGGGTCGCGCAGCGATGCCTCGATGCGCTCGGCGACCGCGATCGCGTACCGCGCGTCGGCGATGTCCTCGAGCAGGATCGTGAACTCGTCTCCTCCGAGTCGCGCCACGGTGTCCTCGGGCCGCACGCAGGCGGTGATCCGCTGGGCCACCGCGGTCAGGAGCTGGTCGCCCGCCTCGTGGCCGTAGCTGTCGTTGATGGGCTTGAAGTCGTCGAGGTCGAGGAACAGCACCGCGACCGCAGCCTGGCGGCGGTTGGTGCGCTCCAGCGCGTGGGCGAGCCGGTCCGCGAACAGCGCGCGGTTCGGGAGCTGGGTGAGGCTGTCGTGGAAGGCCTGGTGGGCGAGCTGCTCGAGCCGTTCCTGCTCGGCGGCGCGCAGCACGGCGTTCTCGACCACGAGCGATCCCTCGAGGGCCAACTGCTCGACGAGCCGCCGCTCCTCGTTGCTCCACGGTCGCGGCGCCTGGGTGTGAGCGAGGATCACGAGCCCGAGCGGGCGCGTGGGCGACACCAGCGGGACCACGACGTAGGACTTCAGCGACAGCGCCGCGACCAGGTCCGGCGGGAGCAGCCGGCTGGCGCGCGCGTTCTCGACGAAGATCGGCTTCGGCTGCTGCGCGGCGATCCGCCACGCCCGGAACTCCTGCGTCGGGACGTCGCCGATCAGGTCTTGCAGGGCCTCCTCGAACCGCCCGTTCGCGCCCACGCTCATCACGTGCTCGACGCGGTCCTCCTCGTCGCGCAGCAACAGCGTTGCGGTCTCCGCCTCGATTGCGTCCCGGGTGACGCGCGCGAGCACTTCCCCGGCCTCGACGACGGAGCTGGCGCGGGCGCCGTCCTCCAGCAGGCGGCGGATCGCGGTCGCGGCGCGCAGGTGCCAGCCGCGCTGGTCGCTCGTGCGCGCCTGCTCGATCGTGGGTGCCACGTGAGCCGCCGCCGAGGCCGCGAGCCGCACGTCGTCCTTCGAGAACTTCTCCGGGGCGGGGTCGTCGAGGACGATCGCGCCGATCACGTTCGGCGCCATGCCCAATGGGACGGCCAGCAGCGACTTGATCTCGAAGCCGCTTGCCGCCCAGTTCCCCACCAGGGGGTCGCCGGCGCCGTCGACCAGGACCGGCTGGCCGGAGTCGAAGGCGACCTGCGCGCCGGGCAGGGGCGTCTGGCGCATCGCGTCCCAGTCGGCGATGTCGCGCGACCCGTCGGCATGGCGCGAGGCGCGCGGGACCAGGCGACCCTCCTCGTGCAGAAGCACCGTCGCCCGGCGGGCGCCGAGGGCGCGGGCCATCCGCTCGCACACGACGATCAGCATCTCGTCCAGTGACGGCGCCTTCGTGGCGGCCTCGGTCAGCTCGAGCAGGAAGGACGTCTCGGATTGATGGCGGTCGCTCTCCAGCATGCCGCCGGCGCGCGCCACCGCGGCCGCGACCATGGTGAGGAGCGAGTGCAGCTCGGGGCCCGCGTCGCGCGGGGCCGGCTCGATGGAGATCATCCCGACCGTGCCGCCGGCGATCAGCGGCTCGAAGCGCACCGAGGTGATGCCCAGGTCGGCGGACAGCTCGGCCGGGAGGCGGTCGTCGTCCTGCGCGTCGCCGATCTCGGTCGGCTGGGACTCGATCAGCACGGCCACGGCAGCGGGCATCCCGGCGAGGGGGATGCTGCGCCATGCCGCGGGGACCTCCGCGTCACCGGCCGGCTGGTCGACCGCGAAGGGGCTGACGGCCTGTTTGGGGGCGTCGTAGAGCCACGCGATCACGCGGTCCGCCTCGACCGCCTGCCTGACCGCGCCGCACAGACGCTGGACCCATTCGATGGCCTCCTGCCGTGCAGCAGCTCGCTTGTCCACAGATCCGCCCGCCATGGCCTCCCGCCGACGCCGATTCGATCTTATCTACACACTAAAGCGCGGGAGCCCGGGCCGCGCCCCGAGTTTCCGGCGGCCAGATGGGGTCGACCGGCTCTAGGCGGTGGAGCTGTGACTGCGCTCGTCGCCGCCCTGATCGCCCCCGCCGCGGTACTCGGGCAGGTTCTTGATCCCCTCGCGGGTGGACCACTTCGAATAGTTGTCCTCGAGCGCGTCGATCAGCTCTCGCACGAACTTGGGGGAGGCGCTGATCCGGGACACGACCACCCCCGGGATCTCGTCCTCGTCCACCTCGTGGTCGAGGCGTGCGAACGTCACCGTGAACTCGTAGTCGGAGTGGCTGATGTTGGCGAAATTCGCGTACGCGCCCGCCATCGCCTCGGGCGACATGTGCATGTTGATGTGGCGCTCGCGCTCGTTCTCTTCGGTCAAGGCCCCACTAGTATCGCACCGTGCGCCTGGTCCTCATCTGCGTGGGCAAGGTCCGGCCGCCGTTTGCCGATGACGTGGCGCACTACGAGCGGCTTCTGGGCCGCCATGCGCGCCTGGAGGTGGCCGAGCTGGCCGAGGCCGGGGCCGGCCCCGGGCGGGGCGGGGAGGGCCTCGCGCGGGAGGGCGCCGCGATCGCCAAGCGGATTCCCGAGGGCGCGTATCTCTGCGCGCTCGATCGCGAGGGGGACCAGCTCACGAGCGAGGAGCTGGCAGCCTTCATCGCGGAACGGCGCATGGCCCGCGCCGATCTGTGTTTTGTGGTGGGCGGCCCATTCGGCCTCGACCCCGCGATCGCGGAGCGCGCCAACCGCCGGGTCGCCTTCGGCCGCATCACGCTGCCGCACCAGCTCGCGCGCGTGGTGCTCCTGGAGCAGCTCTTCCGCGCGCACAAGATCCTCGCCGGCGAGCCGTACCATTACTGACCTGCCCTGAGGAGGGATTTGCCGGACCGCACACGCATAGTCGAGCGTTTCGAGCATCGCGTCGGCCTCCGTCCCCGCCCCGGCCCCGCCGCGGCGCGTCACGAGATGGCCTTCTTCGCGCGCCGCTTCGCGCTGCTCGTCGCCCTGATCGCGCTCCTGGTGCTCGGCGGCGCGGCGGCTCTGGCCGGGTTCGAGGACGTCACCTACTGGAAGGGGTTCACGTGGTCGCTGGACACGGTGAGCACGATCGGGGCCGCCCAGGACCCGGCGTCGCTCGGCGGTGAGATCACCAAGATCGGCCTCACGGTCTTCGGCGTGGGTACGATGTTCTTCCTCCTCGTCACGCTCACGGAGCTGTTCATCGCGGGCGACCTGTCGGGAGTCCTCGACCAACGCCGCATGCAGAGCAAGATCGCCCAGCTCAAGGACCACTATCTGATCTGCGGATTCGGCCGGGTCGGCCGCCAGGTCGCAAAGGACCTGCAGCGCGCCGGCGTCCCGTTCGTCGTGATCGACGACAACCCCGAGGTGCGCGAGTTCCTGGATGAGATGGACGTCCTGCACATCGACGGCCGCGGCTCCGACGACGCGGTGATGCTCGAGGCGGGCATCGAGCGGGCGCGCGCGGTGCTGGCGTGCGTGGACTCCGACGCGGAGAACATCTTCCTGACCCTCACCTCCCGGGAGCTGCGCCCGGACATCCCGATCGTCGCGCGCGCTGCGCGCGAGTCCTCCGAGCGCAAGCTGATCCGGGCGGGCGCGAACGAGGTGGTCTCGCCCTACAAGGCGAGTGGGCGCACGATGGCCAGCCTCGCGCTGATCGAGCGGGAGGACGATTCGGCCACGGCGCACATGCGCAACGACGGCGCCGTCACGTCGCGCCGCTCCGCGACCACGACGTGAGCGGCAGCCCGCACGCTCACGAGTCCCCTCCGCCGGGACCGGTCGAGCAACTTCGTGCACAGGTCGTGGACGCCGCCGCGAGCCTGCGCGGCGCGGGAGCGGCAGGCGCGGAGCCGGCGCTCGAGCGTCCGCCGCGGCCGGAGTTCGGCGACTTCTCCACGAACGTCGCGATGCTGCTCGCGCCGGCGCTGAAGGCACCGCCGCGCGAGGTGGCGGAACGGGTCGGCGGCGCGCTGGGCGCCGGGCTCGGGAAGGCGCTCGAGCGCATCGAGGTCGCCGGCCCGGGATTCCTGAACCTGTTCCTGTCCGACGCGTGGTTTCGCGACGCCCTCACGGCCGTCCGCGCCCAGGGGGAGACGTTCGGCGCCGGGGCCGTCCCGGAGGCCGAGCGGCAGCGCGTGCTGGTCGAGTTCGTGAGCGCCAACCCCACCGGGCCGCTGAACGCCGCGGGCGGCCGGCACGCAGCGTACGGGGACTCGCTGGCGCGCGTGCTCGAGTTCGCGGGCCACGACGTCGAGCGCGAGTACTACATCAACGACCACGGGACGCAGATCGAGTTGTTCGGCCGCTCCATCGCGGCCCGGATGACCGGTGAGCCCGTGCCGGAGGACGGCTACCAGGGCGAGTACCTGATCGCGCTTGCGGACCGGCTGCGCGACGAGGGTCTCGACCCGGCCGACGTGGACACGCTCGCGCGCCGCGGCCTGGAGCTGATGGTCGATGAGATCAGACAGACGCTGGAGCGTTTCCGAGTGCGCTTCGATCGCTTCTTCTCGGAGCGGTCGCTGCACGAGGGGGACGCGATCGAGCGGGCGCTCGCGACCATGGAGAAGACCGGCCAGGTGTACTCGCACGAGGGGGCGACCTGGTTGCGCACGAGCGACTTCGGCGACGACAAGGACCGGGTGCTGCGGCGCTCCTCCGGCGAGCTCACCTACTTCGCGTCGGACATCGCATACCACCAGGACAAGCGGGAGCGCGGGTACGACCAGCTGATCAACCTGCTGGGCGCCGATCACCACGGCTATCAGGGGCGCATGCGCGCGCTGTTCACCGTCCTGGACGATCCGGACAAGCTGGAGGTGATCATCATGCAGCTCGTGCACTTCGTCGAGCGCGGCGAGCGCGCCAAGATGTCGAAGCGCAGCGGGGACTTCGTGACCCTCGACGAGCTGCTGGACGACATCGGCGTGGACGCGGCTCGCTGGTTCATGCTCGGGCGCTCGCACGACACGCCGCTTGACATCGACCTCGACCTCGCGCGCGAGCGCAGCCAGGACAACCCCGTCTATTACGTGCAGTACGCGCACGCGCGGATCGCGGCGATCCTGCGCAAGGCGGGGGAGGGACCGGTCGCGCGCGCCCGCGCGGCCGACCTCGCGACGGGCCGGGCGCCGCTCGAGCCGGCCGAGCGCGCGCTCGTGAAGCGGCTGCTCGAGCTGCCGGGCGAGATCGTGGAGACCGGCGAGCGCCGCGCGCCGCACCGCCTGACGAAGTACGCCCACGACGTCGCGTCCGACTTCCACGCCTTCTACCGGGACTGCCGCGTGGTCGGCGCCGAGCCTGCCGAGCTGGAGGACTTCCGGCTCGTGCTGTGCGAGGCGACGCAGCACGTCATCGCCCGGGTGCTCGACCTGGCCGGGGTCGAGGCGCCCGAGAGCATGTGAACGCACCCGGCGGCCTCGACGTGCTCGTCCATCGGCTGCGCCCGGCGCGGGGTGAGCCGGCGGGGGCGCTGGTGCTGTTGCACGGCCGCGGCGTCGACGAGTCCGACCTCTTTCCCCTGCTGGACGCGTTCGACCCGGACGCGCGATTGGCGGGCGCGACCCCGCGCGGCCCGCTGACGCTGCCGCCGGGCGGCTGGCACTGGTACATCGTGGAGCGGGTCGGGTTCCCGCACGGCGAAACGTTCATGGAGAGCTACGGGCTCCTGACGGAGTGGCTCGGGGCAGTGGCGCAGGAGACGGGCGTGCCCTGGGAGCGGACGGTGATCGGCGGCTTCTCGCAAGGGTCGGTGATGGCGTATGCGCTGGCGCTGGCCGGCGGGCGGCCGTCACCGGCGGGCCTCCTGGCCATGAGCGGCTTCATCCCGGACGTGGAGGGCTTCGAGCTGGATCTCGAGCGCCCCGGGCTCCCGATCGCGCTCACTCACGGGACGCTCGACCCGATCATCGGCGTCGAGTTCGCGCGCGCGGCGCGCCAGCGCCTCGAGGCGGCCGGCAACCGGCTCCTCTACCGCGAGTCACCGGTCGGCCACGGCATCGATCCCGGAGTCGTGCCGGACCTGCGCGAATGGCTGGCCGCGGCCGTCGATTTGGCCGCTTGACCTGACACCGACGTCTGATGGTGGGATGCTTGGCGCGCCATGGCGCGAGCGTCCCATTCCAAGCGCAACGTCCTGATCGGCGCGGCCTGGGCCGGGAGTCGCGGTGCTGCCCGGATCGGCGCCGTGACGCTTGCGCCCGTGCGAGTAGCGGCCCGCATTCCGTTCGCATCGCGATCGCTCGGCAGGCTGGAGGCGATCGGCCGCCGTGAGCAGCAACGGGCGCGCGAGTCCGCCGGGCGCGAGCTCGACCTCGCATTGCACCGCGCGCTCGCGTCTCGCTGGGCCGGGGAGCTCACGGAGCGGCTGCTCACGAGCCCCCAGGCCGATGCGGCGCTGCGGCGGCTGCTCGACGGCCCCGCGGTCGACAGGATCGTCATGGCGCTGGTCGAGGCACGCGTGATCGAGCGCGCCACCGCGGAGCTGCTCGCCGCCGATGTCCCGGCCCGCGTCGTGACGCAGGCGCTCGAGGCGGGTGTGCTCGACGAGATCGTGACCCGCGTGCTCGCGGACGCCTCCGTCGAGCGCACGGTCGAGCGGGTCCTGACCCGCTGGTTCGAAGGGCCGCTCTACGACGAGGTCGTGACGCGGGTGCTGGCCAGCGAGGAGCTGTGGCGCCTCGTGGACGAGATCGCCCACAGCCCGGAGGTGATGGAGGCGATCACCGCGGGCAGTGCGAGTCTCGCCGGCGATGTCGCCGACCAGGTGCGCCGGCGGACCATCGTCGCCGACGACGTGGCGGAGCGGGTCACCCGCAAGGTGCTGCGGCGCTCGCAACGCAAACAGCAGCAGGCGCTGCCGCCGGGAGACGGCGGCCTGCCGCCCGGGACCGCATGAACGTCGCCGTCGAAGTGATCCCGCAGCAAAGCGGATCGACCGCGTATGCAGGGATCGTCACACGGGCGGTCGCGTGCGCGATGGACGTCGCGGTCGTCCAGGCGATCATCTTCCTCATCGGCGTCGTGGTGGCCCTCATCATCGAGGCGTTCAGCAGCTTCAACCTCGATGGTGACGTGGAGACGATCCTGGGGGCGACTGCCGTCTGGATCCTGGCCTTCGGCATCTACTGCGTGGCGTTCTGGTCTCTCACCGGTCAGACGCCCGGCATGCGCGCGCTGGGGATCGAGGTAACGAGATGCACGGGAGAGCGCCTGCCGGTGCGCCGCGCCGTGCTGCGCTTCGTGGGCATGTTCCTCGCCGCCGTCCCCCTGTTCGCGGGTTACCTGCCGATCCTGCTGCGCGACGACCGGCGCGGTCTGCACGACCTGCTTGCGCGCAGCGTGGTGCAGTACGCCGAGCGCAAGCGGCCACCGCGGCCGCTGCGGAGGGCCGGCTGACGCACGTCAGATGTCCTGCCAGAAGTTGAGGCCCCAGTCGTCGAGCAGCTGCTGGGCCTCGATGTTCAGGCGGAACAGCTCGCCCGTGAAGACGAGCACGCCGATCGCGATCAGCAGCACGCCGGCGATCGCGTTGATCACCGCGTAGTGCCGCCGGATCCAGCCGAACGCGGTCGTCGCGCGCGTGAACGCGACCGCGGTGATGAGGAAGGGCACGGCGAGGCCGAGCGAATACACGGCCAGCAGGCCGCCTCCCTCCGCGACCGAGTCGCGGGTCGCCGCGAGGCCGAGGATCGAGGCCAGCGCGGGGCCCACGCACGGTGTCCACGCGATGGCGAACGCGGCGCCCGCCACCAGCGGGCCTCCGCTGCCTGCCCGTTGTGCGAGCGAGTCGACGCGCCATTCGCGGTTCAGCATCGGGACGAACAACGCCAGGAGGAAGAGGGCTCCCATCGCGATGATCGCGACGCCCGCCACCTTCTCCAGCGTCTGCCGGTTGTCGGACAGCGCGCTGCCGATGCCCGTCGCCGTCATCCCCAGCAGGATGAAGATCGCGCTGAACGTCAGGACGAACAGGCCGGCGCGCGCCAGCACCCCGCGCATCTGCGCGGCCCGCGGCCCGCGCAGCTCCCCCGGCGTGAGGCCGCAGACGGTCGACAGGTAACCCGGAACCAGCGGCAGCACACACGGGGAGAGGAACGAAGCGAGCCCGGCCGCGAACGCGAGGCCGATGCTGGGCGTGCTGTCGGCGATCACCACCACTGCCGAGCGCGCCTACGGGTCGTAGCGCGAGAGGTCCTGCTCGAGGCGCGTGGACTCCGCAGCGGTCAACTCCGCCGCGGGCCCCGGCTCGCCGCCGCCGCGCCGGCGCCACCGCACCACCGCGACCCAGATCGTCAGCAGCCCGGAGGCGACGACCAGCGCCGGCACGAGGAACGCCGTGATGTCGAACCCGCTCTCGTCGGGGTTGGGCTCGGCCAGGACCTCGGGCCCGAACTCCGCCACCAGCGCCTGCTTGATCTGCTCCTTGTCCTGCCCGCGCTCGATGCGCGTGAGGATGAACTGGCGCTGGCGCTCCGCCTGGGGGGAGAAGGAGTGGGCGAGCGGCAGCCCGCAGGTCGGGCACATCACCTCGTCCTCGATGTCGGGGAGCGTCGCCTGGGGCGCGCCCGCAGCCGGAGCGGCCAGGGCCGCCGCGGTCGCCAGCACGGCCAGCGCGGAAAGCAGCAGGTTCATCACGGACACGGTATCGCCGCGGGAAGTCCGGGCGACACCATGACCGGGCCAAGATGGAACCGCCACCCGGTGGGGGCGCACCGG
Source organism: Solirubrobacterales bacterium (assembly GCA_035650255.1). Taxonomy (GTDB): domain Bacteria; phylum Actinomycetota; class Thermoleophilia; order Solirubrobacterales; family JBBDJG01; genus DASRIA01. The sequence continues at coordinate 34,987 of DASRIA010000072.1, forward strand.
GGGCGGCCGATCCAATTCAGACGACGGGAGGAAATGGTCTCCCGAAGCGGGCGCGTGGGCCATCCGTAGCCCCCGCTGCCCTTGAAGAGGCGGCGCGCTCTGCCGCCTACACACCTAATGACGCAGCCGGGCCGGAAAACTTGCGCGAATCTCCAGAAGTTCTCCGATCGGGCCTCGGGGACTCCGCTTTCCCGGCTTGGGGAAGCGGATTCCCAGGCCCTGGCGGGACTACAATCGGACCCCGCGCGGACGTAGCTCAGTTGGTAGAGCGTCGGCTTCCCAAGCCGAAGGTCGCGGGTTCGAGGCCCGTCGTCCGCTTCGCATCGCAGAGCCAAACTTGCGCTCGGCACGTTTGACGCCGTGGCCCGATAGTGGCCTAAACGGTCTCGGCGCTTGCGACGTTGCTCGGCTGGGAGCGACACCCGTCGGGAGTGCTCTCCGAGGGAGAGAAGCGCGCTTCTGACTCCGCGTTTCCCGAGCGGTGTGCTTAAAGACCGTAGGCAACCTTCTCCGCCAACCCCCCGATGTCGTCGCAAATCTCGGGTCTCATCCCTGGCTGCTCCGATCCACAGACGAGATGAGCTAACTCGTCCTTGCTTTACGAGCCGCGAAGACCGGATATGGGCAGGGGCCTCCGCCACAACTCTCTGGCGCCGGGCCGCTGGCAGTTGTCAGAGCCAACCCCAGCAACTTTACCGGCCGACTGCAAGTGCGCCCTCGCGAGGCACCCGTCGCCAGTGCGATCAGCGCCTGTGTGCCTTTCGTGTTTGGGCAGCCGCAGTAGCTCCTAGAGCCAGCGCGGCAACGGGGCGGCCGTTGGGTAGCCTTTCGCTCGGTCTCGAAGACGTCGAGGGGAGAGAGTTATGTCTAACCGGACGATGCTGCTGTTCGTCCTAGGCGTCATTTCCGCTGTGTTTTTTCCGTCCAGTGTCCATCAGCCGAAGCCGAGGTGCATGCACCGAGCCAGAACGAATCCGCGCCGTGCAGCGCTTTTTCTTTGACCCTTGTAGAGGGCCTGCCCGCTCCCTACACTGGCCCGGTTCGCAGCAATCCTCCACGAAGGGATCAGTCTTGGCCGACTTCCGAATCCTCGTGCCCCTCGCTGTGCTCTTGGGGCTGCTCTCGATTTCCCCGGTCGCTCGCGCCTCGCACATCCAGTGTGGCGACGTGCTCACCACGAGCGTCAAGTTCGACTCAGACGTGCTCTGCACGAACGTCGAAGAAGGCGACGTAGCCCTAACGATTGGGGCGAGCAACATCACCGTCGATGCCCGGGGCTACCGGATTGTCGCTGACGATTGTTGCTACGGATCGGCCATGCAGACCAGCGGTGCCTACAGCGGAGTCGTGATCAAGCACATCGGAGGCACCGATGGTTTCACGTCCGATGTTTACCTTCAACTCTCTGACAGCACGCTCAAGAGCAACCGGCTTGATGCACAGATGAGCGCAGTGCATATCGAGGGTGACCGCAACCTCGTCAAGGGCAACATCATTTACACGGGGTATGTGGGGATCTCGATGATCGGCGCGGGGAACCGGGCGGTGCAGAATGACGTTCAGGCGTACGAAGGGGAAGGCATCCTCGCGAGCGGCAGCGGTGTCCGAATCGCCAACAACAATCTCCGCGCCCTGGGCGCCATTTTCGGCGGCATTCGGCTGTTTGGGTTCACGGATGCCGTGGTGACGGGAAATCACGTCTCGGAGTTTGTGTTCGGTATCGGGCTCGCGAACGGCACGGGCGCGTCGGTCACCCGGAACTACGTGCATGACAATGGCTACGGAGGGGGGATCTACATATCGGACGACGTGTCCAACGTGGACCTGCGCCGCAACACCGCAAACGCAAACGGCGGTAGTGATTACAGCGGCATTTGGGTTGGCAGCCCGTCCGTCACGATCACACGCAACACGGCGAACGACAACGGTTGGTACGGCATCCATGCGGTCCCAGGGGTGATCGACGGCGGAGGCAACAGAGCAAGCGGAAACGGGAACCCGGCGCAATGCGTCGAGGTGCGGTGCAGGTAATCAGTACGAAAGGATCAGGAAGTCGGCCAAGATGTCGTCCCCTAAACGAAAACTCACCGGTCCTCGATGCGCCGAGACGCGGATTTCCGCAGTACGAGTGACCTGGCTACTGAGATCGAGGTGCCAAGAGCCTCGGAGCGCGTCCCCGTACTTCGAGCCAGGTTCCGCGCGACCGATCCTGCGTGACATGGGACCCCGTCGGACCGCTGGGATGCTTGCGGCCTGCGCGGCAGCTCGTTGGCGGCTGCGGGAAACTACAAGGACGACAACCTGGTCCGCGACTACTGCCAGCGTCCGCGCGGCTTCCCAAGCCGAAGGTCGCGGGTTCGAGGCCCGTCGTCCGCTTTCTCGATTCGCAAGGACTTGAGTCGATTCGCCTGGACGCGAGGCGCCAAAGAGGTAGGAGGGACCGATGACGACGACCGAGGAACGAAACATGGAGTTGATGCAGACGCTCGACGATGCCTGGAACGCCCAGGACCAGGACGTGTTCGTCGCCCGCCACAAGCCCGACGTGGTCGTCTACTGGCCGGGCCAGCCCGAGCCCACGCGCGGGATCGAAGATCACCTGGCTGAGTCGATCGACTTCTGGAAGACGTTTCCAGACCAGCACCTCGACAACCGGCCGTACAGGGTCTTCTTCGCCTCGGGGGACTGGACTTGCTCGATCGCGCACTTCACCGGCACGATGAAGGGGCCGATGAAGCAGGCAGACGGCAGCGAGATCCCGCCGACCAACAAGTCGTTCGAGGTCGCCTTCTGCACCGTTGCCATCTGGGACGACGGTCAGATCGTGGAGGAGAACCTCATGTACGACCTCGTCACCTTCATGCAGCAACTCGGCCTCAGCGGCTAGCGCAAGCCTCCGCCACGCGGTCCACCCTGCGGCCTTCGACGGGGCTATCGCCCTGCCAGCGCGAAAGTCCTACGAGAGTTCGTCGCGATGAGCGTCTTGCTCCGAAATGCCCACGGCTTCGAGAGCCTGCTTGGGATCGAGGTAGCCCCGAACCGAAACCGTCTTGCCGTCCTTGACCTCGGTCACGAGCGCGAAGGGCGTCTCGGTCTCGATACCGCTTGCCTTGCCACGTGCGCGGTTGCGGCCGATCGCGACGAGTCGGTTTCCCAGATCCCGGATCTCCGAGATCTCGATGCGGATCTCGCCGAAGGCCTCGTTGAGGTCCCGGAGCATCTCGCGGACGCCTTCGTGCCCCCGGAACACCGTCTGTTCCCCTCCCAGCAACGCGTGCAGCGCCGAGTGCCACTCCACCTCGGGATCGAGCTGCTCCAGCAGCGTTTCGACGTCTCCGCGGTTGCCCGCCTCGAGCCCGCGCTTGAAGGCCTCCACGTTCTCATGCGACATCGCCTGCGCAGTATCCCGCAGGGACGCTCGCCGAGGTTGGGGCTCGTCCGTCCTCGCCTCGGCGAGGCGGACCGAGACGGAAGAGTCCCGCATAGAGCCCCCTCTCTGGCGGATAATCACCGCAAGCTGCAGCTAAACCGGGAGCAGGCTGGACGATGGCGGCAAAGCAGCAAGTCGCGGTCCTGGGCGGTGGAATCGCCTCGATCGTCGCCGCCTACGAGCTGACGAGCACTCCCGAGCTGCGCGCGAAGTACGACGTCACCGTGTACCAGCTCGGCTGGCGCCTGGGCGGAAAGTGCGCGAGCGGTCGCAACGCCAAGGCCGGCCAGCGCATCGAGGAGCACGGCCTGCACATCTGGTTCGGGTTCTACGAGAACGCGTTCCGCGTGATGCGCGACGCATACGAGGAGCTGGGGCGGCCGCCGGAGGCACCGCTCGCGACCTGGCGCGATGCGTTCAAGGAGTGCGACCAGATCGTGATCTACGACGACTTCCGCGGGCGCTGGATCGGCCGCAGCTTCGACGTCCCGCGCAACCCGCTGACTCCTGGCGACTCCGACGACCTGCCCCACTTCTGGGCCATGGCGCACGAGATGCTGCGATTCCTGCTGGGACGGTGGGGAGGCCTGCGCGAGACCAAGCCGCAGGTCGCGGAGGCGATGGCGCCCTCGCTGCCGGCCCTGCCGTTCGGTCTGCGCATGCCGTTCCACATCGGCCTCCCGTTCGGCCTCGGCAAGGTCGCGGGCGACGCGCTCGGCTGGCTGCTGCGAGTCACCCGCCCCGAGCAGCTGATCGTGGAGGCGCTGCGGCTGGCGGAGGAGCTCAGCGAGCTGGACCTGCTGGACGACGACGGCGACTCGCGCTCCTTCTTCTGGGAGGCGATCGACGAGTTCAAGGGCTGGCTGTGGCGCCATGTCGTCGAGCCGCACGTCGACGACGACGACCTGCGCTTCTTCTTCCAGATGTTCGACGCCGGCACGACCATCCTGCAGGGCATCCTCGAGGACGATTTGATCGAGCGCGGCTTCGACTCGGTCAACGACGAGGACCTGCGCCAGTGGCTGCGCCGTCACGGTGCGCAACCCATCACGGTCGACCAGAGCCCGTTCGTGCGCTCCCTTTATGACATGGCGTTTGCGTACGAGCGCGGCGACATCCGCAGTCCCAACATGGCGGCGGGAACGGCCGTGCAGGACATGCTGCGCCTCTTCTTCACGTACCGCGGCGCGTTCGCATGGAAGATGCAGGCGGGCATGGGGGACACCGTCTTCACCCCGTTCTACGAGGTGTTGAAGCGCCGCGGCGTGCGCTTCGAGTTCTTCCACTGGGTCGACAAGCTGCACCTGTCACCCGACCGCCAGTTCGTGGAATCCATCGACGTCATCCCGCAGGTCCACGTGAAGCACGGTGCGTACAAGCCGCTGGTCGACGTCAAGGGGCTCCCGTGCTGGCCCAGCGAGCCCGCCTGGGACCAGCTCGTCGAGGGGAAGGAGCTGGAGGAACGCGGCGTCAACCTCGAGTGGGAGCCGAACCCGCTGGGCCACGAGCGCAAGAGGCTGAAGCTCGGCGAGCACTTCGACCAGGTCGTTCTCGGCATCCCGGTCGGGGCGCTGGAGCCACTGTGCGAGGAGCTGATCGCAGACCCGTTGAATCCGCGCTTCAAGACGATGGTCGCCAAGTCGAGCACCGTCATGACCCAGGCGTTCCAGCTATGGATGAACCGCCCGCTGCACGCGCTGAGGTGGCCGTTCCGCGACAACTCGATCATGACGGGGTACGTCGAGCCGCTCGACACCTACGCCAACATGAGCCACCTCATCAACCGCGAGGAATGGCCACCTTACGAGCGCGTGGACAGCATCGCGTACTTCTGCGGAGTGCTGCCCGACCACCGCGACGACGACCAGAAACGGGCGAACGAGCGCGCGCGCGAGAGCGCGATCGAGTACCTCGAGCGCGACGCCCGGGTGATCTGGCCGGGGAGCGGGGACCGCCGCAGCTTTGGCTGGCGCCACCTGGTGGGCGGGCGCGGCGCCGGCCCGGGGCGCTTCGACTCGCAGTTCTGGATTGCCAACTGGCAGCCGACGGAACGCTACGTGATCACCCCGGCGGGCGGCGTGCAGCACCGCCTGGCCGCGGACGAGTCCGGGTACGAGAACCTGTTCCTGGCCGGCGACTGGGTGAAGACCGGACTGGACGCCGGTTGCGTCGAGGCGGCGGTGATGTCGGGGATGCAGGCCTCACGGGCGATCTGCGGAGTCCCGCAGGCCGTGTTCGGCGAGGACCACGCGTGGCTCAGCGGCCGCCCCTGCACGCGCCACGCACCGCGCCCGCCCGCGGGCGCGCCGGCGTACGTCAACTACGGCGGGCTGGCGACCTGCCCGTCACCGGTGGACTGCGACGACTCCAGGCTCTTCAGCTTCTTCCTCGAGGCCGACTACGAGCGCCTCGACAAGCTCTGCGACGACGTGTTCGCAAAGCCCTCGCGTGGTGCGTTCGACCTGCGGCCGCTGGGCCGTCACGTGATGCTCAGCTTCGGTGTCGTCGGGAAGATCAAGCCGCGGCTCGAGCCCTGGTCCCGGATGGGTTACGCGCGGGAAAGGCAGGTGGCGATCTGGATCCCGGTCGTCGCGGTGCAGCGCCGCGGGCCGTTTCCGATTGCCGCGTCGCTGGGCTGGTTCGTGCCGTACATGTGGGTGGACAACCCGCTGTCGCTCGCCGGTGGGCGCGAGATCTACGGCTACAACAAGAACCTCGGGCGCATCCGGCTGCCGGCCAACGGCGATCTCGGAGGGCTCTCGCTGCAGGCCTACGGCGGCAACTACAGCGGTGGGCAGGCCGGGTGGCGCAGGCTGATGGAAGTGGACACCAACGGGAACGGCGGCTGCCGGCGCGGCGAGGACAGGTGGAACGACTTGGACAGTCTCGTCGGCGAGGTGCAGGGCGCACTGGACCACGGTCGCTCCGGGCTCGTCACTCTCCCCGAGCTCGAAGTGCCCGACGAGGTGTTCGCGGAGATCCTGGGGCGGTCCGGCCCGCCCCAGATCTTCCTCAGGCAGTTCCGCTCGGTCTCGGACGGTGTCGTCGCGAGCCAGCAGCAGATCACCGACGGCGGGGTGACGGTCAAACGCCTCAGCGGGCGGCCGCTGCTGGGCGACTTCGAGTTCAAGCTGCATCACCTCGACAGCCATCCGCTCACCGAGGAGCTCGGCGTGGAGTCCCAGACGACGCATCTCGCGTTCGAGATCGAGATGGACTTCGTGCTGAACGACGGCCGCGTGCTCTGGCAGGGGCCCGTCGCCTAGGCCGTCTCGGCGGCGGTGCTCTCGGCGCTGGCCCGCTCCATCGCGTCTTGGAGGTGCTCGAAGTAGGCGATGCGGCAAATGCGCCCGTCGCGGAGCGTGTAAACGGCGTTCACGTGCTCCTTGATCACGCTCTGGCTGCCGACCAGCGTGCCCTGCCAGATCGTGGGGACGACGACCGTGTCCCCGCGCTCGATGTACTCCTCGGGGACGAGCTCGCAGTGCTCGAAGGTCGCGAAGATCGACTCGAAGGCACCGATGATCGCGTCGGCTCCGGTGACGGCGCCCGATGAGGGCCACAGCTCACCCGCGTCTGCGCGCACGTCGGGGCTGTAAATCGAGCGCAGCGAATCCAGCTCGCCGCGATTCCAGGCCTCGTAGCCCAGCCGGACGGTCTCCACAGCGCTACTTGCCACCGCTGCACCTCCTCCGTAGAACCTCACCACGGAGCCTAGCGCCGGCTCATCTGGGAGGCAATGGGCGGCGTGACGAACTGCACAGACGTACGTCCAGATGCAGGCGCAATACTGGTCCACATGGCCTTCGTACCACCCGCGCGTCACCTCCTCCGCGCGAAGGACCTGGCCGACGCGCGCTACTTCGACCCGCTGGACGTGGATGACCTGGCCCGCGCCGCGGGCCTCTCGCGCGCCCACTTCAGCCGCGAGTTCCGGCGGGCCTTCGGCGAGTCCCCGCACGCCTACGTGCTGACGCGCCGCCTGGAGCGCGCCGCAGCCCTGCTGCGCACGACAGACCGGTCGGTCGCCGACATCTGCCTCACCGTAGGGCTGCGGAGCATCGGGTCCTTCACCACCAGCTTCACGCGCACGTACGGCGTGTCGCCGACGGCCTACCGGTCGCAGTTCCCGCCGGCCGCCGACAGCGCGCGTGTGCCGGCTTGTGTGGTGCGCGCCTATGCGCGGCCGCAACACAGCACGTTTCGAGAAGACAGCGCCGCGGTCCGGGGCTAGTGTGGCCGGCGACCTTCCGTCGACCAAGGAGCAACGATGATCAGGATCGCACACGCGCAGCTGTGGGTTCACGACCAGGACGAGGCGCTCGCCTTCTACACGGGGAAGCTCGGCATGGAGGTGCGCGCCGACGTGACGCTGCCGGAGCTCGGCAACTTCCGCTGGCTCGCTGTGGCGCCGCCCGGCCAGCCCGACTTCGCCATCGTGCTGATGGCCATCCCGGGGCCGCCGGTGATGGACGCCGAGACGGCAGAGCAGGTGAAGAACCTGATGGCCAAGGGCGCCGCCGGGACGGTCTTCCTCACGACAGACGACATCCAGGCCTCCTTCGAGGAGCTGCAGGACCGCGGCGTCGAGTTCACCGAACAGCCCGAGGAGCGGCCGTACGGCATCGACTCGGGGTTCCGCGACCCGTCGGGCAATCCCCTCCGCCTCACGCAGGTGCGGGAGATCGCTTCGGTCTGACCGGCGACACACTTGGCGGAGGCTCAGTAAGGGAGTAACGTCCGGGTGACAAGCCATCCCCGGGGAGGCGGAGATGATCCTCAAGCGCAGGACTTCGTTCCTACTGGCCGCCGCGGCGCTGGGCCTGCTGATCGCGGTCCAGATCGCCGGCGCCACCCATCCGCGGCCCAAGAGCGCTACGCCGGTGCGAGTATCGCTCGTCACCGCCTACGAGCAGTGCACAGCCCCCAACAGGACGCACGGGCCGCCCCTGGGCTTCCCCTCGTGCAGCCCGCCGATTCAGACCTCCGACTATCTGACGGTCGGCACGCCGGACGCGAACGGCGCCGCGGCCAATTCGGTTGGCGCGGTGAAGGTCTGGGTGCAGGCCGGCCTGCCCGGGACCCCAGACGACTCGTACGTCCGGATCAACGGCGACATCACCGATGTGCGCTGCAAGGCCGGCGTCAGCACGTGTGGCAACGCGAACGCCGCCGGCGGCCCCGACTACACCGGTCAGCTCGAGGGCAACGCCTCCGTCCGGCTGACGGACCACTTCAACGGTCCGAACCGCGACGAGCCCGCGACCGTGGTCGACATACCGATGCCCTTCCATCTGTCGTGCACGAGCACGGCCGACACGTCGATCGGGTCGACGTGCGTGTTCCCGGTCTCCGGCACGGAGTGCCTGGGCTGCTTCCCGCCGAAGGACGGTGCGCGTCAGATCGCGGAGCTGACCCAGCTGATCGTCAGGGACGGCGGGGCGGACGGGCAGGCCGGGACGCAGGGCAACACCCTGTTCATGGTCCAGGGGGTCTTCATCCCGTAGGCGGCGCTCAGCCCGTGGGACCGAAGCGCTCGGTGCGAATGCGCTCCGGAGCGTAGCCCGCATCGAGCAGCAGGCCGGCTGCCGCCTCGACGAACGAGTTGGAGCCGCACACGAACGCCGTGGCGATGCTCGGCGCGGTCTCGAACAAGGATCCGTCGATGCGCCCGGTATGACCGGTCCAGCCCGCCGGCGGCTCGCGGGTGTAGGTGAGCATGGTCTCCTCGCCAAGCTCGTCCGCGTAGATCACGTCCGCGGCCGTGCGGACGGAGTACACGAGCCGCATCGGCAGCCCGGGCATCGTGCGGCGTCGGTGGCGCAGCATCGCCATCAGTGGCACGATCCCCGACCCTCCGCCCACCAGCAGCACCGGCTCCTCGCCCCGCCACACGAAGTAGGACGCGAACGGGCCGCGGACCTCCACCCGGTCTCCTTCGATCACGACGTCGTGGAAGTAGGGCGATACCTCGCCGCCGTCCAGCAGGTCGATTGTGAGCTCGATCTCGCCCTCGTCGAGCGGCGTCGAGGCGATCGAGTACGAACGTTGCGCGCGGTAGCCGTCCGGCGCAGTGAGGCGCACGTCGTAATGCTGGCCGGGCAGGTGCGGCATCCACATCGGCAGCGAGATCCGGAACGACTTGACGCGCGGAGTCTCCTGCTTGATCCGCGTCACGGTGCCGATCTGCCACCGGCCGGGGGCGCGTTGCTCGACCGGCGTCACTGCGCCCGCTAGTCGCTCCAATAGCGCTCCTCGCGCCAGGGGTCGCCGCGGTTGTGGTAGCCGTTCGCCTCCCAGAACCCCGGCTCGTCGTGATCCATCACGCGCAGCCCCGCGATCCACTTCGCGCTCTTCCAGAAGTACAGGTGGGGCACCAGCAGACGCGCGGGGCCGCCGTGCTCGCGCGGCAGCGGCTCGCCTTCGTGCTCGGTGACTATCCACGCCTTACCGTCCGTGACGTCCTCGACCGGGATGTTGGTGGTGTAGTCGCCGTACGAGTACGCCGTGACATAAGCGCCGAGCGGCTCTGCCTCCTCGAGCAGCACGTCCACGGACACCCCGCCGAAGCTCGTGCCGAGCTTCGACCACTTCGTGACGCAGTGGATGTCGCAAGGGACCTGTTCGAAAGGGAGCGCGCGGAACTCCTTCCAGGACCATTGGCGCGCCTCGGCGACCATGCCGTCGACACGCAGGGTCCACTGGTCGAGCGGCACTTCCGGCGTGGGCCCCGCGGTCAGCACGGGGAAGCCGCGCTCGAGGTACTGGCCCGGCGGAAGCCGCTCCTTCAGCTCCTCCGGGGTGCGCCGCAGGCCCTGGAACCCCCTGGAGATGAAGCCGCTCATCCCGCGATCGTACGACTACGTGGGGTGCGACTGTGCCAGGGGAGGGCCGATCACTTCCATCCCGGCGGGCTCGCCGAGCTCCCGGAACGCGGCCGGCCCGACCTCGTCGATGGGGAGCGACGCGAAGCCGTCGAAGAACGTCTCCATCCCGGCGGGGGTGAACATCACCAGGATCCGAGCGGGCTCACTGCCGGTGTTCTGGAAGCAATGCGGCGTGCCGCGCGGCACGAACACGAACGACCCTGCGGGCGCGGGCGCGATGTCGGTCCCCAGGATGAAGCGCAGCTGTCCCTCGACCACGTACCACGCCTCGTCCTCCCAGGCGTGGGTGTGCAGCGGTGGCCCCTGTCCCGGGGCGATCACGTTCTCGAATGCGGTCAGGCTGCCCCCGGTCTGGGCGCCCCTGACCTTGAACGTGACCGGGCCGCCGACGGGTCCCTCGATCGTTTCCCCCTGTCCCGGCCCGACTGCGACGGGCTTTGGCTCATGCACCATCCGGATTCCCCTGGTCGAGTCGGCGGATGTTACCCGGGCAATGCTTGCGTTGCGGGCGATCCGCGGTACCGTTCGGTCGACTCTAGGGGTGCCGAGCGACGCCGCCGCCGCTCGCCGACGGAAAGGACCAAGCATGAGCCAGCTGGCCATCGACGACGCCACCATCGACGGGCTGCGATCCTCGATCGGCGGCGAGGTGATCACGCCGGAGGACGCGCAGTACGACGAGGCGCGCACGGTGTGGAACGGCATGATCGACCGCCACCCCGCACTCGTAGTGCGTTGCACCTCCACCGACGACGTCGTTGCGGCGGTGAACTTCGGACGCGACAACGATCTGCTCGTGTCGGTGCGCGGCGGCGCGCACTCGACGCCTGGCTACAGCACCTGCGACGGCGGGATCGTGATCGACCTGGGGCCGATGCACGGGGTTGAGGTCGACCCCGAGGCGAAGACCGCCCGTGTGCAGGGGGGCGCAAAGTGGGTTCACCTCGACGCCGCGACCCAGGAGCACGCTTTGGCCGTCACCGGCGGCCGCGCGTCGGACACCGGCGTGGGTGGCCTCACCCTTGGCAGCGGGAGCGGCTGGCTCGAACGGTTGTACGGGATAACCGGTTCCAGTCTCCGCGGGGCAGAGGTCGTAACAGCCGACGGCCAGGTCGTGCGGGCGAGCGGCGAAGAGCACTCAGACCTGCTGTGGGCCTTGCGCGGAGGCGGCGGGAACTTCGGCGTGGTGACCGAGTTCGAGTTCGACCTGCACCCCGTCGGGCCGATCGTGTTCGGCGGGATGCTCGCGTTCCCCCGGCCGCAGGCGGGCGAGGTGGCGCGCGCATATCGCGATTTCATGGAGCAGGCGCCGGACAACATGTGCGGCGGCCTTGCGTTGATCACCACGCCGCCGGAGGACTTCGTCCCCGAGGAGGCACGCGGGAAGCCCGCCGTCGGGATCGTCTTCTGCTACGTCGGCCCGCCGGAGGAGGGAGAGCAGCAGCTCGAGAAGCTGCTCGCGAAACTGCCCGAGCCCGTGCTGCGGATGGTCCAGCCGATGCCGTACGTGGCGATCCAGCAGATGCTCGACGCCGGGAATCCCTACGGCATCCGGGAGTACTTCAAGATCGATTGGCTGGGCGAGCTGTCCGACGACGCGATCGACAAGGCGGTCGAGCTGGCGGAGACCATGCCGGCGCCGTTCGCGCAGGTGATCCTGGCCCCGATGGGCGGGGCCGTGTCGCGCACGGACAACGACGCGCTGGCGCTCACGGTGCCCGACGCGCCTTGGGCCTACTTCGCGCTCACGATGTGGATGGACCCGGCCGAGGACGAGCAGAACAAGGCCTGGACACGCGCATTCCACGACGAGATGCAGCAGTTCGGCATCAACATGGCCATGCCGAACTTCATCCAGGCGGATGAGAGCGACATGCGGCTGCGCGACATCTACGGCAAGGAGAAGTACGCGCGGCTCCTCGAGCTGAAGCGCAAGTGGGACCCGGACAACCTGTTCCGCCTGAACCAGAACATCGCGCCCTCCGGTTGACGCGTTCGGCTAGGGTGCGCGCCTCGTGAAGCGCGCGATCTTCGAACCCGAGCACAAGGACTTCCGCGAATCCGTCCGGCGATTCTTCGCCGAGGAGGTCGTTCCCTACCACGAGCAGTGGGAGCACGACGGGCTGGCCCCGCGCGAGCTGTTCGGCAAAGCGGCCGAGAAGGGCATGCTTGCGATGAGCGTCCCCGAGGAGTTCGGCGGGCTGGGCGTCGACGACTTCCGGTTCAACCAGATCATCGTCGAGGAGGTCGGCTACGCCGGCGTCGCGGGCTCGGGCCTCGGCATCACCCTGCACAACGACATCTGCCTGCCGTACTTCCTCGAGTACTGCACCGACGAACAGCGGGAACGCTGGCTGCCCGGCATCGCCGACGGCTCGCTGATCACCGCGCTTGCGATGACGGAGCCCGGCATCGGGTCGGACCTCGCGTCGATGTCGGCGACCGGCCTGCGCGACAACGGCCATTACGTGGTGAACGGGGCGAAGACCTTCATCACCAACGGCATCAACGCCGACCTGGTGATCACGGCCGTCAAGACGGACCCGTCCGAACGTCATCGGGGCATCTCCCTGCTGGTGATCGAGCGTGGCATGGACGGCTTCGAGCGCGGCCGCAACCTGGACAAGCTCGGGCTGCACGCGCAGGACACGGCGGAGCTGTTCTTCCACGACGTGCACGTGCCGGCCGAGAACCGGCTCGGCGACGAGGGCAAGGGCTTCCTGTACCTGGTGTCCAACCTCGCCCAGGAACGCATGTCGATCGCGATCGCCGCGGTCTCCTCGGCCCAGGCGGCCTTCGACATCACCCTCGAGTACGTGAAGGAGCGCACGGCGTTCGGGCAGCCGGTCGGCTCGTTCCAGGCTTCGCGCTTCGCGCTCGCCGAGATGAAGACCGAGATCGACCTCGCGACGGTGTATGTGGATCAGGCGGTGATGGCCCTCAACGCCGGTGAGCTCTCGCCCGAGGACGCCGCGATGGCCAAGTGGTGGTCGACCGAGCTGCAGGGCCGCGTGGTGGACAAGTGCCTCCAGCTGCACGGCGGCTACGGCTACATGCTCGAGTACCCGATCGCGCGCTACTACAACGACGCGCGCATCACGCGCATCTACGGCGGCACGACCGAGATCATGAAGGAGATCGTCGGGCGTTCACTGGGCGTGTAGCTACTGCGACGAGGGTCGCGCGTACGTGATGGGGCTCGTGGCGCACCTGCCAGTGCGTGAAGCGAAGGGTCGTCAACCCGGCGGCGGTCAGGACCTGGTCTCGCAGGCGGTCCTTGGCCTGTTGGGCCGGGGTGCGGTGATACCGCAAGCCGTCGGTTTCCACCACGAGGCCGAGCGCGGGCCAATGGAAGTCGACCTTGAAGCCGTGCAGGATCACTCCGGTTTCCGGCGGCGAAAGGCCGGCGGAGCGTGCGATCGGCAAGAACAGGCGCTCGAGCTCGGAATCGGTCAGCACGAACGTTTCCCGGTCGAGCAGGTCTCGTAAGGCGACGAGACCGGGCAGGCGAGGCACGTCGTCGAGCGCCTTCCGCAGCTCCGCCGGTGTCACGAGGTCGAGCTTGTCGGCCTCGTTCACGGCTGCCTCGAGCTCGCGCGGCGGCAACCGGGCGGCCAGGTCTACCAGCGTAAGAACCGGAGTAGTGACGGGGATCCCCAGATGCGTCGTGATCTCGAAGTGCCGACGCCTGTGCACAACGACGCCGGGTCGGCGCCGTTTCGTTGGTGCCGACACCTCAATCGGTGCACTCGCGAGCCGGATTCCGAACAATCCGGCTGCACCCGTATGGCTGAG
>DASRIA010000073.1:0-52669 GCA_035650255.1 Solirubrobacterales bacterium
GCCACCACGCGCTCCAGCAGGAAGCGCGTGCGCGGCGTGTCGAGGTCGCCGAAGCGCAGCGAGTCGAGCACCGCGACGGGCCGCGCGCCCAGCGCGAAGATGTCGCGCAGGATGCCGCCCACGCCCGTGGCCGCGCCCTGGAACGGCTCGACGGCGGAGGGGTGGTTGTGGCTCTCGACCTTGAACACGACGGCGAGCCCGTCGCCCACGTCGATCGCGCCCGCGTTCTCGCCCGGGCCCATCAGCACACGCTCCCCCTCGGTGGGGAGCTTGCGCAGCAGCTTCTTAGAGTGCTTGTAGGCGCAGTGCTCGGACCACAGCAGCGAGAACACGGCCAGCTCCACCGCGTTCGGCTCGCGCCCCAGCAGCTCGACGATGCGCCGCGTCTCGTCGTCGGTGAGGCCGAGGGCGCGCGCCTCGGAAAAGAGGCGGGACGTGTCCTCGACGGCCACGCTCACGCCGCGACGGGGGAGAGCGCCGTGAAGAGCCGCAGCCCGTCGGTGGAGCCGGTGAGCGCGTCGGTCGCGTGCTCGGGGTGCGGCATCAGGCCGAGCACGTTGCCGGCCTCGTTGGAGACGCCGGCGACGTCGCGGGTCGAGCCGTTGGGGTTGTGGCCGGCCGCGTAGCGCAGCACGAGCTGGCCGTTCGCCTCGAGCTGGTCGAGCTGCTCGGCGGGGGCGAACCAGCAGCCCGTCGTGTGCTTGACCGGCAGCGACAGCACTTCGCCCGGCTCGGACGCGCGCGTGAACACGGTGCGGTCGTGCTCGACCACCACGTCGACCTGCCGGCACACGAAGCGCAGCGAGTTGTTGGGCAGCAACGCACCGGGCAGCAGGTGCGCCTCGCACAAGACCTGGAAGCCGTTGCAGATCCCGAGCACCGGCCCGCCCTCACCTGCGAAGCGCGACACCTCCTCCATGACCGGCGCAAAGCGCGCGATCGCACCAACGCGCAGATAGTCGCCATAGGAGAAACCGCCCGGGACGATCACCGCGTCGACGTCCTTCAGATCGGGGTCCGCGTGCCACAGGTACTCGGGCTCGAGCCCCGCGCGCTCCACCGCGAGCAAGGCGTCGTGCTCGTCACACGAGCCCGGAAAGAGGACGATGCCGACCCGGGCGCTCATCCGATGGCCTGCACCTCGTAGCTCTCGATCAGCGGGTTCGCCAGCAGCCGCTCGCACATCTCGCGCACCTGCGCCTCGACGTCGCCGTCACCCGCGACGTCCAGCTCGACCAGCCGGCCGACGTGCACGTTCGAGACGTCGTCGTAGCCGAGCGCGGGCAGCGCCCGCTCGACCGCCTGCCCCTGGGGATCGAGGATGCCCTCCTTGGGCCTGATCAGGACGCGGACCCTCAACTATCGAGCCAGCGCTGGAACGGCTGTCCCGCGATGCGCTCGTACGCCTCGACGTACTTTGCGCGCGTGGCCTCGACCACGTCCGGAGGCAGCTCCGGCCCGGGCGGCGAGTGGTCCCAGCCCGTCTGGTCCACCCAGTCGCGCACGAATTGCTTGTCGAACGACGGCTGGCCGCGGCCCGGCTCGTACTGGTCGGCGGGCCAGAAGCGCGACGAGTCGGGCGTCAGGACCTCGTCGGCGAGCACGATGCGGCCCTCGTCGTCGCGGCCGAACTCGAACTTGGTGTCGGCCAGGATGATCCCCTGGCGCTCCGCGTGCTCGGCGCCGCGCGCGTACACCTCGAGCGAGAGGCGGCGCAGCTCCTCCATCGTCGCGCGGTCGCCGACGATCTCGGCGGCGCGGTCGAAGTCGACGTTCTCGTCGTGCTCGCCCAGCTCCGCCTTGGTCGCGGGCGTGAAGATCGGCTCCGGCAGGCGGTCGGACTCGCGCAGGCCGGCCGGCAGCTCGACGCCGCACACCGCCTGGCTCTGCTTGTACTCCTTCCAGCCCGACCCGGACAGATAGCCGCGCACGACGCACTCCACGGGGAAGATGTCGAGCTTGCGCACCAGCATCCCGCGCCCGCGCGCCTCCTCCGGCACATCGGTCGAGAGCAGGTGGTTCGGGACGATGTCCGCGGTGCGACCGAACCAGAACGCCGACAGGCCGGTGAGCACCTTGCCCTTGTCCGGGATCGGGGTCGGCAGCACGACGTCGTAGGTCGAGACACGGTCGGACGCGACCATCAGGAGCTGGTCCCCGAGGTCGTACATCTCCCTGACCTTCCCGCGACTGTGGAGGGTGAGGCCCGCTAGTTCGGCGGCTTCGGGCACCTCCCCGATGCTAACAGCGAGCGAAGCGGGAATGCGGCTAGTCCAAGGCTTGCAGGCGCTTCAGGATCTCGGGCTCGTGGCGGACGAACCGGGCGTAGTCGAACAGCTCGTCGAGCCGCTGCGAGTCGAGCCGCTCGGTGACCGCCGGCACCTGCTCCAGCAGTTCCCGGAAGTAGCGGCCTTCGTCCCACGCACGTTGCGCGTTCTCCTGCACGACCCGGTATGCCTCGTCACGCGTCATGCCGGCCTCGACGAGCGCGTTCAGCACGCCCTGGCTGAACAGCGCGCCGTGGGTCAGCTCCAGGTTCGCGCGCATCCGGTCCGGGTGTACGTGCAGCCCCTCGACGACCCGCAGCATCAGGTGCTGCATGTAGTGGAGCAGCGTGGTGGCGTCGGGCAGCACCACCCGCTCGACCGAGGAGTGGGTGATGTCGCGCTCGTGCCACAGTGCCACGTTCTCGAGGCCCGCCTGTGCGTACCCGCGCAGCAGCCGGGCCAGGCCGGCGACCCGCTCGCAGGTGATCGGGTTGCGCTTGTGGGGCATCGCGCTGGAGCCCTTCTGGCCCTCGCGAAACGGCTCCTCGGCCTCGCGCACCTCGGTGCGCTGGAGGTGGCGGATCTCCGTCGCGAGCCGTTCCAGGCCGGCCCCTGCGGAGGCGATCGCCGACAGCACGGCGGCATGGCGGTCGCGCGGGACGATCTGCGTGGAGACATCTTCGGGGCGCAGGCCGAGCCGCCCGAGCGTGGCGCGCTCCACGTCCGGGCCGAGCGCCGAATACGTGCCCACCGCGCCCGAGAGCTTGCCCACCTCGGCGTCCGCGAACGCGGCCCGCAGCCGCTCCGTGTTGCGCTGGCTCTCGAACGCGAAGCCGGCCAGCTTCAGCGCGAACGTGGTCGGCTCGGCGTGCACGCCGTGCGTGCGCCCGATGCAGAGGGTGCCCTCGAACTCGCGCGCGCGCGTGACGAGCGCGGCGGTGAGGGCGCCGGAGAGCAGCTCGCGGCCGGCCTCGCGGAGCTGGAGCGCGAGCGCGGTGTCGAGCACGTCGGAAGAGGTGAGGCCGTAGTGGATCCAGCGGCCGGCATCGCCCACCGCCCCCGATACGACGTCGACGAAGGCGGCGACGTCGTGGTCGGTGACCTGCTCGCGCTCGCGCACCGCCTCCGGCGTGGCCGCGGCGCGCGACTTGATCTGCTCCAGGTCGGCGGCGGGAATCACTCCCTGCTCGGCGAGCGTCTCGCAGACGGCGACCTCGACCTGCAGCCAGGCCTCGAGCTTGCGCTCCTCCGACCACACGAGCGCCATCTCGGGGCGCGTATAACGCTCGATCAACAGCCCATGATGCGCGCCGCGAGCACGGCAGCGTTCTTCGCGCCGTTGATCGCGACGCACGCGACGGGGACTCCCGGCGGCATCTGCACAGTCGACAGCAACGCGTCCAGCCCGTCGCCGACGGTGTTCTTGGCTTTGATGGGCACGCCGATCACCGGGAGGTCCGTGTGCGCCGCGACCACCCCGGGCAGCGCCGCCGACATGCCCGCCGCCGCGATGATCACGCGCAGGCCGCGCATGTGCGCGTTGCGCGCGTAGTCGGCCACCGCCTGCGGGTCGCGATGCGCCGACAGGACACGTACCTCGAAAGCGATGCCGCGCTCGTGCAGTTCCTTGCCGGCCGGCTCCATCGTGGGCTTGTCGCTGGCCGAGCCCATGATGATGCCGACCCGCGGAGCGTCGACCTCCATCCCTTCGAAGGCCTCCTCCACCTCTGGCATCGTCTCGGGTGGCTGCGGGTCGGTCTCGCTGGTGGCGGCGCCGCGCTGCGGCTCGAGGGTCTCCATGCGCGGGAGGCTAACCCACTCGCTCCGCGACGCGGGCGGCGATGTCCGGGCGGTACTGCGCCCCCTTGAACTCGATCTGCTGCACGGCCTCGTACGCCCGCGCCCGCGCCTCCTCGATCGACTCCCCGAGGCCGGTGACGTTCAGGACCCTGCCTCCGGCCGTGACGATCTTGCCGAGCTGCCGCGCGGTGCCGCAGTGCGTCAGCTCCACGTGCTCCAGGCCGCCCAGCCCGTCGAGGCCGCCGATCACGTCGCCCTTGCTGGAGGAGGCCGGATATCCGGCCGACGCGAGCACGACCGTGACCGCCCACTCGTCCGCCCAGTCGAGCTGCATGCCGGCGAGGCCGCCCGGCGGGATGCACGCCTCGAGGGCCTTCAGCAGGTCGGTCCGCAGCCGCGGCAGCACCGCCTGCGTCTCCGGGTCGCCGAAGCGCGCGTTGAACTCGAGCACCTTCGGTCCCGCCGCGGTCATCATCAGGCCCGCGTACAGCACGCCGTGGAACGGCGTGCCGCGCTGCTTGAAGCGATCGACGATCGGCTGGTGCACGGACTGCGCAATCTCGGCAGCGCGCGCGGCGTCGATGCCCGGGACGGGGGAGTAGCTCCCCATCCCGCCGGTGTTCGGGCCGGTGTCGCCCTCGCCGATGCGCTTGAAGTCCTGCGCCGGCGCCATCGGCAGCGCACGCTCGCCGTCGCACAGCGCGAGCAGCGACAGCTCCTCGCCCTCGAGGAACTCCTCCACCAGCACCCGCGCGCCCGCGTCGCCGAAGCGGCGGTCGACGAAGAAGTCGCGCAGCGCGGCACGCGCCTCGGCAGGCGACTGGGCGATGATCACGCCCTTGCCCGCCGCCAGCCCGTCGGCCTTCAGCACGGCGGGATACGAGGCGCAGTCCATCTGCGCCTCCGCCTCTTCATATGTGGTGAACTCGACCCACGATGCGGTCGGCACGCCCGCCTCGCGCATCAGCTCCTTCGCGAACGCCTTGCTGCCCTCGATCTGCGCCGCCGCCGCGCGCGGGCCGAACGCGCGCAGGCCTTCGGCCTCGAGCGCGTCCACGACGCCCGCGACAAGTGGGGCCTCGGGCCCGATCACGGTCAGGCCGGCCTGCTCGCCGGCCGCCAGCCGCACGATCCCGTCGATGTCCTCGGCAGCCACGTCGAAGCACTGCGCGTCGGCCGCGATGCCGGCGTTGCCGGGTGCGCACAGCACCTCAGGCGCGCGCGGGCTGCGCAGCAGGGCTCGCACGATCGCGTGCTCGCGGCCGCCGCCGCCCACGACCAGGACCTTCCCGCCGCTCACTGCGTCCTCTGCCACGCGAAGTAGACGGCGATCGCGGCGCCCAGCACGACGAAGGGCGCACGCGCGAGCGAGTCGGCGACCTCTCCGATGTCCGCGCCGTAGTAAAGCGCGTAGGGGAACAGGTACGCCCACATCACGCCGCCGATCGCGATGTAGCCGGTGGTCGGCCCGCGGAACCGGCCGCTGGCCGCCAGCACCAGCTCACCCATGGCGATGCCGATCAGCCAGCCCAGGATCAGCGCGAAGAACAGCCCGAAGCCCTGCAGGATGAGGATCCCGAGTCCCATGGCCAGCCCGCCGAAGAAGGCCGCGGCGACGGCACGCGCCGCCCGGTCCGGCTTCAGCCGGACGAGCGCGGAGCGTGGCTGGCGCGCGCAGTCCGGGCATTTGATCCCGACCGGCGTGTAGACCATGCAATCCGTGCAGATCGGCCGCTCGCAGTTGGCGCACGACACCGCCGTCTCGCGGCTCGGATGGCGGTAACAGACCGTCTGGGTGGCCGGCTCTTGCGTCGAGGATTCCAAGTACCTCGATGTTACTTGCGCCTCTACTCGCCTAGAGGGACTCGATGAACTCGTCGATCGGGATGGCGGGGAGGGACTCGTAGTGGGCGGTGCCGCGCGATCCCAGCTCGATCGACAGCTTCGACATGGTCTTGTCGTCAGGGGCCTCGATCACGTTGACGAAGTCGAAGCGGCCGAGCGTGGCCCACTGCGCGACGACCTTGCAGCCGATCTGCTCGACCTCCTTGTTGACCTCCCTGATGCGCGTCGGGTTGTTCTTGACCGTCTGGACGCCCTCGGGCGTGAGCGTCGAGAGCATGATGAACGTGGGCATGTCTCCTCCTCTGATTTGCGCGAAGTGGGGGCTGCTCTCGCGTTATAGAGGAACTGGGGCCGGGGCGTAAGATCGGTCTCGTGAAGGAACTGCCGATCGCCTGCACGCTGAGCTCCTCCGGGATGCAGGAGCGGGCCGAGTGGCTGCGGCGCCTGGGAGCGGCGAGCCTGCTGGACGGGCGGCGCACCGATGACGGCCTCGACCTGCGGTTCGAGGCGGGCGCCGAGGACGAGGTTCGCAGGTGGATGAGGGCGGAAGGGGAATGCTGCGCGTTCCTGGCGTTCGACCTGGATCCCGGCGCGGACCACTTGCGCCTGCGCGTCAGCGGCCCGTCCGGCGCCGAGCCCGTGCTCGACGGCCTCCTCGCCGCGCTGTCGGGACCGACTGCGGCTTCTTACACGCCATAGCGTGTAGTACCTCGCAGGCGATCAGGCCGGAACGGCCGCGGGGGAGTCCTTGCCGCAGTAAGCGCACGTGCCCGCGCCGACCGGTATCTCCGAGAGGCAGTGGGGGCACTCGCGCGTGGTCGTCTTGGCCGGCATCACCTTCTGGATTGCCTGCACGATCAGGAACAGCACGAACGCGATGATCAGGAACGTGACGAGCGCGGTCAGGAAGCTCCCGTAGCGGATCACTCCGTCGCCGATGCTGAACGTGAGGTCGTCGAAGCTCGGCTCGCCGACGATCGCGGCGATCAAATTCATGATCACGTCGTCCACCAGCGAGGTGACGACGGCGGCGAAGGCGACGCCCAGCACGAACGCGATCGCAACGTCGATCAGGTTTCCCCTGAACGCGAACTCCTTGAATGCCTTGAGCATCGGGCTCCTCCTCGTCGAACGGTCGGTCGCGCCTGCCGAGAACGATGGGGAGACTAGGTCAGGCGGGCCCCCTTCGAGAAGCAACAGCCTTGGAATTGCAGGGGAAAGTTCAGTGCCGAGGTTCTCGAACGTACGTCGCTGGTCGTCGCGCTAGGCGGCGACGGGCTCGGCAGTCACCGACTTTTCGAACACGAGGTCGCCGTCCGCGGCGTTTACCACGACCGTGTCCCCCTCGCCGAACCTGCCCTCGAGCATCGCCAGCGCCAGCTTGTCCACGAGCCGCTTCTGGATCACGCGCTTGAGCGGCCGCGCGCCATACGTCGGGTCCCAGCCGAGGTTCGCGAGCAGCTCGCGCGCCGTGTCGGTCAGCTCGACCTCTACGCCGCGCTCGCGCACCCGCGCGATCAGCTGCGCGACCTGCAGGTCCACGATGCGCTTGATCTGCTCCTTCGACAGCCGCTGGAAGATCACGACGTCGTCGATGCGGTTCAGGAACTCCGGCTTGAAGTGCTGTGACAGCGTCGCCTCGACCGCCTCGCGCATCCGCGCGTCGTCGGCCTCGGCCACGATGTGCTGCGAGCCGACGTTCGAGGTCATGATCAGCACCGAGTTCTTGAAGTCGACCGTGCGACCCTGGCCGTCGGTCAGCCGCCCGTCGTCCATCACCTGGAGCAGCACGTTGAACACGTCGGTGTGCGCCTTCTCGATCTCGTCGAGCAGCACGACCGAGTAGGGACGCCGCCGCACCGCCTCGGTGAGCTGGCCGCCCTCCTCGTATCCGACGTATCCAGGCGGTGCGCCGATCAGGCGCGCGACCGTGTGCTTCTCCATGTACTCGGACATGTCGATGCGGACGATCGCGTCCTCGGTGTCGAACATGAACTCGGCCAGCGCCCGCGCCAGCTCCGTCTTGCCGACGCCGGTGGGACCGAGGAACAGGAACGATCCGATCGGCCGGTTCGGGTCCTGCAGGCCGGCCCGCGAGCGCCGCAATGCGTTCGACACCGCGGACACCGCCTCGTCCTGGCCGATCACGCGCTCGTGCAGGCGGTCCTCCATGTGGATCAGCTTCTCGACCTCGCCCTCCATCAGGCGCGAGACGGGGATGCCGGTCCACTTCGCGACCACCTCGGCCACCTCCTCGTCGGTGACCTCCTCGTGGAGCATGGAGCCGGACGTCGCGTGCAGTTGCGCCAGCCGCTGCTCCTGCTCGCGCAGCTGCTCCTCGAGCTGTGGGATCTCGCCGTAGCGCAGCTCCGCGGCTCGCTGCAGGTCGGCGTCGCGCTCGGCGCGCTCCGCAGCGCGGTGTGCCTCCTCCAGCTGCTCCTTCGCTTCGCGGATCGCCGCGATGGCGTCCTTCTCCGACTGCCAGCGCGCCTTCATCTCGCCCGAGCGCTCGCGCAGGTCCGCCAGCTCCGCCTGGATCGCCTCGCGGCGCGCGGCCGACGCCTCGTCCTTTTCCTTCTTCAGGGCCTGGAGCTCGATCTCGAGCTGCTGGATGCGCCGCTCGACTTCGTCGATCTCGGTCGGCATGGAGTCGATCTCGATGCGGAGCCTCGAAGCGGCCTCGTCGATCAGATCGATGGCTTTGTCGGGGAGGAAGCGGTCCGCGATGTAGCGGGAGGAGAGCAGCGCCGCGGCGACGATCGCCGAGTCCTGGATGCGCACGCCGTGGTGCACCTCGTAACGCTCCTTCAGCCCGCGCAGGATCGCCACAGTGTCTTCGACCGACGGTTCGCCAACGAATACCGGCTGGAAGCGGCGCTCGAGCGCCGCGTCCTTTTCCACATGCTTGCGGTACTCGTCGAGCGTGGTCGCGCCGACCGCGCGCAGCTCGCCGCGCGCCAGCATCGGCTTCAGCAGATTTGCGGCGTCAACTGCGCCCTCGGCCGCGCCTGCGCCGACGATCGTGTGCAGCTCGTCCATGAACAGGATGATCCGGCCCTCGCCCTCCTGCACTTCCTTGAGCACCGCCTTCAACCGGTCCTCGAACTCGCCGCGGTACTTCGCGCCGGCGATCAGCGCGCCGATGTCGAGTGCCACCACCCGCCGGTCACGCAGCGACTCGGGGATGTCGCCGGACACGATGCGCTGGGCGAGCCCCTCGACGATCGCGGTCTTGCCGACGCCCGGCTCGCCGATCAGCACGGGGTTGTTCTTCGTGCGCCGGGACAGCACCTGGATCACGCGCCGGATCTCCTCGTCGCGGCCGATCACCGGATCGAGCTTGCCCTGCTCGGCCTCCGCCGTGAGGTCGCGGCCGTAGCGCTCCAGCGCCTGGTACTTGTCCTCCGGGTTCGGGTCGGTCACGCGGTGCGGGCCGCGCACCTCGCGCAGCGCGCCCAGGATCGCGTCGCGATCCGGCAGCACCGCGCCCGCCTCGCCCTGCGAGGACGCCAGGGCGATCAGCAGGTGCTCGGTGGAGATGAACTCGTCCTGCAGCGAGGATGCCTCGCGCTCGGCGGCTTCGAGCACTCGCACGAGCTCGCCGGATGGGGCGGCCTGCGACGCGGCCGCGCCGGCTACCGACGGCAGCTTGTCGAGTGCCGCCGTGACGCGCGGGCGCACGTCGGACGGGGCGACACCCAGCTTTCCGAGCAGCGGGACGACGATGCCGCCCTCCTGCTCGAGCAGCACGGACAGCAGGTGCTCCGGAGTGATCTCCGGATTGCCCCGCTCGTGCGCGAGCTTCTGTGCCGCCTGCACGGCCTCCTGGGACTTGATGGTGAATTTGTCAGCTTGCATTCGGGTTCCTGTCTGAAGTTCGTTTGTTGTTACTGCCTGGTCGCTCGATCGGGATCTGCGTCCCGAGGTGGTCCTTGGGCGGCTCCCAGCGCACGAGCTCGCGCTTGTACGAGCGGTGGACCTCGTCGATGCGCGCGAGCATCTCGCGCTGCATGCTCTCCATGCGCTGCTGCATCGCGTCCATCAGCTCTTCCATCTCCAGCACCCGCTCGACGCCGGCGAGGTTCATCCCGAACTCGGTCGTCAGCTCCTGGATGCGCTTCAGGCGCTCCACGTCACGCTGCGAGTAGAGCCGCGTCTGCTTCGGCGAGCGCGCCGGCTTGATCAGCCCGCGCTCCTCGTACACGCGCAGGGTCTGCGGGTGCATGCCCGCCAGGCGCGCGGCCACGGAGATCATGAACACGCCCTGCTTCCTCGAGAACAGCTCATCCTTCTTCATCAGACCTCCCTCCGTGCGCGGTCCAACAGCTCTGCCCGCGGGTTGCCGTTCATCACTTCGCTGAGCCGGTCGAACGCCTCGTTCTGCTCCTCGGTGAGCGACTTGGGAATCTGCACGCGGAAGCGGTAGTGGATGTCGCTGCGCCCGGAGCCCGAGAGCTTTGCCGGGCCCTCGCCGCGCAGGCGCTGGACGCTGCCGTCCGAGGTCCCCGCCGGAACGCGGATCCTCTTCGTGCCCGACAAGGTGGGTACCTCGACGGTGCCGCCGCGCACCGCCTCGGCGATCGTGATCGGCACCTCGACCTCGAGGTGGTCGCCCGCCTGCTTGAACACTGGCGACGGAGCCACACGCGTCACGACGTAGAGGTCGCCGGCCGGGCCACCGCCCATGCCGGGCTCGCCCTTGCCGGCGATGCGGATGCGGCTGCCCTCGCGCACGCCCGCCGGGATCTTCACGCGGTAGCGCTGCACCTGGTGCGTGAACCCGCTGCCGCCGCACGTCCCGCACGGCTCCTCGATCACGGAGCCGCGGCCGCCACAGACCGAACACGGCTGGGCGATCGAGAACATCCCCTGTCCCTGCGTCTCGATGCCCCGGCCCTGGCAGCTGGGACAGGTCTTCGGCGCGGTGCCCGGCTTGGCGCCGCTGCCGTGGCAGGTGGGACAGGGAGCGTCGCCGGGGACGGTGACCGACACCTCCGTGCCGTTCACGGCCTGCGCGAACGAGAGGCGCACCTCGGTCTCGAGGTCCCGGCCCGCGGCCTGCGCGCCACCGCCTCCGCGGCTGAAGAGGTCCGAGAAGAAGTCGCCGAACGAGCCCATGCCGCCGCGGAAGCTCGAGGGGTCGAAGCGGAAGCCGCCGGCGCCCGGCGCGCCACCGCCGCCGAAGCCGAACCTGCCGCCGGCGTCGTACTGCGTGCGCTTCTCGGTGTCGGACAGGACCGAGTACGCCTCCTGGATCTGCTTGAAGCGCTCCTCCGCCTGCTCGTCGCCGGGGTTGGCATCCGGGTGCCACTTGCGCGCGAGCTTGCGGTAGGCCTTCTTGATCTCCTCCTCGGAGGCCCCCTTCTTGACGCCCAGCGTGTCGTAGAAGTCAGCCACGGTCTACTCCCCGGCGGCACCTACGACGACACGGGCCGGACGCAGCACCTGGCCGTTCAGCCGGTAGCCCTTCTCCAGCACCTCGAGCACTTGCCCGGCTTCGCCGGGCCGCGTCAGCATCGCCTCGTGCCAGTCGGGGTCGAACGCCTCGCCCGCGGGCGAGTAGCTCTCGACACCCGCTCGCGCGAGCACCGCCACCAGCTCGTCGTGAACCAGCCTCACGCCGTCCGCGAGGTGGTCCTCCTCCGGGTTTGCGGCCGCCAGCGCCCGCTCGAGGTTGTCCAGGACCGGGACGAGCGACCTCGCCAGCTCCGCACGACCGCGGCCCTCGGCCTCGACGGCCTCGCGCGCGACCCGCTTGCGGTAGTTCTCGAAGTCGGCCTTCGTGCGCTTTGCCAGCTCGAGGTACTCGTCCCGTTCCTTCTCGACGGACGCAAGGAGCTCCGAGAAGTCCTGCTCTACAGCCTGCTCCTCGGGGCTCTCTGCGATTTCCTCGCGGGGCTTGTCGGTCATTACTTCTGGCCCTCGTCCACGACCTCGGCGTCAACGACCTCCTCTTCACCGGCGGGAGTGCCGTTGGCCTGCGCACCATCCTGCGGCTGCTGCGCCGCCGCCTGCTGGTACATGGCCTCCGAGACCTTGTGGAACGCCTGCTGGAGTGCGTCCGTCTTCGCCTTGATGGCCTCGACGTCTTCGCCCTCGAGCGCGGAACGCACCTCCTTGATCGCGTTCTCGATCTCGGACTTCGCGTCTGCGTCGACCTGGTCGCCCAGCTCGCCGAGCTGCTTCTCCGCCTGGTAGGCCGCGTTGTCCGCGTTGTTGCGCGTCTCCGCGAGCTCGCGCTGGCGCGCGTCGTCCGCGGCGTGCGACTCGGCGTCCTTGACCATCTGGTTGATGTCCTGCTCGGACAGGCCGGAGCCCGCCTTGATCTCGATCTTCTGCTCGGTGCCCGTGCCGAGGTCCTTGGCGGACACGTGCAGGATGCCGTCCGCATCGATGTCGAACGTGACCTCGATCTGCGGGATGCCGCGCGGCGCCGGCGGGATGCCGGTCAGCTGGAACTTCCCCAGCGACTTGTTGTACGCGGCCATCTCGCGCTCGCCCTGCAGGACGTGGACCTCGACCGACGGCTGGTTGTCGTCGGCGGTCGAGAAGATCTCCGACTTGCGCGTCGGGATCGTGGTGTTGCGCTCGATCAGCCGCGTGAACACGCCGCCCTTGGTCTCGATGCCGAGCGACAGCGGCGTCACGTCGAGGAGCAGCACGTCTTTGACGTCCCCGGCCAGCACGCCGGCCTGGATGGCGGCGCCGATTGCGACGACCTCGTCCGGGTTGACTCCCAGATGCGGGTCCTTGCCGGCCAGCTCCTTGACCTTGTCCTGCACCGCGGGCATGCGGGTCATGCCGCCCACGAGCACGACGTGGTCGATGTCGGCGCCGGTCACGCCGGCGTCCTCCATCGCCTGCCGCGTCGGGCCGACGGTGCGGTCGAGCAGGTCGGACGTGAGCTCGATCAGCTTCGAGCGGGACAGGCGCGTGTCGAGGTGCTTGGGCCCCGACTGGTCGGCCGTCACGAAGGGCAGGTTGATCTGCGTCTCCTGCGTGGTCGACAGCTCGACCTTCGCCTTCTCGGCCGCCTCGTACAGGCGCTGGAGCGCCATGCGGTCCTGCGAGAGGTCGATGCCCTGCGACTTCTTGAACTCGGACACGAGCCAGTCGACGATCTTCTTGTCGAAGTTGTCGCCGCCGAGGTGGTTGTCACCCGATGTCGCCTTGACCTCGAACACGCCGTCACCCAGCTCGAGGATCGACACGTCGAACGTGCCTCCCCCGAGGTCCCACACGAGGATGGTCTGGTCCTCGGCCTTGTCGAGCCCGTAGGCGAGGGCGGCCGCGGTGGGCTCGTTGATGATGCGCTTGACGTCGAGGCCGGCGATCTTGCCGGCGTCCTTGGTGGCCTGGCGCTGCGAGTCGTTGAAGTAGGCGGGCACGGTGATCACCGCGTCGGTGACCGTCTCGCCGAGGTAGGCCTCAGCATCCGCCTTCAGCTTCTGCAGGATCATGGCCGAGATCTCGGGCGGGGAGTACTGCTTGCCCTCTGCCTCGACGCGCACGTCCTGGTCCGGTCCCGAGACGACCTTGTAGGGCACGATCGTCATCTCCTCCGAGACCTCGGAGAGCTTGCGGCCCATGAACCGCTTGATGGAGAACACGGTGTTCTCCGGATTGGTGACCTGCTGGCGCTTGGCCGGGACGCCGACCAGTCGCTCGCCGCCCTGCGTGAAGGCCACGACCGACGGGGTGGTGCGCCCGCCCTCGCGGTTGGGGATCACCGTGGGCTCGCCGCCCTCGAGCACGGCCATGCACGAGTTGGTCGTGCCGAGGTCGATCCCTATTGTCTTACCCATAAGAAACCTCCGATTCAGGCGTGGCCGTAGGGGCTCGACCGCGCCCTGCTAGATAGCTAGATAAAAAATCTAAGTGCCAGTATGGCAGATGTTTTCGGAAAAGCCCGAAGGGCGGCTAGAGGCCCAGCGCAGAACGCAGCCCATCGTCGGTAAAACCTTCGATTTGCAGGCTTTTCTCGCGCGCCGAAGCCCCGCGGACCACCTCTACCCGGGTCACGCCGACGCGCAGCCGGCGGGCGATCAGCCGCCGGACCGCAGCGTTCGCCTTGCCTCCCTCCGGCGGCGCGGTCACCCGGACCTGCAGGACACCGTCCCGGACCCCGGTGATCTCGTTCGCGGCGGCCCGGGGCTGCACCCGCACGCGCAGCCGCGCCCCCTTCGCCGTCACCGCGACCGCCCGGTGGCCTGCTTGCCGAACGGACATACCCCCAGCAGCGGGCAGGCCGGGCATTCGGGCTTGCGCGCCGTGCACAGGCGGCGGCCGTGGCGGATCAGGTTCACATGGAGCTCGAAGACGTCCGCGGGGTCGGTCGCGTCGCGCATCACGTCGTGCGCCTCATCGAAGGATGCCTTCGGCCGCAGGAAACCCAGCCGGCCGCACACCCGGTAGACGTGCGTGTCGACAGGCATCTCCGGGCGGTCGAACGCGAACACGAGCACGCATGCGGCCGTCTTGCGGCCCACGCCGGGAAGCCGTTCGAGGAACTCGATCGCCTCCTCGCGCGGCGCGTCGGCCAGGAACGCGAGGTCGAGCCCGCCGGTCTCGGCCTGGATCACGCCGAGCATCGACTGGATGCGCTGCGACTTCACCTTGGAGATGCCGCCGGGGCGGATCGCCTCCTCGACGTCTTCGACCGGCGCTGTCGCCACCGCCTTCCAGTCCGGGAAGCGCTTGCGCAATGCCACGTAGGCGACATCGCGGTTGCGGTCGTTCGTGTTCTGCGACAGGACGGTGAGGACCAGCTCGTCGAGCGGCGCATGATGCGGCTCGTTCCGCGGCCGGCCGTAGTAGCGGCGCAGCCGGTCGCGCACCGCCCGGACACGCCCGCGAGTGGGCCGCTTCCAGGCGGGCTTCGCGCTCATGACACGGCGATCGCGTCGGGCAGCGCGTCGATCGCTCCCCAGCCTTCGGTTGCCCGGGCCGCCGTCGCGACCGCCACCGGGAGTGCGTCCGCCGCTGCCTGGGGGGAGTATCCGCTGGTGGCGAGCGCCGCGATCATCACGCCGGTCACCACGTCGCCGGCGCCGGTCGTGTCGACGGCTGCGACCGGTGTGCCGCGCGCATCGGCGCGCGCCGCGCCGCGCAGCAGCGCCCCCTCGGGGCCGAGCGTCACGGCCACCATCCGGGCGCCCATGCCGACCAGCCGGTCCGCGGCGGCCGCGGGGTCAGCCTCGCCGGTCAGCAGCTGCGCCTCGGAGCGGTTCACCTTCAGGAGCGTCGCGCCGTCCAGCACCTCGCCGACGACGCGCACTGCTTCCTCGGGATCTGCCCAGCGCCGCGCCCGGACGTTGGGGTCGAACACGATGTGCTTGCCCGCCGCGAGCGCCAGCTCGCGCGCCCGCAGCGTGAGGCTGCGTTCGCGCTCCCCGAGCAGCGTGTTCGAACCGAGCAGCAGCGCATCGTGCGCGGCGACCGCTTCCGCGAGCCGGTCCGCGAGCGACAGCAGCCCCGCCTCGATGTCGTCTCCGTAGATCACGAAGTCCGGCTCCGCACGCTCGTTCACGACGACGAAGGCGAGCGGGGTGCGGAGGCCGGGCACGCACGAGAACCAGTCCATGCCGACCCCCTCCGCGCGCAGTCTCCGCTCCAGCCACCTGCCCCACGGGTCGTCGCCGACACCGCTGCCCAGAGACGTGCGCGCGCCGCATCGCGCGGCCACCACTGCGGCATTCGCAGGCGCACCGCCGCTGTGCGGCACGAATGCGTCCGCCTGTTCGAAGCCGGCCACCGGGCGTTCGCAGAAGAGGTCGACGAGCGACTCGCCCAGGCACAGCACTGACACGCGTGAAACATAGCCCCACTGGAAGGATGTGCGGCGATGCCCTCCGCGCCCCCTCGCTGGGCGGCGCCGCTCGCGGCGGCGATCGCCTGTAGCGCATTCGCATTGTGGAACCCGCCGCTGCGCGACCTCGCCGCGCACACGTTCAGGGCCGACTTCTTCGAGGACCACGGCTTCGCGCTCTGGAACAACACCTGGTATGGAGGCCACTACCTGCTCTCCTACAGCGTGCTGTTCCCGCCGCTGGCCGCGCTGCTCTCACCGGTGTGGGCAGCGGGCGGGGCGGCGGTCGCGAGCGCATGGCTCTTCGATCGCATCGCGCGCACGCGGTGGGGCGACGCCGGTGCATGGGCGGGCCTGTGGTTCGGCCTGATCGGCGCGGTGGCGCTGCTCGCAAACGGGTGGCTGGTGTTCGCGCTGGGACTCGCGTTCGGCCTCGGCGCGCTGCGCGCCCTGCAGCTCGGGCGGGGCACGGTCGCGCTGGCGCTCGCGGTCCTGTCGGCCCTCGCGAGCCCCGTGGCGGCCGCGTTCCTCGCGCTGGTGTGCGCGGTCGGCGCCCTCTACCCGGCACGCCGTGCGGCGCTGCTCGGCACCGTTGCGGCTGCGCTGATCCCGCTGTCGGTGCTGGGTCTGCTGTTTCCCGAGAGCGGGGAGTTCCCGTTCTGGTTCTCCGCCTGGTGGCCGCTCGCGCTGTTCTGCGGCCTCGCGCTGGCAGCGACACGCGGTTTCGCCGAGGACCGCGACGTGCGTGTCGCCGTGGCCGTGTACCTGGCGCTGGCGACGCTCTTCGCCGTGCTGCCGAATCCGCTGGGCGGCAACATGACCCGCCTCGGCTCGCTGTTCGGCGGCCCCGTGCTGCTGGCGATCCTGCTTGCCCGCCGTCCCGCTCGCCTCGGGCCGGTCGCGGTCGCGGCGCTGGTCGTGGGGCTCGCGTGGCAGGTGGTCACGCCGGTCCGCCAGACGACGGAGAGCCTCGGCGACCCGGCGACCGAGCGCTCCTACTACGAGCCGCTCAACGCGTGGCTCGACGCGCGCAGCGCCCACCGGGAGCGCATCGAGATCCCGCAGACCTTCAACCATTGGGAGACGGCCTATGTCTCGCCGCGCTTCTCGCTCGCGCGCGGGTGGCTGCGCCAGCTCGACCTCGAGCGCAACCGGATCTTCTACGAGGGCGAGCCGACCCATGCGAGCTACCGGCGCTGGCTGCTCGCGAACGGCATCCGGTACGTGGCCGCGTCGGATGCGCGCCTCGACTACTCGGCGCAGGACGAGGACCGGCTCGTGCGCGAGGAGCCGCCGTACCTGCGGCTACGAGGCCGCCTCGAGCACTGGCGGATCTACGAGGTCGCCGGCGCCACGCCGCTGCTCTCCGGGCTCGGGACGGGACGGGCCAGCCTCGCCGGCCTCGGCCCGGAGTCGTTCGTGCTGAGCGTCGAACGCGCAGGCCGGTTCGTGGTGCGGGTGCGCCACACGCCCTACTGGGACGGTGGCGAAGGCGCCTGCGTCGGGAAAGCCGGCGACTGGACGCTCGTGCGAGCGCCCGCGCCCGGGGAGGTCCGGGTGCGCATCAAGGTGAGTGCCGCCGCTGCATCGCGCGCGGTACGGGGGAAAGCGCGCCGTTGCTGAGCGTGAGATGCCGCACATTTCCCCGCAATTTGTGACCAGTATGTGAATTTTCGCCTGCAAGTGAGTTAGTCTCTTTGGCCGATGTTCCGGCTGATCGTCCCGCTTGCGATCCTGCTGGTGCTCGCCGGGCTCCTCCGCTGGCACTCGAAGCACACAGGTCGTGCACCGCGTCTGCGCTGGCTGCCGAAAGGCGGCTCCGATGCGCT
This sequence comes from Solirubrobacterales bacterium, assembly GCA_035650255.1. GTDB lineage: Bacteria > Actinomycetota > Thermoleophilia > Solirubrobacterales > JBBDJG01 > DASRIA01. The sequence continues at coordinate 17,550 of DASRIA010000073.1, forward strand.
GCTCCAGCTCTCGCTGTTCGTGATGGCGGACATCCTCTACGAGACGGTGCGCGGGGTGGCGGAGTCCAACGCCGCAACCGCGTTCTCCAACGCGCGCGTGATCGTCGAGCTCGAGCAGAACACCGGGCTGTTCTTCGAGCAGGGCCTCCAGACCTGGGCGATGGGCCAGCGCGTCCTGATCGACTTCGCCAACTTCATGTACGTCAACTCGCACTTCGTGATGACGACCACGGTGCTCGTGTGGTTGTACCTGCGCCACAACGAGCGCTTCTACTTCGTGCGCAACATGTTCATGGTCGCGATGGGCCTCGCCCTTGTCGGCTACGTGCTGATGCCCACGGCGCCGCCGCGCTTCTTCCCCGAGCTCGGTTTCGTCGACACGATCGCGTACTACGTGAACGTGAAGCACGACTCCGGGCTGGTGGCGCTCTTCTTCAATCCCTACGCGGCCGTGCCGAGCATGCACGTCGCCTTCGCGCTGATGATCTCGATACCGACGATGCTGATCGTGCGCAACCGCGCGGCCAAGGTGTTCTGGGCGCTGTATCCGCTGCTCGTCAGCTTCGTGGTGGTCGTGACCGGCAACCACTGGGTGTTCGACGCGATCGTCGGAGCCGCCGTCGCCGGTACCTCGGCGCTGGTGGCGCAGCACGTGCTGTCACGCCTGTGGCCGGCTGCATGGTCGTGGTCAGGCGTTCCGCGCGGGGCGACCGCCTAACACCCTCTCCAATACCCTCCCTGCCACGATGACGGCCTCCAGAGGCGGGCAAAGGCCGCGTGCCCAGCGGAGTTCTCGCGACAGACCGCGGGAACGGGCAGCGGGACGCACCGCGTACGAGATGCGCGCGAACGTCCGGGAACGCCTGATCGAGTCGCGCCTCACGCCCAACTCGATCTCCATGACGGGGCTGGTGCTGAACGTCGTGGCGGCCGTGCTCGTCACCCAGCGCCTGTTCTTCCTGGCTGGAATCGCGTTCATCGTCGGGAGCCTGATGGACACGCTCGACGGGCGCTACTCGCGGATGTCGGGCAAGGGCACGCTGTTCGGGGCGTTTCTCGACTCGACGCTGGACCGCATCGAGGAAGGCGTGGTGCTCGTCACCGTGGCGGCGTATTTCGCCTCCCGCGGGGACGAGTTTGCCGTGGCCGCCGTGGTCGTGGTGGTGCTGATGTCGCTGATGGTGAGCTACACCCGGGCGCGTGCGGAGGCCCTGGGTGTCGAGTGCAAGGTAGGATTGGCAACCCGCCCGGTGCGGGTAGTCCTGCTGGCAGGCGGCCTGCTTTTCGCCAAGGGAGCCGGGCTCGGCGATTTCGAGCTCCTGGCGCCCGCGATCTACGTGATGGCAGGGCTGACGACGTTCACCGTCGGCCAGCGGATCTGGCATGTTCGCAAGCAGCTTGCGGGCGAGCAGGCGGAAGCCGGTGAAGTAACCGGCGACGCGTCTCAAGGTAAGGAGACGTGAGAAACCTCCGGGAAAGCCCCCCTTTCTCCGGTTCGGACCCCCACAGGAGGCTTGATAGATGAGCAAGCAGAACGGCTCGACCAACGGCTCGGGCAACGGCGCTGTCGATCACGGGGACGAGGTTCGCGTAGCGATCGTCGGTGTCGGCAACTGCGCCTCGTCTTTCATACAGGGCGTCGAGTACTACAAGGACGCCGACCCGGCCGAATCCGTCCCGGGTCTCATGCACGTGGACCTCGGCGGCTATCACGTCCGCGACATCAAGTTCACGGCCGCGTTCGACATCGACGTCGACAAGGTGGGCAAGGACCTCTCGGAAGCAATCTGGCGCGGCCAGAACAACACGCTGAAGTTCAGCGACGTGCCGCACCTCGGCGTGCCGGTGCATCGCGGCATGACGCACGACGGTCTCGGCAAGTACCTCAAGGAGAAGATCCAGAAGGCGCCGGGTGAGACCGCCGACATCGTCAGCATCCTGCGCGAGACGAAGACCGACGTCCTCGTGTCGTACCTGCCCGTCGGGTCTGAGGAAGCCACCAAGTGGTACGTCGAGCAGGCGCTCGCCGCCGGCTGTGGGTTCGTGAACTGCATCCCGGTGTTCATCGCGCGCGAGCCGTACTGGAACAAGCGCTTCAAGAAGGCCGGCCTCCCGATCATCGGCGACGACATCAAGTCGCAGGTCGGCGCGACGATCGTGCACCGCACGCTCGCGCGGCTGTTCGGAGAGCGCGGCGTGCAGATGCAGCGCACCAGCCAGCTGAACGTGGGCGGCAACATGGACTTCTACAACATGCTCGAACGCGAGCGCCTGGAGTCGAAGAAGATCTCCAAGACGAATGCCGTCACGTCGATTCTCGACCACGAGCTACCGGCCGACGACGTGTACATCGGTCCCTCGGACTACGTGCCGTGGCTGACGGACCGCAAGTGGGCCCACATCCGGATCGAGGGCGAGTCGTTCGGCGGCGTGCCGCTGAACATGGAGTTGAAGCTCGAGGTGTGGGACTCGCCCAACTCGGCCGGCATCGTGATCGACGCCGTGCGCCTCTGCAAGCTGGCCCTGGACAAGGGCATCGGCGGCGCGCTCGTCGAACCGTCCAGCTACCTGATGAAGTCACCCCCGAAGCAGGTGCCGGACCCGGTGGCGCACGACCTGACCGAGAAGTTCATCGCGGAGAACGCGCGCACGAAGGTGACGGCGGTCGCCGAGAAGAGCAAGAAGGCCAAGGTCAAGAGCTAGCGGTTCACCCGGCTTCCGGGCCCGGCCACGTAACATCCGCGCCCGTGTCCCCACTCGACGGCTCGCGGCCGGAATGGCCGCTCGCGATCGCGCAGGTGACTCCCTATCCGTGGGGAGCGCACCGCGAGGTGAACGAGTACGTCGAGTTGCTGTCACACGGGCTCGCAAAGCGCGGCCACAGCGTGCTGGTGATCGCCGCCAGCGGATCGCGGGCGCAGGTCCGTGAGTCCCGGCGGCTGATCCGGGCGGCATCTTCCGAGCGGCCGGGCTCGCTGTTCGCCCCGGGTGAGGTGCGGGTGCTCGCCCCGATGCAGACCATCGCCACGCCGGCGCGCCGCGGGGGGCGCGTCTCGCTGCCGCTCGATGCGAGCCGCGCGATCGACACGCTGCTCGAGCGCGCGCCGCTCGACATCGTGCACGTGCACGAGCCGTTTGCGCCCAGCGCCTCGGCCGCCGCCCTGCGGCACTCCCGTGCCCTGAATGTGGGCAGCTTCCACTCGCCCACCGAGCGCGTGCTGTCCACCCAGGTCGCGCGCCGTTTCATCGAGCTGTTCTTCGGGCGCCTGGACGCGCGCCTCGCCACCTTCGACGTCACGCGCACCTTGATTTCGAACTTCTTCCCCGGCGACTACGAGGTCGTGCCGCCGGGCGTCGATCTGGAACGGTTCAGCCCGGGCGCCCGCGAGCGCGACGGCACGCACATCGTGTTCGTCGCGACGGAGGAGCGCGCCGCCCTGCGTCTCTTCTTGCGCGGCCTGCGCCGTGTCCCGGTCGAGCGCCCGTGGCGCGCGACGGTGTGGTCGCCGCGCTCCGCGGACGCGCCCGCGCGCCTCGCCGGCGTCCTGCGCGACCGTGTGCGCCTGTCGGGCCCGCGCCAGGAGTCGCTCGAGTCGCTGCTCGCCCGCGCCGACGTCCTGTGCGCGGCGTCGACCGGCGTCGCCCCGGCGGCGATGCTGGTGCGAAAGGGAATCGCGGCCGGTGCCGTCCCGCTGGCGGCGCGCATCCCCGTCTACGAAGAGGCGCTCGGCGACGGTGACCTCGGCCTGCTGTTCGAGCCCGGCGATGCCGAGGTGCTGACCGAGCAGCTCACGCGCCTGATCGCGGACCCGTCGCTGCGGGAGAACCTCCGCCGCAAGTGCGAGCAGCAGCGGCCGCAGCTGGGCTGGGACGGGATCGTCGACAAGGTCGAGGACGTCTACCGGCGCGTCACGGCGCGCCGGCATCCGGCGACGGGCAAGCCGGCCCTGCGCAAGCGGCTCGCCAACCGGGGCTTCATCTTCTGCGACCTGCACATGCACACAGACCACTCGCCCGACTGCGCGACGCCCGTCGATGTCCTGCTCGACACCGCGAAGCGGCGCGGCCTCGGAGCGATCGCGATCACCGATCACAACGAGATCTCCGGCGCGCACGAGGCGCGCGAGCGGGCCAACGGCATCAAGGTGATCGTCTCCGAGGAGGTCAAGACCGCCCACGAGGGGGAGGTGATCGGGCTCTTCATCGAGGAGAAGATCCCCCGCGGCATGTCGCTCCGCGAGACGATCGACGCAATCCACGCACAGGGGGGACTGGCCTACGTGCCGCACCCGTTCGACCGCATGCACTCGGTGCCGGACTACGAGCACCTGCTGAAGGTGGTCGAGGACATCGACGTGCTGGAGGTCTTCAACGCCCGGGTGATCGCGCGCGGCTTCAACGAGGAGGCACAGCGGTTCGCCGACAAGTACCGGGTCGTGGCAGGGGCCGGCTCCGACAGCCACGTCGCCCAAGGCCTCGGCACGGTGAAGATCAGGATGCGCGACTTCGACGGCGCCGAGGAGTTCTTCGAGAGCCTGCGCGACGCCGACATCCTGCACAAGCGCAAGAGCCTGATCTACCTCCAGAGCCTGAAGTTCATCCAGACGAACGTGCGCCCGAAGTCACGTCCTGCCACCCGCCCGTGACTGAACGAAGCCGCCCATAAGGCAACGTCTGATGCAGCCAAGAGGACACGGTTCGGACCCGTCTAACTTCCCGGGCCAGATGCCGGCGACGGATGACGAGATACGAGAGAAGTACCTGGAGCGCGCGATCCGTGAGCTCAACCGGCTGACACACGACCTCCAGGAATGCGAGCTCTGCCCCCGCGGCGGCCTGATGCCGGTGCTCGGGTCGGGTCATCCGCAGGGCGACGTGTTCCTGCTGAAGCACTCGCCCTCGACCGCGGAGGTCGAGGAGGGCGTGGCGTTCTACGGCCGCGCCGGCGGTGCCCTGATGAAGAGCTTCAAGCGGCTCGGGATCGACCCCCTCACCGTGTACGGCACGCTGTGCGTGAAGTGCCCGGTCGCGGATCCCGACCAGGCGGCCGAGGAATGTGTCGGGCGGCTGGCCGAGGAGATCGCCGTGGTGCAGCCGCGCATCGTGGTCGTGATGGGCGACCGCGCGCTCGCGACGCTGAACGATCTCGCGCTCCCCCTGGCGCGCCGGATCGAGCCGCGGCTCGGCAAGGTGCAGCAACTGACGCCGACCGTGGAAGCGCTTTACGTGCCCGACATCGACCGGGCGCTCGACGAGGAAAGCGCGAAGCGGGAGTTCTGGCGCGCGTTCCGCTCGCTCGGCGAGTGGTACGCGGACACGCCTCCGTACTAGCGGCGTGCTCCTGCGGCCATGCCGGCCGAGCACGTTCCCTATCCCAGGAACCTGACCGGCGGGCCATGGAAGGTCGCGCGCGCCAGCACGCGCGACTCGGCGCCCGGCCAGGTCGTGAGGCGCACGTCGGCCTGCTCGGCGCCGGCCTCCATGCTGAGCCAGGCGAGCGGAGAATCGGCCGTGGCCGCCGCACCCGCAGTTTCGATCGTGCGCTTCAGGTCGGCGATGCCTTCCTCCCCCAGGTAGGGCAGCACCACGGAGTGGAATACGACCGTCGCGACGCCGGGGCGCGGCTCGGCGAAGCGCTCCTCCAGCCACTCGACCGCGCCGGCCCGGTCGATCTGCACCGGCAGCGCGGCCGCCACCTCGAGGGCGCCCCGCAGCTGCTCGAAGCGCTTTACCTGGTCGGGCCAGACATAGGACATCAGCGTGAGCTGGTGGGAGCGCTTGCCGGCGTCCAGCGGAGCGGGATCGCAGCCGCGCCGCGCCACGACCTCCGGCTCGACGTCGAACGGGGGAGCACCCTCCGAGAACGCTGGCTCGAAGCGCACGGCTGAGCGCGGGTCGCCCCATGAGGCGCCGGGCGCCGTGTAGAAGTACCGGTCCCAGCGCAGGTTCAGCCCCGCGCTGGCGCCGATCTCGAGCAGCTGCAACGGCAAGCCGGTCTGGTGCGCCACCTCGAGGAAGCCGCCCATCAGGCCGGCCGAGCGGCCCGGCTCGTTCGTCTGCACCGGGTTTCCGGCCAGCGCGGCAACCTCGTCGCGCTGCTGCGCGAGCAGGTCGACGAACGCGCGCGGCGCGCCAGCGGCGACGACTCCGCCCGCCGACGGGTAGAAGGCGGCCAGACCCGCTGCCCGTCCCTCCAGAACCAGCCTGTGCACGGCTCCCATCAGCCGCAACGCCTGGGCGCCGGGCAGCAGGCCGTCCGCCCCCGGGTCGTCCCCGGCCAGGACCTCCCACACGGGACCACCGCGCTCGATGTCCGCGGCGGCTTGGTTCAGCAGGTCCTCGTAGAGCGGCGAGCCGAGCTTCCCGCACCACCCTGCCTGCCAGCGGAACCGCTCCGCGACTTCCGCCTGCCGCCCTTTCATCGCGGCCGATGCTAGCGCGGCGTTTGATCCCCAATCCACGCACTCACGGATGACGCTGCGAACCTTCGCTGGACCGGCGTCCTCGGGTTCGCCGGGGCCCACCGGCATGGGCTTCACCCTGCGTCCTCGCCCAGCTCGGTTCTCGCGCCACCGCGGGCACGCGGATTCGGAATCAAACGCCTAGACTGACCGCCCGTGGATCTCGAAGAGAACGTCGGAGTCGACGCTGCCGTCAAGGAGCGCTGTGAGTCGTGCGGGGCACGACTCACAGCTGATGAGATCCAGGCCGCGCTCGAAGGCGCGAGCGACTCCTTTCTCTGCGCCCGGTGCGCTGCCGAGCAGGTACCGGTCGCAGAGGAGCCCGAAGCGCCCTAACGGCGGCGCGACACCCGCTCCACCGACCGCACGCGGTCGCCCTTGTTGACGCTCGCGCGATCACGCCCGCGCCCGCCGTTCACGATGTCGCTGTTGCGCCTCGCGACGGTGACCTTCGCGCCGCCACGGTCGACGAACCTGTCGCGGCCGGTGTTGCCGTACAGGCGGTCACGCCCGCTGTTGCCGTGGAGCTCGTCGTTGCCGGATCCACCGGTGGCGCGGTCGTTGCCCTTGCCGGCCAGGATCAGGTCGTTGCCTCCGCGTCCCGAGACCCGGTCGTTGCCGCCCAGGCCGCAGATCACGTCGCGGCCCTTCGTGCCGACGATCTTGTCGCGCTTGTTGGTGCCGACGATCGTGCACCGCGTGCGCTTGCGCGTCTTCGAAGAGGCCGAGACGATGCCTCCGGTCGTGGGGTTGACGTAGACGGCAGCGGGTAGCGTGAACGGGATGCTGCTGCTGGCGATGGTGCCGACCGGCGTCTCGGCGACGAACTGGACGTTGTAGCTCTCGCCCGGTTCGAGGTCGAGCAGGTCCTCGATCACCTCGGTCGGCTGCAGGCCGGCCGCGACGGTGAGGTTCCCCGTGCGCTGGTTCAGCACCGAGCCCTCGCCGTACCGCAGGTACACGTTCGTCGCGAGGTTGGCGGTGTCCAGGATGCCTCGCACCCGCACTGTGCTCGGTCCGAGCACCTCGACGTCACCGGCGCGGATCGAGGGAAGGGCGACGGTCCCGCCCTGGTCGAGGACGGCGGCGTCGGCCTGGGCCGCCGTCGGTGCGAGACATGCGATCACAGATGCGACTGTGGCGAGCTTGCGGGCACGGCGATGCCGGACCCCGGAACTGCTGGCCATGAAGAGAACCTCCTTATAGGTGATGCCTGTCGCGGAACGTCCGTGTCCCGCGAGGGTGTCGGTGTGACGCGTGCGGCGGTTGCTTCGTGAATCGCGCCTCACTCGTTGTGCGGGGGAGTATGCCCCCGGCGCATCGGCCCGATTCTCCGATAACCGTCTAGGACGTTCGGGGGGCGGCGGCCTCGGCCACGACGCCGAGCGACTCGGCGTCGGCATGCGCGAGCGCGCGCACGACGACGTGGTCGAGCGCGTCGTACTCGGCGAGCCGCGGTGCCACGTCGGCCGGGTCACGCGCGGCGACGCCGACGGTCCCTGCGGGCGCGCCCAGCGCCTCGAAGTGGCGGATGTAGCCCTGATGGAGTTGCCGGTAGAACCCTTCCTCCTTCAGCAGGCGCTGGTCCGCGTCGTCGCCGACGGCGACGCGCACGTACCCGAACACCGGGGGCGGCTCGCGGCCGGCCTCGGCGGCGCCCTCGTGCACCCGCTCCCGTGCCCAGGCCGCCTTGTCGGGCGTCATCCAGTTGAGGAAGACGCCGTCGGCCTGGGCCCCCGCCAGCGCGCACATCTTCGGCCCCATCGCGGCGACGACGATCCGCGCCTCGGGCGGCAGCGCCTCGCGCAGGGAGGCGAGACCTTCACCGACCACGCCCAGCGGGCGCTTCGTGAAGCCGGCGCCGATCCCCAGCCAGAGCCGGTGCGGGGGGATGCCGACTTCGCTCAGCTTGGCTTTCACGTCGGGCGGCGCGTGCCGGTCCAGCGCCAGCACCGCAACGCCCACGTCGAGCCGCGGCGCGGCCTGGGCGAACACGGCGCTCGTCTCGAGCCCACTGGCGATGGGAGTGTCGTTGGACCACAGTGACGCGTAGCCGAGCGACTCGCAGCGCTGCGCCACGGCGCGCGCCACGTCCGGATCGAGACCGGCCGCGATGCCGAATCCGCGGGGACTGCCGTCAGGCACCGGAGTCTTCGCGCTCGATCAGGGCCACGCATTCGATATGCGGGGTGTGCGGGAACATGTCCACGGCGCGCACCTTAACGAGGCGATATCCCTCGGCGGCCATCTGCGCGGCGTTCGGTGCGAGTGTCGTCGGGTTGCACGAGACATAGACCACGCGCCGGGGCCGCACCTCGAGCAGGCGGTGGACCATCTTCTTCGACAGCCCGGCGCGCGGCGGATCGACGACCACGACGTCGGGGCGCGGCGCGCGCTCGGCCAGCGGGCGCAGCGCGTCGCGGACGTCACCGGCGAAGAAGTGCGCGTGCTCGACCTCGTTCAGCTCGGCGTTGCGGATCGCGTCGGCGACCGCCTCCTCGGAGATCTCGACCGCCCACAGCTCCCCGGCCCGCAGCGCCAGCGTCAGGCTCAGCGTGCCGATGCCGCAGAAGAGGTCGTAGACGCGCTCGGTCCCGGTCAGCGCTGCGTACTCCGCGGCGAGACCGTACAGCCGCTCGGCCATCTCGGTGTTGGTCTGGAAGAAGGCCTCGGAGGAGATGCTGAATTCGAGGTCGCCGAGCCGCTCGCGGAACCGCTCCTCGCCGGTCACGACCTCGGTCACGCCGCCCTGCGTGCTGCCGGCCGGCCCCTCGAGCCGGCTCCACAGGAAGCTCGCTCCGGGAAAGCTCGCGCGCAGGTCGTCGGCGAGCGCATCGACTTCGAAGTCCCCGGCCGACGTGACGAGCCGCACCTGCAGGTCGCCGGTGTTGCGTCCTTCGCGCACGACCAGGTTGCGCAACAGTCCGTCCTGTGCGCGGCGGTCGTAGGCACTCAGCCCTTGGGCGGCGCACCAGTCGCGCACGGCGTTGCGGACCGCGTTGCTGCGCTCCGAGGCGAGCATGCAGTCGCGCGCATCGTTCACGGTGTCCCAGCGGCCGCGCGCGTGGAACCCGAGCTTCAGCCGCCCCGCGGTAGACCCGCCCGCCGGCTCGCCGGCGGGCGGCCCGAATGTGTACTCCATCTTGTTGCGGTAGCGCCAGGGATCGACAGCCGGCACGATCGGCTCCATCTCGAAGTCTTCGAATCCTCCGATCCGCCGCAGCGCGTCCTCGGCCAGCTCGTGCTTGTACTGGAGCTGGCGCTCGTAGCGCAGCGGCTGCCAGGGCGAGCCCGGGCACTCGCCGCCCTCGTGGTCGCAGCGGATCGGACCGCGATCCGGGCTCGGATCGAGGACCTCGACGGCGCGGGCGTTGGCGAAGTCGCGCTTCGCTCTCGTGACCTCGGCCCTGACGCGCTCGCCGGGAAAGGCCCCCTCGACGAACACGACGTACCGGTCGCGGCGCGCCACGCCTGCGCCGCCGTGCGCCAGCCGCTCCACGACCAGCTCGAGCACCTCGCCGCGGCGGGGACGCTCGGCGCGCTTGGTGGTCGCTGCGGCAGGTGGGCCGGTCGGAGTGGGCATCCCCGTATCCTGGCATGCCCTTGGCGCTCGACCTGGACACTTACGCCCGCGACTGCGAGCGGTTCGTCAGCGAGCTGGACCGCGAGTACTACCTGCACTTCGCCGGGCACAAGGAGGAGTTCGAGATCGAGCAGATCTACGAGCAGCACGCCAGCCTGTTCGAGCGCGGCGTGATCGCGGGCCTGCAGGAGCGGCTCGGCGCAGGGACCGGGGAAGAGGCGCGGCGGGTCCGTTATCTGCTCGAGCTGGCGGTCGGCGGACTGCTGGGCCGCGAGACCAAGCGCGAGGAGGCGGAGCTCGCCGAGCGCGAGGCGGCCCTCGAGATCCAGGTGAACGGCGACCGGCTGCCCTACCGCCAGAGCGCCGTCACGCAGGCCAACGAGACGGACCCGGAGCGGCGCGCCGCGATCGAGGCGGCCCGGCTCGACGCGCTGGACCGTGAGCTGAATCCCCTGCACCTGCGCGCCCTGGAGCGCGCGCACGAGCTGGCGGGCGAGCTCGGCTGGAGCAGCTACCGCGACATGTATGCGGACCTCAAGCAGATCGACCTGCAGGCGCTCGAGCGCCAGACGCGCGCGTTTCTGGATGCGTCGGCCGACACTTATGCCGCGCGGGTCGATCCTCACCTGCGCAACCAGGTGGGCATCGGCCTGACAGAGCTCCGCCGCTCCGACCTGCCGTACTTCTTCCGGGCGCCGGGCTTCGACGACCTGTTTCCCGCTGAGCGGCTGATCGAGGCGCTGGAGCAGACGCTGTCGGGACTCGGCATCTCACTCGACGAGCAGCGCAACGTGGTGCTCGACACGGAGCAGCGGCCGCTGAAGAGCCCGCGGGCGTTCTGCGCGCCGGTGCACGTACCCGGCGAGGTGTATCTCGTGATCCCCCGCCAGGGTGGCCGCGACGACTATGCGGCCCTGTTCCACGAGGCCGGACACACGGAGCACTACGCGCACGTCGATGCGTCGATGCCGTTCGAGTACCGGCACCTCGGCGACAACTCGGTCACCGAGGGCTTTGCCTTCCTGCTGGAGCACCTGACCGAGGACCCGGCCTGGCTGGCCGCGACGCTGGGGGTGACCGACGCCGAGGAGTACGACGGCTACGTGCGGGCCAGCAAGCTGATCTTCCTGAACCGGTATGCGGCAAAGCTGGCTTACGAGCTCGAGCTCCACGGCGGGGAGCGAGACCTGTCGGAGATGCCCGGCATCTACGCCGGGATGCTGGATGCCGCGCTCGCGATCGACTGGCCGGCACGCACCTGGCTGTCCGACGTGGACCCCGGGTTCTACGTCGCCAACTACCTGCGCGCGTGGGCGTTCGAGACGCGTCTGCGCAAGCTGCTGCGCGAGCGCTTCGGCCGGGAGTGGTTCACCCAGCCGGAGGCCGGCGACCTGCTGCGCGGGATCTGGAGTGAGGGCCAGCGCCTCGACGCGGACGAGCTGCTCGCGCAGGCCACCGGCGAACGGATCGACTTCGCCGTGATGCTGGACGAAGTCTGAGCTAGCGCAGCTTGCGGTCGATCTTGTCGAGCACGGTCTTGCGGTTGCCGTGCCGGGCCTCGTAGTCGCGCAGCTTGCGTAGCTCCGCGGGCGTCAGGCCCTCCAGCCGCTCCTGCACCTGGGCCGCGTTCAGGTCGTCGTAACCCGGGATCGGCTGCGCGCCGCCGCCGGCCGCGGGCGTGTCGAGCGCGTCGCCGCGGCCGCCCAGCATCCGCTCGATGTCCGACAGCAGGTCATCGGTCGCGCGGGCGCTGCGCGACAGCAGGGTCTGGATCAGCTCCTGCGCGTCTGCGCGGGTCATGCGGCCGCGCGCGACGGCGTCGTCCAGCGCCTCCTCGATGTGGCGGCGCGTGAGCAGCACCGCGCTGACGGGCGACTTCACGCCTCGCACGAGCGTGTCCCGCACGGCGGACACGCGGCCCGCCGATTCGTCGGTCGTGGTGCCCGGCGTCGCGGTGCGACGCTTGCGGACACGGGAGCCGGGCGCTCGGCCGCCGGCTGACCTTGCACTGCGTGCCATCGCGCTCACAAGCTATCGCACCCCAAAGGTTGCCTCGACCGGCGCGTGGTCGGACAGCCGCAGGCGCCGGATTCCCAGGCCGGTCGAAACCTCGAGCTCTCGCCGTGCGGGCGGCCAGGGAGCAGATGGCCGGACGACCTCCAGGCCGCGCGCCAGTAGGTGATCGAGCGAGTTGGCGCCGGTGGGCGGGCCGAGGCCGCGGTCGCGCTGCAAGATCTCGAACACGTCCGTCGTCCGTGGCCGCAGGTTGAGGTCGCCGCCCACGATCAACGGCGTCGCGGCGCCGGCCCACCGCACCGCGATCTCGCACGCATACATGGCCTCGCGCTCCGCGTGTGATCGCGAACCCGCCGTCAAATGGAGGTTGGCGACGCAGAGACGTAGTCCGCTGCCGTGCAACCGCACGAACGACATGCGACGCCGCTCGCGCAGGCCGCGTCCCGGCAGGGGATTCACCAAGAGCGCCCGCGGCGCGTCCGCGATCTGCCACGGCGGCCGCACCAGCGTGATGTTGGAGCCGCCCTCCCACGAGCCCATCAGGTCAGGGTTCCACCGCGCCAGCCGCGCGCGGATCGGGCCGAGCAGGTTCCTCGACGTGAGCGCGACGTACGACGCCGCGCCGGCCGCGCGGGCGAGCGCGGCGTCCCAGTAGGGCGGCGCCTCCTGGAGCAGGCACACGTCCCAGTCGGCGCCCGCGATCACGGCGGCGAACTCGTCCTGCAGCGCCCGGTTGACCTGGACGTGCGTCGCGTCGTGCTCGTCGCGGCGCAGGATCCTCGATTGCAGCGTGTGGAGCGCCGCGTTCGGCGGTGCGTCGCGCCCATGGAAGAGGTTCCACGTCAGAACCGTCAGTTCTTGCAACCTACAATCCCTCCGTGAGCCCTCCGCACCACTTCATCACCGGCACCGAGCTTAAGGCCGCCGAGCTGAACGCCCTGCTGCGCCGCGCGCTGGAGGTGAAGGCGGCGCCGCGAAACGGCACCGAGCCGCTGCACGGCCGCAACGTAGCGCTCCTGTTCGAGAAGCCGTCGACCCGCACGCGCGTCTCGTTCCAGGTCGGCATCCAGCAGATGGGCGGCCACGCGCTGCTGATGCGCAGCGAGGAGCTCCAGCTGGCGCGCGGGGAGTCGGTGCGCGATACAGCGCTGGTGCTGTCCCGCTACGTCGACGCGATCGTGGTGCGGCACGGGGAGCACGCCGTGATCGAGGAGCTGGCACGGTACGCGGACATCCCGGTCGTGAACGCGCTCACGCCCGTGCACCATCCCTGCCAGGCGCTCGCCGACCTGCTCACCCTGCAGGAGCGCTTCGGCCGGCTCGAGGGCCTGCGGGTGGCCTACGTCGGTGACGGCAACAACGTCCTCCAGTCGCTGATGCTGGTCGGTGCGCAGGCGGGCGTGCAGGTGGTCGCCGCGACCCCGCCGGAGCTGCGGCCCGACCCGGCGCTCGTCTCGCAGGCGGGCGATCTCGCGAACGTGGTCGACGACCCGCGCGAGGCGGCAGCGGGCGCCCACGCGCTCTACACCGACGTGTGGGTGAGCATGGGCGACGAGCAGGACGCGCGCCGGCGGCGCGAGTTGCTGACGCCCTACCGGCTCGACGCCGACCTGCTCTCGCACGCGCGCGACGACGCGATCGTGATGCACTGCCTGCCCGCGCATCCGGGCGAGGAGATCACCGAGGACCTCCTGTACGGCGACCGCTCCGCGGTGTGGGACCAGGCCGAGAACCGGCTGCACGCGCAGAAGGCGTTGATGGAGCTGCTGCTGGCCTAGGAGGCGGCCTCGGCGGGAGCCGCGCTCGGCGCGGGACGCCGCTCCGGCTGCTTGCGTGCCTTGCGCTCCGCGGGCAGCATCCGGAACACGGTCAGGAACAGGATCGGCATCGCGGTCGCGAGCACGATGTAGGCGAGCCAGAACGAGCGCACGTCGCTGCCCGACCCGAGCGTGTGCGCGATCGACATCACCCACACGGCCAGGGTCCAGCGGTGCAGCCAGCGCCAGGTCTGCGCGCCGATCCACCTGCGCACGTAGAAGCTCAAGCCCACGAGCGCCGCGAGCCAGCCGCCGAGGATGCCGATGCCCGTCCACACCGGTTGGGCGGCCATCGCGAAGGGCAGCGCGATCCCGGCCAGGCCGGGGTTCAGGTATGGGTCGCCGAGCAGCATCAGCCCGTGCCCGGCGATCGTCACGAGGCCGGCCAGCGCGAGCGCCTCGTGCAGTCGCTTGAAGCGGGCCGGCGCTCCCGGTGTGCGCGAGGCGCGGCCCGACAGTGCCAGCCCGAGCCCCACCGACAGGGAGATCAACACCAGCGCGGCGACGCCCAGCCCGCGGCTCGCGAGCCAGAAGAAGTGCTGCGACGGGTCGGTGTACGTGTTCACGCCGCCACCGCCGCGCGAGCCGCCGGCCGGGCGAGGTACACCTCGCCGTCGTCGAGCACCAGCACGCCTCCGCGCGGCGCCAGGACCTGCATGCCACGCTCGGGCCCCGACAGCAGGGCCGCCTTCGCAAGCGCCTCGGCTTCGAGCCCCGTCGGCGCGAGCGCCGTCGCCTGGATCACGCCGGTCCATGCCGGGCGGCCTGTGGCGGGATCGATCAGGTGGTGGCCGAAGGCGCCCCGGCGCTCCCACACGCGCCGTGCGATCCCGCTGGTCGCCACCGCCCCGCCGGCGATCGCGAAGCTGTGTGCGCTGCCGCCCGTGAGCGGGTGCTCGACCTCCACGACTCGCTCCACGCCGCCCGTCCCACCGATGCGGACGTCTCCGCCCAGGTCCACCGCGAAGGCGTGCTGGCCGGCGAGCAGCGCGGCGCACATGTCCGCCGCGAACCCCTTGGCGCTGCCGCCCAGGTCGAGCCGCACCCCCGGGGGGCGCGTGATCCGGCCGGCGGAAACAGAGACCTGCCGCCAGCGCGCCGGGCGCGCGGCCCGCGCCGGGCGGCGGCGGGGTGCGCCGCGCAGCGCCCGGGCAAGCGGCGCGGGCGTACGGCCCGCCAACGACGACCCGTATCCAGCCGCGACCAGCTCCGGCAGCAGTGTCGGGTCGGCGAGACCGCCGCTGGACTGCGCCGCACGCAGGGCCGCGGCGACCGCCTGCTCGAGCAGCTGCGAGACGGGCACCGCCCCCCGCGGGTCTGCGTTCAGGCGGCTGAGCTCGCTGGCGGGATGAAAACGCGTCAGGCGGCGGTGCACGTCACGCAAGTGGCGCTCGAGCATCGCGACCCGGCGCTCCGCATCCTCGGTCGCCGGCAGCACCAGCAGCCGGGCACCCGTGCCGAACAGGTCGAAGGTGCGTTCGATCTCGCGGCTCACGAGGCCCTCGTCACGACCGGTGCCGGTGCGGGTGCCGGTGCGGCCGCAGGCGGTGCGGCCGGCGCAGGGGCCGGGACGCCCGCCTGTGCCGCCGCGCGTTGGGCGCGGAGGGCTGCATGCCGCTCCGCCCGCGCGCGGCGCCGGGCACGGGCCGCGGCACGCCGCTGTGCGGCTTCCTGCGCGGCCTGGGCCCGGGCAGCCTCGAGCTTCGGCCCCAGCACCGGGTCGCCGCCGCGCGCAAGCTGCACGGCGAGGCCGGCGGAGATCGCGAGCGAGCCGGCGAGCGCGGCGGCCGTCACCTTCATCGTCGTGATCGCGGTCGACGGCTTGGAGGCGCGCTGCGGCGCGTCAGTCATCGAGCTCGTCCTCGTCGCCGCCACGCCCGCGCCCGCGGCCACGCCCGTGTCCGCTGCCGCCGTCCTCGCCGTGCTCGTCGTCGTCCTCGAACACCGGCGCGGGCTGCGCCGGCGTGACAGGCGGCGCAGCGACCGGCGCGGCTGCGGTCCGCGCAGGGGCCTGGCGGCGCACGCGCTCGCGCGTCGTGGGCTCCCGGCGCTCCTGCGTGGCTGTCGTCCGGTTCGCCGCGGAGGCGGCGGGCTCGCGGCTGTCCTGCCGCGCGGCGAGGCCGCCCGCGACCAAGGCCACGAAGAACGCAGCGGTGACCGCGGCGGCGATGCGGATGCGAGCGGTGTGCGACATGCAGACGAGGCTACGGCGCGCATGTCAAGGGCCGGTAAGACCGCGGTTAGCGGACAGTAGGGGCCGGTTAAACGTCCCTACAATTGACGCAACGGGAGCCCTGTGGGGCTGAGAGGGCGGTTGATCGCCGCCGACCGTAGAACCTGATCCGGGTAATGCCGGCGCAGGGAAAGGTGGAGCTTTGGAAGCGGAAAGACAGACGGCCGCCCACGAGGTGATCGTCATCGGAGCGGGAGCGATCGGGCTCTCGATCGCATGGCGCCTGACGCAGCGCGGCGTGCAGACGCTCGTGCTCGATGCCGGGCAGCCCGCCGGGGGCGCCACCGGCGTTGCGGCCGGGATGCTCGCGCCCGTCACCGAGGCCGACTTCGGCGAGGAGGCGCAGATCGCCCTGCACCTCGCCGGCCTGGACCGCTGGCCCGCCTTCGCGGCGGAGTTGCGGGAGGCGAGCAGCATCGACTGCGGCTACCGCGAGACCGGCACGCTGAACGTCGCCGTGGACCGCGACGAAGAGGAGGTGCTGCGGCGCATGCACGAGTACCAGCGCTCGCTGGGCCTCGACGCGCGCTGGCTCTCCGCGCGGGAGTGCCGCCACCTCGAGCCCGGGCTGGCGCCGCGCATCGCGGGCGGGATTCACGCCCCGCACGATCATCAGGTCTCCCCGCGGCTGCTGGCGCAGGCGCTGGCCGGCGCGTTCCGGAATGCGGGCGGCTTGCTGCGCACCGACACCCGCGTCACCCGGATTGCACCGCGGCTTGGCGGTGTCTCGGTCGTGACCTCGCAGGAGGAGACCCTCGACGCGGACGCGGTCGTGGTCGCCGCCGGCGCCGAGTCGGGCGCGCTCGTGGACGTGCCGGAAGAGTCGCGCGTGCCGGTCCGCCCCGTGAAGGGACAGATCCTGCGCCTGCGCGCGCGGGCGCCGGTCGCGCTCCCCGCCAAGCGCGTGATCCGCACGCCCGAGGTCTACGCGGTGCCGCGCGACGACGGCGAGCTCGTCGTGGGGGCCACCGTCGAGGAGCGCGGCTGGGACCGCGCCGTGACCGCGGGTGGAGTCCTGGAACTGCTGCGGCGCGCGTATGAGGCGCTGCCCGGAGTGGTCGAGCTGGAGCTGGTCGAAGCGAGCGCCGGACTGCGGCCCGGCACCCCGGACAACGCGCCGATCGTGGGCGAGAGCGCCGTCCCCGGCCTGTGGTGGGCGACCGGGCATTGGCGCAACGGCATCCTGCTGGCGCCGCTGACGGCCGAGGCCGTGGCGAACGGCCTGGCGGGCGAGGCGCTGCCGCAGGAGCTTGCCGGCCTGGGCCCGGCGCGCTTTGCGGCCGGTGCGCGCACCCCGGTGGCGCGATGAAGATCGTCTTGAACGGCGCGCCGCGCCAGGTCGACGCGCGGATCACCGTGGCTGCGCTGGTGCGCGAGATCGGCGGCGGCCGGTCGGACGGCCGCGGGGTCGCGGTGGCAGTCGATTCCGCCGTGGTGCCGCGCAGCGCGTGGGAAGAGGTGGAGCTGGCCGAGGGCCAGAGCGTCGAGGTCGTGGGAGCGATCCAGGGCGGATGACGGTCGAGCACACAGGACTCGAGATCGCCGGCCGCCGCTGGGCGTCGCGGCTGATCGTGGGCACCGGAGGGTTCCGCAGCCTCGAGGTGATGGAGGAGGCGATCGCCGCATCCGGCGCTGAGATCGTGACGGTGGCGCTGCGGCGGGTGGAGGCGTCGGCTCCCGGCTCGCTGGTCGAGATGCTCGATCGCGCCGGGTTGTTCCTACTGCCGAACACCGCTGGGTGTTACACCGCGCACGACGCCGTGCTCACCGCGCGCATGGCACGGGAGGCGTACGAGACGGACTGGGTGAAGCTCGAGGTGATCGGCGACGATCGCACGCTTTTTCCGGACCCGGTCGAGTTGCTCGACGCGGCGGAGACGCTCGTCGACGAGGGCTTCGTCGTGCTGCCCTACACGAACGACGACCCGATCCTCGCGCGGCGGCTGGAGGAGGCCGGGTGCGCGGCGGTGATGCCGCTCGGCGCGCCGATCGGCAGCGGCATGGGGATCCGCAACCCGTACAACATGAGCTTGATCGTCGAGCAGGCCGGCGTGCCGGTGATCTGCGACGCCGGTGTCGGCACCGCGTCCGACGCTGCGATCGCGATGGAGCTGGGCTGCGACGGCGTGCTGATGGCAAGCGCGATCGCACGCGCCCAGGATCCCGTGAAGATGGCGGCGGCCATGCGCGGCGCGGTCGAGTCCGGGCGGCTCGCATACGAGGCCGGGCGCATTCCGCGCCGGCTGCACGCGCGCGCCTCGACCGCAATGGAAGGCCGCGCCGAGTTCCACACCGACGTATCGTTAGACGCGTGACCACCGAGCTCCCGGACACGGCGGGGCCGGGGCTGCGCCGCCGCGAATGGCTGCGCCGCGCCCGGCTCTATCTCGTCTGCGAGGCGAGGCCGCACGGGCGCGACCCGGAGGATCTCCTGCGACCGGCCCTGCAGGCCGGCGTCGACGTCGTGCAGCTTCGCGAGAAGGACGGCGACGAGCGCGAGATCGTGCGCGCGGGGCGCGCCTTCCGGCGGCTGTGCGATGCGTACGACGCGCTCTTCATCGTCAACGACCGGCCGGAGCTGGCGATCGCCTGCGCGGCCGACGGCGTGCACATCGGCCAGGACGACGCCGATCCGCGGGAAGTGCGCCGGATGGTGGGCCACGACTACCTGATCGGGCTGTCGACGCACTCGCCGGCGCAGGTCGATGCGGCCGCGGCTGTGGACTACATATCTGTCGGCCCCGTGCATGCCACTCCGACGAAGCCGGAATACGCCGAGGTCGGCACGGAGCTGGTGCGATACGCCGCGGAGCATGCAGAGGCGCCGTTCTTCGCGATCGGCGGCATCGACGCGGACAACGTCGCGTCCGTCATGGCCGCGGGCGCCGAGCGCGTGGCGGTGGTGAGGGCCATTCGCGACGCAGCCGACCCGGCCGCGGCTGCGCGCGCGATCCGGGACCGCGTCGAGGCCGCTGCGCCCGCCGGCGCGCGCTGATGGCGGGTCGCGAGAAGGCCAAGCGCGAGCGCAAGCGGCGCCGGTCCAACCCGAAGCCCGCGGAAACTGCCGCCGCCGAGCCGGCCGCGCCGCGGAAGTCGAAGGACGACATCGCACGCGAGGCACTCGTGCCGCTGGAGCAGGGCGAGCGACCGCTGGTCGTGACGATCGCGGCCCTGATCGCGACCGGGATGGCGGTGTCCACCGTGGTCCTGTTCGCGATCGGCGTGGAGGTGCAGGGGAGCGAGTCGCGCAACCCGGGCACGCTGCTCTACGCGACGCTGATGACGGCGATGGCAATCGGCTTGTGGCAGGCCCGCTACTGGGCGGTGCTCGGCTTCCAGACGCTGCTGGCCCTGCTGATAGTCATCTGGTCGCTGCTGCTGGTGCAGGCGGAGACCGCCGTCGGCGCGCTGCTGGCGGTTGCGATCGTGGCGCTCGCGGGCACGATGTTCTGGTTCCTGGTGAAAGCCCTCGCCCGCATCCAGATGCCCGACCGGGGCCCGCCGCGAGGGGGTTAATAAGCTTGCCCCATGGCTGACGCATACGACATGACCGTGATCGGCTCCGGCCCCGGCGGGTACGTGGCCGCGATCCGTTCCGCCCAGGTCGGCATGAAGACGGCGATCGTGGAGCGTGCCGAGACGCTCGGCGGCCGCTGCCTGAACGAGGCCTGCATCCCGGCGAAGGCGATGCTGAGGGCCGCCGACGTGCTGACCGAGGCACGGGAAGGCGCCGAGTTCGGCATCACGGCGGGCGACCTCAAGTTCGAGATCGCGGGCGCCGGGAAGCACCGCGACAAGGTCGTGAAGACGCTCACGGGCGGAGTCGCCGGGCTGATGAAGAAGCACAAGATCGAGGTGCTGAAGGGCACGGGCGCGCTGGCCGGCAAGGGCAAGATCACGGTTGACGGGAAGGACGTCGAGACCAAGAACGTCGTGATCGCGACCGGGTCCGTGCCGTTGCCGATCCCCGGCACCAGCTTCGAGGGACGCGTGATCGACACCGCCGGGATGTGGCTCATGAACGAGCAGCCGGCGAAGCTGGCCGTCGTCGGCGCGGGAGCATCCGGTTCCGAGATCGCATCCGCGTTCGGCCGCTACGGGACCGAGGTGGTGCTGATCGACATGGTCGACCAGATCCTCCCGCTGGAGGACGCCGACATCGCGAAGGTGGTCGCGACCGCGTTCCGCAAGCAGAACATCCAGGTGGTGACGGGCGCACGCATCGAGGAGGTGAAGGCCGGCAAGGACTCGGTCGAGCTCGACTGGGGCGACGGTGCGCAGAAGTTCGACTACCTGTGCATCGCGGCGGGCCGTGCTCCCGACACCGAGGCGCTCGGGCTCGACGCGGCCGGCGTGAAGACCGGCGAGCGCGGGCTGATCGAGGTCGATGGGCGGCTGCGCACGTCCGCCGACGGCATCTGGGCCATCGGCGACACCGTGCACGGCCCGGCGCTCGCGCACAAGGCCTCCGACGAGGGCATCATCGCCGTCGAGGACGCGGCCGGCCTGGACGTGCGCCCACTCGACTACGACGACATCCCGGGCGCGACGTTCTGCTCGCCCCAGGTGGCGAGCTTCGGACTCACCGAACAGGAGGCGAAGGAGCGCGGCGCCGACGTGGTGGTCGGCAAGTTCCCGATGGGCGGCGTCGGAGCGGCGACCGTCTACGGGGATCGCACGGGGATGGTGAAGATCGTGGGCGACTCGCGCTACGGCGAGCTGCTGGGCGCGCACGTCGTCGGCGTGCGCGCGACCGAGATGATCGCCGAGCTGGTCGTCGCGAAGGAGCTCGAGGGCGGCTTCGAGGAGGTCGCCCGCACCGTGCACCCGCACCCGACGTTCTCGGAAGCGGTGATGGAAGGCGCGCGGGCGGCGGCCGGCTGGGTCATCCACGCCTGACTTGGGCGCGACTTTCTACTTCGATCTCGGCTCGCCGTACGCGTACCTCTCCGCCGAGCGCATCAACTCGCTGTTCGACGAGCCGCCCGAGTGGCAGCCCATCCTGCTCGGCGGACTCTTCAAGATCCATGGGCGCAACTCGTGGGCCGAGGGGCCGGGCCGTGAGGAGGGCATGCGCGAGGTCGAACGGCGGGCGGCGGAATACGGTCTCCCGGATATCCGCTGGCCCGACCCGTGGCCGGGCGACGGGCTCACCGCGATGCGGGCGGCCACGTTCGCGAAGCAGATCGGCAAGGTCGTGTCGTTCTCGCTGGCCGGGTTCCGCCAGGCGTTCGCGGCAGGTCGCGATCTGAGCGACCCGGACAACGTCATGCTGGCCGCGGCGGCCTGCGAGCTCCATCCCAGCGCGCTCGCCAAGGCCGTGCAGAGCAAGGGAGTCAAGGACGCGCTGCGCGAGGCCACGGACGAGGCGTCCGCGCGCGGGGTGGTCGGGGTGCCCACCCTGGTCGTGGGTGACCAGGTGTTCTGGGGAGACGACAAGCTGGCTGACGCAGCGCAGGCCGCGCGGCTGTAGGCCCGACGTTTGCCGGTAATGTGGGGCGGGCACCCGCCCCTCAGGACAAATGGCGACCCAAAGGACAGCGCAGCAGTCACGCGGGCGGCGCTCCGGTCAGTCCGACGGCGCCGCGCGAAAGCACGATCTGCCGCCGAAGGACGAGGCGATCGAGCTCGCCCAGAAGATGCTCCTGATCCGCCACTTCGAGGAGCGGGCGCAGGAGATGTACATGAAGGCCAAGATCGGCGGCTTCCTGCACCTCGCGGTGGGAGAGGAGGCGACGATCGTCGGCACGGTCTCCGCGATGCGCGCCGAGGACTACCTGATGTCCACCTACCGCGAGCACGGGCAGACGCTGGCGCGCGGCACCGACCCGAAGACCGTGATGGCCGAGCTGTTCGGCAAGGAGACCGGCACCTCGCGCGGCCGCGGCGGCTCGATGCACCTGTTCGACATGGAGCGCCGGTTCCTGGGCGGCTACGGAATCGTCGGCGGCAACCTGCCGCTCGCCGCCGGCGTGGCGCTCGCCTCCGATTACAAGGGCGAGGACTCCGCGACGGTCTGCATGTTCGGCGACGGCGCGTCGAACCAGGGCACGTTCGGCGAGACGATGAACCTCGCTGCCCTTTGGAAGCTCCCGGTCGTCTTTCTCGTGGTGAACAACCAGTACGGGATGGGCACGGCGCTCTCGCGTCACTCCGCGGTCACCGACCTGTCGTCGAAGGCGGAGTGCCTCGGGGTTCCGGGCGAGCGCGTGGACGGGATGGACGTCCTCGCCGTCCGCGAGTGCGTCGCCGAGCACCTGCGCCGTGCGCGCGAGGATCGCCAGCCGACGCTGGTGGAGGCGCTCACGTACCGCTTCCGTGGCCACTCCGCCGCCGACCCCGAGGTGTACCGCACCAAGGAGGAGGTGAAGCAGTGGCGCGAGCGCGACCCGATCGCGTCCTACGTGCGCCTGCTCGAGGAGGCCGGGTACCTGGACGAGGAGGGATTCAAGGAGCGCGACCGCGAGGCGATCGCGATCGTGGACGAGGCCGTCAAGTTCGCCGAGGAGAGCCCGGCGCCGGCGCTCGAGTCCCTGTACGAGAACGTCTACGTGCTGGGCGACCAGGTGCAGGGGTGGTACTCGGTGGACGAGCGCACGCCCGAGGTGCACCGCGGCGAGGACGAGCCCGAGGTCGGCAAGGGGGGCGTCGCGCAGGAGCTGGCCGAGGCCGGTGCCGCATACGCCGGCGCGGGAGACGTCCAGAAGCGCCGCCGCGAAGGCGAGGGAACCTCGGACACCCGGCCGGCGGACGCGGCGCAGAAGGAGTCCGGCTGATGGCGGTGATGCGCTACCGCGAGGCCCTCAACCAGGCGATGCGCGAGGAGATGCGCGACGACGAGTCGGTCTTCCTGATGGGCGAGGACGTGGGCGTCTTTCAGGGCGCGTTCAAGGTCTCGGAGGGAATGCTGGAGGAGTTCGGCGAGCAGCGCGTGCGCGACACACCGATCTCCGAGAACACGATCGTCGGCATGGGCGTCGGAGCCGCGATGGCCGGCCTGCGGCCGATCGTCGAGATCATGACCGTCAACTTCGCGCTGCTCGCGATGGACCAGATCATCAACTCCGCGGCGCACATCCACTACATGTTCGGGGGGCAGGCAAAGGTGCCGCTCGTGGTGCGCTTCCCGCAGGGCGGAGGCCACCAGCTCGGCCCCACGCACTCCCACACGATGGAGGCGATCTTCCTGCACGTGCCCGGCCTGCTGGTCGCCGTGCCCTCGACGCCGGCCGACGCCAAGGGGCTGCTGAAGGCGGCCATCCGGGACGACAACCCCGTGATCTACATCGAGCACGAGTCGCTTTACGGGATGCGCGGCGACGTGCCCGACAACGGCGGGCCGATGCGCTTCGGCGAGGCCGCGATCAGGCGTGAGGGCACCGACGTCACGATCGTGGGGATCTCGCGCATGGCGATCACCGCCGAGCGCGCCGCCGAGACGCTCGCCTCCCGCGAGGACATCGAAGCCGAGGTGATCGATCCGCGCACGCTGCGGCCGCTCGACCTCGACACGATCCTCGAGTCCGTGCGCAAGACCAACCGCTGCGTGGTCGTCGAGGAGGGGTGGCCGCACGGTGGGGTGGGCGCGAACATCGCCGCGCTCGTCCAGGAGCAGGCCTTCGACGACCTCGACGCGCCGGTGCAGCGCGTGACCGGCGCGGACGTGCCGATGCCTTACTCGAAGGCGCTGGAGCAGGCCGCGATCCCGCACGAGGAGCACGTCGTGAAAGCCGCGCTGGCGACCTTCAGGGACATTTAGATGGCCGTCGAGGTCGTGATGCCCCGCCTGTCCGACTCGATGGAGGAGGGCACGGTGCTGCGCTGGCTGAAGTCGGTGGGCGACGACGTGAAGCGCGGCGACGAGCTGGTCGAGATCGAGACCGACAAGGCCAATATGACCTACGAGGCCACCGACGAAGGGACGCTGATCGAGATCGTTGCCGATGAAGGCGCCACGCTGCCGATCGGGGAGACCATCGCGCGGATCGGGGAGGCCGGGGAGGCCGGCGGTGACGGCCGGCCGGCGCGCAAGGAGCCCGAGCAGAAGAAGGAGCAGCCCGCGCCCGAGGCGCAGGCGCCAGAGCCCCGGCCGCAGGCGCAGCAGACCGCGGAGCGGCCGGCGCCCGCCCCTTCCGGCAACGGGCGTGTGAAGGCCTCTCCCGTCGCCCGCCGGATGGCGCGCGACCTCAACGTGCAGCTCGAATCGATCCAGGGCTCGGGCCCCGGCGGCCGGATCGTGAAGGCCGACGTCGAAGCAGCGGCCGGGGGCGCACCCGCGGCCGCGCCCGCCGGGCGGCCGGCCGCCGCAGCCGCGCCACAACGCGCGCCGGAGCCCGCCACCGCCAAGGGCGAGGTGCAGGTGATCGAGCTCACGCGCCTCCAGGCCACCGTGGCCAGACGCATGGCGGAGTCGAAGGCGACGGTGCCGCACTTCTACCTCTCGATGGAGATCGACATGACCGAGGCAGTCGCCCTGCGCGCGCGGCTGAAAGAGATCGCATCGGAGGACCAGCCTGTCCCAACGTTCAACGACATGGTCGTGAAGGCGTGTGCCCGCGCGCTGCGCGAGTTCCCGCGCGCGAACGGCGCGTACCGCGACGGCCGCGTGGAGGTCTACTCGCGCGTCAACGTCGGCGTCGCGGTCGCAGCGCAGGACGCGCTGGTGGTGCCGACGGTGTTCGACGCCGATCAGAGGTCGCTGGGCGACATTGCGGCCACGACCCGCGAGCTGGCCGGGAAGGTGCGCGACGGCAAGATCACTCCGCCCGAGCTTTCGGGCGGCACCTTCACCGTCTCCAACCTCGGCATGTTCGGGATCAGCAACTTCTCCGCCGTGATCAACCCGCCCCAGGCCGCCCTGCTGGCGGTCGGGGCGCTGGAGCCGAAGCCGGTGGCCGACCGCACCACCCGGCGCGTGGTCGTGCGCGACATGATGGGCGTCAACCTCGCCTGCGACCACCGCATCCTGTACGGCGCGGACGGCGCCCGGTTCCTCGGCCGGGTGAGGGACCTGCTGCAGGAACCGCTGGCGCTCGCGCTGTAGGTGGCCTGACACCCGGACGAACGTACGACTCTCGCCCCCATTGGGTCGGGGTATCCACTACGGGGTGCGAAGTCACTATGGGGTGCGAAATCGGCGACCAATCGCGATCTGGGGCTTGCTGGGCATTGCCGTGGCCGGGTGTCTGGCGCACGGCCTCTACGCGGTCGGGGGGGTCGGCAAGCCCGGGCTGAGTGAGTTCTTCGACGAGTGGGTCTACACGGGCCTGGTCGCCGTCGCCACGCTGATCTGTCTGCTGCGCGCCGTCCTTGTGCGCCATGAGCGGACGGCCTGGACGCTGATCGCGTTCGGTCTGGCCTCGTGGCTGGCCGGTGACATCGTCTGGACTTTCAAGCTCTCGAGGCTCGAGGAGATCCCGTACCCCTCCGTCGCCGACGCCCTGTACGTGGCCGGTTATCCCTTGCTCTATGCCGGCATCGCACTGCTTGCGCGGGCGCGCCTGCGCAGCACGGATCGGACGGTGTGGCTGGACGGGCTGATCGGCGCCTCGGCGGTCGCATCCGTGGCGCTTGCGTTTCTGCAGCCGGCCCTCGCGGGGACCACGGAGGGGGACTTCACGACCGTGCTGGTGAACCTCGCCTACCCGCTGGGGGACGTCATGCTGCTGTCGCTCGTCGTTGGTGCGATGGCACTTGGCGGCTGGCGCGCCGACGCAGCCTGGGGCTTGCTCGCATTCGGCCTTCTGGTGACCGCGGTAGCCGACGCGGTCTACCTGAAGCAGGAGGCCACCACGGGCTTCACGTCCGGAACGTGGCCGGACACGATGTGGCTGCTGGGCAGCGCGGCGATCGCCGCGGCCGCGTGGGCGCCCGGCGCCCGTCAGGCCGCTTCCACCCTGCTCACGCGACGCCAGTTCGTGCTGCCCGTCTTCTTTGCCTGCGTCGCGGTCGTGGTCCAGATGTACGACCACTTCGAGCGGGTCTCGACGCCGGCCATCTGGCTCGCGGGCCTGACGCTGGTGCTCGTCGCCGTGCGCATGGCCATCTTCTTCGGGAAGTACGCGACCCTGCTCCGCCACACGCGCACCGAGGCGCTCACCGACCCGCTCACCGGGCTCGGGAACCGCCGGTCGCTGCTGCGCGACCTGGACGTTGCGCTCGAGCGCCGCGATCCGCGATTGCTCGCACTTTTCGACCTCGACGGGTTCAAGAGCTACAACGACGCCTTCGGTCACCCGGCCGGTGACGCCCTGCTGGTGCGTCTGGGCAAGAAGCTGTCAGAGGCGGTGGAGGCGGACGGCCGGGCCTACCGCCTCGGCGGCGACGAGTTCTGCATTCTCAGCGCGCTCGATCTCAGAAGCCGTGGCGACCTGCTCGCCGCTGCGTCCGCTGCACTGTGCGAGGACGGCGACGCCTTCACGATCACGAGCTCGCACGGCGCCGCCTTGCTGCCCGAGGAAACCGATGAGGCGAGCGACGCGTTGCGGCTCGTGGACCGGCGCATGTACGCACAGAAGGGCACGCGCGATGGATCGGCCGAGCACCAGACCTCCAACGTGCTCCTGCGCACCCTCCACGAGCGCGAGCCGAAGCTCGGCCAGCACATCGAGAGCGTGGCGCTCGTGGCCGCCAAGCTCGCACGCGCAGTCGGACTGGACGGGGAGGCGATCGACGTGGTCGTGCGCGGAGCCCAGCTCCACGACATCGGCAAGATGGCGATCCCGGACGCGATCCTGCGCAAGCCGGAACCGCTCGACGAGCACGAGTGGGACCTGATCCGCGGACACACGCTGACCGGGGAGCGCATCGTCGCCTCGGCACCCGCGCTCTTCCCGGTCGCGCAATTGGTGCGGTCGAGCCACGAGCGCTGGGACGGCGACGGCTATCCGGACGGCCTGGCCGGCGAGCGGATCCCGCAGGGTGCGCGCATCATCGCGATTTGCGACGCGTTCGAGGCGATGATCGAGGGCCGCCCGTGGCAGCCGCTGAAGACTCCGGCGGCCGCGCTCGCGGAGCTGCGCCGCTGCGCGGGCTCCCAGTTCGATCCGGAGCTGGTCGACATATTCGCCGAGCAGGTCTATCCCTCGCTGGTGTCGCGCGATGCGGCTCCCCCTCCGCCGCCTGCGGTCGCGGCGCCCGTCTGAACCGGGCGCCTGCTCACGACCTGCCCGCCCGGGGCCGATACAGGTCTAAGGAACGGACCCCGGTGGTAAGTTGTCCTCAGATCCGATACGAGGCTCGGGCCATAAGCCCGCTGAGGAGAGCCACAGATCGATCGTCCGTAGGGACGTGACCGGAGACCCCGGGAACGTCGTTCAAGACCCAGGCGGAGATCCCGCCGGTGGTCCGAAACAGGAGGCGGACGCGGTGTCAACACGCGAGCTGCGCGGGGCGGCGGAGACGGCGCCTCGCATGCGGAGCGAAAATCTGGATCGCCGGGATCGCGCGAACCTGCTCCGTTACATGATGCTGATGCGCGCTTCCGAGGAACGCGCGCTGACCCTCTACCGGCAGGGCAAGGTGCCGGGTTCGTTCTACGACGGGCGTGGGCAGGAGGCCATCTCCGTCGGATCGTCGTTCGTGCTCGGGCCCCGCGACCGCATGTGCATCCTGCACCGCGATCTCGGGGCGCACTTCGTGCGGGGCGTCACGCCGGAGCGCTATCTCGCGAACTTCATGGGCCGCGCCGGCGGCGTGACGCGCGGGCGCGAAGGCAACATGCATTTCGGCGATTGGAGGCTGGGCTGCATCGGGATGGTCTCGATGCTCCCCGACATGGCTGCCGTCGCGACGGGCCTCGCGCTGACCTTCAAGATGCGACGCGAGCCGCGGGTCGCGATGACCTACTTCGGCGAGGGGTCGACCGCAAACGGCCAGTGGCACGAAGCGATGAACTTCGCGGGCATCCACCGGCTGCCCGTGGTGTTCATGCTGGAGAACAACAAGTTCGCGTACTCGACGCCCAACGAGCTCGAGTTCGCGGTCGACCCGGTGGAACGCGCCGCCGGCTACGGCTTCCCCGGCGTGTCGGTCGACGGCAACGACGTCGAGGCGGTCTTCGAGGCCGCCCGCGTGGCGGTCGACCGCGCGCGGGCCGGCGACGGTCCGACGCTGATCGAGTGTCACACGATGCGCATGCACGGCCACGGCGCGCACGACGACATGTCGTACGTGCCCAAGGAGCTGTTCGAGGAATGGGAGCAACGCGACCCGATCGCGAGCTACACCGCCCAGTTGATCGCCGACCACGGGTTCACCGAGGCCGAGATCGACGAGCTGCGGGAGTCGGTGAAGTCCGAGGTCGACGAGGGCGCGCGGCTCGCGCTCGCCCAGCCGATGCCCGAACCGGGTGAAGCCGTCGAGGGCGTGTACGCGGACGAGTGGCAGCCGCTCGGTGACGGCAACGCCCCCTGGTCCCGGTGGCGGGACACTGCACCCGTGAACGGGAAGGGGAGAGTGTCATGAGCGAGATGACATACCTCGAGGCGATCTCCGACGGGCTGCGCGAGGAGATGCGGCGCGACGACTCGGTCTTCTGCCTGGGCGAGGACATCGGCGTGTTCGGCGGCGCATTCAAGGTGACCGCCGGCTTCCATGAGGAGTTCGGTGCCGAGCGCGTACTCGACATGCCGCTGGCGGAGAACATCATCATCGGCGCCGCCGTGGGCGCGGCCGTGGAAGGGATGCGCCCCGTCTGCGAGATGCAGTTCGCCGACTTCATCGCGTGCGGGTTCGACCAGCTCGTGAACGTCGCCGCCAAGCTCCACTACCGGCAGGGCGTGGCCGTTCCGATGGTCGTGCGGCTGCCGACCGGCGGCGGCTTCTCCGGCGGGCCGTTCCATTCGCAGAACCCGGAGGCCTGGTTCCTGCAGGCGCCGGGGCTGAAGGTGGTGGCGCCGGCAACCGCCGAGGACGCGAAAGGCCTGCTGGTGAGCGCCATCCGCGATCCCAACCCGGTCATGTTCTTGGAGCACAAGCACCTGTACAGGCGGATCCGTGGCGACGTGCCGGAAGGCGAGCACACCGTGCCGATCGGCGAGGCCCGCGTCGTGCGCGCGGGCGGCGAGCTGTCGGTCTTCGCCTACGGCTCGACGGTCGCCATGGCGCAGCAGGCGGCCGAGGAGCTGGACGAGGACATCGAGGTCGTCGACCTGCGCACGCTCTGCCCGCTCGACCGCGACACGATCCTCGCCAGCGCGCGCAAGACGGGCAAGGTCCTGATCGCGCACGAGGCAACGCGCTCGTGCGGCGTCGGTGCCGAGGTTGCCGCGCTGATCGGCGAAGAGGCGTTCGAGGATCTCGACGCTCCCGTGCGCCGCCTGACCGCACCTGACGTCCCGATTCCGTTCAGCCCACCGCTCGAGCAGCACGTGTTGCCGGGGCTGGACGACATGAAGGAGGCCGCTCGTGAGCTCCTCGCGTACTGAGACTCTGGTCGAAGTGACGATGCCGCAGATGGGCGTGTCGGTGGCCGAAGGCATGATCGTGGCCTGGCGCAAGCATCCCGGCGACTGGGTCGAGGCCGACGAGACCGTTTGCGACATCTCGACGGACAAGATCGACACCGAGATACCGTCGCCGGCCAGCGGGCGGCTGGTCGAGATCCTCGTGCAGGAGAACGAGACCGTCACGGTCGGCACGCTGCTGGCGACGATCGACACCGGTGCGCAGCCCGGACAAGCCCACGCGGTGGAGAGCAATGGACACGCGGCGGCCCCGGAGCCGCAGCCCGAGCCGAACGGCTCTCCTGACCGCTCGCACGTGATCTCCCCGGTCGTGCGGCGCATCGCCGGCGAGCACGGTGTCGATCTCTCGCAGGTGAAGGGCACGGGCATCGGTGGGCGCATTCGCAAGAAGGACGTGCTCGCGTTCATCGAGGCGGGGCCGGCGCAGGAGCGCCCGCTCCACACGGAGTCCCCGTACAGGCCCGAGCCGGCGCCCGCACCGGCGCAGGCGCAGGAGGAAAGCACGGGCTCCGAGCGGCGCATGCCGCTCACGCCCATGCGGCGCCAGATCGCCGAGCACATGCTGCGCAGCAAGCGCACCGCGGCGCACGTGACGACCTTCGCCGAGGTCGACATGAGCCGGGTGGTGGCGCGCCGGGCGGAGCTGAAGGAACGCTTCGCCGCGCGGGGCGTGCCGCTCACGTACCTCGCGTTCGTCGCCCGCGCGACGGTGGCCGCGCTCCAGGACCAGCCGGTCCTGAACGCCTCGATCGACGGCGACGACCTCGTGTATCACGGCGACGTGAACCTGGGGATCGCCGTCGCGCTGGAAGACGGGCTGATCGTTCCCGTGATCCCGCGCGCACAGCATCTGAGTCTCGAGGGAATCGCGGCAGCGATCGGCGATGTGTCCACGCGGGCGCGCTCGAAGCAGCTCGTCGCCGAAGATGTCCAGGGTGGGACCTTCACGATCACCAACCCGGGGCAGTTCGGCACCACGCTCGCGACGCCGATCATCAATCAGCCGCAGGTCGCGATCCTCGACCTGGAGGCGGTGGTGAAGCGCGCTGTCGTGGTGGATGGGCCGGAGGGCGACTCGATCGCGATCCGGCCGATGGTCAACGTGTGCCTGTCGTTCGACCACCGCGCCCTGGACGGCGCAGAGGCGGCCCGGTTCCTGGGTGCCGTGAAGGCGCGCCTGGAACAATGGGCTGACGATGCCTGAGGACGCCCACCTCCCGCCCGAGATCTGGTGCGTGCGCCGCGGCCTGGTGCCCTACGGCGAAGCGCTTCGCGAGCAGAAGGAGCTCGAAGCCTATCGCCAGTCCGGGCGCGTGCCGGACGTGCTGCTGATGCTGGAGCACCCGCCCGTCTACACGCGGGGCCGGCGCTCCGACGCCGGTGAGCTGCCGATGGGTGAGGACTGGTACCGCGCGCAGGGCATCGAGATCGTGCAGACCGATCGCGGCGGGCGGATCACCTACCACGGTCCCGGCCAGCTGGTCGGCTACCCGATCATGAGCCTGAAGCCGTTCCGCGACGACGTCGAGCAGTACATCCGCCGCATGGAGTCGGCGATCATCGCGTCGCTGGCCGACGTGGGCATCGAGGCGGGACCGATCGAGGGGCTGACGGGCGTGTGGACGCATGAGCCCCGCAAGATCGCCTCGATCGGCGTGCACGTGAGCCGCGGCGTCACCACACACGGCTTCGCGATCAACGTGAACAACGACCTCCAGCCCTTCGAGTGGATCGTGCCCTGCGGCATCGAGAACTGCCGCATGACGTCGGTCTCCAGAGAGCTCGGCGCGCAGTTCGACATGGAGCGCTTCATGGACGTCGTCAGCCGCGAGGTCGGCGTCGCCTACGGGCGCCTGCCGACGCACATGGACGAGCTGATCGTCGCCGCGGAGGCCGCGTGAGCATCGACCGCGTGCACGTGACCCGTTCACGTGCGAAGCCCGGCGGCACGGCGCAGTCCGACGAAGGGGTGATCCCGTTCCGTTCGCGCAAGCCGGCGTGGCTGAAGGTGAAGGCGCCGGGCGGCCCGAGCTACCGCCGCATCCAGCACCTGATGCGCTCGAAGTCTCTGCACACGGTGTGCGAGGAGGCCAACTGCCCCAACATCGGCGAGTGCTGGGAGCGCGGCACCGCGACCTTCATGATCCTCGGCGACGTGTGCACGCGCCGCTGCGGCTTCTGCAACGTCAAGTCCGGCGTGCCGGACCTGGTGGACCGCGCCGAGCCGTTCCGGGTCGCACATGCCGTGGCCCAGATGGGATTGCGGCACTGCGTCGTCACGTCCGTCGACCGCGACGACCTGCCTGACGGCGGCGCCGGCGTGTTCGCGGACACCATCCGCGCGATCCGCAAGCGTGCCCCGGGCTGCGCCGTCGAGGTGCTGACGCCCGACTTCCGCGGCCAGGAGATGCCCCTGGCGCGCGTGATCGACGCGCGGCCCGACGTGTTCAACCACAACGTCGAGACCGTGCCGCGGCTTTACTCGAAGGCCCGCCGCGGATCCGACTTCCGGCGCTCGTGCCGCGTGCTGCTGAACGCCAAGCGGATGGACTCCGACGTGGTCACGAAGTCCGGCCTGATGGTCGGCCTCGGCGAGACGATGGACGAGATGCTCGAGGCGTTCGCGCTGCTGCGCGAGCACGAGGTGCAGGTGTTGACGGTGGGCCAGTACCTGCGCCCGTCCGAGAATCACCTCCCGCTCGTGCGCTACTGGACGCCCGACGAGTTTTCCGAGCTGGAGCGCGCGGCCTACGCAATGGGCTTCGAGTCCGTCGCCTCGGGACCGCTCGTGCGCAGCTCGTACCACGCGGACGAGCAGGTGCCCGTCCGTCGCGCGCAAGCTTCCGCGTAGCCGCCGAAACAGCGCTGCCTCAGTTTGCGTGGAGGCATTGTTTCGCGCGTCCTCACTCGGCTAGGGTCGCGGCTGAGGGGAGGACCTCATGGCAGCAGCCGACACTTCGTCAGGAGCGGACGGCGGTAAAGCCGGTGGCTTTTCGCGTCTCCTGACGGCGATCAGCACGCAAATCATTCCGGTCCTGGTGAGCGCGGCAGGCTTTGCGGGACTGGTCGCCTTTGTCGGCGGGATCACGATGTATGCCCGTTTCTACGCTGCTCAGGTGCCGCCCGAACAGGCGGTGGACGCAATGCCCGACCCGGAGCTGATCGTCGTCGGCGCGGCCACGATGGCGGTCTTTGGCATCGCCGGCGCGCTGGCAGTCACGACGGCGTACGTCCTCGACAAGGGCGGACGACAGACCAAGGGCATGGCCCGCACTCTCGTGATCCTGGCGGTCATCGGCGGCCTCGTTGCCTGCATCATCGCGGATGAGAACGGTCCGCAAGCGTGGGTCGCATGCGGACTTGTGGTCGGTGCGGGCCTCTTGGTGCTGGCGGTATTCGGGCTGTTCGGGGAACTCACAGACGATCTGCCACCCACCGAGGACGAGCGGACCGTGCAGAAGGAAGGACGGACGTCGCCTGCCCATACACGCGAGAACTGGCGCGCCGTGTTGCGCGCCTCTCAGGAGCATGAACGGGAGCGCGTCGCGGCAGACCGGCAGGCGAAGGAGGCCGCAAGGGCGGCGAAGAGTGCAAGAGACGCCGCGAACCACAGGCGCGAAGAGCGCCGCGGGCTGAATCGCCTGCTGATGCCCCCGCACGTTGAGCGACCGGACAAGGGCCGGCCGATGCGTTTCCGCCTCAATTCCGACGGACGATTCTGGGTGGCCTTCATCGGACTCGCCAGCGCGGTCTTGGTCTGGCGCCTGCTGGATGACGAGTGGCTGGGAATCGCCATCCTGCTTGCGTTCGGCCTGCCGTGGGCCAACTACGGCGTCGCCGCCGGCACGGGGGCCACCTTCGCCTGGTTTGGAGTCTCCATCTTCTTCGCGGTGGTGCTCTTCGGCTCGTATCTCGCAGTCGCCGACACAGTCGATGACCCGAAGCTGCAGCCTGCGGCGGTAGTGCGTAAGGGCGATTGGCCAGACGGTGGCGTCCTCGGCGTGTACATCACTGAGAGCGACAAGCGCCTCTATCTCGCGACGGTCTCGGCGGGCTGCGGCAAGGACGAGGTCCGAGATGACAGTGGCCGGCTCTTCTGGGTTCCAAAGGACGACGTGCGAGCCATGTCGATCGGGCGGGCTCAGGACGTGAAGGACGCAGCCGTGGCAGCGCCTCGAATGTTGCAGGCGCTCATTGCGGCGAACGTCCCCGGCCCTGACCCTCCTGACAAGGACGCGACGGGAGCCGGTGCGACATCGAGTGGAGCTGTGGCGGACGGTGAAGCAAAGCCGGCCGGAGCTGAGGCCGGCACCGTTGCGGCGGTGAATACCAAGCGGCGCGCTGCCGAACTTGACGACGAGGCGGATCCGGGCGACGAATCGTCCGGCGCGACGGCTGACGTTCCGCCTCCGTACCCGGCCGTGGTCTTCACCCCCGAGGTCCAGCAGATTGCGATGAAGGATGCCCCCACAGCGGCTGCCGCTCCTGGGCAGATCGCAGCGTCACCGGGTGACATCGCGATCGTGGAAGGCATCGACTTCGGGCAGGCCCCAAGAGTCATTGTCGATGACGTCCGTGCGCGTGTGACGAAGTATCCGAAGCCGCAGGGTGAGTCCGAGCTCGAGTTCCGGATTCCACACAAAGCGGAGAGCGGGCGTGTCGAGGTCCGCTGCGGTGACAGCGGTCCGCAGGAGATCCGTGTGAGGCATCGGCCTGTTCCCGTGGTTCACAGGCGCAAGGCAGGCCGAAACCGGTTGACTCTCTCCGCCGAGCAATCCTCCGACTTCGACGGCAGAGTCACCCGCTATGTGTGGACGCTGCCGCGAGGCAGGCCGGAGCACGGGCCAACGGTCACCATCGATCGCCCGCGGTCCGGTAGTCCAGTCGACCTCGAACTCCAGGTCACGGACAACAGCGGGCTACGACGAGCGCTGGAGATCGAGGTGCGCCTACAGGGCGACAGGGTCAGATTGGATCGAGAGATCAAGGCCTCGACCCAAGCGCAAGATCGGCCCGAACTGACGGGATCCAGAGAGGGCGATCAGTAGCCTCCCGCCGATGAGGCTCCTCGCCGGCACGGCTGCCGTCGCCGCCCTGCTCTTGGTCTTCGCCACACCGGCTCCCGCGGCGCGGACCGGACCGGTCGAGCTGGGCACAGCGATCGGTGTCCCGACGCTGGTGTCCGACCCCGACCCGCGCTACCGCGACACGGCCAGGCTCTTCGACGCGCTCACGGCGGAGAACGACATGAAGATGTACTACCAGCGCCCGACCCGCGCGGTGTTCGACTTCGCGCTCGGCGATGCGATGGTCGCGTTCGCCGCGGCGAACTTCCAGCAGGTGCACGGGCACACGCTGATCTGGTGCAACGACTCGAGCACTCCCGGCTGGGTGCGCAACGGAAGCTGGACCCGCACCTCGCTACTTGCGGTGATGACGGAGCACATCACCCGCGTCCTGAACCACTACCGCGGTCGCGTGTCGACCTGGGACGTCGTGAACGAGGCGCTCGCCGACGATGGCAGCATGCGCGACTGCATCTGG
>DASRIA010000074.1:0-30519 GCA_035650255.1 Solirubrobacterales bacterium
GACAGTCTCCTCCTAACGCCGCAACGCCCGCCGGGTCACCCGCACCAGCGGCGCGGCGCCCTCGCGTAGCGCCTCCGCGCGCTGGCCGTCGCGCCCGTACAACAGTCGTGCGGATGCGCGGATCGCCTTGCCGAGCACCTCGTCGTACGGGTGCCACCAGACGTCCCGCATGCGTGACGGCTCCCACGCCACGAGCTTGATGTTCACGCACTCGTAGAAGCCGAACTTCGAATGCGACCGGCCGAGCCCGGACTCCTTGACGCCGCCCCATGAGCACTGGCATGCGCCGTGCGAGTAGGAGTGGTCGTTGATCCAGACCATCCCGGATTGGATCTGACGGGCCATCCGCTCGCCCTTGTCGCGGTCCAGCGTCCAGACCGACGCGCCGAGCCCGAACTGGGAGTCGTTCGCAAGGTCGACAGCCTCCTGCTCGCTCTGCACCGGCATGATCGGGAGGACGGGCCCGAAGATCTCCTCTCGCATGATCCGCATGTCGTGCGTGACACCGGTCAGGACGATCGGTGCGATGAAGTGGCCCGAAAAGCCCGGTACCTCGACCGGCCCTCCACACAACCGCGTCGCGCCGGCCGCCACCGCGTCCTCGACCAGCTCCATCACGACGTCGAACTGATCCTTCGACACCATCGGGCCGATCTCGGTGTTCCACTCGAGCGGATCTCCGACGCGCAGCCGGCTGGCCTCGCGCACGACACCCTCCACGAACCGGTCGGCGACGTCCTCCAGGACGTACGTGCGCTCGATGCCCGAGCAGGTCTGTCCGGCGTTCGCGAACCCGCCCCACACCGCGCCCGAGATCGCGTGCTGCAGGTTGGCGTCGGAGCACACGATCTGGGGGTCCTTGCCGCCAAGCTCCAGCACGCAGCCCTTCATCCGGCGGGCGCACTCCTCGCCCACCCCGCGCCCGACCTCGACGGACCCCGTGAAGAAGATCTTTCCGGCGGAGGACTCGACGAGCGCCCGGCCCACTGCCCCGCCTCCGTGCACGGTCTGGAGCAGGCCTTCGGGGAACCCGGCCCGCTCGAACACGTCCTGGATCCGCTGTCCGATCAGGGGCGTCAGCGAGGCCGGCTTGAGCACGACTCCGTTACCCGCCATCAGCGCGATTGCGACCTCACCGAACGGAATGGACCACGGGTAGTTCCACGGCGCGATCACCCCGACGACGCCGATCGGCTCGTACACGAACTTGCTCTTCTTCTGCTTGAGCATCAGCTGCGGGTGTGGGATGGGCTCGTCGGCGAGGATGCGCGGGCCCTGGTCCGCGCACCAGTGCAGCGCGTCGATCGTCGGCAGCAGCTCCATCGTGTACGCCTCGAGCCGCGGCTTGCCCTGCTCGCGCGAGATCAGCTCGGCGATCTCGTCGGAGTGGTCCAGCAGCACCTGCGCCGCGCGCCGCAGGTACCGGGCGCGGTCCACCAGCGACAGCTGGGCCCAGAACGGCTGCACGCCCGCGACGTCGTCGACGACGGACTGCACCTGGTCCGGGGTGATGGTCGGTACGACACCGGCCAGCTCGCCCGTTGCCGGGTTGAAGGAGTCGAGCCTGCCCGGGTTCGTGTCGCTACCGGCGCTGGAGCGCGCTTCGGTGCTCGTGGTGACGGCCATGCAGCTGCCCTCCTGGTGAGCGGTCGCGCGCGATTCTACTCCGCCCGGTCAGGGCCTCTGCGGACCTCAGCGTGCGCGGAGGATGAAAACGCGGCTCGAGATCCGCGCGTTGCCGCGCTGGTCGATCTCGGTGATCACGACCTTCGCCTTGAAGCGCTTCAGCCGCTTCGCCAGCTTGGCCTTCGCCTTCGAGAACCGCACCTTCACGTTCTTGCGCTTGTTGGCCGCGATCGTGAACTTCGTCGACCCGAGCCGTTCGAGCTTCTTGCTCTTGCGCGTGACCGGCTCCGCCGTCGTGATCGACATACGGCCCTTGCAGGTGCTCGTGCCCGCGCACTGAAGGCCGATGGTCACCTGGCGCTTGCGCGACATCTTCACCGCGCGGCCCGAGATCAGGACCAGCGACTCGATGATGATCTTCGCGGGCTTGACGGCCGGGGGAGCGGCACCAGCGCCGCCACCGCCGCCACCGCCGGACGTCACGAGGACGCCGAACGGGAACTCGGTCGTGGTGCTGTTGCCGGCCGCGTCCGTGCCCTTCACGAACAGCACGTAGGAGCCGTTCGCCAGCGGGGGCGTCGTGTACGGCGAGCTGCACGCCGCGAAGGCGCCCTGGTCGATGGCGCACTCGAAGCTGGCCAGGGTCTCGTTAGAAGACAGGGTGAAGGTCGGTTGGGCGCTGTTGCCTGAAGGAGGCCCACTCACGGTCACCTGAGGAGCCTGTGTGTCGACGCTGAACTCGCGCGTCGTCCAAGCACCCGGTCCGAAGTCGTTGACGGCGCGCACCCGGAAGAAGTAGGGCCCGTCGGGGAGCTCGCTGATCTCCTCGTACGGCGTGTCGCATCCGAAGGGACCGTCGTCGATCGGATCGATCATGCACTCGAAGCCGGTCACGGGCGCGCCGGGCGATGAGGCAAACGTGAATGAAGGCGTGTTGTCGTTGGTGGCGCCCTCCGGACCGGCGGTCACGGCCGGAGCTGCGGGTAGACACCCACCACTGACGGTGTCGTCCGGGTCAGCGGCCACCGAAGCATCCTCTGAGTCGCAGAGCACGGTGTCCCTGCCCGGGCCCACGGTGTCAATGGTGTCCGCGCCTGCGTTCCCGTTGACCGTGTCCGGGCCGTCCCCGCCTGTGAGGTGGTCGTTGCCCGGACGGCCAAGCAGCTCCGATGGCAGCGACGCATTGAGGACGACCGAGTCGTCGAGGTCGCGCAGGTCGACCCTGATCGCCTGAATCGGGCTGCCGCCGGGGTCGGTGCAGGTCGTTTCGGAAGCGGTTCCCAGGCACCCCGCACCAGAAGTGACGGTCGCCGTCGTATCCGCGACCGTGAAGGTGTTCCCGCTCTGGGTGACGGTGACGGTGTTCGTCTCACCCACGCCCGCCTCGTATTCGAGCGTGAGCTTGCCACCCACGTCCGCTACGCGGGCTTCCCCGGCCATTGCCGGTGCGGCCACGACCAGCGCCAGCATGAAGGAAGCCACCAGGGCCAAACCCAGGCGTAGCGCCCCCACTCGGTCATGCAAAAGCGTGGCCGATCCCTGCCTACCACTACATCCCATCGGCTCAACCAGCGTAGTGGCTAATTGCCGGATTTGCGCTGTTTCCGCAACAAGCTGACAAGGCGTTCCCGCAGGGTCGCCTCGAAGCCCCGCTCCGTGGGCTCGTAGTACCGCCGATCCTCCATTCCTGCGGGCATCAGCGACTGATCCGACACCCCGTCGGGAAGATTGTGCGGATACTCATATCCGACTCCGCGGCCGAGCTGCTGGGCCCCCGGATAGTGCGAATCCTGCAGGTAGGGCGGGGGATCGGCGGCCCCGTCCCGCCTCACGTCCCCGCGTGCCCGCGAGAGCGCGGTCGTGCTGGCGTTGGACTTGGGCGCGAGCGCCAGGTAGGCCGCCGCCTGGCTCAGGTTGAGCGCCGCTTCGGGCAGGCCGACGTGCTCGACGGCTTGCGCCGCGGCCACCGCCACGAGCAGCGCGCGCGGGTCGGCGTTCCCGATGTCCTCGGACGCCAGCACGATCATGCGGCGCGCGATGAAGCGGGGGTCCTCGCCGCCTTCGAGCATCACGGCGAGGTAGTAGACCGATGCGTCGACGTCGGAGCCGCGGGTCGCCTTGATCCAGGCCGAGATGTAGTCGTAGTGCTTGTCGCCGCCCTTGTCGTAGAGGACGGCCTTCTTCTGCATCGCGTCCTCGGCCAGCTCGACGGTCACCGCCTCGCCGAGCCGCCGCGCGGTCTCGCTCGCGAGCTCGAGCGCGTTGTAGGCGGCGCGCGCGTCGCCGCCGGAGCGGGCCGCCAGGAACTCGATCGCCTCGTCGGGGACCGGCGGCGGGTCCGCGACGCCGCGCTCCGGGTCGGCCAGCGCCCTGCGCAGCAGCTCGGCGACCTGCTCCGAGGTGAGCGGGACCAGCTCATAGATCTGCGAGCGCGAGAGCAACGCGGAGTTGACCTCGAAGTAGGGGTTCTCCGTCGTGGCGCCGATCAGGACCACCAGCCCTTCCTCGACCGCCGGCAGCAGCGTGTCCTGCTGGGCCTTGTTGAAACGATGGATCTCGTCGAGGAAGAACAGAGAGGCCGTCCCGGACGCCCGGCGGCGCTCCTCGGCGCGCTGGATCACCGCCTTCACCTCGGCGCGCCCCGCGTTGACGGCGCTGGCCTCCTCGAACGCGGCGCCGGCGTGGGCGGCCGCGATGCGGGCGAGCGTCGTCTTGCCGCTGCCCGGCGGGCCGTACAGGATCATCGAGTGCGGCTCTCCCGACTCGATCGCCGTGCGCAGCGCGGAGCCGGGGCCGAGCACGTGTTCCTGCCCGATAAAGTCGCCCAGCTCCCGCGGCCGCATGCGTGCCGCGAGGGGCTCGTCCTCGCGCGGGACCGGCGTGCGCCGCGGAGCGCTGTCGTCCGTGTCGAACAGTCTCTCCAACGCCCCCAGTATCCCCAATGGAATACGCCCTGCTCGCGATCTGGTGCTTCGCAGTGGCCCTCGCCGGAGGGCTGGTCGGGCTCGTGCTCGGCAACATCCGGCTCCCTGCCGTGCTCCTGCTCTCGACGTCCCCCGGAGCCGGCACCGGCGCCAACATCGGGATCAGCGCGGTGGCGGCCGCCACCGCGTCGATTGCCCACATCCGCGCGGGCCGCGTCAACTGGCGCCTGTTTCGCTGGATGGCGCCGCCCTCGATCCTGGGCGCGCTCGGCGGCGGCTACGTCTCCGGCGTGCTGCCGGGCGACCTGCTGCTGTTCGTGATCGCTGCCGTCCTGCTGTACAGCGGGATCGAGCTGCTGCGAAAGCCGGAGGCAAAGCCGCGCCCGCACGGCGGCGACCGGCTCGACATCCCGGCCGCCGTCCTGACGGGCCTCGTGATCGGGGTACTGGGCGGCGTCGTGGGCCTGATCCTCGGGTCGCTGCGCATGCCGGCGCTGGTGAGGATCGTGGGCGAGGTGCCGGCCCGCGCCGTCGGCACCAACGTCACGATCGGCTTCCTGGTGGGAGTCGCCGGGGTGATCGGCCACCTGCCCTCCGAACCTCCCGACTGGGACGTGCTCGCGGTGGGCGCCGCTGCCTCCATTCCCGGTGCGCTGCTGGGATCGCGCCTCACGGGGCGGCTGTCGGACCGAGCGCTGCTGCAGGCCGTCGGCTACATCCTGCTGGTGGCCGCAGCCGCGATGGTGGCGGACGCCCTCACGTAGCATTGCCGGTGTGAGCAGCCGCGACGAGATGCCGGCGTTCGCCGGCAACGGCGCCGGTCCCCAGGCCCCTCCCGCGAAGGTGCGGCTCGGCGGCATGGCGCTGCGCAACGGCCTGCTCGTGCACGGCCCGGACCACTGGGCCGTGGCGCTGCGCAGGGCAGATGGGCAGCTGAGGGTGGAGTCCGGCGCCAAACCGCGCTTCCGCGGGAAGCTGGCCGACTTGCCCGGCCTGCGCGGCATCGCCCGCCTCGGGGAGGCCTTCGCCCTGCTCCCGGTGATCAAGCGGCAGGTACCCGAGGTCCAGCTGCCGTTCGAGGACGCGAAGGTGCTGGCCGCGATGGCGGCTTCCTCGGTCGTCACCGCGGGCGCCCGCCGCCTCGGCGGCCGCACGGCGGCCAGCGAGCTGGCGCTGGCGGCGCTCGGCCTCGCCCCGACGGCCCTCGCGCTGCGCGACTCGCAGCTCGCCGCCTACCACGGCGTTGAGCACAAGGCGATCGCCGGCTACGAGCAGGACACCGACGCCGCGCTGGTCGCGAAGGAGCACGACCGCTGCGGCTCCAACCTCGTCGCGCCCATGATCGTCTCGACCGTGGCGGGCAACATGCTCGTCCGGTCGGTGCTCGGCCTGCGCGGCCCGCTGGCCGGCACCGCCGTCACGCTCGCGGGAGTGGCGGTGTCCGTCGAGATGTTCGCCTGGTCGGAGCGCAACAAGGAGACCGCGCTCGCCCACGCGTTCCGCAAGCCCGGCTACGAGATGCAGCGCCTGTTCGCGACCAGGGAACCGACGGCCGAGCAGCTCGAGGTCGGCCGCGCCGCGCTCGCCGAGATCCTGCGGCGCGAGGCTCCCTGAGCAGCGGACGGTCCTGTGCTTCGCGCCTTCGGCGCTCGCTAGCAAAGAATCTGGGCTTCGCCCCCCTAAAGTCCTGTGCTTCGCGCCTGCGGCGCTCGCCTAGACAGATTTTCTAGCAATCCCTCGGAATCGCCTTTACGCTGGGATCCGAGTCGCACCTCCTGTGACTCCTGAGGTGGAACGGCACCCCGCCGGGTGCACGAATGTGGATTGGAGCAAGGATGCTTCCCATCGCGGCAGCAGGCATGACGTTCATGGACAAGGTGGAGTCCTGGGCTCTCACCTGGATGCCGATCATCCTGATGTGCGCGCTGGTGTACCTGATCTGGCGCAGCCTCAAGATGATGCCGCGGACCAAGCCGCAGCAGATCAAGCCCGAGTCCTCCGGGGGCGTGGGCTGGGACGACGTCGCGGGCTGCGACGAGGCCAAGGCCGAGCTGCGCGAGGTCGTCGAGTTCCTCCGCACGCCTGAGCGCTTCTCGAAGCTGGGGGCGTCGGTCCCGAAGGGAATCCTTCTGCACGGCCCGCCCGGCACCGGCAAGACGCTGCTGGCGAAGGCGGTCGCCAAGGAATCCGGCGCACATTTCTTCAGCCAGTCCGCGAGCTCGTTCGTCGAGATGTTCGCCGGCCTCGGGGCCGCGCGGATCAGGCGGCTGTTCGCGATCGCGAAGGAGCACGCACCGGCGATCATCTTCATCGACGAGATCGACGCGGTCGGGCTCAAGCGCGGCTTCGACATCTCGCGCGAGAAGGACCAGACACTCAACCAGCTGCTCGTCGAGATGGACGGCTTCAGCGGACGCGACGACATCATCGTGATCGCGGCCTCGAACCGGATCGACGGTCTCGACCCCGCGCTGCTGCGCCCGGGTCGCTTCGACCGCCAGGTGCTCGTCTCCGCCCCCGACCTCGAGGGTCGCGAGGAGATCCTGAAGGTGCACACCCGCAACATGCCGGTGCAGGACGTGGACCTCCACACGGTCGCGCGGCGCACGTCCGGGCTGACCGGCGCCGATCTCGCGAACCTCTGCAACGAGGCCGCCATCTACGCCGGCCGCGAGGGACGCGACTCGATCCAGCAGGTGGACTTCGACGGCGCCTTCGAGCGTGTCGTCGCCGGCCTGCAGACCCGTCGTGTGATCACGCCGCGCGAGAAGGAGATCATCGCCTACCACGAGGCCGGTCACGCCCTCGTGTCGGAAATGCTCCCGAACGTGCCGAAGGTGCACAAGATCTCGATCGTGCCGCGCGGACAGGCGCTGGGCTACACGCTCAACCTGCCCGAAGAGGACCGCTACCTGATGTCCAAGGAGGACCTCCTCGACTACATGAAGATGCTGCTGGGCGGATTCGTCACCGAGCAGATCGTCTT
The DNA here is from genome assembly GCA_035650255.1 of Solirubrobacterales bacterium. GTDB lineage: Bacteria > Actinomycetota > Thermoleophilia > Solirubrobacterales > JBBDJG01 > DASRIA01. Next base: position 7,537 of record DASRIA010000074.1, read on the forward strand.
CGACCGGGTCACGACTGGGGCGTCCGACGACCTGCGGCGCGTCGCGGAGATCAGCCGCTCCATGATCGAGCAGTACGGAATGGGCAGCAAGCTCCTCGCGCACCTCGACGGGTCCGGCCGCGACCAGACGTCACAGGCCGCACTCGAGGCACGCGACCGCGAGCAGCAGCTGCTGATCGACCAGGCTCAGTTCGATTCCCGCATGCTGGTGCTCGACAACCGGGAGCTGCTGGACCGGATCGCGCAGGCGCTGCTCGACAAGGAGTCGATCGAGCGCCACGAGATCGATGCGCTGGTCGCCGCCCAGGCGGACTCGGCCCGCGACGAGGCGTTGCCCGACCCGATCGTGGGCCTGCCGTCGATCGGCACCGACCCGGAGCCTCTGTTCGAGGAGGAACTCACGGGCGACGGCGCCGAGAGCTCGGCTTCGCCGCGCGCTCGCCGCGACAGCATCGCGCCGCCCCGGCCGGGCGTCCGCGAGAGCATCGCACCGCCGAACGGCGGGGTGCCCGCGCCTGTGCGGGCGACCGAGCAGGACTAGCTGCGCTCTCCGGCCGCCGGGCCGGACCATCTAGACTGCGGCCGATGTTCCAGTCGATCGACCACGTCGGCGTGGCCGTGGAAGACCTCGACGCCGCCGTCGCGCTCTACGCCGAGACGTTCGGCATGCCGGTCCAGCACCGTGAGACTGTCACCGAGCAGGGCGTGGAGGCTGTCCTGCTCGGAGTGGGCGACTCGCATGTCGAGCTGCTGTCGCCGCTGGGCGACGACACGCCGGTCGGCAAGTTCCTCGCGAAGAAAGGGCCCGGGATGCATCACACCGCCTATCGCTGCAGCGATGTTGCGAGCGCGATCGAGCAGTGCCGCGCGCGCGGGCTGCGGCTGATCGACGAACAGCCGCGCCGCGGCATCCGCGACAGCCTCGTCGCCTTTCTGCACCCGGCCTCGACGGGCGGGGTGCTGACCGAGCTCGTGCAGCCGGCCGAGGGGGCGCACTGATGGCGCGCGACGGAGGCGGCATGCGACGCGTGGAAGTCGGGTTCTCGGGCGGTCAGGTGATCCTCATGCGCCTCGAGGACAAGGCCTACGATCAGCTCCGGCGGGCTGTCCAGGACGGCAAGCGCTGGACCGAGGTCGACACGGCCGACGGGGTAGTCTCGCTGGACCTCGGCCAGGTGCAGTTCTTGAAGCTCGAGTCCGCTGACCACAAGGTCGGATTCTCCGGCCTCTGAGCATCATGCGCCCACTGCGTACAGGCCTGATGCTGGGAGGGATCGGAATCCTGGCGGCCGCAGTCTGGTGGCGCCGCAACCCGTCCGCCTGCCCGTACAACCAGCGCTTCTGGGTGCAGGCGCCGCATCCGTTCATCACGCGCAGCCGGCTGCTCGAGGCGCTGGCGCTCGCACCGGACGAGCGCGTGCTCGAGATCGGCCCCGGCACCGGCTACTACACGTTCGACATGGCGGCCGCGCTGCCGGCGGGCCAGGTGGACGTGTTCGACATCCAACAGGACATGCTGGACCACGTGATGCGCGAGGCCGCGCAGCGGGGGGTCACCAACGTGCGGCCGACGCTCGGCGACGCCCAGAACCTGCCGTTCGATGACGACAGCTTCGATGCCGCAGTGCTGGTCACCGTGCTCGGCGAGATCCCCGATCAGGAGCAGGCGCTGAGCGAGGTCGCGCGGGTGCTGCGCCCGGGCGGGCGGCTGGTCGTCGGTGAGCTGTTCGGCGACCCGCACATGGTCACCTCGGGCAGGCTCCGGGAGCGCGCCGGCGGCGCCGGCCTCGGGTTCGAGCGCCGGCTCGGCAACCCGCTGGCGTTCTTCGAGCGCTTCGAGACGCCGCCGACCGAGTCGACTGTCTGAATATCTAGGGCTTCGCCCACCTAAGTCCTGTGCTTCGCGCCTGCGGCGCTCGCCAAGAAATCGCGGTCCTCGACCGGCGACTGCTCATCCTGCTGCGCACGCGGCTGCGTGCAGACCTGCTCGATCACGCTGCCGCGACATACGCGTCGCTGGGTGAGTCGGGCGGGCTCTGGATCGCGCTTGCGCTGGGGGGCGCTGCTGCCGACGACGAACGCCGCCCGCGGTGGCTCGCGGCGGCAGGCACCGTCCCGCTGACGCTGGGGCTCAACTACGTGCTGAAGCGCGTCGTGCGGCGGGAGCGGCCGCAGATCGAGGGACTGGAGCCGTTCGGGCGCATCCCGCGGTCGCGCTCGTTCCCGTCGGCGCACGCGGCCACGTCGTTCGCCGGCGCGGTGCGGATCGGCGCCCTCGTCCCGGGCGCCCGCGTCCCGCTGCTGGCCGCGGCCACGCTGATGGCGCTCACGCGCCCCTACCTCGGCGTGCACTACCCATCCGATGTGGTCGCAGGCGCGGCGGTCGGGACGGCGATCGCGCTGACGCTCGAGGCCGCGTCGTGAAGGTCGGGATCGTGGGGCTGCCGAACGCGGGCAAGTCGACGCTCTTCAACGCGCTCGCGCAGGCCGGCGCCGAGTCCGCGGAGTACCCCTTCACGACGGTGGAGCCGAACGTCGCCGTGGTCCCCGTCCCGGACTCGCGGCTCGAGCAGGTGGCAGACGTGCTCGGGATCGCCCGCCGCGTGCCCGAGCACCTCGAAGTGGTCGACATCGCGGGCCTCGTGCGCGGCGCCCACCAGGGTGAGGGGCTCGGCAACCGGTTCCTCGGGCACATCCGCGACGTGGACGCGATCGTGCACGTCGTCCGCGCCTTCGAGCATCCGCAGGTCGCGCATCCGCACGGCGCGGTCGATCCGGCGGACGACCTGGAGACGGTGGAGGCCGAGCTCTTGCTCGCCGACCTGGAGACCGCCCAGCGGCGCCTCGAAGCCGCCACGAAGGCGGCGCGCAGCGGCGACAAGCAGGCGCTCGCGGATCGCGAGCTGTGGGAGCGCACGATCGCGGGCCTGGAGGCCGGGCGAGCTGCACCGCCGGAGGCGGACCTGCTGACCTCCAAGCCCGTGCTGGTCGTCGCCAACGTGGGCGAGGGCGAGGCGGTGCCGGCGGCACTCGAGGGACGTGCGGCCGTCGCGGTCTGCGCCCGCGACGAGGCCGAGCTGGGCGAGCTGGACCCCGCGGAGGCAGCCGGCATGCGCGCGGAGCTCGGCATCGCGGAGGGCGCGCTCCAGCAGGTGGTGCGCGAGGCCTACCGGCTGCTCGGCCTGATCACGTTCTTCACTGCCGTGGGGGGCACCGAGGTCCGGGCGCGCAGCCTGCCCCAGGGCCAGACTGCGCTGGATGCGGCGGGCCGGGTCCACACGGACATGCAGCGCGGATTCGTGCGTGCGGAGGTGATCCCGTGGACGGAGCTGATCGAGGCCGGGTCCTTCGCTGCGGCACGCGACGCGGGCCGCCTGCGCATCGAGGGCCGCGACTACGTGGTCGCGGACGGCGACGTCGTGACGATCAAGTTCACGCCGCCGGCCTCGTAACCGCCTAGCCGATCAGCGGCGGCGCGACGCGTAGCTCGGGGCCGGCTGCCCAGCCTGCCTTCACGCGATAGATGCCGGCCGTTCCGACGTGGATGCGGTATCCGCCGGCCACGACCGGGAAGGTCCCGGCCTTGCGCCACCGCTTGCCGTCGCGCCGCTCGAGCGTGACGGTGTCGACCTTGCCGCCGTCGATGGCTCCGTACAGCGCGACCAGCGGGCGGGCGCCCCGCAGCGTGCGCGCCTCGGCGCCGGTGGCGCGCTTCGTGCGCACGCGCCGGACGTAGAACCACGTGTCGCGCAGGCCGAGGCGGGTGCGGATCTGCGGGCCCGTGACGACTGTGCTGCCGCGCGTGCCCCGGATGCGGGCCTTCACGACGCGCGGCGATACGCCCCGCTTCAGCACCCTGAAGCTCTTCAGCTTCCCCTTCACCCAGCCGCCGAGCTTGGCGGCCATCGCCGTGCGCGAGTAGGTGAACGGGCCCCAGCGGTGGTACGGAGACGGGTCGTCGTAGGGGTCCTCGACGCCCTTCAGCCACGGCTTGGGCGATCCGGCGGTGAAGACGTTCTCGACGTTCTCGGTGTGACCGCCCGAGGTCGAGAAGAAGAAGGTGGTGGCGACGTCGCCCTTGTAGGTGACGATCTGCCCCGCCGTCGCGGCAACCGCCGCGTTCGTCGAGGGGGTCTCGCCGAGGTAGCCGCGGTACATCTGGCTGCGCGTGTCGGCGTACTGGTCGAAGCCCTTGCCGTTCACGTTCGCGGCGATCGCGTACGAGCGCGCGGCAACGGCCTGGGCTTCGAGCGCGGCGGCAGGCCACGAGGAGGGGCTCTCGGCCGGCACGACCCCCAGGAGGTAGTCCTCGAGGTCGACGGCGTTGATCGCGTTGAGGCCGTAGCCCGACGCCGTGCGGATCTCGATGTGGTCGCGGTACAGGCCGTCCCGCACGCCGTTCTCCGCGTGGCCCATCAGGCGCACGTGCTTGCCTCCCACCACCCGCATCACATCCGGGTAGGTGCCGAGGCGGCGGCCCGACGAGCTGCGCAGCACGACGTTGCCGCCTTCGCGCGTCGCCCGGTAGGCGGAGTCCTCGTTCAGCTCGCGGTCCCCGGCCTGCGTGGCGTGCCGGAAGTAGATCGTCGAGCGGTTCGGCTGGAGCAGGACGCGCACCGCGCCCGCGGGCACCGATCCGATCTGCGTGTCGCGGTAGTAGTGGTCGAGGATCTGCCGGTGGCTCGCGCCGTGCTTCGCGTAGCCGTACGCGCCCCACTGGCTCATGCCGATGCCGTGTCCCCAGCCGGCACCGCGCACGGACCAGCGCTCGGCGGCGCCGGCGCCCGCGGGGAACGCGGCTACCGCGGCGAGAGCGGTCAATGTGACGGCACGCTTGAACATTCTGCTCGAGGTCTAGTAACGCGGGGAGCGACCGGAAGTCGCGCAGCGCCTCAGAATACGCCCAGTATGGCTACCCCGCGGGGATCCTGAGTCAATCGTCTAGATTGACATCGACATGCCGCCCCGTCACTTGAGTCCCTGCTTCACGGTCGCATGGCGGTAGCGGCCCAGTCACGCGAGCGGGCAGTCGTCGAGGGCGTGCCCAAGCGCCTGCTGATCGGAGGTAGGTGGGTCGACGCCACCGGCGGCAAGACCCTTCCCGTCGAGGATCCCGCGACCCGGGAGACGATCGCGGAGGTCGCCGACGCGACGCCCGATGACGCCGTCGCGGCCCTTTCCGCCGCGCACGAGCAGCAGGCCGCCTGGCGAGAGCATCCGCCTCGTGAGCGGGGCGAGATCCTCCGGCGGGCCTACGAGTCGATGGTCGAGCGCGCCGACGACCTCGCGCTGCTGATGACGCTCGAGATGGGCAAGTCGATCGCGGAGTCCAAGGCCGAGGTGACGTATGCGGCGGAGTTCTTCCGCTGGTTCGCGGAGCAGGCGGTGCGCATCGACGGCCGCTACCAGGTCGCGCCCACCGGGCAGGGCCGCCTGCTGGTGATGAAGCAGCCGGTCGGCCCCTCCTACATGATCACTCCCTGGAACTTCCCCGCCGCGATGGCGACCCGCAAGATCGGGCCGGCCGTCGCGGCCGGCTGCACGATGGTGCTGAAGCCGGCGAGCCTCACGCCGCTGAGCGCGCTCGCGGTTGCGCAGATCCTGGAGGAGGCCGGGCTGCCGGGTGGCGTCCTGAACGTGATCACGAGCTCCAGCTCCGGTGACGTGTCGAAGCCGATCATCTCCGACTCCCGGCTGCGCAAGCTGAGCTTCACGGGCTCCACCGAGGTGGGCCGCAAGCTGATGGAGCAGGCCTCCGAGCAGATCCTGAAGGTCTCGATGGAGCTCGGCGGCAACGCTCCGTTCCTCGTGTTCGAAGACGCCGACCTCGATGCGGCGATCGACGGGGCGATGATCGCGAAGATGCGCAACATCGGCGAGGCCTGCACGGCCGCGAACCGGTTCTACGTCGCAGCGCCGATCGCGCAGGAGTTCGCCGAGCGGCTGGCCGACCGCATGCGCGCGCTGAAGGTCGGGCGCGGCACCGAGGACGGCATCGACGTCGGCCCGCTCGTGAACGATGACCAGCTGTCGAAGGTCGAGGAGCTGGTGCAGGACGCGCTGGGAAAAGGTGCGAAGCCCCTGGTCGGCGCGGAGCGGATGGACCTGGGCGGCTACTTCTACGCGCCCACTGTGCTCTCCGACATCCCCGACGGCGCCCGCCTGCTGAAGGAGGAGATCTTCGGGCCGGTGGCCCCGGTGAAGGGCTTCGCTGACGAGCAGCAGGCGATCCGCTGGGCGAACGACACCGAGTTCGGCCTGGTCGCATACCTCTACACGCGCGACCTCGGCCGGGCCATGCGCGTGATGGAGAAGCTCGAGTACGGCATGGTCGGCCTGAACCAGGGCATGGTCTCCAACCCCGCGGCCCCGTTCGGCGGCATCAAGCACTCCGGCGTCGGGCGCGAGGGCGGCTACGAGGGCATCGAGGAGTACCTCGAGACCAAGTACTGCGCCGTCTCCTACTGAACAGGCAGGTCCTCCTGTGACCTCGGACACCCTCTCGCCGGGCGTCGCCCAATAGGCTGGTGGAGTGACCCCGCAACAAGAGGAAGGCATGACCGTGGCTGAGGAACTTTGGGGCGCGGAGACGCGCAAGGCCGTCGACAACTTCCCGGTTTCGGGCGAGCGGGTGCCCGTCCCGGTGATCCGGTGGCTGGGCCGCATCAAGGCGGCCGCCGCGCGGGTGAACGCCGAGCTGGGCCTCCTCGATGCTGACATCGCGGAGCGGGTCGCCGCGGCGGGTGACGAGGTCGCTGCGGGCGAGCACGACGACCAGTTCCCGATCGACGTGTTCCAGACCGGCTCCGGCACGTCCTCCAACATGAACGCCAACGAGGTGATCGCCAACCTCGCCGAGGGCGGAGTCCACCCCAACGACCACGTCAACTTCGGGCAGTCCTCCAAAGACGTGTTCCCCTCCGCGGTGCACCTCGCCGCCCTGGGCGAGGTCAGAGCGCAGCTGCTCCCGGCGCTGGAGCGGCTGGAAGCAGCGCTGCAGGCGAAGGCGGACCGGTTCGCGGACGTCGTGAAGACGGGGCGCACGCACCTGATGGATGCGGTCCCCGTCACGGTGGGCCAGGAGTTCGGCGGCTACGCAGCCCAGATCAGGCTCGGCCGCGCGCGCATCGAGGACGCGCTGCCGCGCGTCGCCCAGATCCCGCTCGGCGGGACGGCCACGGGCACCGGGCTCAACACGCACCCCGAGTTCGCCGCGCGCGTGCGCGAGCGCCTGGCGCGCGACACCGGCCTCGAGATCAGGCCGCCCGAGCACGCGTTCGAGGCGCAGGGCAACCGCGACGCGCTGGTCGAGCTCTCGGCCGTGTTGAAAGTGCTGGCCGTGTCGCTCACCAAGATCGCGAACGACATCGCGTGGATGGGGTCGGGGCCGCGCGCCGGCCTCGCCGAGCTGTTCCTGCCGGAGCTGCAGAAGGGCAGCTCGATCATGCCCGGCAAGGTCAACCCCGTGATCCCGGAGGTCGTGCTCCAGGTCTGCGCGCAGGTGATCGGCAACGACGCTGCCGTGACGGTCGCCGGCACGCAGGGCAACTTCGAGCTCAACGTGCGGGTGCCGCTGATCGCGCGCAACATCCTCGACCAGATCAAGCTGCTGTCGAGCGCGGCGACGCTGTTCGCCGACAAGTGCATCGACGGCATCGAGGTGAATCGCGAGATGACGCAGCGCCATGCCGAGTCCAACCTGATCACGGCGACCGCGCTCAACCCGCACATCGGCTACGACCGCGCCGGCGAGATCGTCAAGGAGGCGGCCGCTTCCGGCCGGACGGTACGCGAGGTCGCGCGCGAGCAGGGCGTGGACGAGGCGACCCTCGACGAGGCACTCGACCTCGCGAAGATGGCGAAGGGAAACCTGGGCTAGCCCGCGGTCCCCGTCAGGGGACGAAGATGCCCTGCGTCAGGAACGGCGTGTTGTCGCCGACGGTGTCCCCGTTGTCGTCGGGCCCGCCGTCGTCCACTCTGACGCTGAGGAACTCGAGCACGCTGCGCTTACCCTCCAGCACCCTGCCGGGCAGCAGCGAGTCGGCCGTCGTCGTGAGGTTGCACGTGGCCCCGGTGTTCGGATCCGCGGTAGTCACGCAGGGAATGGTGGCGAAGAGGCCGTGGTCGGCGGCCGTGCCGGCGCCCTGGCCGCCCGGGTGCGGCGAGTTCAGCCGGTCGGTGACGCGGGTGATCGCCCGCGCGGCGAGCTCGCCGTCGTAGTCGGTCAGCCCGCTTGCCCGGTAGACGTCGTTGACCGAGACCTGGATGCTGATGTCGGCCTCGTCAGCCGGTGTGCCGGCGTTGCCGACGATGCTCACGTAGCGCACGAACGCGTCGAGGTTCGCCGCCTTCCCGTTGGCGTCGGGGCTCCCGACCGTGAGCTGGCCCGAGGAGCGGACGGGCGGGTTGCAGGACGGGTGTGCGAGCGGCGGGCCGTGCATCCTGTTGGAAGCCGTGCATTGGTTGTAGGCCGGCACGAGCGCGGAGCGGATGCTGGCGGCGTTCTTGGGCCGGACGTAGCCGTTCACGGGAATCGGCCGCCAGTCGGGAGCTCCGTCATACCCGACGTCGGTCGTGACCCTTGTCTGGTCCGTTCCGTCCGCGTCCATCACCCAGATGTCGTGGTTGCCGTCTTCGCGGTCGCTCTGGAAGATGATCTTCGTGCCGTCCGGCGACCACCGCGGCGTGCTGTCGAATGACACGTTGCTCGTCAGGCGGGTCTGGCCCGTGCCGTTGGCGTTCATCACGTAGATCTCCTCGTTCTCGTCACGATTGCTGACGAAGGCGATCTTCGAGCCGTTCGGCGACCAGCTGGGCGAGTGGTTGTCGCCCGGCGCGCCCGGAGCAAGGGCGGTCAGGCCGGCCCCGCTGGGTTGGATCGAGTAGAGCTGGAAGTTGCGCGTGATCGCGATCTTGGTGCCGTCGGGAGACCAGTCGGGCACGCTCACGTAGTCCGGGGTGTTGAGGATCGTCGTGACGGCGCCCGTGGACGAGTTCAGCTTCTCGAGCCGCGAGCCGCAGCTCCCGTCGTCGAAGCAGTCGAACCAGCTGACGGCGATCTCGGTGGCGTCGGGTGACCATGAATGGCCGGTGGTCCACGCGCCGGGGGCGAAGAAGAACTCGCGCAGGTTCGTCCCGTCGGTGTTGACCAGGTCGAGCTGGCCCGCAAATCCCTGGTAGGCGATCTGGTTGCCGTCGGGCGACCAGCGCGGGTTGGTCTCGTAGTCCGAGTCGCAGGGCAGCAGCGGCGCCTCCGCCGTGCCGTTCGAGTTGGCCGTGTAGACACAGCGCGGCTCGGCCGGGCTGTCGACCGTCCGGGTCCAGGCGATCTTGCCGTTCGTGCCGGGGAAGGATGCCTGGGCCACGCCGGGAGCTCCAGCCACCGCAGCCACCACGAAGGCCAGGGCAGCCAGCAACCATGTCCTCCTCATAAAGGCAACCTACCCCCACGCGGATCGCTCCGCCGTCTGTGTGCGGCGCCCGGGCGCCCCCCTGATCGCGCAAACTCTAGCGGGGAATCGCCGGATCCGTACCCCTTCCTGGCCTTCGTCCGAGCCGGAGCTTAGGTTCATTTCCACGTGAGCGACCTCTCGACCCTGCTCCAGGACCCCCTGGCGCACCGCGCGCTCGATGCGCTGGTGCGGGCCGAGGCCCGGGTCACGCGCAAACTGGGCCGGGAGCTCGAGCGCCGGGGCCTGTCGCCGACGGCCTTCGCGATGCTGGTGGTCGTCGAGTCCGCGGGCGGCGTGCTCGGCCTGCGGGCGCTGCGCCAGCGGCTCGGGCTCAGCAAGGCCAATGCCAGCGAGGTCACCTCGACCCTCGAGCAGCGCCGCCTGATCCGCCGCGAGACCGATCCCCGCGACCGCCGCGCGCTGCGAATCACCGTCACCCTCGCCGGCCGGACACTCGTGGAGGACCTGTTCCCCGGTCACGCCCGCCGCGTGCAGGACACGTTCACGGTCCTCGACGACGGAGAGAAGCGCGAGCTGACCCGCATCTGCCGCAAACTCGAACGCGCGGCCTGAAGAGGCTAAGCACCGCCCTAGAATCCTCCGCCATGGCGCGGTACCGCCCGGTGGACACGAACCAGAGCTTTCCCGCCCTCGAGGAGCAGGTGCTCGAGCGGTGGAAGGAGGACGACGTCTTCCACGAGACGCTGCGTCGCCGTGAGGGCGGCCCGCTGTACGTCTTCTACGAGGGCCCGCCGACGGCCAACGGGAGGCCGGGATCGCACCACGTCCTCGCGCGTGTCTTCAAGGACATCTTCCCTCGCTACAAGACGATGCGGGGCTATTACGTGCCGCGGAAGGCGGGATGGGACTGCCACGGGCTGCCGGTGGAGCTGGAGGTGGAGCGCCAGCTCGGCATCAGCTCGAAGCACGAGATCGAGGCCATGGGCATCGCGGAGTTCAACCAGAAGTGCCGCGAGTCGGTCTTCTCCTATGTCGAGGAGTGGAACCGCCTGTCCGAGCGGATCGCTTTCTGGATCGACCTCGACGACGCCTATGTGACGCTGGCCGACGAATACATCGAGTCGGTCTGGTGGGCGCTGCGGCAGATCTGGGACGCCGACCTGCTGTACGAGGGCCACAAGGTCGTCCCGTACTGTTCGCGCTGCGGCACGGCGCTCTCGTCGCACGAGGTCGCCGTCGGGTACCACGAGGTCGTCGACCCCTCCATATATGTGAGGTTCCCGGTGACACATCTGCAGGGCCCCCTGCAGGAGGGCGACGCGCTGCTCGTCTGGACCACGACGCCCTGGACGCTCGTGACGAACGCCGCCGTCGCGATGGACCCGGACCTGACCTACGCGCGCGTGAGCCAGGACGGGCAGGTCTACGTCCTCGCGGAGGCCAGGGTTGCGGCTGTCCTGGGCGAGGACGCCGAGGTGCTCGAGCGGTTCCCCGGCCGCGAGATGGAGGGGACCGCCTACGAGCCGCCCTTCTCGTTCGTCGCCGCCCAGGAGTACGGCGAGCGCGGCCACACCGTCCTGGCGGCCGACTTCGTGTCCGCGGACGACGGCACCGGCCTCGTGCACACGGCGATCGCATTCGGCGAGGACGACTTCCGCCTCGGGGAGCAGTACGGCCTGAACGTCATCAACCCGGTGCGCGCCGACGGCACGTACGACGAGCGCATCGGTCCGTATGAGGGCCGTTTCGTGAAGGACGCGGACCCGGACCTGATCGCCGATCTCGAGTCGCGCGGGCGGATCTACCGCTCCGAGCAGTACGAGCACGCCTATCCGCATTGCTGGCGCTGCGACACGCCGCTGCTCTACTACGCGAAGCGCGAGTGGTACATCCGCACCACGGCGCGCCGGGATGAGCTGCTCGCGGCCAACGAGTCGATCGAGTGGTACCCGTTCCACATCAAGTACGGCCGCTTCGGCAAATGGCTCGAGAACAACGTCGACTGGGCCCTGTCGCGCGAGCGGTATTGGGGCACGCCGCTGCCGGTGTGGCGCTGCGGGAACGGCCACGATCGCTGCATCGGCTCGATCGCGGAGCTGCGGGAGTTGGCCGGCGAGGTCCCCCACGACCTGCACCGCCCATACATCGACGACGTGACGTTCGCGTGCCCGGAGTGCGGCGACGAGGCGCGGCGCGTGCCGGAGGTCATCGACGCCTGGTTCGACTCGGGGGCGATGCCGTTCGCGCAGTTCCACTACCCGTTCGAGAACGAGGAGCTGTTCAAGCAGCGCTTCCCCGCGGACTTCATCTGCGAGGGGCTCGACCAGACGCGCGGTTGGTTCTACTCGCTGCTCGCCGAGTCGACGCTCCTGTTCGACACGGCCAGCTACCGCAACGTTCTGTGTCTCGGCCTGATCCTCGACCCCGAGGGCCAGAAGATGTCGAAGAGCCGTGGCAACGTGGTCGCGCCCTGGGACGTGATCGATCGCCACGGCGCCGACGCGTTCCGCTGGTACTACTTCACCTCCCAGCAGCCCTGGTCGGGTTACCGCTTCTCGGTCGAGACGGTCGGGGAGAGCGTCCGCAAGTTCCTGCTGACGCTCTGGAACACGTACAGCTTCTACGTCCTGTACGCCAACGTCGAGGGATTCGACCACGGCGCCCACGCGGGCGAGGCGGGCGAGCGCCCGGCGCTCGACCGCTGGCTGCTCTCACGGCTGCAGGGAACGATCGCGGAGGTGCGCCAGAAGCTCGACTCGTACGACACGACTTCCGCCGGGCGCTCAATCGCGACCTTCGTCGACGATCTCTCCAACTGGTACGTGCGCCGCAGCCGCAGGCGCTTCTGGAGGAGCGGCGACGAGGGCGAGGCCGACACCATCGCGGCCTACCTAACGCTGCATCACGCGCTCGTCACGGTGTCCCAGCTGCTGGCCCCTTTCACCCCGTTCATCGCGGACGAGATCTACGGCAACCTCGACGGCGCGGAGCCGTCCGTGCACCTGTGCGACTTCCCCGCGCCCGACGAGTCGCTGGTCGATCGCGAGCTCGAATTCGACATGGCGGTCGCGCGCCGCACCGTGGAGCTGGGGCGCGCGGCGCGCAGCCAGGCAAAGGTGAAGGTCCGCCAGCCGCTGCGCGAGGCAGTCGTGGTCGCCGACCCGCGCGAGCGGGCCGCGATCGAGCGCCTGGAGGACCAGGTGCTCGACGAGCTGAACGTGAAGGCTGTGTCGTACGTGGAGGAGGCGGAGGAGCTCGCCTCATACGAGGTGAAGCCGAACTTCCGCGAGCTGGGGCCGCGCTTCGGCTCCCACATGCCGGAGGCGGCGCAGGCGATCGAGCAGCTCGATGCCAACGCGACCGCGGCCGCACTCGACCAGGGCGAGGCGGTGACGATCCAGGTCGACGGGCAGGAGGAGCGGCTCGGAGCCGATGACCTGTCGCTGGTGATGCTGCCCCGCGAGGGCTACCAGCTGGAGCGCCAGGCGAACTACGCGGTCGCGCTGCAGCTGGACCTCGACGACGAGCTGCGCAGGGAAGGAGCCGCGCGCGAGGTCGTGCACGCGATCCAGAACGCGCGCAAGGGCGCGGGCCTCCAGGTGGAGGACCGGATCGACCTCACGCTGAGCGGCGACGACGCGCTGATCGATGCCGTGCGCCAGCACGCGGACTACGTGGCCGGGGAGACGCTCGCCGCGAACCTGACGTTCGACGGCGCGGGCGCCGGCGCGACTCACACCGAGACCGCTCACATCGACGGGTCGGAGCTGGGCATCGCGCTGCGGCGCTCGGGCTAAGCGTCCAACCATGGCGTTCCGATGCCTTCGACATCACGGTTCAGTACCGCTCGCGCTCGGCCGTCAGCTCCGGCGGGGGTCCCCGCTCGGGTAACTCGTCACCCGGCGGGATCACGATGTCCTCCGTCGAGCGGTCCTCGTGCGCGGCCTCGATCTCCCGCACCCAGATCTCCTCGGTGAGGATCACGGCGGCCGAGATGATCGGCACGGCGACGAACAGGCCCACGACCCCGAACAGGTTCCCGACCATGACCACGCCGATGGCGATCAGCGCCGGGTGCAGGCGCGTCGTGCGCGACATCACGAGCGGCACGATCAGGTTGCTCTCGATCTGCTGCACCAGGACGTACACGATCAGCACCGCGAGCGCCATGCCGGGCGAGTCCGTGAACGCGAACAGGATCGGCGGGATCGCGCCGATGATCGCGCCGAAGTAGGGGACCACGACGAGCAGCGCGGTCAGGACCGCGAACAGGATCGCGAAGTCGAGCCCGATGATGGTCAGGCCGATGTACAGCAGAGTGCCCGACACGAGCATGTCGAAGACGACCCCCTTCATCCAGCCGATCCAGGCCGTGCGCAGGCGCTCCATGACGTGGAGTGCGTGGCGCCGGCGCGAAGGCGGCACGATGCGCAGCAGCCCGTCGACCAGCGGCTGCGGGCGGACGGCCATGAAGTACGCCGTGATCAGCATCAGGATCAGCGCGCCGAAGACGCCGGCGACGCTGAACCCGATCGAAGTGATCGGGCCGATCAGGCGCTCGGGGTTGTCGGTGTAGCGCTGGAGGAACTCCTGGATGCTGTCGCCGACCTCGCTCGGCCGGTTGCCGGTGATGTCCCCGATCGTGGTCTCGAGGTCGTGCACGATCGTGGGCACGTCGTCCACGAACTCGTTCGCCTGGTCGACGAAGGTGGGGATGATCAGCGCGAGGATCCCCGCGAGCACAGACAACCCCGCCAGCAGGGTGAGGAACGCGCCCACCGCCCGCGGTAGGCCGGCGCGCTCCAGGCGCGTGGCGCCGGCCGACAGCGGGATCGCGATGATCACCGTCATCAGGACGGCCAGCACCAGCGTGGCCAGCTGCCGGAAGAGCAGCCCCAGCACCAGCAGCACCGCGGCCAGGACGACCGCCTTGTAGGCAACCGGCGCTCTGTTCGCCTCGGGCATGTCTAAAGAATGCCCGCTGCGCCCAAAAAACTACGCGGGCTCGAGCTCCAGCTCCGCCTCGATGCGCGCCTTCGGCTGCGCCCCGATCAGCTTCTTCACCATCGCCCCGTTCTTGAACAGGATCATCGTGGGAATCGAGAGGACCTCGTATTTGACCGCGGTCGCCTGATTCTCGTCCACGTTCAGCTTCACGACCCGCAGGTCTTCGCGCTCGCTGTGGATCTCCTCGAGGACGGGTGACACCATCCGGCACGGCCCGCACCAGGGGGCCCAGAAGTCGACCAGGACGGCGGTGTCGGCTTCGAGCACCTCCACGTCGAAGGTACCGTCGGTCACGTCGGTGATGGGACCAGCCACGATGCTCCTTTCTCCTCGGTTTGGGCGCGTCTCCAGACAGTCTAGACGCTCAATACTTCATTTCGTGAAGCGGCGGCGTCCCGCCCGCAGGGCCGGGACCATCCACATAGCCTCGAGCACGATCCGGCGGGACATCTTGCTGTGGCCGACCGCCCGGTCGGTGAACACGATCGGGATCTCGAGCACCCGGAAGCCGCGCTGGACCGCCCGGTAGGTGAGCTCCACCTGGAAGGCATAGCCCTGCGACCGGATCCGGCCCAGGTCGAGCGCCTCCAGGACCTCGCGGCGAAAGCACTTGAAGCCGCCCGTCAGGTCCCGCACGCCGAGGCCGAGGACCATGCGGGCATACCAGCACCCCCCGCGGCTCACGAGCCGCCGCATCGCTCCCCAGTTGCGCACCTCGCCCCCCGGCACATACCGGGAGCCGAGCACCAGGTCGAAGTGCCGCGTGGCGCTGACCATCGCCGGCAGGTGGGCCGGGTCGTGGGACATGTCCGCGTCCATCTCGATCACCAGCGCGGCGCCCTCGGCGAGCGCGCGCCCGAAACCTGCGATGTAGGCCTGGCCCAGGCCCTCCTTGCGGGGCCGGTGCAGGACCTGTACGGCCGGGTCGCGCGCCGCCAGCTCGTCCGCGAGCTCGCCGGTCCCGTCCGGGGAGGAGTCGTCGACGACCAGGATCGTGTGGTCCACCGCCGCCGCGGAGAGCGCCGCGCGCACTCCGGCCACCACGGGCTCGAGGTTCTGGCGCTCGTTGTAGGTGGGGAGCACCACCCACACCGGGCCGGGGGGCCAGTCTCGCGGCATCGCGGGAGTATCGCCTAACTTTGTCGGCATGAAGAACGCCGAGATCGCTGCCGCCATGGACGAGCTGGCGGACCTGTACGAGCTGGACGGAGCCGTGATCTATCGCGTCGTCGCCTACCGCGAGGCGGCCATCGCAATCCGCAACTCCCCCGTCTCGGTCGCCCAGCTGGCCCTGGAGGACCGCGCCACCGAGATCCGCAACGTCGGCAAGACGCTCCAGGAGAAGATCCGCGCGCTGGTCGAGACCGGCGACATACCGGCGGCCCAGAAGCTCCGTGCCAAGTTCCCCGGCGAGCTGGTGCGCTTCACCCAGCTTCCCGGCCTGGGCGCCAAGACCGCCCGCAAGATCTACGACGAGCTGGGCATCTCGACGCTGGCCGAGCTGAAGGAGGCGGCCGAGAACGAGCGCCTGCGCCAGATCTCCGGCCTCGGGCCGAAGGCCGAGCAGAACATCGTCAAGGCGCTCGCAAAGCAGGTCGAGGAGGGCCCCGCCCCGCGGATCCTGCTGTCCGCCGTGCTCGCGATCGGGGACAAGCTCGTCACCCACCTGCGCGACCACCCGACGGCCGAGCGCGTGGAGATCGCGGGCAGCGCGCGCCGGATGACCGACACGTGCAAGGACCTCGACATCATCGCGACGGCGCACGACCCCGCCGCGCTCACGAAGGCGTTCACCGAGATGGAGCTCTTGAGCGAGGTTTCCGGCGGCCGCGAGGCCGGCGCGCGGGGAGTCACGCACAACGGCCTTCAGATCGACTTCCGGGTCGTCGAGCCGGACCAGTTCGGCAACGTGCTCCAGCACCTGACGGGCTCGAAGCAGCACAACATGGAGCTGCGCGAGTACGCGGTGCGCCGCGGCATGCACGTGAGCGAGTACGGGATCGAGGAGGACGCGACCGGCGAGACTCATCGCTGCGGGACCGAGGAACGCGTGTACGAGGTGCTCGGGCTTCCCTACATCGAGCCCGAGCTGCGCGAGGGCCGCGGCGAGCTGCAGGCGGCGATCGCGGGCGAGCTTCCGCAGCTCGTGACGGAGGCCGACCTGAAGGGCGACCTGCACGCGCACACGACGCTCTCCGACGGGCGCAGCTCCCTCGCCGACATGGCCCGGGCGGCACAGAAGCGCGGCTACAAGTACCTCGCCGTCACGGATCACTCCGCCTCACACGGGTTCGGCAACGACGTGCAGGCCGACGAGCTGCTGCGCCAGGTGGAGCGCGTGCGAGCGCTGAACGAGGAGCTCGACAGGTTCAAGGTCCTGGCGGGCACGGAGGTGAACATCAACCTGGACGGCTCGCTCGACTATGCGGACGACGTGCTCGAGGAGCTGGACTGGGTGGTGGCCTCGGTGCACACGTCCTTCCGCATGGGCGAAGAGAACATGACGAAGCGCATGATGGCCGCGATGGACCACCCGCTGGTGGACGTCATCGGGCACCCGACGGGGCGCAAGATCCTGCAGCGTGACCCGTACGCCGTGAACGTCGAGCAGCTGGTCGCGCACGCGGCCGAGACCGGCACCTTCCTCGAGATCAACGCGAACCCGGACCGCCGCGACCTGAACGACGTGCACGCGCGCCTCGCCGCCGAGGCCGGCGTGCCGATCGTGATCAACTCGGACGCGCACAGCCGCCGCACGCTGAGCGTGATCCGCTATGGCGTGGCGACGGCGCGCCGCGCATGGCTCACCAAGGAGCACGTCGCGAACACGCGCACGTGGCCGCAGCTCGACAAGCTCCGCAAGCGGCGTGCGAAGGCGGCTACGAGCCGGCGCCGTTGACGCTCGGGACGCGCCGCAGCCCCGGCGTGCGCATCAGCTCGATCGCGCCGAACGGGGATGACGGAATGACGTAGTAGCGGACGCCGTCCCGCTCCTCGATGGCCGTCACGGCAGCCTCCTGCTTGCGCCACGCGAGCGCGACCAGGAACGCTCCGCCGGCGACCACCGCCGCGAACTGCGGGAAGAGCCACGACAGCCCCGCGGCCACCACGGCCGACACGGCCAGGAGCCACAGCCTGTTCAGGAGCACGGCCCCGGGCCGGATCTCGGGCAGCGTGTTCGAGGTCCGCGCCGCCGCCAGCAGGCGGCCGATGGCCCTCGTGGTCTCGTCGCGGCGGCCGAGCCAGGCGCCGACGGCGGCGGCGACGACCCACCACGACACGGCGAACACGATCGTCGTCGTGTCGTCCTGCGACGCGGCCACGGCGATCGCGACCGCCGCGAGGGCGGTCCCCTCCGCGGCTGCCAGCAGCACGGTCGATTTGAGGAAGTCCGTGTAGAGCAACGCTTGCCGACGTTAGCCGTCGAGGGTCTCGAGCACCTGCAGGAAGCCCTCCGTGCCCTCCACGACCAGATCCGCCTCGGCGACGACCACCGGTGGGGTCTCGGCCGAGGAGACGCCCACGCACACCGCGCCCTCGAGGCTTCCCGCGCCGGCCAGTTCCCGCAGCCGCCGGAACGCGTCCACGTCGGTGGTGTCGTCGCCGCCGAACATCGCGTGGGAAAGCCCGCGGCCCTCCAGCGCGGCGGACACGGCCGTGCCCTTGTCGACGGTGGCGACCGGCCTGATCTCGAGCACCTTGCGTCCCCAGTGGGGGTGCAACCCGCCGGACTGCGCGGCGCTTGCGACCGGCTCGAGCGCCGCGTGGGCGGCCTGCTCGTCCGGGACTGCCCGGTAGTGGAAGACCCAGATCGCGTCCTTGTCCTCGAGCGTGATCCCGAGCTGCTCCAGCTCCGGGCTGAAGTGCTCGGCAGCGAAGCGCCGGACCCGCTCGGCGAGTCGGTCGATCGCCGGGTCGGTCACCGGATCCGTGGCACCGGGGTCCAACCTCTCCAGCCCGTGGTTGCCGATGTACAGGAGGGAATCCACGCCCACCATCTGCAGCGCCTTGGCGGCGCGGCGGCCCGATATGCACGCGACGAGCCCGTAGCGGGCCGACAGGTTCTCCAGCACGCGGCGCGCGGGCTCCGGCACAGCCGCCGCCGCGGAGTCCCGCACGATCGGCGCGAGCGTGCCGTCGATGTCGCACAGCACCGCGGAGTCCCGCGGTCGTTCGCGCAGGGGTGCGAGCAGGCGCTCGGCGGTGGCCGTGCCGGGGGGCGGCGTCATGCCGCTCTAGTATCCCCGACCATGTCCGGGCAACCCCCGCGCTCCGGGCCGCGCCTCCTGAAGCTCGCCTTCATCGCCACCCTGGCGGGGGCGTTCAGCGGGTTGTTCGGCGTCGGCGGCGGCACGGTGATCGTGCCGCTCCTCGTCATGTGGTTCGGTTACTCCGAGCACGTGGCCACAGGCACGTCGCTGGCGGCGATCGTCCTGATCGGGCTGTTCGCGGCGATCGCCCACGGCGCGTACGGCAACGTCGACATCCCCAAGGCGATGCTGGTCGGCGTCCCGGCGGTCGGCGGCATCGTCGCGGGAACGGCCCTGCAGCAGCGGCTCTCGGGACGCACCGTCTCGCTGCTGTTCGCCGGGCTGCTCGTATCGGTCGCGATCAAGCTGTTGATCGATTGAACGAGCTGGCCGTCATCCTGCTCGGCTTCTTCGGCGGCGCCGTCGGGGGGCTCGTCGGCGTCGGCGGCGGGGTCCTGTTCGTCCCCGCCCTGGCGATCTTCATGGGACAGTCGCAGCTCGAGGCCGAGGCGTCGTCACTCGTGGCGATAGTGCTGGTCGCGCTCGCAGGCACGTGGCGGCAGCTCGGGTACGGCAACGTCCGCCTGCGGGATGCGGCCGTGATCGGTGTGCTGTCGCCGCTCGGCGTGGTGGCGGGCACGGTGCTCGCCAACAACGTCTCGGAGCGCGCTCTCGAGGTGGCCTTCGCCTGCCTGGTGCTGTTCTTCGCGGCCCAGCTCCTGAGACGCTCGTTCAGCGAGCCAGCACCTGGCGAAACACGGTGAGGGCCCGCTCGATGTCCTCCGCGCCGACGTCGAGGTGCGTCACGGCGCGCAGCCGCTGCGGCCCGATCGGCGCCACCTGCACGCCGTGCTCATAGAGCGCGCCGGTCAGCTCGAACGCGTCGGGCACCCCGAACACGACGATGTTCGTCTCGACACGCGCCAGGTCGATCTCGACT
Source organism: Solirubrobacterales bacterium (assembly GCA_035650255.1). Classification (GTDB taxonomy): domain Bacteria; phylum Actinomycetota; class Thermoleophilia; order Solirubrobacterales; family JBBDJG01; genus DASRIA01. Next base: position 27,147 of record DASRIA010000074.1, read on the forward strand.
CCGGGCAGCTCGGCCAGGCCTTCGGCAAGCCGGCGCGCGTTCGCGTGGTCGTCGGCGAGCCGCTCCACGTGATGGTCGAGCGCGTGCAGCCCGGCGGCCGCCAGGATGCCCGCCTGGCGCATCGCGCCTCCGATCATCTGCTTGTAGCGCCAGGCCTCTTCGGTCAGCTCCTGCGAAGCGGCGAGCACCGCCCCGACCGGCGCGCCGAGCCCCTTGGTGAGGTCGATCCAGGCGGTGTCGAAGCCGCTTGCGAAGCCCGCCGCCGGGACGCCGCTCGCGACCACGGCATTCATCAGCCGGGCGCCGTCGAGATGTGCGCGCATCTCGTTGCGTCGCGCGACGTCGAGCACTGCCTCCACGTCGGCGAGCGGCCACACCCGCCCGCCGCCGATGTTCGTCGTCTGCTCCACCGAAACGAGGCGTGAGCGCGGGCCGTACCGGTCGCCCGCCGGGCGGATGGCGCCCTCGACCTGCGCCGCGGTGAAGATCCCGCCGTCGCCGTCGAGGACGCTCAGCATCGCACCCGACAGGGCCGCCGGCCCGCCTGCCTCGTAGTTCACCGGATGCGAGGTCCGATCGAGGATCGCCTCGTCTCCGCCCGGCCGCACGTGCAGGAGGAACGCGATCGCGTTGCACATGGTGCCGGACGGCAGGAAGACCGCCGCCTCGTGGCCCAGCAGCTCCGCGACCCGCTCCTGCAGGGCGATCACCGTGGGATCCGCAAACCGCTGTTCGTCGCCCACCTCGGCGTGCGCCATCGCCTTGCGCATCGCGTCGGTGGGACGCGTCTGCGTATCGCTGAAGAGGTTGACGACCGGGGCGCTCACGCCTCGCCGAGCGCCTCCGCGACGACCTGCTGGAGCCCCCGCTCGCGCACCTCGAGCCCGAAGTGCTCGAGCACCCGCTGCCGCGCGCGCGCACGCGCCGCGTCGCCCATCGCGAGCGCCTGCTCGACGCCGGCCGCCAGCTGCCGCGGGCCGGCGTCCACCTGGACTCCGGTCTCGTCGACCACCTCGGGGAGCGCTCCCGCGCGGGTGGTCACCGGGATGCAGCCGGCCAGCATCGCCTCGGCCACCGACATCCCGAATCCCTCGTGCGCGGAGGCCTGCACGTAGACGGCCGCCTCGCGCATGTGCCGGTTCAGCACCTCCTGCTCCACCCAGCCCGTGAGGGTCACGTTCGGCGTCGCCTGCGCGCGCAGCTCGTCCGCCGAGGCGTCGTCCCACCGGCCGGCGAGCACGAACGTGACGTCTGGCAGATGTGCGGCCGCCTCGACGAACAGCCGCAGACCCTTGCGCTCCACGTTGGGGCGATCGACGATCCCGACGGTCAGCGCCACGCGTTCGCGGGAGCCGGCCGGCAGCTCCCCGAACGGATCGGGCACGCCGTGGTACACGACCGTCACGCGCCCGGGATCCACGCCGGCGTTGGCGGCCGCCTCCTCCCGGCTGTAGTAGGAGTTCGTGACGAGCCGGGTGGCGTGGCGCATGACCCAGCGGCTCACGCGCCGCATGATGCCGCGCTGCTGGAGCCCGTAGCCGATCTCGGGCATGCGGGCGGTGTCGAACCCGCCGATCACCACCACGGACGGCTTGCGCATGAGCCTGGCCAGGACGACCGGCACGAACGTGTGCCAGGAGGCGAACCACCCGAACACGAGGTCGCTGCGCGCTACCTCGCGCACCAGTCGCGGGAGGTTGAACAACGGGCCCTGCTGGCGCCACGGCGTCACGCGCCAGCGCTGCTCGAGGACGGCCTGGTCGATCGCGATGAAGCTCGACGGGCGGCTGAAGACGAACAGGATCCGCTTCAAGCGCGCGACCTTAGCACCGTCTCGGGGAGCCGCTGCGCCGGCCGCTCCATCGCGACACACTCGCCTGGCAGATCTATACAGTTACGCACCGCATGAGCGTCCGGCGCACAATCCTGATCTGCACCGCGGTCGCCGCCGCGATGCTCTTCGCCGCCGGATGCGGCGGCGACGACGGTGACAGTGGCGGCCTCTCGGAGGACGAGAAGCTGGCCGTGATCCAGGCGCGCGCCGACGTAGGCGACTTCTGCTCGCTGTACCAGACGGAGCCCAGCGATCTCTTCGACCGCAGCTTCGAGACCATGCTGACGGCCGTGGGCAATCTGGCCCGGGTCTACCGCGAGAACCCGGACGCCGAGGTCGAGATCCCGATCGAGAAGAAGACGTTCACGCTGCGGCGCCTGGTCCAGGAACAGTCCCAGGCCCTGCGCAAGTGCGGCCGGGACGGTCGCCAGCAGGCCGGCGTGCTGGACGCCGCGCTCCAGCAGCAGAGCTAGCCGGCGCGGCTCAGCCTTCGATCTGCTCGCGGGCCCTGCGGCGGAGCTCCTGGCGCAGCGCCTTCCGGCGCTCGTCGGTGCGCTGCTGCTGCACCCGCTGTGCCTGGAGCGCGCCCTTCTTCGTCAGCGGAGTGCGCTGCGCGCGGGCCCACTGCTCGGGCGGCCAGGCTCCGAACAGGAACGACTCGCGGTCGTTGTCGCCGCTCTCGTCGCGGGCGTCGAGGATCACCTGGTAGTAGCCCGCCTTCGGGAACTTGTGAGTCACCTCCGGCTCGGTGCTGGAGGTGCCGTCGTCGAAGCGCCACCGGTAGAGGACCTTGCCGTCCCCGTTCTTGGAGGTGGCCTTCATCCGGACTATCAGCGGGGTCGGGCCGGCGAAGTGGTCGACCTCCCCGGTCACGTTCAGCCTGCCGCCGCCGTCGCTCTTGTCGTCCCCTCCGCAGCCGATCACGGCGACCGCTCCCATTGCCAGCACAGCGGTCAGTGCGAGCCGGGGACCCTTGGTACGAAACGGCAGCTTCATCAAATGACTCCTACGAGAGAACGTTGGCATGCAGATCAGGAACGGCGCCCAAAATAGCGAAAGACCGGGGGCAGTAGGTCCACCCCCGGTCTTCGCCAGTCGCGCTCTCAGAGCGCTACGAGACTTCGTTGGCTAAGGAATGAAGATTCCCTGGCGTGCGAAGGTCGTGTTCGGTGCCGTGGCCGTGTTCCCGTCAGGCCCACCGTCGTTGATGACGATCTGGCCGATCTCGACGACAGCACGCTTGGTGTCCTTGACAGCGCCGGGAACAGTCGCGTTAGCGGACGTGTTCGCGGTGCAGAGGCCACCAATCGTGTTCGACGCGGTGTTCGCGCAGGTCGTGTTGACCGGGAACGGGATGTCGACGACAGTCGCCGGGTCCGGCCCACCGCCCGCGGCAATCGCGTTCCAGTGGTCGGAGATCCGGATCGTCGCCGATCCCTGCAGGCCGCCGGTGTAGTCGGCGCCGTCGGCTGCGTTCGCGTTACCGCAAGTGGCCGTACCGGCCTGGCAGCGCACGTCCGTGATCTGCGAGGTGATCAG
>DASRIA010000075.1:0-7212 GCA_035650255.1 Solirubrobacterales bacterium
CGACTACGCGTGCGGCGGCGAGGGCGGCTTCCACCGTCGCGATCCGGCGCTCGAGCAACTCTTGATCCTCCAAAGCGTCGATCAGGTCGAGGTTGTCCGCGAACTCTCCACCATGGGCGCGGGCCTCTCGCAGTCGATCGCTGATCCGCGCGCGACTGATCGTGGTCAGCGCGGTGAGCTCATCGCGCAGTCGTTCATAACCTTCCCGAGTAACGGCGGCCTGGCGGTCACCGGGGGCTTGGCCCATGGTGATCATCTCGTCTCCTTTTGGATTGGCTGGCTAGAAGTCGGTGACGCCGCGCTGGGCGCGGTGTCATGCCCTGAAGATCAAGGCCTGGGCGGCACGGTCTCCATGGCTGATGGCCCCATTTCCACCGGCAGGACTACTCACCGATGAGGTTGGGCGAGCCACATGTGCAGCAGGGCGATCCGCCGGTGGAGCACCTCGTCGTCTTGCACTGCGTTGGCACGCATGTAGAGCATCGCGAGCTCACGGTGCAGACGCCCGTCGTCCAGTCGGTCGAAGCCATCGCGGGTCAATGCGCCTGGACGGGCAGCCGTTCCGATCAGCATGGCGCAGCCCCCCGTGCCCGGGCGCCATCGAGTTGCCCGTGGACGGCAATAGACAATGTTGCGGCGTAGGTCAAGTGCATGGCCACAGCATCGCTCGTTGCGCGAGCCCCGACCATGGGGCTCAACATGCATATCCAGCGTTCCAAGTGCCCAGTTGGAGAACCTGGAGCACTCAATCCGGCGCCCGCGTCCTGCCGCTTTCTGCTGGACTGTCATGGACGGCCCGGGGGAACGAGGTGCAAGTGACTTCCGCGCGACCAGCCAGATCATCGTCGAGTGCCTCGGCAAGCTCCCGGCCTGCCCTGGTTGGCACGCCTCGCCCGGTGGATCGTCGCCGTGGCCGCGTGTCACTGCTGTGGTGGCTGTTCCTCGCTGACGGCGCCGTCCTGGTCGTCGCCTTCCTGCTGCTCGCATTCACGCCGATCACCATCAGCGCCCCGATATCGATCGGGCAGCTAGGGCTCCTGCTCGGCGGCCTGCTGGCGATGCTCGCCTTGAATCTCATCCTGCTGAGACGGGTTCTGTCGCCCCTCATCCTCTTGACCGATTTGATGAGCACCATCGACCCGGACAGGCCGGGTCGCAGGCTGTCCAACGTCAACCCGCGCAGTTCGGAGGGCATGGCCCTGATGGACGCTTTCAATGGCATGCTGGACAGGCTGGAGACGGCTCGGCGCGAGGCGGCTCGCACTGCCCTGGCAGCTCAAGAAGCCGAGCGGCTGCGGGTCGCCCAGGAGCTTCACGACGAGATCGGGCAGACGCTCACGGCGATCACACTTCGGGCGGAGCACGCAGCCGGTGGCGATCCGGCCCGGGCTTCCCAGGAGCTTGGCCGAGTTGCAGATGCCGTGCGCGGGAGCCTGGACGAGGTGCGCCGGATTGCCCGCGAGCTGCGGCCCGAGGCGCTCGACGACCTCGGCCTCATGAATGCCCTGATCGCGCTCTGCTCGCGAGTGGATGCGCAGGGAGGACCTAGGATCAGGCGACAGCTTCAGCCGCGCTTGCCACCGCTCACGCCAGACGTGGAGCTTGTCATCTACCGCATCGTCCAGGAGAGCCTTACCAACGCCCTCCGTCACGCCAACGCGACAGCTGTGACCGTTTCACTGAAGGCGGACGCCGAGACCGTGACGGTGTCGGTTGCCGACGACGGCGAAGGCATGCCCACCCACGCTCCCGGCGATACAGCCGGGATCGCCGGCATGCGCGAGCGGGCGCTGCTCGTAGGCGGTCGGCTGTCGATCGAGTCGAAGCCGGGTGTGGGAACCACCGTGCAGCTCGCGGTGCCGCTCGATGAGGGACTTGCATGACTGTGCCGTTGAAGACGCGCATCCTGCTCGCGGACGATCACACGGTTGTCCGCGCCGGCCTGCGCATGGTGCTGGACTCCGCGCCGGACCTGGAGGTGGTGGCAGAGGCGGGCGACGGTGCGAAGGCAGTGGAGATCGCCCTGTCGGAGGAGGACATCCACCTGGCTGTGCTCGACGTCTCGATGCCCCGGATGACCGGGCTGCAGGCGGCGCACGAGCTCTCTCGACGCAAGCCGGACCTGCGAGTGCTGATCCTGTCGATGCACGACAACGAGCAGTATTTCTTCGAGGCACTCAAGGCCGGCGCGTCCGGCTACGTCCTCAAGAGCGTGGCGAACCGAGACTTGATCGAAGCCTGCCGCGCGACCATGCGGGGCGAACCATTCCTCTACCCGGCGGCCGTGAGGGCGCTGGTGCGCGACTACCTCGACCGCGCGAGCAGGGGGGAGGCGACCCCCGACGACCCATTGTCGGCACGCGAGCTCGAGGTGACCAAGTTGATCGCGGAGGGACTCACGGGCGAGGAGATCGCAGAGCAGTTGTTCATCAGCAAGAAGACGGTCGACCGCCATCGGGCCAACATCCTCGAGAAGCTCGGAATGCGAAACCGAGTCGAGCTAACTCGCTACGCGATCAGGCGCGGCCTCGTGGAGCCGTAGTGGTGGGGCAGCCACCGGCGTGTGCCTCGCTGCCAGGCTCGACGCGAACGTTCATCCCATCGGGACTCTTGCTCACGCGGCCTGCGGCGGCGAGCGAATACATGACGACACCCATTGCCCGTCATGCGCTCGCCGCCGACAATGGGGCCATGGTTCAAGTCACGATCAGATGCCACCCAGTCGTACCGGTCGCCGCCGACGAGCTCGAGAGCTGGCTCACGCGCCAGGTCCACGACCTTCGGGCCGAGGCGCCGCAGGGCACCGTCAGGCTTTCGCGACTGACGCAGGCGATGCCGACAGCCGATGTCGACATCGGATGGTTGGTCGAGCTCGAGTTTCCCGTCGACGAGCCGCTCCTGACGCGAAATCGCCTCGCCGAGACGCTCACTGACATGCGGCTGTTGGGCCTCGAGCCGACCTTGCTGGCCCCGGTCGAGCTATCCGGCTGGTCGGCCCCTGCTGACGACATCGCCATCCGCACCGCCGGACACCTCCAGCCCGAATTCGTTCAGTCGCCGTAGCGGTATGACCTCCCTCAGCGCCTCCCCAGATGGATCCGACCGCGACAACGAGGCCCCAGAGAATGCAACCGCGCGTTCTCGTCGGGGGATCGCGGATAGCAGGCCCGAAGCCCCATCGACGAAGGACGAGCTGGGCGAGCATTCCTTCCCCGCGAGCGACCCCCCGGCTGTCTGGACGTGGGAAGTCAACGGCCGCGCCGGATCCGCCCTCGGCTGATCGCTGCGTCTGTCGCGCGGGTGGTTCCCTGCCGGCTAGCGGCGGAAGGAGTCGTAGCTCGGCGGCGCCGAGTCCGTGGCGGCGCCCTGCCGGCGGGGAACGTGCACGGTCGCAGTGCCCGAGCACGAGCCTCCCAGGCCGTCCGAGGCGGTGAAGGCGACACGGTAGACACGACCGTCCCCCAGCGCATCGCGCTCGGCGCGCAGGAGCACTCGGCCGGCACCACCTGCCAACGCGGCGTCGGGCGCGGGTCCGACGCGCTCGTCCTGCGTGACGCCCGTGATGCGGATCGTGAGCGGATCGCCGTCGGGATCGCTTGCGCCGCCCAGCTCGACGCTCCGCCACCTGCGGTCGGCGGGCAGCAGCGTCGCCGGAGTTCCGTGCACCGGTCCGCAGTCGGGTGGGGCGTTGGCGGTCGCCGCATAGACGTCTGTCCGGTCGTCTGCATCCTCGGGAAGGAGCTGCGCTGTGGTGTGGAACACGACGCGCCGGCCGTCCCGCGAGAAGAGGCATGTGCCGCAGAACGGAGATATGTTCGCCTCGTTCGGGCCGACCGAGATCAGGGTGGTGACCCCGGCGAAGCGCTCATACAGATCGCTTTGCGAATCGGTGTCCTCGGGCACCAGCTGCTTGTAGGAATCGAAGAAGACGCGTCGGCCGTCGTCCGAGAGGAACCGCACGTAATCCCCGGGGGAACAGGAGGATTCGAACGGACACACGTCCTGGGGCCCGGTTGACACGAGCGCGGTCGAGCTTCCGCTCCGCAGGTAGATGTCGACGTCCTCATCGGTGTCCTCGGGCTCGAGCTTCTCGCCCGTCGTGAACACGACGTGCGAGCCGTCCGGAGTCGCGGCCTGGAGGCTTGCGTGCGGGTATTGCGCGTACGTGATGGGCAAGGACCCCGTTGAGATCAGCTGGGGGGTTCCGTCGCGGAACAGATAGATGTCCTCGTTGTCGTCACCGTCCGCCTGGATGAGTCGCGCGAAGGTCTCGACCAAGATCGCGCCTCCATCGTCGGTCACCCGGCGGAGGCGCACGTCACGTCGCGTCAGGCCGAAGGCGGGAGCGCTGTCGGGGGTCAGCAGTCCCACGATGCCTGCCGACACCTCGTAGACGTCGACGAGGTCGTCCGTGTCGGCCGGATCGAGTGCCGCGTTGGTCGAGAAGAAGACGCTGGTGCCGTCGGTGGGGAACAGGTCGCCATCCCTGGCCGTCAAGGCACCCGGCGTGAGCAGCTCGAGATTGCCGCCCGTGAGCGCATACCAGTCGGGCAGGGCGTCGGCGTCGGCGTCGACCAGGCGCTCGCTGCTCATGAAGAGGATCCGCCGGCCGCTCGCATAGAACGCAGCCCAGTTGCAGGCGAGAGTTTCCCGCAGCCAGAAGCAATAGGACACGTTGGAGGTGGCGGCGTCCGGCGCGGCCGTCACCAGCCGGATTCCCGCGGGAGTGGACAGGTAGAGGTCGAAGTTGGCGTCGGTGTCATCCGGCGCTAACGCGTCCGCGGTGAAGAACAGCAGGCGCGAGGCGTTGGGGGAGATGCGCTCATCGAAGAAGCCGGCAATCGGGTCCGGGGTCAGCAGCGCGGTCACGCCGGTCCAGCTGCGGTACCTGTAGAGGTCGATCGCGGTGTCCGTGTCGTCTGCCGTGAGCCTCTCCGCGGTCCGGAACACGACCGAGCCGTCCGGGGTCAGGTAGCCGTAGGCGTCGTGGGGGCCGTTGCCGCCCAGGGGACCCACCGAGGCGAGCGTGAGCCGGCCGCGGGATCGCAGATACACGTCTCCGGTCGAATCGGTGTCCTGGGGGACGAGCGACTCTTCGGTGTAGAACGTCACGCGGTGGCCGTTCCGGGAGATCGACGTGGCCACGGCGCCGCGGGCCCCGTTGCCGCCCGCCGGGCCGGTCGAGATCCGCTCGAGCCGGCTGTGGTCCGCCGATGCCGCGGGCGCAACCACGAGCCAGGTCAGGCCGGCGATCACCAATAGCGCGTTGCAGGGCCGCAGCCGCATGCCCCTCCCCCGGGACACCTCGGTCGTTACTGAACTGAGGCTTATCACAGCCGTTGCACTCCCTCAAGGCCGCGCCGCGGCGGTGACGCTATTCGTCGTCGGCGAGCACGACCGTGGGAAGCGCCCCGGCGAGCACGTCTTCGCGGCTGTAATGGCCGACCGCGTCGAAAAAGCGCTTGGTCTGCAGGCCCAGCCGCAGCTCGCAGTCAGCGATCAGCATCCCTTCCTCCCCGTACAGCGGGCCCTCTAGCACGGCACCGGTGGGAGCGATGATCGTGGCTCCGCCGTTTCCGAACACCGCCTTGCCTTCCGGCAGCGGCACGGGGAAGTCGTCGGGAAAGGCGGAGGCCGGGATGTACTGCGGAACGGACACCACGAACGCGCCGCTTTCGATCGCGATGTGGCGCATCGACGCCTGCCAGCCGTCGCTGTCGTCGGCGGTCGGAGCAACCCAGATCTGCGGGCCGCCCTTGTAGATCGCATAGCGGGCGAGCGGCATGCGGTTCTCCCAGCAGATCAGGCCGCCGAGCCGGCCGACCGGCGTGTCGGCCACGGCGAGGTCGTCGCCTGCGCCGATCCCGTGGAAGAGCCGCTCGTGGTGGGTCGGCATCAGCTTGCGGTGCTTGCCGATCAGCCCACCGGGCCCGAGGTAGACGAGCGTGTTGTAGAGGGTGCCGGGGCGATCGGGATCGCGTTCGTTGACGCCGATCGCGCAATAGAGATTCCGGCTCGCGCAGACCGCCACGAGGCGGTCGAGCAGCTCACCCGGGACCTCGACCGAGTTGACCCACAGCCGTTCCCACAGCTCGTCCCACCCGCCGAAGGAGGCGGCGTCTCGCGCCCAGGCGTTCGAGGGATAGAGCGGTACGAACGTCTCGGGGAGGACGGCCAAGCGTGCCCCCCGGTCGGCGGCCTCGTTCAGCAGGCGCGCGGCCTTGTCGACCGTCGCCTGCGCGTCCAGTATCACGGGCGTGGCCTGCACCGCGGCCACGCGCACTGTCTCGAACGTCGTCACCGGCACAACATATCCAGCCGCGGCTGCGTATCGGCCGCGCGCGTCGCTCAGTGGCTTCGCAGAGCGTCGATCAGCTCGTCCTTGGTCATCTCCGACCGGCCCTCGATGCCGATCTCGCGCGCGCGCTCCCGTAGTTCCTCGACGGTGCGGTCCTCGTAGCTCTCGGCTTCGCCGCCCTTCGCGCTGACGTCCTCGCCGGCTGCCTTTGCGTTGGCGATGCGGGCGGCCTTCTCCTTGCTTGCGCCCTCTTCGCGCAGCTCCTCGTAGAGCTTGTCGTCCTTCACGGTCGGTCCGTGGTCCTTCGCCATTTCGTCAACCTCCTGCGACCGGTTGCTCGATGTCCCGAAATGCGTACCCCGAGGCGCGACCTGCAAAGCGGCGGATGTCCCCCGGCGACCGACCGGCGGACCGGAGCTGGACCGGAAACTCAGCGAGTAGGGATACTGCAGGGGCGATGTCGGACTCTGACATCGAAACCCTGCGCGCCGAGTACGACGCCCTCAGCCGCCGCGACTGGGACTCGCTGTTCGATTCTGCGCACCCGGAGTTCGAGTTCAGGACGCCTGACCGCGGGCTCGGCCCGGGCGTCGTGCGCGGCCCGGAGCGCGCGCGACGGGCCATGCAGGACTTCTTCGAGCCGTACGAGGAGATCCTCGTCGAACCGCAGGAGTTCTTCGACGCCGATGAGCGCATCGTCGTGTACTTCCGGCAGCGCTGCCGGCCCAAGGGCAGCAGCGCCGTGGTGGAGATCCGGGCGGGCCACCTCTGGACCATGCGAGACGGACGCGCGGCGAGCCTCCAGATCTTCCCGGAGCGCGAGGCAGCGCGGGTCGCCGCCGGGCTGCTGGAATAGGCGAATGACCGAGCAGGTGCAGCTGCGCGAAGTCCGGCCCGACGACGTCGACGAGTGC
>DASRIA010000076.1:0-27891 GCA_035650255.1 Solirubrobacterales bacterium
GGTCGAGCCGGTCGACCTTGTTGACGGCGACCACGACCGGGACGTTGACGCCCTTGAGCGCCTCGGCGATGAAGACGTCGCCCGGACCGCCGATCCCCTGCTCGCCGTTGACCACGAACAGGGCGGCGTCGGCCTCGCCGATCTCGGACTCGACGCGGTGCTGCATGCGGGTGGTCAGCGCGTCGCGCGGGCGCTGCACGCCGGGCAGGTCGGTGAGCACGATCTGGACGTCGTCGCGCGTCGCCACCCCGCGGATCGCGCGGCGCGTCGTCTGCGGCTTGTCGGACGTGACCGCCACCTTTGCGCCCACCAGCCCGTTGACCAGCGTCGACTTGCCCACGTTGGGCCGCCCCGCGACGGCGATGAAGCCAGAGCGGGTCACGCGCGCAGCCGCTCCATCACCTGGTCCTGGAGCGCCAGCATCTCGCCGGCGTCGGCCTCGTGGTCGTGGCCGGCCAGGTGCAGCACGCCGTGCACCACGGCCTCCTCGAGGTCCTCCGTGTGGGCCGGGCAGATCACGACGTCGCCGAGCTCGCGCGGGCCCGTCGCGGGACCCACGCCGTCCACCGGGAAGGACAGCACGTCGGTGGGCCGGTCGAGGCCACGGTGCTCCCGGTTCAGCTCCCTGATCCGTTCCGGGTCGACCAGCTCCACGCTCAGGTGCCCGTCACGCACGTCGCACGCATCGAGCGCAGCCATCGCCGCGGAGCGCAGCTCGGCCGGGCACTCCAGCTCCAGCATCGGGGCCTAGGACGCAGCCGGGGGCCGGCGCGCCGGGCGCAGCTCCGGAGCCGCCGCCTGCGCGTGCTCGGCATAGGCGTTCACGATCCGCTGCACGAGCTTGTGCCGCACGACGTCTTCGCCGGTGAAGTTCACGAAGTCGATGTCGGTCACGGTGTTGAGGATGTCGCGCACCACCACCAGGCCGGAGCGCTGATCGCCCGGGAGGTCGATCTGCGTGATGTCGCCGGTGACGACCATGGTGGAGTTGAACCCGAGCCGCGTGAGGAACATCTTCATCTGCTCGGGCGTGGTGTTCTGAGCCTCGTCCAGGATGATGAACGAGTCGTTGAGCGTGCGGCCGCGCATGAACGCCAGCGGCGCAACCTCGATCACGCCCTTCTCGAGGTAGCTGTTCACGCGGTCCGCCTCCAGCATGTCGTACAGCGCGTCGAACAGCGGGCGCAGGTACGGGTCGACCTTCTCCATCATCGTGCCGGGCAGGAAGCCCAGGCGCTCGCCGGCCTCGACGGCCGGCCGGGTGAGGATGATGCGGTTGACGTCGCGGCGCGAGAGCGCGGCGGTCGCCATCGCCATCGCGAGGTACGTCTTGCCGGTGCCGGCGGGGCCGATGCCGAACGTGATCGTGTTGCGGCGGATCGAGTCGACGTAGCGCTTCTGGTTGACCGTCTTGGGCGCGACCCGCGTGGAGCGGTGCGTCCACACGACGTCGCCGAGGATCGCGGAGGGGCTCTGCTCGTGGTCCAGCGCCGAGGTCACGGCGCCGATGGTGCCGGGCGAGATCTCGTGTCCCTGGGCGATCAGCTCGGCGAGCTCCGAGACGACCTCCCGGCCGACCTTCACCGCCTCGTCGGCACCATCGAGCGTGAGGATGTTGCCGCGCAGGAACACGTTGCAGTCGAGGTGTCCCTCGAGCGCCTTGAGCACCGTGTCCTCCGAGCCGGCGAGCTCGGTCGCCACCACGGGGTCGAGTGTGATCTGCTCGCGCTTCAGCCGGCCAGCCGCTCCTTGACGAGCTCGCTCACCCGCCGCCCGTCCGCCCGGCCCGCGGCCTTCTGCATCACCGCGGACATCACCTTGCCCATGTCGCGCTGCGAGTCCGCCCCGGTCTCCGCCAGCGCGTCGGCGATCAGCGCCTGCAGCTCGTCCTCGGAGATCTGCTCGGGGAGGTAGGCATCGATCATCGACACCTCCGCCTCCTCGGCCGCGGCGGCGTCGGGGCGCCCGCCCTTGCGGAAGGCCTCCGCGGCCTCCGCGCGGCGCTTGCGCTCCCGCTTCAGCACGGCGATCTCCTGCTGCTCGTCGAGATCGGCACGGGCGGTCTTGGCCTCCTTCTGGAGGGCATCGATCAGCAGGCGCAGCGCAGCCAGGCGCGGACGGTCCTGTGACTTCGCCGCACTGGACAGGTCGGATTGAATTTGGTCCGTGATGCTCACCGCGTCAAGGGTAGCGGGGTAGGGCCGGGTGCCGGGAGTCTCGAGCGTGCGGCGATCGCTTGCCCGGCTGCGCCGTCCGCTCCCGCTTGCCGACCTCCAGGGCGACTCGTTCTACGACGCATACTGGGGCCGGCGCCTGGACCTCGAGCCCGACATCGTCACGACTGCGCCGGCGCGCGCCCGGATCGTGTCGGAGTTCGTGCAGCCGGGGTGGTCCGTGCTGGATCTCGGGTGCGGCGACGGCAGCTTCCTCCACTGCCTCGGTCAGGTGGTCCCCGGCATCCAGGCACGCGGAGCCGACGTGTCGGACAGGGCGCTCGAGCAGGCGCGGGCACGCGGCATCGACGCGGTCAGGCTCGACCTCGCCGACCCGGGCGCGGAGGTCCCGGGCACGGCGGACGTCGTGACCGCGCTGGAGGTGATCGAGCATCTCCCGGACGCCGAGCGCGCCGTGCTGAAGGCCGCCGCGGCCGCCCACCGCTACCTGATCGTGAGCGTTCCCAACCTGGGCTTCGTCGAGAGCCGCGCCCGGCTGCTGCTGGGACGGGGCCCGAACACGAACGTCGTGCACCACGTGCGCGAGCACCTGCGCCAGTGGACGGTGCGCGACTTCCGCGAGTGGGCGGAGCATCTGGGCCTGCGCATCGTCGCCGAGCGGCCGACGCGCCCGGTCGGCTTCATGCGGCTCGGCCGGCTGATGCCCGCGCTGTTCTCATCAGGGATGCTGTACGTGATCGAGGGACGGAGCACCAATGAGTGAACGAGACACCGCCGGCCAGCGGAAGGTTCGCCTGATGAGCGTCTGGGTCGCGATCGGCGTGGTGCTGATGGTGCTGGGAGCGTTCACGACCCTGTGGGTGAGCTTCCTGGGCGCGGCGGTGATCGCCTCGACTCCGGTGTTCTTCACGCTGCGCACTGCGCTCGCAACCCGGCGGGTGCCCGAGCTGCCCGAGCGCCGCAGCGAGCGTGGCTCGCTCCCGGACGTGCTCGGCCGGACGCCCGGTCGCAGGCCGCCCTCGCGCCCCCGAGCGCCGCGACGCCTGCGGGACCACGACTGATGGCGGGCTCGCAAATGCGGCCGGAACGCCCGGCCGACTTTGCCGCCGTGCACGACCTGAACCAGCAGGCGTTCGGGCCCGGCTCGCCGGAGGCGGACCTGGTCGACGCGCTCCGCGCGGCCGGTGCCCACGTGCCCGAGCTGTGCCTGGTCGCGACACGCGACGGGAAGGTGGTCGCGCACATCTTCTTCAGCGAGTGCATGCTCGAGTCCGGCGACGCCGTGCTGGCGCTCGCGCCGATGGCGGTGCTGCCGGAGTACCAGCGGACGGGCGTCGGCTCCGCTCTGGCGCGCGAGGCGCTGGCGCGCGCCACCGGCACGGACTTCCCGCTGGTGGTCGTGCTGGGGCACCCCGAGTACTACCCGCGGTTCGGGTTCGAGCCGGCCGACGGGTACGGCGTCCGCGCCCCGTGGGACGTGCCGCCCGAAGCCTGGATGGTGCTGCCGCTGCCCGCATACCGGCCCGAGGCGCGCGGCCTCGTCAAGTACGCGGCGCCGTTCGACCTGGCGACCTAGACGGGAACGCCGGCGCAGCCGTCGGCGTGCAGCTCCGTGGCCCGGGCGGTGACGGTCTCGCCCGCGGCTCCCGCACCCGGCGGGAGGTACCAGCGCGTGTAGTCGCGGCTGTAGCCCGACACCCGCTCGGTGGCGACCTTGTCGACCAGCACCTCCTCGGCGGCGCCCAGCTTTCCCGCCCGGTGGCGGCGGCCGAGCGCCTCCGACAGGCCGCGCAGCTCGCGGCTGCGGCGCTTCTTCTCTTCCGGCGGCACCGGATCGCCCAGCCGCTCGGCCTCGGTGCCGGGACGGGCGGAGAAGCTGAACGTGTGCACCTTCGTGATCCCCGTGTCACGCACGAGGGCGAGCGTGCGCTCGAAAGCCGCACTGTCCTCGGCCGGATAGCCCACGATCACGTCGGTGGTGAGGTTGACGTGCGGCACGCGCTCACGCAGGCGCGCGATCGCCGCCGCGTACCCCGCCGCGTCGTAGTTGCGTCCCATCGCGGCCAGCACTCCGTCGTCGCCCGATTGCAGCGGCACGTGCAGGTGCGGGCAGATGCGCGGCTCGCCGGCCAGCGCGTCGAGCAGGGAGTCGCGCACGTGGATCACCTCCACCGACGAGAGGCGCACGCGCTCGACTCCGGGCACTGCGGCGACGGCGCGCATCAGGTGGCCGAGCTCCAGGCCGCGTTCCGGGTCGCGGTAATCGCCCACCGAGATGCCGGTCATCACCATCTCGGGCTGACCCTGCGCGACTCGCCTGCGCACCTCGCCGAGCACCGCGTCGGCAGGGCGCGAGCGGGCCGCGCCGCGCACCTTCGGGATGATGCAGTACGCGCAGTGGCAGTCGCAGCCGTCCTGCACCTTCACGAAACCGCGCGTGCGGGTCGCGGACAGGGGCTGGCGCGCGAGCACGTCCGTCTCGACGTCGGCGCAGCCGGGACCGGCCGCCCCCGCCACCTCGCCGGCGACATCGTCCGCGGTGCCGACCAGCGCGGTGACCTGCGGGCCGAGCGCGTCGAACTGCGCCGCATCGAGGTTGGCGGCGCACCCGGTCACGACCACTCGCCGTCCGCCGCGGCCGTGCGCGGAGCGGCGCACGGACTGGCGCGACTTCGCCTCCGCCTCGCGCGTGATGCAGCAGGTGTTGACCACGTGCAGGTCGGCCTCGTCCTCGGGCGCCTCGGTGTGCCCGGCCTCCAGCAGCCGCGCCCGCGCCAGCATCGCGTCCGCCTGCGAGACCTTGCACCCCAGGAACTTGGTGTGGAAGGTGGTCACGTCGAGCTCTCCTCCCCGAGATGAACGATGCTCACGATCCGTCCCTCCACGAACGACATGACCCCGACGAAACGGCCGGCCCGCTCGAAGTGGAGAACGAACACCACATTGGGCCCATTCTCGTGCGTCTCGACCAGGTCCCAGCGCTGGCCTGACCACTCCGCGAGGTTGTCTGCGTACCACCGGTCAACGGCGTCGGCGCCGCGGAAGATCCCGTGCTCGTTGCTCACCCAAGCTGGAACGAACAGCTCGATCTCCGGGTGATAGAGGTCGCGAAACGCATTGGGGTCACCGCGACTGAGCGCGTCGTAGCAACGCTCTACCTCCTCCCGCAGGCTCATGCGCGCCAATATAGGCGCTTCCCTCTCAACCCCGTGATGGAAGGAGACCCGACATGCCGGTCGAGAAGCTGAACATCCCCACCCTGCCCGAGCCACAGGGCTTCACCCATGTCGGCATCGCCAGCGGCAGCCGCATCGTGTTCCTTGCCGGGCAGGTCGCTCAGGACAAGGAAGGCAACCTCGTCGGAGCCGGGGACCTCGCGGCGCAGACGGAGCAGGCGGTGCTGAACGTTGCGGCCGGGCTGGACGCCGCCGGAGCGACGTTCGACGACGTCGCCAAGACCACCATCTACGTGGTCGACTGGGACGACGCGAAGCTGGAGCAGCTGATCACGGGATTCGGGCGTGCGGCCGAGCGCATCGGTGGCGCGTCGGTGGCGCCGGCCACGCTCGTGCCGGTCCCGCGCCTGTTCCAGGAGGGCTACCTGGTCGAGCTCGACGTGACCGCCGTGCTGCCCTAGGACGCGAGGATCGCGGCCCAGTCGCCGGCCACCATCCGGCGGCGCTCCGTCAGGGCGGCCTCGCCCAGCGCCGCCGCCACGCGATCCGCCTCCTCGCGCAGGAAGCCGGACGCGATCAGGGTGCCGGGCCGCTCGCCGCGCCCGGCCCATCCCGCCGCGACGGCCTCGCACAGCCGCGTCGTGAGGTTGGCGGCCATCACGTCCGCGACCGGCACCGGCTCCGCGCGCAGGTCGAGCCGCCGGGCATCCAGCTGCACGCCGTTCGCGCGCGCGTTGCGATCGGTCTCCTCGATCGCGGCCTGGTCGGCATCGACGCCGAGCACCGGCTCGAAGCCCAGCTTCGCGGCCGCGATCGACAGCACGCCCGAGCCGCAGCCCAGATCGGTGAAGGACCCGGTGGCCGGGACCTCGAGCAGCAGCTCCAGGCACATGCGCGTCGTGGGGTGCGTTCCCGTGCCGAACGCGCCGCCGGGGTCGATCACGACCTCTTCCACGCCGCCGCGCTCGGCGGCCCGCTCCCACGGCGGGCGCAGGTACAGCCGCCCGGCCACGAGCACCGGGAAGTAGAACCGCTTCCAGCGCTCGGCCCAGTCGTCGGGCACCTCGCGGCTGTCGACCTCCACGACGTCGGCGCCCGCGGTCGCCCTCAGCCCGCCGAGGTCGGGCAGCTCGCCCTCCGCGCCGTAGATCGCATACTCCACGAGCCCCGCCCGCCCGTCCGGAGCGTCGACCTGCTCGAGGCCGCCGGGCGCCATCTCGATCAGCTCGGCGAGCACGACCTCCGCCTGCTCGGCCGGGCAGCGAACCGCCAGCCGGATCAACCGCGGAACGCCTGGCGGATGCGGTCGAACAGCCCCTCGCCGTGCTTCGAGGCGTAGGTGTCGCCGTTCGCCGACTCCTCGAAGCGACGCAGCAGGTCCCGCTGCGCGTCGGTGAGCCGGCTGGGGATCATCACGTTCAGGACCACGTGCAGGTCACCGCGGCCGCGGCCGCGCAACGCGGGGAGCCCGCGGCCGCGCAGCCGGATCACCTTCGCCGGCTGCGAGCCCGCCTCCAGCTCGATCTCCTCGTCGCCGTCAAGCGTCGCCACCGGGACGCTGCCGCCGAGCGCGGCCTGCGTGAACGGCACGTCCAGCCGCATCACGAGGTCGTCGCCGTGGCGTTCGAAGCGCGGGTCGGGCTCCACCATCACGAGCACGTACAGGTCGCCGGGCGGCCCGCCGCGCCCGCCGGCGTGGCCCTGGCCGGTGAGCCGCACGCGCTGCCCGTCGTCGATGCCGGCCGGGATGTCTACCGACATGCTGCGCGGCCGGACCTCCCGGCCCGAGCCGCGGCACACGCCGCACGGCGTCTGCGCGATGCGGCCGTCGCCGTCGCAGCGGTCGCAGGCCTGGGTGCGCACCACCTGGCCGAACACCGTCCGGGTCATCGACTGCAGCTGGCCGGTGCCCTCGCAGCGCGGGCATGTCTCGATCGGCGTCCCGGGCTCGGCGCCGTTGCCGTTGCAGTGCGAGCACTGGGCGCTGACCTCGAACTCGACCTCCTTCGCCGCGCCCGTGAGCACCTCCTCGAGCGTCAGCGTGACTTGGACGGCGACGTCGCGGCCGCGCTCGGGGCCGCTGCGCCCGCGCGCCCCGAAGACACCGCCGAACGGGTCTCCGCCTCCGCCGAAGAAGGCCTCGAAGATGTCGGAGATGCTGCCGAAGCCCGACGCGGGCTGCCAGCCGCCGGAGCGCAGGCCCTCATGGCCGTAGCGGTCGTACACGGCGCGCCGCTCGTGGTCGCTCAGCACCTCGTAGGCCTCGGCGACCTCCTTGAACTTCTCCTCCGCCTCCGGGTCGTGGCGGTTGATGTCCGGATGCAGCTCGCGCGCGAGCCGGCGGAACGCCTTCTTGATCTCGTCGTCGTCCGCCTCGCGGGGGACCGCGAGGACCTCGTAGTAGTCGCGGGGCATGGCTAGATGCTGGTGAGGCGGTCGGCCGTCACTCGTAGACCTCCTCGACGAAGCTGCTGAGCGCCTTCGCGGCCGCGCGCACCGACAGGATCGCGTTGCGGTAGTCCATGCGCACAGGGCCGATCACGCTCACCGCGCCGAGCGTCCGGTGGCCGAGCCCGTAGTTGGCGGCGACCACGGCCGCCGAATGGAGCTCCGGCGCCTGGTTCTCCGCGCCGATCCGCAGGTACACGGTCGACTCGCCGAGCGCGGAGCGCAGCACCGAGAGGAGCGTCACCCTGCGCTCCAGCATCCGGATCAGGTCGTTCATCTCCGAGACGTCGTTGCTGCCGGACAGGAGCCGGGAGGTGCCGTCGACGTAGAGCGTGTCCTCGACCGTGTCCGGCAGGTCGGAGAACACCGGCGCGATCGCCTCCAGGAAGCCCCGCTCCGTCTTCGACAGCTCCGGGAGCAGCAGCTTGCCCTGCAAGGTGAGGGCACCGAGGTCCGTGCCCGCCAGCCGCTCGTTCAGGTAGCTGGCGGCCCAGTCCGCCAGGCCGGCGTCCACGGGCTGCTCGAAGGTGAAGGCGCGCTTGGTCACCGTGCCGCTGGAGGTGATCACGACGACGAGCGCGATCTGCGGCTGCAGCAGCAGCACCTCGATGTGCTTGATCGTGGCGGTGTGCAGGGGCGGAGCCGACACGGCCGCGAGCAGGTCCGTCATCTGCGAGAGCGTCGTGGTGGTGAAGCGCATCGCGGCGTCCACCTCGCGTCGCATGTTGGACAGCTCGACGTCGAACTGCACGCCGGCGGGGGCCGGCAGCGGGCCCTCGTGCAGGATCGTGTCCGCGTACCAGCGGTAGCCCGCGTCCGTGGGCACCCGGCCGGCGGACGTGTGCGGATGGTTCAGGAAGCCGGCCTCCTCGAGCGCGGCCAGCTCGTACCTGATCGTGGACGAGCTCCACCTCACCTCGGAGCGCTCCGCGAGCCACTTGGACCCGACCGGCTGGCCCAGCTCGACGTGCGACTCGACGAGGGTGCGCAGCAGCATCTGCTGTCGGTCGGTCAGCATGCCGTCAATTGTAGGAGGGGTCAACCGCGAGCCCGCGCCCGCAGAGCTCCCGAGATTCCCGGCTAGGGGAATTCCGGTTTATTCGGGCGCAAGCTCCGCCTCCGCATTGCGCACGATCTGGTTCCCGCTCTGCTCGGCCACCGTGTCGATCACCACAGTCCCGCCTTTCACCTCGCGCACGGTGCCGGTGACCTTGATCTCCTGCTCGGGAACGCCCATGCCGCGGAACTGCACCGACAGGCGCTTCAGCGCACGTGGGTCGCCGCCGCCGGCCTGCGTCGCGGCCCGCGCGACCTGCGCCATCGAATAGAGGCCGTGCAGGATGTTCTGCGGGAGGCCGACCGCCTTTGCGAACTCCGGATCGATGTGGATCGGGTTGAAGTCACCCGACGCCCCGGCGTAGCGGTGCGGGACGTACTTGTCGGGGGTCACGCTCAGCGCCGGAACCTCGGCGCCGGGCTCCAGCTTGGTGTCTGCCATCAGCCTGCCCTCACGATGTTGGTCCAGGTGCCCTTGACGGTCGTCTGGCCATCCTGGTTCTTGGACTCGGATTCGAAAACGTAGAAAGTCATGCCCTTCTTGTCGAACACGTCCTTGACCGTCGCGGTGGTCGTGATCGTGTCGCCCGCGCACACCGGCTCGCCCCACTCGAACACCTGCTCGCCGTGCACCATCAGCATCAGGTTGATGCCCATCTCGGGGTCGAGGATCGCGGGGCCCATCGCGCCGGCCGAGTAGACCACGCAGAACATCGGGGGCGCGACGACCCCCCGGAAGCCGGCCGCCTTCGCCGCCTCGGGGTCGTGGTGGACCGGGTTGGACTCCCCCACCGCGTTCGCGTACTCGCGGATCTTCTCCCTGCCGACCTCGTACTCGAAGGCCGGGTACTGCTTGCCGATCGGTGCGTCTGCCAAGTCACTCCTCGCGTCGTGGACGCGGGCGATTCTAACCCCGCGCGGCGAAGATCGGCTGGGGATCGGTCGCGAGGTAGAGGCCGCGGCCGTTCGTGTAGTAGAAGCGCTCGCGGGTGATCGCGATGGAGTCGACGCGCCCGGGGAACGTGCGCTGGGTGAACTCGAGCACCGGCCGCCTGCCCACGAGCGCGCGGCCCGCGAAGAAGTCGTTGCGCACGCGGTCCTCCTGCAGCCAGTGGACATAGCGCCCGGTGAGCACCGGGCTGCTGATCCCGTAGCTCTCGCGCTCGGCTGCAAAGCCGGTGACGATCAGGCGCGAGCGCTTGTCGCGCAGGTTGCGCACCCGCAGGTAGCTGCGGAAGGTGTCGCCCGGAGGGACGTAGAGATAGGCCACGCGGCCACCCCGCAGGTCGGTGTCGGCCGGCACCCGGACGTCGAGCTTGCGCAGCTTGCCGCGACGCACGACGTAGAGGCCGTTGCACCTGCCGGGACCGGTGCGCGCGAAGGCGACCGACCCGAGCCACACGGACGGCGCGAACTCCGAGCAGCTCGCGGTCGACGCGCCCCGGACCTTGCGCTCCTTCAGGTCGAAGCCGTCGTACTGCCAGATGTCACAGCCCTGGCCCGACAGGCCGGCGCAGCGGGAATAGACGACGGTCATGTTGCCGCGCGGCGTCGTGCCGACGTCCGGGTCGAAGAGGCCGGCCTTGGGCGCCACGGGCAGGTCGCGGTTGCGGCCGCGCAGGCGCTGCACGAGGCGGGCCTGGCCGTCGCGCCCCACGCGCGACCACACGGGCTGGCCGCTGTGGGTGCTGACGTTCGCCGCCGTGCGGTCGCGCGTCAGCACCTCGTCCGCGCCCACGGCCGGCGCGGCCAGGACCAGCGCAGCGGCGAAAAGAACGACGGCAAGTGCAAAACCCCTGCTCACGAGGGGGTGAACTCTAGTTATTTCTTCCCGTCAAGCTCCAGTACGGCCAGGAAGGCCTCCTGCGGCACCTCGATCTGGCCGACCTGCTTCATGCGCTTCTTGCCGGCCTTCTGCTTCTCGAGCAGCTTGCGCTTGCGCGTGATGTCGCCGCCGTAGCACTTGGCGATCACGTCCTTGCGCACGGGCTTCACCGTCTCCCGCGCGATGATCCGTGAGCCGATCGCCGCCTGGATCGCGACCTCGTACAGCTGGCGCGGGATCTTCTCCTGGAGGCGTTCCACGAGCGCGCGGCCCGAGTGGTAGGCCTTGTCCTTGTGGACGACCAGCGACAGCGCGTCCACCAGCTCGCCCGCGAGCATGATGTCCAGCTTCACGAGGTTCGACTCGCGGTAGCCGATCAGGTCGTAGTCGAGCGAGCCGTAGCCGCGGCTGCGTGACTTCAGCTGGTCGTAGAAGTCGAGCACGATCTCCGCCAGCGGCAGGTCGTAGCGCAGCTGCACGCGCTGCTCCGACAGGTAGTGCATGTCGACGTGCGCGCCACGCCGTGCCTGGCACAGCTCCATGATCGGCCCGACGAACTCCGGCGGCGTGATGATGCTGGCGCGGATGTAGGGCTCCTCGACGGCCTCGATGTAGTTCGGATCGGGCATGTCGGCCGGGCTGTGGACCTCGAGCGTCTCGCCGTTGCTCATGCGCACGTGGTATTCGACGTTCGGCGTCGTGGCGAGCAGGTTGAGGTCGTACTCACGCTCGAGGCGCTCGCGCACGATGTCCATGTGGAGCAGGCCGAGGAAGCCGCAGCGGAATCCAAAGCCGAGCGCCTGGGAGGTCTCCGGGTCATACGACAGCGACGCGTCGTTGAGCGACAGCTTCTCGAGCGCGTCGCGCAGGTCCGGGTACTGGTCGGTGTCGACCGGATAGAGCCCGCAGAACACGACGGGACGAGCTTCCTTGTACCCGGGCAGCGGTGCGTCCGCCGGCCGGCCCTCTGTTGTGAGCGTGTCGCCGACGCGCAGCTTCGCCACGTCCTTGATGCCGGTGATGATGAAGCCGACCTCACCGGCCTCCAGCGCCTCCGTCTTGACCATGTCGGGCGACAGGAAGCCGATGTCGTCGATGTCGGCGCGCGTGCCGGCCTGCATCGCGCGGATCGCCTCGCCGCGCTTGAAGCGCCCATCGACCACGCGGACGTAGGCGATCGCGCCCCGGTACTGGTCGAACACGGAGTCGAAGATCAGCGCGCGCGGTGGAGCGTCCGGGTCGCCCTGCGGAGGGGGGATGCGCTGCACGATCGCCTCCAGCACGTCCTCCACCCCCTCGCCCGTCTTCGCCGAGATCCGCAGGATGTCGTCGGGGGTCTCGCCGATCAGCTCGCCGATCTCGTGCGCGACTCGCTCCGGATCCGCGCTCGGCAGGTCGATCTTGTTCATGACCGGGACGAGCTCCAGCCCGGCGTCCACGGCCAGGTAGGTGTTGGCCACCGTCTGCGCCTCGACCCCCTGCGCGGCGTCGATCACGAGCAGGCCGCCCTCGCAGGCCGCCAGGGAACGCGAGACCTCGTAGTTGAAGTCCACGTGCCCGGGCGTGTCGATCAGGTGGAGCTTGTAGGTGTGCCCGTCGCGCGCGGCGTAGAGGACGCGCACCGCCTGCGCCTTGATCGTGATGCCGCGCTCGCGCTCGAGCTCCATGGAGTCGAGCACCTGGGCGCGCATCTTGAGCGGGTCCACCGTGTGGGTGAGCTCGAGGATGCGGTCGGCCAGCGTCGACTTGCCGTGGTCGATGTGGGCGATGATCGAGAAGTTGCGGATGTCTTGCATTGGCGCCGCTTAAGGATAGGAGGGGGTGGTCCCTCTATCGGAGTCGCGCGAGCTGGCCCCGAACCAGGGCCGAGATCTGGCGCGCCTCCTCGACCCGGGTGGTCATCACCACGGTCACGTACGCCATCAGGCCGGCCGCCGACGCCGCCGCCACCAGCACGGTCTGCTGGAGCAGCGTGTCCTCGAGCCCGTCCAGCGCCTCGCGCACGCCCAGCGCGACCGCCGCGCACAGCGCCCCGGCCGCCAGGATGCGCGTGCCCGCGCGCACGGTGCGCGCCATGTCGACGCCGCCGATCTCCCGCCGCAGGGTGATCGCCAGGGCGACCGTCGTCACGAACGAGACGATCGCGGTCGCGAGCGTGATCCCGCCGACGCCCATCGGCTTGTAGAGCAGGGCGTCGAGGGCCGCGTTCACACCCAGGTTGGCCAGGGCGATCTGGGTCGGGCGCCAGGGCAGCTGGAGGCTGAAGAACGTCCTGATCATGATCAGGTTCACGCCGGCGAACGGCAGCGACAGCGAGAAATAGAAGAGCGCCTCCGCGACGATGTCGGTCTGCGCGGCGTCGAACTCGCCGCGCTGGTACACGATGCGCGTGATCGGCTCGCTGAGGATCAGCATCAGCGCGGCCGCGGGCACGAGCAGCAGCAGCATCTGGCGCGTCCCGCTGCCCTGCACGTTGCGCAGCCCGTCGAGGTCGCGCCGCGCCGCGAGCCGCGAGAACGTCGGGAACAGCACGGTCGCGAGCGCGACGGCGAACACCCCCTGCGGCAGCATGTAGATGCGAAACGCCTTGTCGATGGCGGCGGGCGCCTCCTCCGAGATCAGCGTCGCGAAGATGCTGTTCACCGACAGGTTGAAGTTGATCAGCCCGATTCCGAGGGTCACCGGGAGCATCAGCTTCAGCACGCGCATCACGCGCTCGTCGCGCCAGTTGAAGTCGCGCGTCAGCCGGAAGCCCGTCTTTCGCAGCCAGGGCAGCGGCAGCAGGAGCTGCACGATCGTGCCGAGCACGATCCCGATCGCGTACGCGTAGATGCGGTCGTCTCCGTCGAACAGCGGCGTCAGCCCGACGAGGCAGCCGATGATCACGAGGTTCCAGAAGAGGGGTGCGATCGCCGGCACCGAGAAGTGGTCGAAGCTGTTCAGCACTCCCACCACCAGCCCGGAGAGCCCGAGCAGCAGCACGATCGGGAACATCAGCTGCGCGAGGTTGACCGTGAGGTCCGTGAGCTCGTCGCTGAACCCGGGCGCGAACAGCGGCATCACCCAGGGCGCGGCCAGCACGAAGATCGCGCTGATCAGGCCCAGTGAGATGGAGATCACGAACACCAGCGCCGAAGCGACCCGGAACGCCTCGTGGCGGCTGCGCGTCTCCAGCTGCTCGGTGAAGATGGGCACGAACGCCGCCTGCAGCGCGGCATCCGCGAACAGGCTGCGGATCAGGTTGGGGACCTGGAACGCGATCGTGAACGCGCTCATCGGCCCGCGGACGCCGAAGTAGCTCGCCGCCACGATCTCGCGCACGAGCCCCGCGATCCGCGACAGGCCCGTGGCGAACGAGAAGAACGCCGTCGAGAGCGCGAGCCGTCCGGCGCGCGGCTCGGGCGCGGGCTCGGGCGTGGCCTCGGCCACCGATCTACCCGCCGCTATACTTCGCCGCCGCCGTGGCCAACATCAAGTCACAAGAAAAACGCATTCACCGGTCAGAGCGCGAGCGCCAGGAGAACCGCCGCCGCACCTCGACCGTGAAGACGTACTTCCGCCGCCTCGAGCAGGCCGTGCAAGGGGGCGACGCGGACGCGATCGAGGCTGAGCACCGCGCGCTCGTCTCCAAGATCGACAAGGCTGCCGAGCATGGCGCCCTGCACGGCAACAACGCGGCCCGCAAGAAGGCACGGGCGGCGCGCATCCGCGCTCGGGCCGCCTCCTAGCCACGCTCAGGCGGCCAGCGTGAGGGTCAGCGCGGTCTGCGTGTCGACCTTGCCACCCCCGCGCACCGCGTAGTCGAGGTCCGCCAGGGCGCCCGCGATCTGCTCGAGGCGCTCCCCGTCGGCGTGCTGCGCGCGCGCGGCGATCTGCTTCGCGATCCACGGAGGGCCGCCGATCGCGGCCTGCACGTCGCTCGTGTTGCCGCCGGTCTCCAGCACCGCCCAGGCGCGGCGCATCTGGCGCAGCTGCCGCAGCAGCGCATAGAGGATCTGCATGACGTCGGTGCCGCGCGCCTGGAGGTCGTCGAGCAGTGACAGCGCCCGCGCACGGTCGCCGTCGATCACCGCATCCGCGAGCTGGTACGCCTTCGCCTCGACGTCCGAGGCCGTGAGCTCCTCCACCACGTCGGAGTCCACGCGCCCGCCGTCGGGCGCGTAGCAGGCGATCTTCTCGAGCTCGCGCATCAAGCGGCGCTGATCGTTGCCGACGCGCTCGACCAGGGACTGGGCCGCTTCGCGGTCCACGGCCAGGCCGAGCTGCTTCCCGCGCTCGGCGATCCAGCGCGGGAGCTGCGACGCCTTCGGGGCAGCCTCCTCGGTCACCTCCCCGCCCGCCTTCTGCACCGCCTTGACGAGCTTGGCCGACGGCGCCCACGGCTTCCTGCCCGACTCCCTGCGCGTGGTCCCGAGCAGCACCACGACGGTCTCCGGCGGAGGGCTCGCGAGCACGTCGGCGACGGGCGCCACGTCCTTCTCCTTCCAGCGCTCGAGGCTGTCGACGACGACGTAGCGCGTGCCCATCGACAACGTCATCGAGGAGAGCGCCATCGCCACGGCCTCGCCGCTGTCGCGCGCGGCATCCATCAGCTCCAGCGACGCTCCCTCGCGCGCAGCGCGATCCCGGATGCGCGCGCGCCAGGCGTCGAGCTTGACCTCGTCCTCGCCGTGGATCAGGTATGCGGGCTTCAGGGGCGCCATCGGGGCGAGGATACTTCAGGCGTGCGAGCCGTCCCCTAGGCGACGCGGACAGCCAGGCCCGGGTAGTCGAGGATCAGCCCGTGTTCGTCGTAGGCGAGCACGCCCGCGTAGTTGAACTCCGGCCCCGCGTAGTCGTAGCGCGGGCCACGGCCGCCGTCCTCGATCCGGGCGTATCGCTGTTCCAGCCGCTGCACCTGCAGGTCCGCCGCGCGCACGTACACGGCGGGCGCGGCGGCAGCCTCGCCCACTGCGAGTCCCAGGCGCCGCACGGGGAGCATGTTGGTGAACGCCGAGGCCTCGAGGTCGACGTCCGCGCACCCTTCCAGCTCGTCGCGGACCTGCCCGTCCACCCGCCATCCGCCGCGGCCATCGCTTTCGATCAGCACTTGTCTGCGGCCGGATCTCGAGTGCCCGGCGATCCGGGCGCGACTTGTGCCCCAGTCGCGGTCGACGTCGATCGCGTATTCCACCGCCCAGGCCTCGCCGTCCTCGACTGCGGTCGAGAAGCCCTCCAGGCGGTAGCCATCCGGGGCGGGCAGCGGGAACAGGACCTCGAAGCCCTCGCGCGCGCCGGCATGGCGGCAAGCAGCCGTCGATGGCAGGCCGGGGTTGCTCATCGCCTTCATGGTCGGTCATCGTGGCCGGTCACGACGACGTCACCCTCCCGGTCGGTGCGGCGCACCCCGGTTCCGGCGGTCCGCAGGGCGGCGAGCGTCGCCGGGTGAGGATGCCCGAAGCGGTTGCCGCGCCCCACCTCGATGACGGCGGTCTCGGGCCGCAGGCGGGTCAGCAGCTCCGCCAGCCCCGGATCCTCGCTGCCGTGGTGGGCGACCTTCATGACGTCGACGTCGGGCAGTGACAGCGCCCCCGTCACCTCGCTTTCCGCGTCCGCCGGGAGGAACACGTCGTAGCGGCCGTAGGCGGCGGTCATGACGACCGCGCGCAGGTTCGGGTCGGTGTCCGCCGTGGAGTCCGGAGCCGCGGCGGCCAGCACCCGCAGGCGCAGATCCCGCCCGACGCGCAGGCGCTGCCCCGCGCGCGCGGCGCGGACTTCGACGCCGCGGCGGCGGGCGAGCGACACGATGTGGCCGTGCTCGCCACCGTCGTCTGGCAGGCCGCCGTCCAGGAGGAGGCCGACGTCGAACGACGCGAGCACCTCGGCCAGCCCGCCCTCGTGGTCCTCCTGCGCGTGCGTCAGGACGACCAGGTCCAGAGACCGCACGCCGCGGTCCCGCAGCTTGCCGGGCAGGCCGGTGCCCGGCGGCCCGCCGTCGACTAGCACCGCTTTGCCGTCGGGCGTCTGCAGCAGCGTTGCATCGCCCTGCCCCACGTCGAGGAACGTGACCGTGAACTGCCGCGGGACTCCCGCGGGGCCCCCGAGCGCCAGCAGCGGGCCGGCCGCGAGCGCCAGCGCCAGGGAGGCCGCGACCGCGGCGCGGCCGGCGCGCCAACGTGACAGCCGCGCCGCGCCCCACATCGCCGCGGCTCCGGCCGCGTAAGCCAGCGCGAGCACCTGCGGCGAGCCGATGCGCACGCCGATCGCCGCGCCGGGCAGGTTCGCGCCCCAGCGGGCCACGGCAGCGACGTGAGCCAGGCAGAAGGCATTCACGGCGTTGAGCAGCTCCGCGGGCGCGAGGGCGACCTGCGCGGCGCCCGCGCTCAGCATGCCGATCCACATCACCGGCGCCACGGCGGGCAGCGCCGCGAGGTTGGCCGGCAGCGCCGCGAGCGACGCGGCGCCGAAGTGGAACCCCATCAGCGGCGCCGTGGCCAGCGTCGCCGCCACCGTCAAGGCCGCGCCGCTGCGCACCGGCTCCGGCAGCGGGCCCAGCACCGCCGCCAGCGGCCGCGCGAGCGCGAAGATGCCGGCGACCGCGGCGAAGCTGAGCTGCCAGCCGACGTCCTGCCACGCGCGCGGATCGAGCCCCAGCGTGACCGCACTTGCGATCAGCAGCCCGTACCAGCGCGACGCGGGGCGACCTGCCAGCGCCGCGACCGTGCCCGCGATGCCCATCGCCCCGGCCCGCACGATCGACGGGCCCGCCCCCGTGAGCGGCACGTACAGCGCGATCAGCGCGATCACGAACCAGAGCCGCGGCCGCCGGGAGACGCCGAGCGCCCCCAGCAGCGGCCACGCCAGCACGGCCAGCAGCGTCACGTTCTGACCCGAGACCGCCAACAGGTGAGCGAGCCCGGAGCGCTTGAAGTCGTCCGCCATCCGCTCCGGTATGTCCTCGTCGGCGCCCAGCACCATCCCGCGCGCGAGCGCGGCCTGCGAGTCGCCCAGTCCCGCCCCGGCACCCGCTTCCGCGCGGCGGCGGACTGCGTCGACGGCACCCGCGATGCCGCCCCGCCGCCGCCCCGTGGACCGCATCCGGTCCGCATGCAGGAGGACCCGCACGCCCGCGCGGCGCAGGTGGTCGGCATACCCCGACCGCTCCGCCTGGCGGCTGGGCTCGGTCAGCCGGCCGGTCGCCTCGACCTGATCGCCGATCGCCGGCGCGCCACCGCGCAAACGCCGCCGCACTCGCACCTGCACGAGCCCCGCCGCCACCCGCCACCGTCCCCGCACAAGCACTCGCGTAGCCCGCACCCGCAGACGCGCGGTGCCGAACGACGGGCGCTCGCGCTTGACGACGTGGCCGCGCAGCACGACCGACGATCCCGCGTACGCCACCAGGTCCGAGCGCTGGATCGCGGCCAGTCGTGCCGACCCCGCGATCGCGCCCGCCGCCGGCAGCAGCACAACGGCGACCAGCAACAGGTTGGGCGCCCGCCGGGCCGAGGTGACGAGCGCAACCGCCGCGCACAGGCCCCCCACGACGGCGACCGATGGATGACCCGCCAATAGCAGGCCCGCGCATAGGGACGCCAGCGCGACGTGGCGCGGATGGCGCAGCAGGATGTCACCGGCGCTCACATGCGGACCTGCTCCTTCAGCGACTCGTAGCGCTTGGGGCCGATGCCGCTCACCTCCTTCAGATCCTCGACCGAGCTGAATCCACCGTGCTCCTGGCGGTAGTCGAGGATCTTCTGAGCCGTCGCGGGGCCGATGCCGTCGAGCTCGTCGAGCTGCTCCACCGTGGCGTTGTTCAGGCTGACCGGCTGTCCCGGCGTTGCCGCCACTGCGGCCCCGGCAGCTCCGGATGCCCCCGCCACGCGCGCGGGCACGATCACCTGCTGGCCGTCCGACACCTTGGCGGCCAGGTTGACGCCCTGCAGGTCGGCGCGCCCCGTGGCCCCGCCCGCACGGCGCAGCGCCGCCGCCAGCCGCGACCACGCCGGGAGCCGGTAGACCCCCGGCCTGCGCACCGCGCCGACCACGTGCACGACCGCGGCGGCGCTGCCCTTCGAGCGCGCGACCTTCACGGGCGCAGCGCGTGCCTGCGCCGGGGGGTCACGCTCCGACTTCAGGTAGCGCGCACCGATCAGCGCAACGGCCAGGAGCGCCGCCGCGTACACCACGAGTTGCTGCCGCGAGATCTCCAACATGCCGCGACCGACGGTACGCGTGCAGGCCGTACCGCTCCAGACGCGGGCGTCAGAAGAGTGTGCCCGGCGCGCTACTCGTCTTCGACGTACTGCGGCACATCGGCCGCCAGCTCTTCGCGGTAGAGCTCTTCCATCGACACCGCGGGCGCCGCGGCGGTGATGTAGACCAGCGGCTCCGAGCCGCGGTTCACGATCCCGTGGTTGGTGGCCGGCGGGATGAACACCAAGTCGCCCTCGCCGACGTCCTCGACATCACCGGCCACGGACATCCGGCCGCGGCCGCGCACGATCACGTAGACCTGCTCCGAATCGGCGTGCGAATGTGCGCGCTGCTCGGCGCCGGGCGGGACGTCCACCCAGGTCACGGTCATGTTGCGCGACCCGAGGTCGCCCGCGTCCATCAGGAAGTGTGAGCGCAGCCGGCCGCGTTCCTGCACGGCCGCTTCTGAAAGGCGCCGGACCCGCACGGCGCGGATTCTAGTGCCCTTCCGGTCCAGCCGATGGTGCGCTATCGCACGACGAAGTTCACCAGCTTGCCCGGCACCACGATCTCGCGCACGACCTCGTGCCCATCGAGGTGCCGCTGCACGTTCGGGCGCCCCCGTGCGGCTTCCTTCAGGTCGGCTTCGGCCACGTCGGCATCCACCTCGACGCTGTCGCGGACCTTGCCGTTCACCTGTACCACGACCTTCACCGTGTCGCTGGAGAGCAGCGCGGGATCGGCCGCGGGCCACTCCGCCTCCCACACGCGACCGCCCGTGGCGCGCTCGAACACCTCGGCCGCCAGGTGAGGGGCGAACGGGAACAGCAGCGACGCCACGGTCGTGACGGCGAACGTCAGCGCGTGCTCGCCGGCGCCGTCGTCGCGCAGCTCGGAGTCGACCCGGTAGATCTCGTTCACCAGCTCCATCAGGGCGGCGATCGCGGTGTTGAACTGGAACCGCTCGATGTCGCCGGTCACCTTCTGGATCGCCCAGTGCGCCTTGCGCGTCAGCTCGAGCGCCGGGCCGTCGACTGCGCCCGCCTGCGGCGACACCAGCGGCTCGCCCGCGCCGGGCCGCAGCCGCCACACGCGGCCGAGGAACCTGTGCACGCCGCCCACGCCGTCGTCGGACCAGTCCGCGTCCTGCTCCGGCGGCCCCAGGAAGAGGATGTAGCAGCGCGCCGTGTCCGCGCCGAAGCGCTCGACGATCGTCGACGGGCTGATGGTGTTGCCCTTCGACTTGGACATCTTCGCGCCCTTGGAGGTGATCATCCCCTGCGTGAAGAGGTTCGCGAACGGCTCCTCGAAGCCGACCATGTCCATGTCCGCGAGCGCCTTGGTGAAGAAGCGCGCGTACATCAGGTGCAGGATCGCGTGCTCGACGCCGCCGATGTACTGGTCGACGGGCATCCAGTGGTCCACGATGCGCTGGTCCCACGGCGCCTCGTCGTTGTCCGGGTCGCAGTAGCGCAGGAAGTACCAGGAGGAATCGACGAACGTGTCCATCGTGTCGGTCTCGCGGCGCGCCGCGCCGCCGCACGACGGACACGACGTGTTCACCCAGTCCTCCGCGGCCGCCAGCGGCGACTTGCCGCGCGGCGCGTAGTCCTGCACATCCGGCAGCACCACCGGCAGGTCGGTCTCCGGCACCGGGACCATGCCGCACTTCTCGCAGTAGACGATCGGGATCGGGGCACCCCAGTAGCGCTGGCGTGACACGAGCCAGTCGCGCAGCCGGTAGCTGACGGCCGCATGGCCCTTCGCGTGCCCTTCGAGCCAGCGCACGATCCCGTCGGTCGCGTCGGGCACCGTCATGCCGGTGAACTGGCCGGAGTTGACCAGCCGCTCGTCCTCGGTGTGACCGACGAACGCCTGGTCGACCTCCGCTTCGCCTTCTGCGGGCTCCACGACCGGCCGCACGTTGAGGCCGAACCTGTGCGCGAACTCGAAGTCGCGCTCGTCGTGCGCGGGCACGCCCATGATGGCGCCCGTCCCGTAGTCCATCAGCACGTAATCGGAGACGTACACCGGGATGGGCTCGTGGTTCACCGGGTTGATCACCTCCCTCCCGGTGAAGACGCCCGTCTTCTCGCGCTCCGTGTCGGTGCGGTCCTCGACCGACGACGTCAGCGACCGCTGCACGTACTCACGCACCCGCTCCTCCATGGGAGTGCCCGCGACCAGCTCCTCGACATCGGGGTGCTCGGGCGCCAGCACGAAGAACGTCGCGCCGAACAGCGTGTCGGGCCGGGTCGTGAACACCGGGAAGTCGATCGCGGGGTCCGGGGATTGGAACACGACCTCCGCGCCCTCCGAGCGGCCGATCCAGTTGCGCTGCATGGTGATCACTCGCGAGGGCCACGACTCCAGCGTGTTGACGTCCGCAAGCAGCCGGTCCGCGTACTCGGTGATCTTGAAGAACCACTGCTCCAGCATCTTCACCACGACCGGCGTGCCACAGCGCTCGCAGGCGCCGTCGATCACCTGCTCGTTTGCCAGCACGGTCTGGTCCTTGGGGCACCACTTGACCGGCGCCCGCTTCCGGTACGCCAGCCCGCGTTCGAAGAGCTTCAGGAAGATCCACTGCGTCCAGCGGTAGTAGCGCGGCTCGTGCGTCCCGAACTCACGCCGCCAGTCGATCGACACACCCCACGAGCGGAGCTGGCGGCGGAACTCCTCGATCGACCGGTTGGTCGACTCCGCGGGGTGCACGCCGGTGTTGATCGCGTGGTTCTCCGCCGGCAGGCCGAAGGCGTCGTAGCCCATCGGGTGCAGGACCCGCATTCCGCGGCGCCGCCGGTAGTG
The DNA here is from genome assembly GCA_035650255.1 of Solirubrobacterales bacterium. Lineage (GTDB taxonomy): Bacteria > Actinomycetota > Thermoleophilia > Solirubrobacterales > JBBDJG01 > DASRIA01. The sequence goes on from DASRIA010000076.1 coordinate 21,663, forward strand.
CGCCACCGCGTCGCCCATCGAGTAGTTCTTGAGGTGCCCGATGTGGGGCTCGCCCGAGGGGTAGGGCAGCATCTCCAGGACGTAGCTCTCGGGGATCTCCGGGTCGAAGCCGGGGTCGCCGGGGTTCGGGACCTCCCACGTGCCCTCCCGCTCCCACTGCTCCTGCCACCGGCGCTCGATCGCGCGGGCGTCGTAGCGGTCCGTGGCGCTGTCGCGGGGGGCGCTCATCCATGCAATTAAAACGACCGCGACGGCGCGGCACTAGAACATTCGTCGAGTGCCCCGGTAAAAGGCCGAAATCCCGATGCCGATAGCTGCGTTCAGAGAGGCAAAGCGCTACGGGTCAGGAGGGCCGCGGTGTCGCAGGGCAGCAACGGGGAGGAACGCATGGAGGCGCTGGCCGCGCGGAGGCGGCGGCGCAGGCGCAAGCACGGCCGCCGGCGGCGGCGCCCGGCCGGCAGCGGCGTGTCCGTGTACAAGGGCCGCTTCGGCCCGGCGCAGGCCGAGCGCCTGCTGTGGCGAGCCGGCTTCGGGCCGCGCCGGGGCGAGGCCGAGAGGCTTGCCAAGAAAGGATTGAAGGGCGCGGTCGAGTCGCTCACCCGGCCGAAGGCCAAGAAGGAGCTCACCGGCCCGCCGCCGCACGACGAGGACGGCCGCCCGCTGGCGCCCGCCGACGCATGGGGCCACGACCACCTGTGGTGGCTCGACCGGATGGTGCGCTCCAACCGGCCGCTCGTCGAGCGCATGACCCTGATCTGGCACGACTGGTTCGCGACGTCCGAGTACGGCGTCGACTCGCAGCGGCTGATGCTGCACCAGAACGAGATGTTCCGCAAGCACGGCCTCAGCACGTTCACCGATCTGCTGATCCGCGTGACGCGCGACCCGGCGATGCTCCTGTGGCTGTCGGGCTCCGAGAACACCAAGGAGTCCCCCAACGAGAACTTCGCGCGCGAGCTGATGGAGCTCTTCACGCTCGGCGCCGACCGCGGCTACACGGAGGACGACGTGCGCGAGCAGGCGCGCGCGCTGACCGGGTTCCAGAACGACTGGGACGACGGAGTCGGCCCGCACAACTTCCGCTTCGACCCGGAGCAGCACGACGGCGGTGTCAAGAAGGTGTTCGGGAAGCAGGGCAACTTCAACTGGCGTGACTCGTGCCGGCTGTGCCTCGAGCACAAGAAGCACCCCTCGTTCTTCGTCGAGAAGCTGTGGTCCTACTTCATCCCGGTCCCGCCGAGCAAGAAGACGCGGCTGTCGCTGCAGCGCCTCTACGTGCGGGAGAACTACAAGATCCGGCCGGTCGTCGAGGCGATCCTGAAGCACCCGACCCTGTACCGCGGGCCCCGCATGGTCAAGCCGCCGGTCGTGTACATCGCCGGCCTGCTGCGCGGCAGCCGGCGAGGCATCGAGTCCGAGGACTGGATCTGGATGTGCGACCAGATGAACCAGCGGCTCTTCCTGCCTCCGAACGTCGCCGGGTGGGACGACGCCCGGTGGCTCGACACCGGTTCGTGGCGGGCGCGCTGGCGGGCCACCACGCAGGCGCTGCACCAGCGGGAGTTCAAGACGGACGAGCCCTACGAGCCCGACGCCCCGGCGGACGCCGTGCAGCGCGCGATCGACTACTGGGGCTCGCCCACGATCTCCAGGGCGACGCGCGCGAAGCTGGTGGCCTTCGCGGAGCGCTGCGACCGCGGCGCGAACCAGAGCTGGAAGCGCAAGCAGTACCCGGTCCTGCGCCAGAACGCGCTGCGCATCCTCGTCGCGACATCACCCGACATGCAGGCGGCCTGATGTCCCACAACTGCTGCAACGACTTCACTCGCTCACAGGCCCTGCGCCGCGCTGCCGCGGGCGCGGCGGGCGCCGTCGCGCCGCGCGACCCACGCGCCCCCATGCCCGCGGGCAGGGGGCTCGACCGGCGCCAGTTCCTGCTGCGCGGCACCGGCGCCGTGCTGTCCCTGTACGGGGCCAGCCGGCTCGACATCGCCGCGCTCGAGGAGGGCATCGCCGCGGCGGCGGCGCCGGCCGACCGCGTGCTCGTGTCGGTCTTTCTCGCGGGAGGCATCGACTCGCTTTCCGTCCTCGCCCCGGTGGGCGACCCGCACTACCGGCGGCTGCGGCCGAAGCTGGCGCTGCCCGACTCCGAGGGCACGCCCTTCGCGGAGGACGGGCGCCTGCGCTGGCACTCCGCGGCCGCGGGGTTCGCGCAGCTGCACGCCGAGGGCAAGGCCTCGGTGATGCCTGCCATCGGCTACGACCACCCGGACATGTCCCACTTCAACTCCCGCCACTTCTACGAGGTGGGAGCGCTCCAGCCGAATCTGAGCACGGGCTGGCTGGGCCGGTTCCTGGACCGCGTCGGGCGGCCCGACAACCCGTTGCAGGGGCTGGCGCTCAGCAACGACCTCGCGCCGGCGCTCGCGACGGCCAAGATGCCGGTCGCGGCGATCAACTCGCCCGGCGACTACGACTTCTGGGCGCCCGGGGTGTGGGGCGAGGTCGAGGACTGGATGATCGAGGCGTTCCAGTCGATCGGGAACACGCATGCCGGGAGCCGGGACGTGTCGATGGCGGTGGCCGGCGGTGTCGCCGTCCAGTCCGCCCGCCTGCGACAGCAGCTGCTCCCGTTCGGCGGCAAGCAGATCCAGAGCCCGGTCGCCTACCCGGCGCAGGACGAGTCGGGCTTCTCCAGGCGGCTGGCCGCGCTGGCGGCGATGCTCGCCGGCGGCCTGCCGATGAAGTGCGTCGCGCTCAACGCGCCGGGCGACTACGACACTCACGACAGCCAGCCCGCCGACCTCGCGGAGAGCCTCAAGCTGACCGCCGACGGGCTGCTCGCGTTCCAGCGCGACCTCGAGGCGCGCGGCCTCGCGGACCGCGTGCTGGTCCAGGTGTGGTCGGAGTTCGGCCGCCGTGGCGAGGAGAACGGCTCCGACGGGACCGACCACGGCGCCGCCGGCCTGGGGATGCTGATCGGCACGCACGCGCGCGGCACGCTGGTCGGCGAGTACCCGGGAATGGCGCAGCTCGACGGCGACGGCAACCTGCGGGCGACGTCCGATTACCGCGCCGTGTACTGCGGGCTGCTCGAGCAGTGGTTCGGTCACGACGCGGCGGCCGTGATCCCAGAGGCCAAGCGATTCGGCCGCCCCGCGCTGGTCAAATGAGCCGCCCCGCCGTGCGCGCAATGGGGACGCTGACGGCTTGCGTGGCGGCGCTGGGCGCTGCCGAGATCGCCGGCGCGCGCGACGAGCGCCCACCGGCGCGCTTGCTCGTCTCAGCCGACGAGTACAGCCTCCGCCTGTCCCGCCAGACCCTCACCGCGGGCGCCGCCCTGGTCCAGTTCCACAACCGCGGCGAGGACCCGCACGACCTGCGCATGCGGCGCATCCCCCGCCAGGGAGTCTCGGCGCGCCGCACGTTCTCCGTGCCGGAGACGCGCTCCGGTGACCTGGACGAGCTCGAGGCGCGCCTTCCCTCGGGCCGCTACCGGCTGTGGTGCTCGCTGCCGGGCCACGAGCAGGCGGGCATGCTCGCAAAGCTGCGCGTGAAGCGCGCGCGCTAGCGCAGTTTCACCCGAACTCCGCCCTGCCCGGCGCCTCGTACGTACGTCCAGAAGCCGCTGGGCCGCGCAGGTTTCGGGGATGCCCCTCGTTGAATCCAGCAATGGATGCCCCCCGACACGGTCACCACCGCAACCCGATGGCCGCGTCCGTGCCCGCTTCGCGCAGGAGCTCGGAATCGCCGGGGGTACATCCGACCGAGGAGCACGCCGGCTAAGCCGGCACAAAAAATCACATATCCGCTCGCGCGGACATTCCGCGCTTCCCATGGCCCAAGGGCCCGCCTTCCCGGCGGGCCCTTCCCTTTGGGGCGGGCAGGCCCATGCGTCCCGCGCCGGCGCGCAGGATTCGGGCGGAAGCGGTCGTAGGAAGGGTGATCGTGGACGACCTGATTCCACGCCTGGAGGGGCCCCGCCGCATCCTCGCCGACTCGATCGCGCGCGTGATGGACATCGCGCGCCGCATCGACGTGCGGGACGGCGGCACCAAGCGCCACTCTGAAGTGGTCGCGCGGTACGCGGAGCTGACGGCGCGCGAGCTCGACCTCCCCGACGACGTCGTGCACGACGTGCGCCTCGCGGGCCTGCTGCACGACGTGGGCAAGTCCGCAATCCCGGAGCGCATCCTCGCCAAGCCGGGCCCGCTGAGCGACATCGAGTGGCTCGAGATGCGCCGCCATCCCTGGATCGCGGTGGAGCTGCTGGAGGACTCGGGCATGGACCAGATCCGCGAGTGGATCTACTGCCACCACGAGCGCCCCGACGGGACCGGGTACCCGCGCGGGCTGTCCGGCGACGAGATCCCGTTCGAAGCGCGAATCCTGGCGGTCGCCGATGCCTACGAGGCAATGACGAACGACCGCGTGTACCGCCAGTCGATCGGCAAGTTCCGCGCGTGCGAGGAGCTGCGCGCGTGTGCGGGCGGCCAGTTCGACGAAGTAGTGGTCGAGGCGTTCCTGCGCGTCGTCGAGCGCGAAGACGCCGGCGAAGCCTGATCGCCGGCGTTTCGTATCCTCAGCGGGCATGAACCGGATGCCCGCCTACGTGCTCGCTGCGGACGAAGGTGAGCGTCTCGTGTTCGGAGAGGTGACGATCCTGGTGAGGGCCTCCGCCCAGACGACCGCCGGATCGTTCAGCGTCTTCGAGGAGGTGCCGCCGCTGGCGGACACGCCCCTGCACGTGCACGCGAACGAGGACGAGATCTTCTATCCGCTCGAGGGCGAGCACATCTACCAGGTCGGCGACGAGGAGTTTCGCGTTGGCCCGGGTGGAATGGTCTTCGCACCGCGGGGCATTCCTCACTCCCAGCGGCGCGCCGTGCCGGGCGAAGGACGGCAGCTCGTGCTGACCTCGCCGGCCGGATTCGAAGGCTTCTTTCGCGAGCTCGCGGCGGCGCACGAGGCAGGCACGCTCGGGCCGGAGGCTTACGCGCAGGCGTCCGAGAACTTCGGCATCACCTGGCTCTGAGTCGTTACTTTCGGCGCACCACCTGTCACTCGATGTTCGACAGGATGAGGTGGTCGAGTCTCCGAACCACAAAGGAGCAGTTGCCGAAGCGGCCATCGCCTACGAGGCTGCTCGCCTGGGTGTGGCAGTGTTCAAGCCATTGTCGGAGCATTCTCGTGCCGACCTGATCTTCGAGATCGGGATATCTCTCTACCGCGTGCAATGCAAGACGGCCCGCCGCCAGGGCGACGTACTCGCCATCCATCTCGAGACGGCGCGCTGCACTCCGGCGGGGTACGTGCGCTCGGGCTACGGAATCGATGAGATCGACCTGATCGCGGCTCACTGCCACACGCTGGAACGCAATTACTTGCTGCCTTTCGACGGCAAGATCGAGTCCCAGCGGACGATCCAGCTGCGGCTTACGCCCCCGCGAAACGGTCAGAGAGCCTCGATAAACTACGCAGCGGACTACGAGTTCTCTGGGGCTGTAGCTCAGTTGGGAGAGCGCCGGCATGGCATGCCGGAGGCCAGGGGTTCGAGCCCCCTCAGCTCCACTCAATCAGCCGGCGAACGGCAGCGGATCGTGGGCGCTCACGAGTTCCGCAACCAGTTCGGCTACTTCATGGAGTGCGCTGAGCGTGGCGAGGAGATCTTGGTGACGCGGCGCGGCCGGCCGGTCGTCCGTATGACGTCGGGTTGCTAGGCCGATTCGGCCTCTTCAACCTCCAAGGCCGGCACTTCGCCCCACAATGTTTCAAGTCGGTAGTAGTCCCGTGCGGCGGGCGTGAAGATGTGCACGACGGCGTCGAGGTAGTCCATCAGGATCCAGCGGCCCTCGGAGCGCCCTTCGACGCGCTGCGGGATCCGTCCCCCCTCCTCCCCGTGCTTCAGGTCCTGGTACACCGCGTCCTCGATCGCGTGCGTCTGGCGCTCCGTGTTGCCGGTCGCGATCACCAGGAAGTCCGTGTACGACACGACGTCGCGCATGTCGAGCACGACGACGTCGCGCGCCTTCTTGTCGAGCGCGATCGATGCGATGCGCCGCGCCAGCGCCTCCGACGATGGTGCGGTCTTCACCTCGGCGCTCACCGGTACAGCCCCTCCCGCTCGATCCGGTCCGCCACCCGCTCCGGGACGAGGAACCGGTAGGGCCGGCCGGCGGCCACGCGCTCCCGCACCTCGGTCGACGACACATCGACGCGCGGCATGGTG
>DASRIA010000077.1:0-32525 GCA_035650255.1 Solirubrobacterales bacterium
TGGCCTCGCTGCGTAGGAGGAGAACATCAGGCGGGCTGCGCCCGCACCTAAAGTCTCGTGCAACCCGCGTTCGCGGGTCGCCATCGTCAGATAGCATCAGCGGCCCGTTTCCACCCGGTCCCACGGAGGTAGCCGCCTTGGCACAGGCAGATGTGAAGAACGTGAGCCAGCTCGACGTCGAGCCCGGCGAGCTCCCCAGGACGATGACGGCCTGGGTGATCCGCCAGGAGCGCGAGGGAGAGCCCAAAGATGCCTTCCAGATCGAGGACATCGAGGTCCCTGAGCCCGGCGCCTTCGAGGTGATCGTGCGCGTGATGGCGGCGGGCGTGAACTTCAACAACGTGTGGGCGGCACTCGGCCAGCCCGTATCGGTCTTCCGCTACCACCCCGAGGAGGACCACCACATCGGCGGCTCCGACGCCTCGGGCGTGATCTGGAAGGTCGGCGAGGGCGTGACCAAGTGGAAGGTCGGCGACGAGGTGGTGATCCACTGCAACCAGGCCTCCTACGAGGACGTCGAGGTGCACGGCCTCGACCCCCTGGCCGCTCCCTCCCAGAAGATCTGGGGATACGAGACCAGCTGGGGCTCGTTTGCCCAGTTCACCAAGGTCCAGGCGCAGCAGCTCGTGCCCAAGCCGCAGAACCTGACCTGGGAGGAGGCCGCGTCCTACGGCCTCACCTACTTCACCGCGTACCGCATGCTGATCGACCAGGTCGAGCTGCAGGCCGGCCACAAGGTGCTGATCTGGGGCGCGGCGGGCGGCCTCGGCGTGTTCGCGACGCAGCTGTGCAAGCTGACCGGCGCCGACTCGGTGGGCGTCGTCTCCTCCGACGAGAAGGGGGAGCTCGTCAAGCAGCTCGGCGCGAAGGACTTCATCAACCGCAACGAGTTCGCAGGCATGATGCGCAAGGGCGGCGAGTCCAAGGAGGAGGAGAAGGAGCGCTTCGCCCAGTCGCGTGCGTTCGCCAAGCGCGTCAAGGAGATCCTCGGCGACGCGCCCGACATCGTGTTCGAGCACGTCGGGCAGGCGACCTTCCCGACCTCGGTGTTCGTGGTGAAGCCGTTCGGCAAGGTCGTGATCTGCGGCGCCACGTCCGGCTACAACCTCGACTTCGACGTGCGCTACCTGTGGATGCGCCAGAAGCAGATCCTCGGCTCCCACTTCGCGAACGCGTGGGAGGCGACGAAGGCCAACGAACTGATGGCGGAGTCGAAGATCCGCCCGGTGCTGTGGCGCGTGATGCCGTTCGAGGGCGTCGCGGAGGCCCACCAGCTGATGCGCGAGAACAAGCACCAGGGCAAGATCGCGATCCTCGTCGGAGCGGACCAGGAGGGCCAGGGCAAGACCGCCGAGGGACCGGGCGCGATCCGGGCCGAGGTCGGCAATTGACCCCATGGAGCTGCTCGCCTCGACTCGTCAGCCGGGCGCAGCAGGCCAACGCAAGCTGATGGACCTCGTCCAGCTCGACTTCGCATTGACCCCGTTCCGGGCGCAGAAGTTCGTGGACCTCTACCGGCCCGCGATCCAGCGCCCGCTCTCGTACGGAGCCACGGGCTACCTGTTCTACCGCTCGGAGGACGACGCGGACCACTTCGTCCACATCAGCTTCTGGGAGGACCGGGCCGGCTTCCAGCGCTGGTGGTTCTCGCAGGAGATGCAGGACATCCGGGTCGCGATCGCCGGTCTCCACGGGCAGCCGCTGCTGCCGAAGTGGAGCACGCTCCTCGAACAGGGCTAGACGGAGCGCGCCCGGGCGGGCGCTGCTGCGACCGGCGCGTCACCGCCGGGTTGATGGGTACGTACGCCAGGAGCACACGAACCCATCACGGCGGCCAAGGCGGCCTCACGCATCTGTGACGTTCCCGAACGGATCGGTACCGCTGTCCGGACGGCGCGGCCTCCCTACCCACCCTACCCACCCTGCTCACGTACGGTCACAGGACGACCCACAGTGAGCTCGGACGGCGGCGGGCGGTCACGGAACACGGGCGGGCGTGCGGGTTTCGGCGCAAACGTGGCGGATCCAAGATGGTGCGCTCAACGCCGTGATGGATAGCTACCGCCCTGCGATACCTACCCATCAACCTGCTTACGCGTGAAGTCGCGTGGCACGGGTGCCAGAAGCGCGAAGGCGCCCCGGAGGGCGCCTTCACTTCGATGCAGGATGAGCACGCATACCGTGCTCATGTTGCATCGCGGCTAGCTGGTCGTGGGGACGCCGTGGCCGTGGCTGCGCTCGCTGTGGCGAGCCGCGCCCACGATCGTCACCGCGCCGAGCACGGCCGCTGCGATCACGCCGAGGCCCCAGCCGAGGCCGGAGAGCTCGGCTCCCCAGCCGAACGCGTGGTCCAAGGACCACCGGCCGGCGCCGTGGAAGGCCAGGGACACCGGGACCAGGCCGAACAGCAGGGGGAGCTCCCAGCCGCCGTTGGTGTTCCACGGGCCCTTGCCACGGTGCGCCGTCAGCGCCGCCACGAGCATCGTGGAGGCGATCATCACGGCCGCCAGCGGCATCAGCAGCCCGAGCGCCAGCAGCAGCCCGCCGCCGAACTCGTTGAAGCCCGCTGCGAGGGCCATGGGGCGGCCCGGGCGCATGCCGAGCGTCTCCATGAACTGGCCGGTGCCGCCGGGGCCATGGCCGCCGAACGCACCGAACAGCTTCTGGGCCCCGTGGCCCATCAGGAGCAGGCCTGGCACCACGTGTAGAAGAAATAGTCCGAGTTCCATGTGAATCTCCTTGTCTCCCCGCCGGGGGAAGCTGGTGAAGTCCAAGCGATTGCTATTACAATCATTGCTACTGCAATCAGTGTAGCGGATACTATCTCCATAGTCGATGACCGCCAAACCTGGAAACAAGCCGGCGTCCTGCACGACCCAAGAGGTCGAGGCTTTCCGCACCTTCATGCGCGCCCACGCCCTGCTGGTGGGGGCCATCGAGCAGGACCTGGCCGCAGCGGAGCTGCCCCCGCTGGCCTGGCACGACGTGCTCGCGACGCTCGACGCCGCTCCGGAGGGCCGCATGCGGATCCACGAGCTGGCCGATGCGATCGTGTTCAGCCGCAGCGGGCTGAGCCGGCTCCTCGACCGGCTCGAGCGCGAGGAGCTGCTGCGCCGCGAGCGCTCTCCCAACGACCGGCGCGGCGCCTACGCAGTCCTCACCGACTCGGGCCGCGCCACGCTCGATCAGATGAGCGCGGTATACCGGCGCACAGTCGACGAGCACTTCCTCCCCCACCTCGGGGACGAGGTGGAAGCGCTCAAGACGTCACTGGAACGCGTGTCCGACTCGGCCCGGGAGGCCTGCCCGATCGATGCGGCTAGCCTTGCTCCAGCGGGGCCATCGTCAGCCCCGCGTCGTTGAGCTGCTCCCAGTAGAGCTCGGCGGGCTCGCGCTCGCCGGACCACACGATCGCGCGGCCGCTGTTGTGGATCGCCTCGGCGAAGCGGTAGCCCTGGTCGAGGCTGACGCTCGGGATCACGCTGGCGAGCGTCTTGGCGACGTGGTCGAAGGTGTTGTGGTTGTCGTTCAGCACGATCACCCGCCAGGCGCCCTCTCCCCCGCTCCCCGGGCCGCCCACGCGCGGCCGCTCGATCGTCTCGGTGACGGTCATGCGGAAACCGCGACCCCGCGTTTCTGCCAGTAGCGCCGCAGGCCCAGCCAGCGCTGCTCCACGGGGGATCCGACCTCGAACATCGCCGCCAGCTCGTCGCCGACGGCCTCCCGCGTGCGCCGTTCGACCTCGGCCACGAACGCCCGGATCGCCTCGTCCGTGTCGCCGTGGCGCTCCAGCAGCTCGCGCACGAGGCGTGCCTGCTCGTCCAGGCTCTGCTTCATCTGCGCGAGATGGGGCTGCGGGTCCTCGACCATGCCGAAATGGGTGAGCCCCAGCCGTACGGGGCCCCGCTCCGCCACGAGGTCGATGGAGCGCTGCCACTCCTCGACGTCGATGTCGGGCGGAGGCGTCGGCGCGCGGACGAAGTCGGACGGCGGGATGCGCACGCCGGCCACGTCGCCCACGTAGGCGGTGCCGTCGCCGGTGTCGAAGTACACGACGTGATGGGAAGCGTGACCGGGCGTATAGGCGACGTCGAATTCGCGGCCGGCGGCCGTCACGGCCTCCCCTCCCTCCACCACGTGGACGTTGGCCTCCGGCACCGGCACGACGCGACCCCACAGGGACTCCATCTCGTCGCCGTAGATGCGCTCGGCGCTGCTGAGCAGCTTCGTGGGGTCGATCAGATGCGGCGCTCCCCTCGCGTGGACGTACACCTCGAGGTCCGGGAACCGCTCCACCAGCGCGCCCGTCGCGCCGGCGTGATCGAGGTGGATGTGAGTCAGCAGCAGCGCCCGCGGGTCCTGAGAGAGGCCCGCCAGCAGCGTCTCGATCCGGCTTTCGGGGCCCGGATCGACGATCGCGCCGCCCAGGTCCCACGCACCGATCACCCGTTCGCGGCCCCGCTGCAGCACGTCGATCAGTCTCGGATCGTCCGGCATCTGCCGAAGGCTATAGGGGTCCCCCCTTTAAACTCACGTCGTTGAGTTCCCCTAGGAGGCGTTGATGGCGGAAGACCAGGGCAATGGCGCAGGCGGGAATGGGAAGGCCCGGCTGGACGAGCTGATCCGCTCCAGGGAGGACGAGCTCAAGCGCCTCCACGAGGCGCGCAGGCGCTGGGAAGAGGGCCCGCTCGCCAAGTCGCTGGAGAAGTCCGGCGAGCGCCGCGACGAGTTCGAGACCCTGTCCGGCCTCGAGACCGACCGGATCTACACGCCCGAGCACGTCAGCGAGCTCGACTACACGCGGGACCTCGGCTTCCCCGGCGAATATCCGTTCACCCGCGGCATCCAGCCCACCATGTACCGCGCCCGGCCGTGGACCATCCGCCAGTACGCCGGCTTCGGCACGCCGGAGGCCACGAACGAGCGCTTCAAGTTCCTGCTGTCGCAGGGCCAGCCCGGGCTGTCGACCGCGTTCGACCTGCCCACGCAGATGGGCCTCGACTCCGACGACGAGCGCGCGGCCGGCGAGGTCGGACAGGTCGGCGTCGCGATCGACTCGCTCGCGGACATGGAGACCGTGTTCGAGGGCATTCCCCTGGACCGCGTCTCGACCTCGATGACGATCAACGCCCCGGCGCCCGTCCTCGTCGCGATGTACGCGGCGGTCGCCGACAAGCAGGGCGTCCCGCGGGAGAAGGTGTCCGGCACGGCTCAGAACGACGTCCTGAAGGAGTACGTCGCCCGCGGCACGTTCATCTACCCGCCCAAGCCGTCGCTGCGGCTGGCGGCAGACCTGATCGCGTGGTGCGCGACCGACGCCCCGCGGTTCAACGCCATCTCCCTGTCCGGCTACCACATGCGGGAGGCGGGCTCGACGGCCGTCCAGGAGATCGCCTTCTCCTTCGCCAACGCGATCGCGTACATCGAGGCGGTCACCGAGCGCGGCATCGAGGTCGACAAGTTCGCCCCGCGGCTGTCGTGGATCTTCAACACCCACATCAACTTCTTCGAAGAGATCGCCAAGTACCGCGCGCTGCGCCGGCTGTGGGCGCGCATCATGAAGGAGCGCTTCGGCGCCACGGACCCGCGCTCGATGATGCTGCGCACGCACACGCAGACGGGCGGTTCGACCCTGACCGCCCAGCAGCCCGAGAACAACATCGTGCGGGCCGCGGTCCAGGCACTCGCCGCCGCGCTCGGCGGCGTGCAGTCGATGGCGCTCTCGTGTTACGACGAGGCGCTCGCGATCCCCACCGAAAAGGCGCAGAAGATCGCCGTCCGCACGCAGCAGATCATCGCCGAGGAGATCGGCGTGACCGACACGGTCGACCCGATGGCGGGCTCCTACTACCTGGAGTGGCTCACGGACGAGCTGGAACGGCGCGCCGGCGAGGAGATGGAGAAGATCGAGAAGATGGGCGGCGCCGTCGAGGCGATCGACTCCGGCTACTACCACAAGGCCATCCTCGACGAGGCCTATCAGTGGGAGCAGGACCTCAACTCGGGCGAGCGCGTGGTCGTCGGCGTCAACAAGTACCGCGACGACGATGAGCCCGAGCCCGAATACTTCCGCGTCGACCAGTCGCTGGCCGACCGCCAGCGCGAGAAGCTCGATCGCCTGCGCGCCGACCGCGACTCGGAGCGGGCGAACGCCGCCCTGGCGCAGCTGCGCGCGGCGGCCGAGGGCACCGAGAACATGATGCCCGCGATCATCGAGTCCGTGCACGCCTACTGCACGCTCGGGGAGATCTGCGGGGCGATGCGCAGCGTCTTCGGTGAATACAAGTCTCTCGCGGCTATCTGACGCTCGCGCGCAGCTCGGCCTCCTCGCCGGCGCCTTCGCGCTGACCACCCTGATCGCGAAGGCCGCGGGCGCCGAGTGGGGAACTGCCGCCGGCATCGGGCAGATCGCCTTCGCGATCGCGCTCGTGGCCGTGCTCTTGCGCGCTGACTGAACCGGTCGCGGCACCTCCGGACACGGGATAGAGTCAGCCAATGCGGCGCCTGGCAGGGATTCTCGTCGCGGTCGGGATGACCGCGTTGCCGGCGACGCCCGCCGAGGCCCAGCTCGCCTTCGAGCCCTGCGTGCGCGGCTCCGAGATCGAGTGCGGGGACCTCGCCGTCCCCATCGACCGGGCCGGCAGCGTGCCGGGCACCGTGAAGCTGCACGTGGAGCGGCTGAAGGCACGTGGCACGCGCAGCGGGGCGCTGATCACGCTCGCCGGCGGCCCCGGGCAGTCCGCGACGCCGTTCCTGATCGACTGGGCCAGCACGTTCTTCGCGGCGGGGCGCAACCGTGACCTGGTGGTGTTCGACCAGCGCGGCACGGGGCTGTCAGGAGCCCTGCGCTGCCCGCAGCTGAGCGTGCCGGTCACCCGCACGCCGGTGAACCAGGCCGAGCGGGCCGCCGCCTGCGCCCAGTCACTCGGCAGCCGGCGCGCGTTCTACACGACGCGCGACTCCGTCGAGGACCTCGAAGCGGTGCGCCAGGCGATCGGCGTGGAGAAGATCGCCCTGTTCGGCGTCTCGTACGGGACCAAGGTCGCGCTTGCCTACGCGGCCCGCTATCCACACAGGGTCGAGCGTCTGGTGCTGGACTCGGTCGTGGAGCCGACGGGCCCGGGCGCGTTCTCGGTGGAGAGCTTCGCCGCCGTCCCGCGCGTCCTGCGGACGCTCTGCCTGAGGGGCTGCGAGGAGATCACGCCCGACCCGGTCGCGGACGTGGCGGCGCTCGTGCGCCGCCTGCGGACGAGCGGCTTCGTCTACGGGCCGATCGTGTCGGTGCGCGGGCGGCGCCACCGCGCCCGGATCGGCAGCGTGCGGCTGTTCGACCTGCTGTTCGCCGGCGACTTCGACCCCACCTTGCGCGCGCACTTCCCGGGGGCCGTGCGCTCGGCCCTGACGGGCGACGCCGCCCCGCTCCTGCGCCTGGCCCTGCGGGCCGAGCGCGGCGACACGCCCGCGCCGGCCGAGTTTCTCAGCGACGGGCTGTACGCCGCGACCGTGTGCGAGGAGGGGCCGCTCGGATGGAGTCGCACCACACCGCCCGGCGCACCCCGCATCGCGGCCGCCGAGGCGGCGCTGCGGGCGGTGCCGGCCGCTGCGCTGGCTCCCTTCGACCGCACCACGGCGCTGTTCTCCTCGCCCACCGTGCAGCTCTGCAACCGCTGGCCGTCCGCACCCGTGGAGCCGGCGATCCCGGACGGCCCGTTCCCCGCGGTGCCCGCGATCGTCCTGGCGGGCGAGGACGACCTGCGCACGCCGCTCGAGTCGGCGCGCCGGATCGCCGCGCGGATCCCGGGGTCGACCCTCGTGTCGGTGCCCGAGATGGGCCATTCGGTGCTCGACGGGTTCCCCCGCACCTGCGGGCTGCGCGCAGTCGACGACTTCTTCGGCGGACGGGCCCTGCGCAAGTGCCCGCCCCGGCGCCGCGAGTTCCCGCCGGTCCCGATCGCGCCCCGCTCGCTGTCGGAGCTGGCCCCGCAGGTGGGCGTGCGCGGCCGTGCGGGACGCACGGTGTCCGCCGTGGGGCTGACGCTCGTCGACGCGCTGGACCACATCTTCTCCGCGGCGATGCTCGCCTCCGCCGACCAGGACGTGCTGCACGTCGGGGGCCTGCGGGCCGGCTACGCGCGCGCCGGGCTGCGCACTCTGGAGCTGCACGGCATGGAGTACGTGCCCGGCGTGCGGGTCACCGGCACACTGCGCGTCGCCCGGGAGCCGCACGGCGTGCTGCGCGTGACCGGGCGCTCGGCGGCGCGCGGGCGGCTCGTGCTGCGCAGGGACGGCTCGGTGATCGGCCGCCTCGGAGGCCGGCGGGTGCGCATCTCGGGCGCGGTCGCTGCCGGCAGACTAGAGTCCAGCGCGTGGCGGGCCTCGGAAGCTTTATCTCGGTGGGCAGATCGCTCGACCAGGCGCTCGAGCGGGTCAAGCGCGCGGACGAGCTGGGCTACGACTCCGCGTATGTGACGCACATCGCCGGGCGGGACTCGCTCACCCTCCTGATGGCGTACGCGGCCGCCACGGAGAAGATCAAGCTCGGCACCGGGGTGCTGCCGATCTATTCGCGCACGCCGGTCGCGACCGCGCAGCAGGCGGCGACGATCGACGAGTACTCGGGCGGGCGCATGATCCTGGGGCTCGGCGTGTCGCATGCGGTCACGGTGGAGAACTGGTACGGCACCACGATCGAGCGCCCGGTGTCGGCCATGCGCGAGTACGTCGGCGCGGTGCGCGCGATGTTCACCGGAGAGGATCCGCCCGAGGGCGAGTTCTTCCCGACCCGGTTCCACTTCATGGGCTACGAGCCCCGCCCCGACCTGCCGATCTACGTCGCCGCCCTGTCGCCCAACATGCTCCAGCTTGCCGGCGAGATCGCGGACGGCGTGATGCTGTGGCTCTGCAACCCCCCGTACATCAGGGACGTGGTGCTGCCGGAGGTGCGGGCGGGCCGCGAGCGGGCCGGCAAGAGCATGGAAGGGTTCGACGTCGTCGCCGCCGTGCCGTCCGCTGTCACCGACGACCGCGAGTCCGCCTACGCGACGATGCGCGGCGACCTGGTCACCTACTGGGGGCTGCCGTTCTACCGCGCCATGATCGAGCGGTCGGGCTTCGCGGACGAGATCGCGGCGTTCGACGCCGGCATGGCCGCCGGTGACGTGGAGGCCGCCAAGCGCGGCATCTCCGACCGCTTCCTCGACTCGCTGACGGCCATCGGCTCGCCCGAGGACGTGCGCGCCGGCGTGGGTCGCTACCGCGAGGCGGGCGCCACCTCGCCGGGCGTGGGCGCGGTGCCGCGCACCGACTTCGAGGCGACACTCGAAGCCGCCGCCGCCTGACGGGCGGTCCCGACCAGCAGATTCCGCGGCGGACTTGAAAAAAAGTTTGCCGCCTGGACGGATGTTGACTACGTTGGAATACGTCACGGATGGCGTGATCTCGATTCGCAGCAGGACTCGAATCAACCCGCACAGCATCTCCGACCACCGCTTCATCGCGGCGGACCAGGGAACGCATCTCGAGGACCATCGGCCGCCGGGGGGCTTAGCCGATGATCCTCGAGATTGCTGTGCTCCCTCCTGCCTTTCCAGGACCCGGCTGACCGCGGGCTGACGCTCGGTTTGCCGGCTGCGGAGTCGGGGAACCGAGCATCTAGACTTGCTCCATGTCCATGCGGCAGGCGGAGCCCTTGCGGGACGGCCACGGGCGGCGGATCGGCGACCTGCGCGTGTCGGTCACCGATCGCTGCAATTTCCGCTGCCAGTACTGCATGCCGGCGGAGGGGCTGCCATGGCTCGACCGCTCCGAGATCCTCTCGTTCGAGGAGCTGGAGCGGCTGGTGGGGCTGTTCGCGTCGATGGGCGTGTCGGCGATCCGGCTGACGGGCGGCGAGCCGCTCGTGCGGCGGGACTTCCCCCGCCTGGTCGAGATGCTCGGCCGGATCGACGGCGTGACTGACCTCGCCCTGACGACCAACGGCTACCTGCTGGAACGCCAGGCGGACGCCCTGGCCGCGGCGGGACTGCGGCGCATCAACGTGTCGCTCGACTCGCTGTCGCGGGACCGGTTCTTCCAGATGACGCGTCGCGACGCGCTGCCTCAGGTCCTCGCCGGGCTGGAGGCGCTCGAGCGCTACCCGCAGATCCGGCCGATCAAGGTGAACTGCGTCGCGATGCGAGACTTCACCGAGGACGAGGTGCTCCCCTTCGCCGAATTCGCGCGCCGCAAGCCGTACGAGGTGCGGTTCATCGAGTTCATGCCCCTCGACGCCGATCACGCGTGGTCCGAGGACCGGGTGCTGACCGGCGCAGAGGTGCGCGCGCTGATCGACCGGGTGCATCCGCTGGAGCCGACGCCGCGCGACCCTCATTCGACGGCCCGGGTCTACCGGTTCGCCGACGGCCAAGGGGCGATCGGATTCGTGAACCCGGTGTCGGAGCCGTTCTGCGGCGACTGCAACCGGGTGCGCATCACCGCCGAGGGAAAGCTCCGCACGTGCCTGTTCAGCCTCCACGAGACCGACCTGCGCGAGCCCCTGCGCAACGGCGCGGGCGACGACGAGCTCGAGCAGGTGATCCGGGATGCCGTGTGGAGCAAGGAGCTGAAGCACCGGGTGAGCGAGGCGGGCTTCCGCCAGCCGGCGCGCACCATGAGCAGGATCGGAGGCTGAGGATGGCCGAGGCCGAGAGCCCCCGCCCGCCGGAGCGCCGCGTCGAGAGCGGCGACGGCCGCCCGTGGCTGCGGTGCTACCGGTGCTGGTCGCAGAACCTCGAGGCGCAGGTCCACTACGACGCGATCCTGCGCATCGATCCGGAGTCCGGAACCTTCACGGAACGCGTGGACGAGGTGCAGGAAGCGGTCGTGCAGTGCCTCGACTGCATGCACGACCAGCCGCACCTCACGTTCACCGACGGGCAGATCGAGCCGATCGAGGACCGCTGGGAGCGGATGGTGACGGGCACGCCATGGGTCGCATCGTGCACCGTGACCGTCGACCAGGAGCTGGTCGAGGTGTGCTCCGGCCCCGAGGCCGCCGACTCCCTCACCTACGGCGCGTTCGGGGAAGGCGGCACGCGCGAGTTCTTCACGCACGTGCGCTTCCACAAGCACGACGAGGACAAGATCACGATCCACCTGCTGGTGGAGCTGTACGCACGCACGGCCGAGGAGGCCGGCGAGGTGCTCGAAGAGTCCTCACGCGGCGTGCTGTCCATCACCTCGCTGGCCGAGGAGAGCCGCCCCCCGGCGGCCGAGTCGAGCGAGCCGCACTAACTCTCCCCCGCGCGCCGACGGTGCGCGGTCTGGCGTACCTATTGCGGTAGTCAAAGTGTCGCACCGCGGCTATGAGCCGCCCTGAGCGCTCGGATCAGATGACGGGTCGCGCGATGGTCGCCGGTCTCACCCAGCGCTGCGGCGGCAGCTTCGCGGCCCGCGACGTCGCCGTCCGCGAGCTGCGCTGCCAGCTCCTCTACTTCAGCCGCCGCTCCAGCTCCTCGAGCTGCGCGCGCAGCTCCGGGGGCAGGCGGTCGCCGAACCGCGCGTAGTGCTCGTGGACCGTGGGCAGCTCGGAGCGCAGGCCGTCAGGGTCGACCCGCAACAGCTCGGCCATGTCCTCCGAGCTCACGTCCAGGCCGTCCGTGTCGATGCCGCCCTCGGCGGGAACCAGCCCAGCCGGGGTCTCGACCGCGTCGACGGCTCCCTCGCAGCGGCGGAAGATCCAGGCCAGCACGCGGCTGTTCTCCCCGAAGCCCGGCCACAGGAAGTTCCCCGCGTCGTCCTTGCGGAACCAGTTGACGTGGAAGAGCCGGGGCAGCTTCGACGCATCGCCCTCGCGGCCGATGCGCAGCCAGTGCGCGAAGTAGTCGGCCATGTGGTAGCCGCAGAAGGGCAGCATCGCGAACGGGTCGTAGCGCAGCTTGCCGACGTCGCCGGAAGCCGCGGCCGTCGTCTCCGAGGACATGATCGAGCCCATGAAGACGCCGTGCTCCCAGTCGAACGCCTCGCGCACGAGGGGCACGTTCGTCGCCCGGCGGCCGCCGAACAGGACGGCGTCGATCGGCACGCCGGCAGGGTCCTCCCACTCCGGAGCGATGGACGGACACTGCCCCGCCGGAGTCGTGAAGCGCGCGTTCGGATGCGCCGCCGGATGATCGGCGTCCGGGGTCCATTCGTTGCCGCGCCAGTCGATCGCGTGCGCGGGCGGGTCCTTCGTCATGCCCTCCCACCAGATGTCGCCGTCATCCGTGCGCGCCGTGTTGGTGAAGATGGAGCACTCCCGGATCGTGGCCATCGCGTTTGGATTCGTCTGCTCGCCGGTGCCCGGCGCCACGCCGAAGAAGCCGGCCTCGGGATTGATCGCGTAGAGGCGCCCGTCCGGGCCGAACTTCATCCATGCGATGTCGTCGCCGATCGTCTCGACCTTCCAGCCGGGCAGGGTCGGGATCAGCATCGCGAGGTTCGTCTTGCCGCAGGCGGAGGGGAATGCACCCGTGACGTACTTCGTCACGCCCTCCGGCGAGGTCAGCTTCAGGATCAGCATGTGCTCGGCCATCCAGCCTTGGTCGCGGGCCATCACCGACGCTATCCGCAGGGCAAAGCACTTCTTGCCGAGCAGCGCGTTGCCGCCGTAGCCCGAGCCGTAGGACCAGATCTCGCGGCTCGCCGGGAAGTGCACGATGTACTTGTTCGTCTCGTCGCAGGGCCACGGCACGTCTTCGGCGCCGTCGGCGAGCGGATACCCGACCGAGTGCAGGCAGGGGACGAAGTCGCCGTCCTCGCCGAGGACGTCCAGCGCGCCCTGGCCCATGCGCGTCATGATCCGCATGCTGACCGCGACGTACGCGGAGTCCGTGATCTGGACGCCGATGTGCGCGATCGGCGAGCCGAGCGGTCCCATCGAGAAAGGCACCACGTACATCGTGCGCCCCTGCATGGAGCCGCGGAACAGGTCCGTGAGCGTGTCGCGCATCTCCTGCGGGTCGCGCCAGTTGTTCGTGGGCCCCGCGTCCGACTCCTGGTCGGAGCAGATGAAGGTGCGGTCCTCGACGCGCGCAACGTCTCCCGGGTCGGAGCGGGCCAGATAGGAATTCGGCCGCTTGGCCTCGGAGAGCGTCTCGAACGTGCCGTGCTCGACGAGCCCCTGGCACAACGCGTCGTATTCCTCGGCCGTGCCGTCGCACCAGTGGATCTCGCTGGGCTGAGTGAGGGCGGCGACCTCCTCCACCCACGCTTTCAGGCGCGAATTGTTGGTCGGGGCTTCCGGTTGCGTTGTGGCGGTGCTCTCACTCAAGGGAAAAGGCTCCTTTTGCTGCGTGACGCGGGCATTCTGCCGCATCGCGTGGTTTCGCGGGTCAGGGCGGGGTCAGTCCCCTGGTGTCCTGCGGGGAACCAGCACGGCACGGCGGAACGTCGCGACGAGCTCGTTGCGCTGGTTGTAGACGTCGGTCCGGACCTTGACCACGCCCCGGTCGGGCTTCTTGGAGGTGCGGACCTCGAGCACCTCGGATTCCGCATACAGCGTGTCTCCGTGGAACACCGGTGCGGGGTGCGACAGCTCCTCGGTGGCGAGATTGGCGATCGCCTTCCCGGACACGTCCGCGACGGACATGCCGAGCGCGAGCGAGTACACCAGCGGGCCGACGACCACGTTCTTTCCCTGCTGGGACTGGGCCGCGTAGACGTCGTTGAGGTGGAGCGGGTGGTGATTCATCGTGATCAGGCAGAAGAGGTGGTCGTCCGCCTCCGTGACCGTCTTCGCCGGCCAGTGCTTGTAGACGGCGCCCTCCTCGAAATCCTCGAGATAGCGCCCATAGGGCCGCGCTCCGCTCGCCTCTCGCGAGGCCTGGTCGAACGTCGTGCCCTGCTTCGTATCCGTCTCTGCCACTTTGGTTAGAGCCTCCGTTTCTTGATCTTCTGCCGTTGCTCGTGGCGTTCGATCACCTTACCGATGAGCTTCAGGATCTCATCGGATCCGGCGACCCGCACGTACCCGTTCTCGTAGGCGTCACGCCAGTGCTGCAGGCGCCCGTCCTTGGCCAGCTCGTTGAAATGAGAGCGCGGCGCGACCACCATGACCTTGGCATCGCCGGCGGGATCCTTCCTGATGTCGATCTGCGGGAACTCCACGCGCCAGGTCTGCGACTCGCGGCGGGCGCGGAGGTCGAGTCGAATCACGAGCCGCAGCTGCTTGAGGGCCGGGAGCTCGTCGAGAAAGCGCCGGGCTCCCTCCTCGATCAGTTTCTGCGTGTCCGATGACACAGAGCCGGAAGGGTATCCGAGCACCGGCGACACCACCCGAGCGCCGCGGCGATATCCTGCCAGCGGCTTGTTCAACCGGGAAAAGCGACAAGAGAAGCGCGAGCGCCGCGACGCGGTCAAGGCGCAACTCAAGCAGCAGATCAAGCCGCGGCCGACGTTCGAGCAGCGTCAGGAGTCGTCTCAGCGGCGCGAGGAGCGGACCGCGAAGGCGGACGCGCGCGAGGGCAGGGTTGCCGAGCACCTGCACGCGCTGCACTCGGGGACGGCGGGAGAGGCGACGCAGCTCGGCGCCGAGCTGCTCTACCTCCCGTCGCTGTCCGGCGTTCAGCTTCAGATCCACGACCAGGTGAGCAGGGCCGACAAGTGCTTCACGCGCTGGACGGCGTACGGCCGCCACGATAAGGAGTTTCTCGGCATGGCCCCTACGAATCGCGACGTGCGCTTCGGCGGGGTCTCCGTCTCCTTCCTGGACGGCGAGAAGATCACGCAAGAGGCCCATTACTGGGACATGGTGGCCCTGCTCCAGCAGATCCAAGCGCCCTGAGCCGCACGGGGCGCCGGCGCGCCTACTCCCTGCGCCGCAGGTAGCCGCCCGGGTTGAAGGTCATGAAGAACTTCTCGGCGCCTTCGTCGACGACGAACTCGTCGTGCCCGGCGATGAACTCCTCCACGGCCTCCTTCGGCCCGTCGCCGAACTCGGGCATCACGGGGTTCCCGTTGATGTTCGTGTCCTCGACGATCAGGTAGTCGCCGGGCGTCACCAGGGGCGCGTAGGCCTCGAGCTCTCCCATCACGTGATGCTTGCGGTGGTCGGAGTCGAGGATCACCATCACGCGGTTCCCCGGCTCGATCGACTCCCGCACGCCGGCGACGATCTCCGGTGCGGTGGACGAGCCCGTGCGGTATTCGATCCGGGGATGCTGCGGTCGCCGGTGCGGCTGGCGCTCACGGACGTCGATCGTGATCACGCGGCCGTTGTCGACCATGTCGCACATGGACGCGAGGAAGTACGCCGTGCCGCCGAAGAACGTGCCGCACTCGACGATCAGGTCGGGGCGGCGCTCGGCGATGATCTCCTGGTAGACCCACATGTCGAGTGGGCACTTCGCGGTCTGGTGGCCGAGCCAGAAGGTGTTCCGGAAAGTGCGCTTGCTGCTGCTGAAGTAGAGCAGGTGGAAATCGCGCACCACGTCCTCCGCCGGGCGGTCCGGCGGTTGGGTGTGCGCGCGTTTGGACTTAGATCCTGTGTCGCTCAAGGAGCTTCTTGCCGATCACCATGCGCTGGATCTCGGAGGTGCCCTCGCCGATCAGCAGCAGCGGCGCGTCGCGGTACAGGCGCTCGATCTCGTACTCCTTCGAGTAGCCGTAGCCGCCGTGGATGCGGAATGAGTCCTCGACGACCTCCTTGCCTGCCTCGGAGGCGTAGAGCTTGGCCATCCCGGCCTCGACGTCCGAGCGCTGTCCCGCGTCCTTCATGCGGGCGGCCTTGAAGGTCAGCAGGCGCGCCGCCTCCACCTTGGTCGCCATGTCCGCGAGCTTGAACTGGATCGCCTGGTGCTGGGCGATCGGCTTGCCGAACGTCTTGCGCTCCTGCGAGTAGCGCAGCGCCAGCTCGAGCGCGCGCTGGGCGATCCCCACGCCGCGCGCGGCCACGTTCACCCGGCCGACTTCGAGCGCGTCCATCATCTGGCGGAAGCCCTGCCCGAGCCCGGCCTCCTCGCCGCCCAGGATGCGGTCGGGCGAGCAGCGGTAGCCGTCGTACACCAGCTCGGTGGACTCGACGCCCTTGTAGCCCATCTTCTTGATCTTGGGCGGGATCGTGAGGCCCGCGTAGTCGCCGGAGTTCTCCGCGACGCCCGGCTCCTTCTCGGTGATGAAGCAGGTCATGCCCTTGTAGGGCGGGTCGGCCTTCGTGTCGTTCTTCATCAGCACGAACACCACGCCGGACAGCAGCCCGTTGGTGACCCACATCTTCTGGCCGTTCAGGACCCAGTCGTCACCCTCCTTGGTGGCGACGGCCTTGATGCCCTGCACGTCGGAGCCCACCTCCGGCTCGGACAGCGAGAACGCCGCGCGCAGCTCACCGGTCGCCATCTTGGGCAGGAAGTGCTCCTTCTGCTCGTCGGTGCCGAACTTCATCAGCAGGTAGGAGCCGATGAAGTGGGTGTTGACGACGCCCGAGATCGAGATCCAGCCCCGCGACAGCTCCTCCACGATCATCGCGTAGGTCGTCAGGTCGAGGCCCATGCCGCCGTATTCCTCGGGGATCGTGACCCCGAAGAGGCCCAGCTCCTTCATCTGCTCGACGATGGGCTCGGGGAACTCGTCCTCGTGGTCGTAGTGCTCGGCGTTCGGGAGGATCTCGTTGTCGACGAAATTGCGCACCATCTCGGTGATCGCACGCTGCTCGTCGGTCCGGTCCAGAAGCTCGGGTGCTGCGGCCATCTCGTTGACTCCCTAATCGGTTTCGGTACCGGAAGGATATCCTTCGCCGCCCCACCGATGAGATCCCCGCGCGACTTCCTCAAGCCTCTCGCCCTCGGCGCCCCCGACCCGGTGACCGAGATCCCGTTCCCGCCCTCGCGGATGATCCACTTCTTCGACGCCTCGAACGAGAAGATGGCGGCGAAGGTGCCGGACATGGCCAAGCAGGCCGACATCCTGCTCGGCAACCTCGAGGACGCGATCCCGGCCGACCGCAAGGAGGCGGCGCGCGAAGGGCTGATCCGGGTCGGCAAGGAGGTGGACTTCGGCGACACGCAGCTGTGGACGCGGGTCAACAGCCTCGAGAGCCCGTGGGTCCTGGACGACCTCACCCAGCTCGTCACCGAGATCGGCGACAAGCTCAGCGTGGTCATGGTCCCGAAGGTCGAGGGAGCGTGGGACATCCACTACGTGGACCGCCTGCTCGCCCAGCTGGAGGCCAAGGCGGGTCTGACCGAGCCGCTCCTGGTGCACGCGATCCTCGAGACCGCCCAGGGCGTGGTCAACCTCGAGGAGATCGCCACCGCCAGCCCGCGCATGCAGGGCATGAGCTTCGGGCCGGCCGACCTCGCCGCGTCACGCCGCATGAAGACCACGCGCGTCGGCGGCGGGCATCCCGGCTACCGGGTGATCGAGGACCCCGACCCCGACAACCCGGACGCGCCCCGCGCGACCGCGCAGCAGGACCCGTGGCATTACTCCATCGCGCGCATGGTCGACGCGTGCACGTCGGCCGGCCTCCTCCCCTTCTACGGCCCCTACGGCGACATCAAGGACGTCCAGGGCTGCGAGACCCAGTTCCGCGCCGCGTTCCTGCTCGGCTGCGTCGGCGCCTGGTCGCTCCACCCTGTGCAGATCGACATCGCCAAGAAGGTGTTCAGCCCGCCGCCGGAGGAGGTCAAGTTCGCAAAGAAGGTCCTGGAGGCGATCCCCGACGGGCGCGGCGTGCACATGATCGACGGCAAGATGCAGGACGACGCCACCTGGAAGCAGTGCAAGGTGATGGTCTCGCTCGCCGAGCTGCTCGCGAAGAAGGACCCGGAGCTGGCGAAGGCCTACGAGCTATGAGATTTTTCGAGTACGAGGCCCGGGAGATCGTCAAGCGCGCGGGCGTCCCGGTCACCGACTACGGATTCGCGCAGTCCGCCCAGGAGGCGCGGGAGATAGCGGAGCGCATCGGCGGCTCAACCGTGATCAAGTCGCAGGTGCTGACGGGTGGGCGCATGAAGGCCGGCGGCGTGAAGTTCGCCGACACGCCTGACGAGGCGGCCGCGCACGCCGAGGAGATACTGAAGCTCGAGATCAACGGTCACATGCCGCGCGGCGTCTTGGTCGATCCCAAGGCGCAGCTGAAGCAGGAGTACTACGCCGGCGTCGTGTGGGACGGGATCCGCAAGAAGCCCGTGATGCTCTTCAGCGACATGGGCGGCATCGACATCGAGGAGGTCGCCGAGCAGCACCCCGGCCACGTCGGCCGCGGGCACCTCTCCAACTTGGTCGAAGCACCGGACTTCCGCGCCAAGGAGGTGATCGCGCAGACCGGCGTGACCGGCCGCGCGCTGACCCGCGCGACGCCCATCCTCGCGCGCCTTGCGCGCCTGTTCAGCGACTACGACATGACGCTTGCCGAGATCAACCCGCTGGGCGAGCTCGAGGACGGCAGCTTTGTCGCGCTCGACGCGCACATGGAGATGGAGAACGAGGCCCGCCCGCGCCAGCGCGAGCTCCTGAAGGAGCTCGGCGTCGGCGACGAGGAGACCCGCCAGGCGCGCGAGGCGACGCCCTTCGAGATCGCGGGCGAGGAGGTCGACGCCATGGACCACCGCGGCGTCGCGGGCAACGTGACCGAGTTCGACGGCAACCTCGGCCTCGTGATCGGCGCGGGCGGCGGCAGCCTCACGCTGTTCGACGCCGTCCGCAAGTACGGCGGCAAGCCGGCCAACTACTGCGAGATCGGCGGCAACCCGTCCGTCGCGAAGGCGGCGGGGCTTGCGAAGCTGGTGCTCTCGAAGCCGGGCGTGGACAAGATCGCCGTGATGATGTCGATCGTCTCCAACACGCGGGTCGACATCGTCGCGCGCGGCGTCGTGAAGGCCTGCCTGGAGCTCGGGTTCGACCCCGCCGAGAAGATCGCGATCTTCCGCATCCCCGGCGCCTGGGAGGACGAGGGCTTCAAGATCCTCGAGAAGTACGGCGTGGAGTACTGCGACCGCAGCGTGTCGATGCACGAGGCGGCGAAGCGAGCCGTGGAGAAGATTCCCGCATGAGCATCTTGATCGACCAGAACACGACCTTCATCGTGCAGGGCATCACGGGGCGCGAGGCGGTCAACCTGACGCGCGAGTGCCTCGACTACGGCGCCGGCGCGAAGGTGGTCGGCGGCGTGACGCCCGGTCGCAAGGGCCGCGACGTGCACGGCGTGCCCGTGTTCGACACGGTCGAGCAGGCGGTCGCGCACCACGGCGGCCCGATCCAGGGATCCGTCGTGACCGTCCCGCCCGCGTTCACGAAGGACGCGGTCTTCGAAGCGCTCGAGCACGGCATCGAGCTGATCGTGATCGTGACGGAGCGCATCCCGCGCCGCGACGTCGCGCAGATGGTTGAGCTTGCTTCTCAGAAGCAAGCTCGGATCATCGGGCCCAACTGCCTCGGCGTGATCGTGCCGGACGTGATCAAGATGGGCGGCATCGGCGGCCCGGCGCAGGACGCGGCCAAGGCGTACAGGCCCGGCTCGGTGGGCGTGATGTCGCGCAGCGGCGGCATGACGACCGAGATCTCGAGCACTCTGACCGCCGCCGGGCTCGGCCAGTCCACGGCAGTGTCGATCGGCGGCGACGCGATCATCGGCTCCACGTACACGGAGCTGATGCCACTGTTCGAAGCCGACGCGGAGACGCAGGCGATCGTGATCTACACGGAGCCCGGCGGGCGCATGGAGGCCGAGCTGGCGGAATACGTGACGGCAAACGACAGCCGCCTCCCGATCGTGGCCTTCATGGCGGGCAAGTTCATGGACGAGATGCCGGGCATGAGCTTCGGCCACGCCGGCACCATCGTCGAGGGCAAGGCCGACACCGCGGCCGAGAAGATCGCGCGGCTGAACGAAGCGGGCATCACCGTCGCCGAGGAGATCGCCGAGATCCCGGGCCTCGTGAAGGACCGCCTCGGCGAGAAGGTGGCAACGTGAGCACCGCCCCGGCGCAGTCGATCTTCATCGACGTCGAGGTGGATGACGGGGTGGCGCGCGACCCGGAGATCGCGCGGAAGCTCGCCGAGGTCTGCCCGGTGGACATCTTTGCCCAGGGCGACGACGGCGCGCTGAAGATCGTGGCAGAGAACCTCGACGAGTGCGTGCTCTGCTACCTGTGCGTCGAGGCCGCTCCCCAGGGCACCGTCCGGATAGTCAAGCTTTATGAATAGCCGGATTTTCCTTAGCCGGAAAATCCGGGAGCTCCATGCGCCAGGCCGGATTTTCCTGAGCCGGAAGATCCGGGAGCTCCGTGCGCCAGGCCGGATTTTCCTCAGCCGGAGAATCCGGGAGCTCTGAAGGTCCGAGGGTGCGGGGGTACGTTCGTGACGCGGTCAGTGTCCGTTCCCCGCGCCTGACCGCAGACGCCAGCGTGGGCGAGGCGGCGCGGCTGCTGTGGCGCATGGGCTGGATTCCCGTTCCGGTGATCGACGGGGACGGCAGCGTGATGGGTGTCGTGTCGTCGAATGACATCGTGCGGGCCGTGGCGCAGCGCCGTGATCCCGAAAACGCTCCCGTCGCCGAAGCCGCCGCCACCGAGCTGCCCGTGCTCGCCCCCGACGACTCGCTGTCGGACGCTGCGGCGACGATGGAGCGCACCGGGCAGCCGCTCGCTCTCGTCGTGGAAGACTCGCGTTTCATCGGTGCGCTGACCGTCACCGACCTGAGCGGCCACGAGCTCGTGCAATCGGAGCTGGGCTCGCTGGCCGAGCACGTCGTGACCGAGATCGCGCCGAACGACATCATGTACTCCGGGAGCTGGGGCGCCTATGCGTATGCGGGAGTCACCGCCCTGCAGTGCATCCGCGAGTTGCTCGCGAAGCTCGATCGGCCCGACCCGAAGAGCATCCTCGACCTGCCGTGCGGGCACGGACGCGAGCTGCGCTTTCTCAAGCTCGCGTACCCCGCCGCACGCGTCGGCGTCTGCGACATCGACGAGGACGGGGTCGAGTTCTGCGCGCGCGTGTTCGGTGCGGATCCAACCGTTTCGCACGAGGACCCCGGGAAGGTCTCGTTCGACGAGCCCTTCGAGCTCGCCTGGTCCGGATCGCTCTTCACCCACCTGTCCGCCGATCGCTGGCAGGGTTTTCTGGACCTGTTCGCGCGGGCGCTCGAGCCCGGCGGGCTGGTCCTGTTCACGACCAACGCATTCCTGCCCGCATCCATTTTGCGCAACCTCGGGTTGGGGGCCGCGCAGGCAGACCAGCTGCTGACCGACTTCAAGCGCTCGCGCTTCGGATACGTGGACGCGGGCGAGGGCAGCTGGGGGCTGTCCCTGGCGAGGCCGCGCTGGGTCATCGAGCAGGTCGAGCGTTCGCCACTCGACCTCGTGTCCTACGAGCAGCAGGCCTGGAAGCCCCCGTCCCCGCCCCAGGACGTCGTGGTCTGCCAGCTGCCGGCGTGAGCGCCGCGGCCGGTTTCAACTTCGTCGGCGACGTCGTCGAGCGCCTTGCCCGCGAGCGACCGCGGGACGAGGCGCTGCGCGCGATCTCAGGCGACGGCACGGTGCGCTCCTACTCGTATGCCGACGTTGCGCGGCATGCCGAACACACGGCGGCCGGCCTGGCGGAGGCGGGCGTCACCCGCGGCGCGGTCGTGATGACCATGATGGGCGCGCGGCCGGAATGGGTCTTCGCGATGCTCGGCACTTGGCGCTTGGGGGCGGTGGTCCTGCCTTGCTCGGAGCAGCTGCGTGCGAAGGACATCGCGCTGAGGTTCGAGCGCGCCGCGCCGGCGCTGGTGCTGGCCGCCGGTGCAGACATGGCCGAGCTCGAGCGCGCCGTGCAGGACGTGGAGCACAGCCCGCCCCTGGTCGACGTAGACGCGGAGGGACTGCCGGCGGGCGGGCAGCGGCCCGGAGTCGCGGCCACCGGGGCAGATGATCCGGCGATCGTCATCTTCACCTCCGGCACCGCGGGTGAGCCACGCGGCGTGGTGCACACCCAGGGCTACCTGCGCGGGCAATCCGTGCAGGCCGAGCACTGGCTCGGGCCCCATCCGGGCGAGCTGTCGTGGTGCACGGCCGCGAGCGGTTGGTCCAAGTCCGCGCGCAACGCGTTCGTGGCTCCCTGGTCCGCGGGCGCGGCCTGCCTGCTGCACGACGCGCGCTTCGATGCCGAGGAACGGTTTGCGATCGTGGCGGAGCAGCAGGTCGCCGTCCTGTGTCAGTCGCCGACGGAGTACCGCATGATCGCCAAGCGCACCTCGCTCTCCGGCGGCCGCCCCGGATCGCTGCGCCGCCTGGTGTCGGCCGGCGAGCCGCTCAACCCGGAGGTGATGGACGTGTTCCGGGCGGCGATGGACCTGGACATCTACGACGGATATGGCCAGACCGAGACCGGACAGCTGACCGGGATGCCGGCCGGCCAACGCGTGCGACCCGGCTCCATGGGCACGCCGCTGCCGGGGTTCGCGCTCGACATCGTGGACGAGGAGGGGCGGCCGGCCGACGCCGGCGAGCTGTGCCTGGACCCGGCGACCGTGCCCACCTTCTTCCGGGGCTACCTGGGAGAAGAGCCGTACGCCGAGCCGCGCTGGCACACCGGCGACCGCGTGCGGCGCGACCCCGACGGCTTCCTGTGGTTCGAGGGCCGGATCGACGACGTGATCCTCTCGGCCGGATACCGCATCGGCCCCTTCGAGGTCGAATCGGCGCTCCTCGAGCATCCGGCCGTCGCGGAGGCGGCCGCCGTCGCGGCTCCGGATGCCGAGCGCGGCGCAGTGGTCGAGGCGGTCGTCGTGCTCCGCGCCGGTCAAGCGGGTGACGAGCGCCTTGTGCGCGAGCTACAGGAGCACGTCAAGCGATCCACCGCTCCGTACAAGTACCCGCGCATCGTGCGTTTCGTGGACGAGC
The DNA here is from genome assembly GCA_035650255.1 of Solirubrobacterales bacterium. Lineage (GTDB taxonomy): Bacteria > Actinomycetota > Thermoleophilia > Solirubrobacterales > JBBDJG01 > DASRIA01. The sequence continues at coordinate 22,842 of DASRIA010000077.1, forward strand.
TCCCGAAGACGGCCAGCGGGAAGATCAAGCGGGCCGAGCTGCGTCTGGTGAACGGCGGCTCGTAAACCGGTCGCTAGGCTTGCCGACCGGAGGCGTTCGATAGGGGTTCTATGACAACCGAGAGCACAGGCACCGTTCCCGCGCCGGAGATCGATCGCCGGCGCGTCTCGCAGTTGACCGAGCAGCAGCGCGCGGTGTTCGCGGAGCGCACGCCCGAGTCCGGCGCCTATTACGACCGCGCCCGCAAGGTGATGCCGAAGGGCGTTCCATCGTCGTTCCAGGAGAACGACCCGTGGCCTGTCTACATCGACCGCGGCAAGGGCGCGCAGGTCTGGGATGTCGACGGCAACGAGTACATCGACTTCCACAACGGCTTCGGTGTGATGTGCATCGGGCACGCGAACCCGCAGGTCGTGGAGGCCGTGAAGCGCCGCGTCGAGCTCGGCACGCACTTTGCCGCCCCGACCGAGGGCTCGATCGGGGTGGCCGAGGAGCTGCGCCGCCGGTTCCGGCTACCGCAATGGCGCTTCACGAACTCGGGCACGGAGTCGACGATGGATGCGATCCACGTTGCCCGCGGCGCGACCGGGCGCGACACGGTGCTCAAGATCGAGGGCTCCTATCACGGCCACCACGACGCTGTGATGGTGTCCGTCTACCCGACGCTCGAGGAGCTCGGCGACCGTGACGACCCTGTCAGCGTGCCGTACGGCGGCGGCTACCCGCGCGCGATCACCGAGCTGACCCGCTCGGTCCCGTTCAACGACGCAGAGGCGCTGGCCAGCGTGCTGCAGCGGCTCGACGGCCAGGTCGCGGCCCTGATCATGGAGCCCGCGATGATGAACATCAACATCGTGCCGCCCGTCGAGGGCTATCTCGAGGAAGTGCGCCGCCTGACCGCCGACCACGGCGTGGTCCTGGTCTTCGACGAGGTCAAGACCGGCGCGACGATCTCGCCGGGGGGCGCGACGCAGCGCTTCGGGGTGACTCCCGACATCGTGACGCTCGCGAAGGCGAGCTGCGGCGGGCTCCCGGGCGGAGCGATCGGCATGACCACGGAGCTGGCGCAGGTCGTGGCGGACGGCACCGTGCACCAGTACGGCACGTTCAACGGCAATCCGCTCGTGATGGCCGCCGCGCAGGCGGCGCTCACCGAGGTGCTCACGGAAGCCGCATACGAGCAGCTCGAAGCCACCAACGACCGGCTGCGGCGCGGCTGCGACGACGTCATCGCCCGTTACGGGCTGCCCTGCTACACCGAGGGCCTCGGCGCGAAGGGCTGCGTGGTGTTCGCCTCGGAGCCGCTGCGCGAGTACCGCGACTACCTCACGAAGGTGGACGACGACCTCTCCACGCTGGCCTGGCTCTACCACATGAACCACGGCATCTTCATGACGCCCGGCGTCGAGGAGGAGTGGACGCTCTCGATCGCGCACACCGAGGAGCACGTGCAGCGTTACCTCGACGCGTTCGAGGCGTTTGCCTCCGACCTGATGGGGAACTAGACCGAGGGAATGCCCAACCGCCTCTCGGACGAGACCAGCCCCTACCTCCTGCAGCACAAGGACAACCCGGTCGACTGGTACCCGTGGGGCGAGGAGGCCCTCACGCGCGCGAAGTCCGAGGACAAGCCGCTGCTCGTGTCGATCGGCTATTCCGCGTGCCACTGGTGCCACGTGATGGAGCACGAATCATTCGAGGACGCCGAGACCGCCGCGATCCTGAACGCGAGCTTCGTCCCGGTGAAGGTGGACCGCGAGGAGCGCCCGGACGTGGACACGATCTACATGGGCGCCGTGCAGGCGATGACGGGCCACGGCGGCTGGCCGCTGAACGTGTTCGTCGATCCCGAAGGCGTGCCGTTCTTCGGCGGCACGTACTTCCCGCCCGAGCCGCGGCACGGGATGCCGAGCTTCCGGCAGGTGCTGGAGGGCGTCGCCGAGGCGTGGCGCGACCGGCGCGAGGAGATCAGGGCGGCCGCCGCGCAGACGGTCGAGAGCCTCAACGCGGGCGCCCGCCTGCGCCCGACGGACGAGGAGCCGTCCCCCCAGGAGCTGGAGGAGGCCGAGCACAGCCTGGGCGCGCAGTTCGACCCCAACTTCGGCGGCTTCGGCGGCGCGCCCAAGTTCCCGCCCGCGAGCGCGCTCGAGTTCCTGATGGCCCGGATCGCGGACGGCGCCGCCAACTCCGAGAAGGCGACGGAGATGGTGCGCACGACGCTCATCCGGATGGCGCGCGGAGGCATCTACGACCAGGTCGGCGGCGGCTTCGCGCGCTACTCGGTCGACGCCCACTGGCTGGTGCCGCACTTCGAGAAGATGCTCTACGACAACGCGCTGCTGGCGCGGGCGTACCTGCACGCGTGGCAGCTGACGGGCGACGACCTCTTCCGCCGCGTGTGCGAGGAGACGCTCGACTGGGCGCTGCGCGAGATGCGCGGTCCCGAGGGCGGCTTCTACTCGGCGCTCGACGCCGACTCCGAGGGCGAGGAGGGCAGGTTCTACGTCTGGAGCGAGCAGGAGCTGCGCGCGGTCCTGGGCGACGACGCCGAGCCGCTGCTGAGCTACTGGGGCGCCGACCGCGGGCCGAACTTCGAGGGGCGCAGCATCCTCTACGTGGAGGGCGAGGCCATCGATCCCGAAGTGCTGGCGCGCGGCCGGCAGCGCTTGTACGAGGTGCGCGCCCAGCGTGTGTGGCCGGGCCTCGACGACAAGCGCCTGACCGCTTGGAACGCGCTGATGCTGGCGGCGCTCGCGGACGCCGGTGCGGTGCTCGAGCGTGCCGACTACCTCGACGCCGCGCGGCAGTGCGCGGAGTTCCTGCTGGGACAGATGCGCGGCGCCGACGGACGGCTGCTGCGCACCTACAAGGACGGCCGCGCTTCGCTGGCCGCATACCTCGAGGACCACGCCTTCCTGTCGGAGGCCCTGCTGGTCCTGTACGAGGCGACGCTCGAGACGCGCTGGTTCACCGCGGCGCGCGGCTTGGCCGACGACATCGTGACGCGGTTCCGCGACCCGGACGCCGGAGGGTTCTTCGACACGGCCTCCGACCACGAGGCGCTGGTCGTGCGCCCCCGCAGCTTCGAGGACCATCCGATCCCGGCCGGGAGCTCGGCGGCCGCGCTCGCGCTGCTGCGCATCTTCGCCGTGACCGGCGAGCGCGCATACGAGCGCCCCGCGATCGAGGTGTTCCGCCTGCTGCACAAGGCCGTGGCCCGCCACCCGCAGGCCTTCGGCCACCTGCTGCAGGCGATGCATCTCCACTTCGCCACGCCGCGCGAGGTGGCGCTGGTGGGCGAGCAGGTCGAGCCGCTCGCACGGGTCGTGCGGCGCCGCCTGCACCCGACCGTCGTGGTGGCCGGCATGCGGCCCGGCGACGAGGAGGCGGCGGCGGCGATCCCGCTCCTGCGCGGCCGCGACCTGGTTGACGGGAATCCGGCCGCCTACGTGTGCGAGAACTTCGCCTGTCGCATGCCCGTCACGGATCCCGCCGAGCTCGAGCAGCTGCTCGCATGACCGGTGCGCCGGCCGCAGCGGCGGGGCAGGTGCGGCTGGGGAGCCTGACGGTCAACCGGATCGGGCTCGGGGCACGGTTCATCCAGGACCCGGAGGCCCACGGGGCCCTGCTGCGCCGCGCGTTGGAGCTGGGAGTCGACCTGCTCGACACCGCCGACGTGTACGGCAACAGCGAGGTGGCGATCGCGGCGGCGCTGCATCCCTATCCCGAGGGCCTCGTGATCGCGACCAAGGGAGGGCAGACGCTGGTCGACGGCACACCCACCGGCGACGGGCGCCCCGAGTACCTGCGTGAGGCGTGCGAACGCAGCCTGGGGCGGCTGCGCGTCGACACCATCGATCTCTACCAGCTCCACATGCCGGACCGGAACGTGCCGATCGAGGAGTCCGTCGGCGCGCTGGGCGAGCTGCGGGCCGAAGGCAAGGTGCGCGAGATCGGCGTCTCCAACGTGTTCGGGCAGCAGCTCGAGCTTGCCCGCCGCGCCGCCCCGATCGTGTCGGTGCAGAACCGCTACAGCCTGATGCACCGCGACAGCGAGACGGAGATCGAGTTCTGCGAGCGTGAAGAGATGGCGTACATGCCGTGGTGGCCGCTGGGCGGGGGCGAGCTCGCGCGCCTCGGACCGGAGAAGGCGATCGCCTGGCTGCTCCAACGTTCGCCCGCGATGTTGCCGATCCCCGGCACGTCGTCGATCGAGCACCTGGAGCAGAATGTCGCGGCGGCGAGCGTGCAGCTCACATCGGACGAGGTGGCGAAGCTGGAGACGGCCGCCAGCGCCTGAACCCCGAACTTCGTTGATCCGCTCACGACAGGTGTGAGCGACTCAACAAAGTTCGCTGCGGCGCTCCACGAGCAGCACGTCGCGCCACCGCTCCCCCATCTTTCCGAGCCGCTCGCGCACCCCGACGACGCGGCATCCGAAGGACTCGCACAGCGCGAGGCTGGCCACGTTCTCGGGAAAGATCCAACCCTCGAGCGTCCAGATGCCCGCGCGCTCGGAAGCCTCGACCAGCGCCTGTCCCAGCGCCCTGCCCACCCCACTCCCCCGTTCGGCAGCGGCGACGTACATGCTCACCTCCGCGACGCCGCGATACACGTGCCGCGACGACACCGGCGCCAGCGCCGCCCACGCGACCACCGCATCGTCGCGGCGTGCGACCAGGCGGCACTGCGGCAGGTGCTCCCGGTCCCACGCATCCCACGACGGCGGTTCTGTCTCGAACGTCGCCTGGCCGGTGGCGATGCCCTCCGCATAGACGCGGCTCACGGCCGGCCAGTCCTGCGGCCCCATGCCGGTGATCAGGACCATGCGCGCATGGTCTCGCGACCACGCGCGCATGTCATTGGCCCGCGGGCCAAACTTCCGCGCTTGCTACAGGACCGGCAGGTACTTCTCCATCTCCCAGGTGGACAGCTGGGTCCGGTACTCCTCCCACTCCTGGCGCTTGATCTCGATGAAGCGGGTGAACACGTGCTCGCCGAGCGTCTTCAGGATCAGCTCCGACTCCGATGCGATCTCGATTGCCTCGCCGAGCGTCTCGGGAAGCTGCTCGATACCGAGCTTCTTGCGCTCGTCCGGAGACAGGTGGTAGAGGTTGCGCTCCATCGGCTCGGGCAGCTCGTAGCCCTTCTCGATGCCCTCCAGGCCCGCCTGCAGGAGCGCCGAGAAGCACAGGTAGGGGTTGCAGGCCGGGTCCGGGCTGCGGATCTCGCAGCGCGTGGCCTGCTCCTTGCCGGGGTGGTAGAGCGGCACCCGAATCAGGGCCGAGCGGTTGCGGCGCGACCACGCCACGTACACCGGCGCCTCGTAGCCCGGCACGAGCCGCTTGTAGGAGTTGACCCACTGCGCGAACAGCGCGGAGATCTCGCGCGCGTGCTTCAGCTGGCCGGCGATGAACGACTTCGCGACGTCGGACAGGTAGTACTGGTCGTTCTCGTTGTAGAACGCGTTGCGGCCACCCTTGAACAGCGACTGGTGCACGTGCATCCCCGAGCCGTTCTCGCCGAACAGCGGCTTCGGCATGAAGGTCGCGTAGAAGCCGTACTTCATCGCGTACTCCTTCACCGTGATGCGGTAGGTCATGCAGTTGTCGCACATCCTCAGCGCGTCCGCGAAGCGCATGTCGACCTCGTGCTGCGAGGGGCCGACTTCGTGGTGCGAGTACTCGACGTGGATTCCGAGCTGCTCCAGCGCAAGCACGGTCTCGCGCCGCAGGTCTGATCCCGCGTCGAGGGTCGTGAGATCGAAGTAACCGCCCTTGTCGAGCACCTGCGGCGGGCCGCCGTTGGTCTCCGCCGAGCGGAAGTAGAAGTACTCCAGCTCGGGCCCGATGTTGAACTGGTCGAATCCCATGCCCCGCATGCGCTCCAGCGCGCGGCGCATGACCCAGCGCGGGTCACCCTCGTAGGGGTCTCCGCCGGGCACCTGGACGTCGCAGAACATCCGGCCCGTCGCCTTGTCCTCGGGGCGCCAGGGAAGGATGTCGAACGTCGACGCGTCCGGCATCGCGATCATGTCGGACTCCTCGATCGCGTTGAACCCGGTGATCGACGAGCCGTCAAAGCCCATCCCGCCCTCGAAGGCATCCTCCAGTTCCTGCCGGTTGATGGAGAAGCTCTTCAGCTGGCCCAGGATGTCGGTGAACCAGAGGCGAATGAATCGAACGTCGCGCTCGTCGCAGATCGCGGCAACGTCCTGCGGCGTCTTGGGGGCATCGTCAGCCAAGGGGAACTCCTCCTGCTAGTCGGGTGGGTCGAGCGCCGTAGCCTAGCCAGGAAAGCCCGATGTCGCAGCGACCTCGTGGATCGCCACCTCGGGCGGCTCCGACACGACGGCCGGCAGGCCACGCGCGAACTCCTGGAGATGCGGCTGTGCGAAGTGTCGGTCGAGCGCGGCGCGGTCCGCCCACTCCTCGACGGCGACGAAGCTGAGGGGGTCCTCGACGGCGGCGAAGAACCCGTAGCGGATGCATCCGGCCTCGGCGCGCGAGGCGTTCTGCATGCGCTCGAGCAGCGCGACCAAGTCCTCCCGCTTGTCCGCCGCGCAGCGAACGCGGCCGACCACCAGCAGCACTACGCGGAGCTCTCGCGCTGCCGGAACTCGTCCAGCGCCGCGCGGGCCCGCCTGCGCACCGCGCCGCGCAGGATGGGCGTCCAGCCGAGCAGCGTGCCCGTCGGCCCCAGCGCCTGACGCAGCCACTTGTAGAGGTCGAAGCTGTCCACGTGCTCGGCGATCCGCCCGTCCTGGAAGCGGAAGGAGGCCCGGATGTCGTTCTCGACCGGGCGCCCGGTCTGGGAATACGTGTAGTGCGCGACCCAGTGCGCGGACCCGCGCTCGTCGCCGGCCTCGCGTTCGATCAGGTCGATGCGCAGGTCGTCGGCGCGCTCGGTCAGCATCCGCCACATCGCGCCGGGCTCGTCCCCCTTCAGGTCCTGGAAGACAGGGTCCGTGAAGGTCGCGTCGGGCGTGTAGCAGGCCGCCATCGCGGCCCCGTCGCGCTGCCCGAACGCCGAGTAGAAGCGCTCGATCAGCTCCTCGTTGAGGGTGGGCATGCGCGCCACCCTAACCGGGTCAGCGCGAAGCTGCTAGGCGCGGTGCCACTCGCGGGCCCACTCGCGCAGCGAGTGGATCACCGGCTGGAGCGCCTGGCCCTTGGGCGTCAGCTCGTATTCCACGCGGACGGGCGACCCGTCCCAGACGCGGCGCGCGACCACGCCGCCGGCCTCGAGCTCCTTGAGGCGCATCGACAACAGGCGGTCCGAGATCTGCGGGACGCTGGCCGATAGCTCCGAGAACCGCATCGGGCCCGCCAGGAGCGCATGCACGATCGCGCCCGTCCAGCGCTTGCCGAGCATCTCGACCGCGGCGTGGTAGAAGGGGCAGACCCCGGTGGATGGGACGGGGGGCGCCGCGGAGTCGATGTGGTCCGCGACACCCCCTGCGTCGCCATTATGAGGGGAGGGAGAGTGCGCCGGCTCCGCGCCGCGTCGAATCAGAGTTGGCGCCGAGTCCGGCATCGGCGGCTCTAGGCCACCTTCTTGAGCGGCTTGACCTCGCGCGAGGTGCCCTCGAGCGGGATCTCACCGGCAAGCGTTACCAGGGACGAGAAGTCGGCGAGGGCCACATGAGCGAGCGCCTCGAGGATCTGCTCGTCCGTCCAGCCATGCTCCCGGGCCTCCTCGTGGAGGTGGACCGGGACCACGCCGCTGTTCTCGAGCGTCGTCTCGATGTACCGCAGCAGCGCGGCCTCGCGCTCGTCACGGGACTGGAACTGCCGCGCGGAGTCGATCTCGTCCAGATCGAGCCCCACGGCCCGCCCCGCCCGCGCGTGCACCGCGACGTCGTACTCGGACCCGCGGTACTCGGCGACGGCCAGCGCGATCCGCTCCTGCGTGGGCGCCGGCAGCGTGCCGCGCCGCAGCTCGGAGCGCATCCGGGCGTAGCCCCGCAGCGCGGCCGGCGAGGTGGCCAGCACCCCGACGAAGTTGTTGAGCTTCCCGGTGCCCGACAGCGCGCCCTTCAGGATCGGAGCGCTCTCGGCCGGAGCGGTGAGCTCGTCGTGGATATCGAACCTGCTGATCTTGGCAGCCATCACTTTACTTTCGGATTGAAGCTACAAAAAAGGCTATCTGCTTACGGAAGGTTAGGTAGTTTACAAAAGGAAACGCTGAATGCAAATTCGGCCCGGCAGGGCCGTTTCCTGCGCCCCAGGGCCTCCCATACCCCTATACGGGCAGCCGACGCGACCGGATGTCTGCGCGGCTCAGTGAGTGGAGCGCAGGCGGGTGGAGCTGGCCATCCCGAGCTTGCGCGCCGCTGCCGCGGTCAGGTCCCAGGCCACTCCGTGGCGGAATGGGCCGCGGTCGATCACCGGGAGGGTGACGAAGTGCCCGCCGCGGTAGAAGGTCACGCGCGTGCCGCAGGGCAGCCGCTTGTGCGCCACGCCCAGCGTCGCCCGGCGCAGGCGCTTCCCGCATGCGGTGCGGTTGCCGTACAGGCCCGGGCCGTACCAGGTGGCGCGCCGGTAGCGCATCAGCGCCAGCAGGGCCGGCCTCGTCTGCGGGCCGACGATGCCGTCCACGGTCAGGCCCGCCTCGCGCTGGAAGCGCTTCACCGCGTCCGCGGTGGCGGCGTCGAAGGCGCCGGTCAGCTTCAGGTCCCCGTAGTCGCGGGCGCGCAGGATCGCCTGGAGGGTGCGGACGTCGGCGCCCTCGCTGCCCTGCTGCAGCACGCGCTCGCCCAGCTCGGCGGCGGGCGCCCCCGCGGCGGGACCGGTCGCGGGAGGGGCGGCCGGGGCCTGCGAACCGCCCGTCTCGCCGCGCGAGGTGGTCGCGGCCAGCAGGATCAGGAAGATGCCCAGGAGCAAGGCCCACGCTGCCACCCTGTCGGGGCGGGAGCGGGCCATCGGGTTGTTCGCGACCGGGCGGCGGCGCGGGGCGGCGCGCTGGCGCTCGAGGCGGCGCTGGGACACGTTCCTCTCTTTCTGTCGCTTACGGGGTTAGCTGACGGGCTCGCGCTTGAAAGAGCTGCGCTACGCCTGATCGGCTTCAGTGCCGGCGGCGATTCGCCCCTTCACGGCCCGCAGGCCGCTTTGGGTCCCCCGCTCTCCGGCCCACAAGGGGTTCCACGGAGACTCAGCGGTCAGGTCTGTGCTGCGAAGCGCGGCATCTTAGCAAGATTGACTGACGAGTCAATCCGGACGCAAATTACGGGTTTTCAGGCCGCTTGGCAGCCCAGAGTGGCCGGTATTCCCCGCTCTGGGGGCAAAAGTGACCCGGCAGGAGAACAGCGCCCGCCCCACCCGGCCGGGGGCCGGCCGGCAGCCCTAGGACTCGTAGTGAGCCTGCTCCGCAGCGGTGCGCTCGGCCCACGGGATCGCCTCGAGGCGCCCGTCCGGGATCGGCTCGCCGCTGTCCACGGAGACGCCGTAGGTGCCGTCCTCCAGCCGCTGCTCGGCGCGCTCGATGGCGGCCAGCTCCTGCCGCAGGCGGTTGATCACGGACTGGTCGCGCTCGTTCTCGAATAGCTCCGAGCCGGCGTCCGCCGTGTGCTGGTCGACGTGCGCAAGCTCGTCGTCGCCGCCGTGCGCGGCGCGCAGGGAGTTGAGCTCCTCGGTGATGCGCTCGCGCTCGCGCTGGAGCAATTGCCTGGCTCGATCTTGATCC
>DASRIA010000078.1:0-19231 GCA_035650255.1 Solirubrobacterales bacterium
GCTGAGCTACGGGGGCGCGTGCAGAAAGGCTAGCCGCCGGCAGGGCGGGCTCTGCCTCAGCCCCGGCGGTCGGGTCCGGCGTCCTCGATCGTGATGCGGATCAGGACGCGCTTCTCACGCTCCATCCGCGTGCGGTACTCGTCCCAGTCCGGGTTCTCGTCCGGGAAGCGCTTGTAGTAGTCGATCAGGGGGTCCATCGCCTCCGGCAGGGAGACGACTTCCGCGCTGCCCTCCACATAGATCCAATCGCCGAAGAACTTGCTCGTGAACGCGCAGAGCTGCGCCCACGGGTCGTGGCGTAGGTTCTTGACCTTCAGCGCCGTCTCGCGGCTGCTGATGATCACGCGACCGTCGTCGTCCACCGCGGCGAGCACGGGGCTTTGCTGGATGCCTCCGTCGGAGCGCCTGGTGGCGAGCACTCCGCGGTGGTTTCCACGGAGAAAGTCGCGGGCGGCGTCGAGGTCCATGGGCTCAGAGTAGTCGCGGCCTACACTAATCCCGACGGGGCGTAGCGCAGCCTGGTAGCGCGCCGCCTTTGGGTGGCGGAGGTCCCCGGTTCGAATCCGGGCGCCCCGACTAGTAACTGCTATGCGGCGACGCGCTCTGGCGCCGGGACCGCAGACGGCGCGCGCGAGAACTCCAGCGCCTCGTCCTCGATCGCGCCGTGCCGCATCAGCAGCACGTCGCGCGGGTAGTTCTGGTGGAGCTTCCAGGGCGCCCGGGAGCCCTGCTTCGGCAGGTTGTCGATCGAGCGCAGCACGTAGCCGGAGTTGAAGTCGAGCAGGGGCTCGATCGCCACCGAGGCATCCGGATGACGCGGAGTGGCGGCGCTGTACCCGTGCGCATCCATGTGGTTGAGCAGCCGGCACACGTACTGCGCGACCAGATCGCCCTTCAGCGTCCACGACGCGTTCGTGTAGCCCAGCGTGTAAGCCATGTTCGGCACGCCGCAGAACATCATTCCCTTGTACGTCACGGCCTTCGCGAGGTCCAGCTCGCGGCCGTCGACGGCGATCTTCATCCCGCCGATCATCAGCAGGTTCAGGCCGGTGGCCGTCACGATGATGTCGGCCTCCAGCTCCTCGCCGGACTCGAGCTTCAGGCCCTTCTCGGTGAACGTCTCGATGCGATCCGTGACGACCGAGGCGCTGCCCTCGCGGATCGCCTGGAAGAGGTCGTCGTCCGGCACCAGGCACACCCGCTGGTCCCACGGGTTGTAGCGCGGCTGGAAGTGCTTGTCGACGTCGTAGCCCGCAGGCAGGCGGCGCTCCACGCCCTTCCGGATCAGCGCCTTCATGAACTTCGGCCAGCGCCGGCTGGCGCGGAAGAACAGCGTGGCGAGCATGACGTTCTTCCAGCGCACGATGGGATAGGCGACCTTGGCGGGGAGCTTGCTGCGCAGGAAGTCGGCGATCGGATCGCTGCCCGGCAGCGAGACGACGTAACTCGGGGAGCGCTGCAGCATCGTCACGTGCGCGGCGCGCTCGGCCATGGCCGGCACCAGTGTCACGGCGGTTGCGCCACTGCCGATGATGACCACGCGCTTGCCCGAGTAGTCGAGGTCCTCGGGCCAGTGCTGCGGGTGGACCATCTCGCCCTTGAAACGCTCCGTGCCCTCGAAGTGCGGCGTGTACCCCTGGTCGTAACGGTAGTAGCCCGTGCAGCCGAACAGGAACGAGCTGGTGAAGCGCACGGTCTCCCCCGTGTCGGTGCGCTCGGCCTCCACGGTCCAGCGCTGATCGGCGCTCGACCAGTCGGCGCGCACCACTCGGTGGTTGAAGCGAATGTGCCGCTCGATGTCGTTATCGCGGGCGGTGTCGCGAATGTAGCTGCGGATCGAGGGACCGTCGGCGATGGCCTTCGCCTCCTCCCACGGGCGGAAGCCGTATCCGAGTGTGAACATGTCGGAGTCGGACCGGATGCCTGGATACCGGAAGAGGTCCCAGGTGCCTCCGATCGCGTCCCGCGCCTCGAGGATCGCGAAGCTCTTGCCGGGCGACCGGGACCGCAGATGGGAGGCAGCGCCGATGCCGGAGAGGCCGGCACCGACGATCAGGACGTCGACGTGTTCGGGGGGCCGCTCGGGGAGGCGGGCGGCGGGTGCTGCGGGGGTAACCGGGTCTCTGCTTGCCAGTGCGGTCGCGGGATCCATGGCCTGGAGAGATTATCAACACTCTGTTGAGTGCATAAACGTGACGTTGGTCACAGTCGACGCCGTGTAAGATGGCAGGCGTATGGCCACGTCCTTGCCCACCCAGGCGGCGCCCAACCGCGGCCGCCGTGCGCGCCGCACCAGCGGCGACGAGCGCGAGCAGGCCATCCTGGCCACCGCGGAGCGCCTGCTCGAGGACCGGCCGCTGCACGAGATCTCCGTCGACGACCTCGCGCGCGGAGCGGGCATCTCGCGGCCCACTTTCTACTTCTACTTCGAATCCAAGGATGCGGTCCTGCTCACGCTGCTCGACCGCATGGTCGAGGAAGCGCGCGCGAACCGCGGCGAGGCGCTCGAGCGGTTCGCCGAGGACCCGCCCCGGTGGCTGCGCCACGCGATCACGGCCATCTACGACACGTTCCGATCTCATCGCGCGGTGTCGCTGGCGGGCGCGGACGCACGTGCGACGAGCGCCGAGGTGCGAGAGCTCTGGTCGCGGGTCATGGAGGGCTTCGTGCGGGAGACGACCGCCGCGATCGAGGCCGAGCGGGCGCGCGGCGCGGCACCTGCCGGCGTCCCCGCACGCGACCTGGCGGTCGCCCTGAACTCCATGAACGAACGCGTGCTGCAGGCGACGTTCGCCGGTCACGAGCCCACGATCGCCGAGGACGAGGTCGTCGACGTCCTCCTGTCGGTGTGGCTCGGCGCCATCTACGGGACGAATCAACCGCGCGGTTAGGATGCCGCGCCATGCGCGCGCTGCAGATCGCCGAGGAGTCGGGGCCCGACGCGCTCCAGCTCACGGAAGCACCGGAGCCTGAGCCGTCGCACATGCTCACTCCCGGCGAGGGAGTGGTCGTGGACGTGAAGGCCGCGGCGGTGTCGTTCCCCGACGTGCTCCAGAGCCGCGGGCTCTACCAGTACAAGCCCGAGATGCCGTTCATCCCGGGCGCCGAGGTCGCGGGCACCGTGCGGTCCGCTCCCGCAGCCGCGGGCCTCTCCCCCGGCGACCGGGTCGCTGCGTTCACGGCCATGGGCGGCATGGCCGAGGTCGCCGTTGCGCCCGCGTTCATGACGTTCCCGCTCGCCGACCAGCTCGACTTCGCGCAGGGCGCAGCTTTGATCCTCAACTACCACACGGCCTACTTCGCCCTGAAGCTGCGCGGCCGCCTGGCAGAGGGCGAGCGCGTGCTCGTGCACGGCGCGGCCGGCGGTGTCGGCACCGCCGCGCTGCAGGTCGCGAAGGGCCTCGGCGCGACCACCGTCGCCGTCGTCTCGAGCGACGAGAAGGAGCAGGTCGCGCGGGATGCCGGGGCGGACGACGTCGTGCGCTCGGACGGGCCGTGGCGCGAGCAGGCCGTGGAGCTGACGGGCGGCGGCGTCGACGTCGTGCTCGACCCGGTCGGGGGCGACCGCTTCACCGACAGCCTGCGCTCCTTGCGCGAGGACGGCCGCGTGGTGGTGGTCGGGTTCACCGGCGGCTCGATCCCGGAGGTGAAAGTGAACCGCCTGCTGCTGCGCAACACGGAGGTGATCGGCGCGGGCTGGGGCGGCTACGTGATGTCGAAGCCGGAGCTGAACGGCAAGATCGGCGCCGCGCTCGACGCCATGATCGCGGCCGGCACGGTGCGGCCCATCGTGGGACAGCGCTTCCCGCTCGCGCAGGGCGCCGAGGCGATGCGCGTGATCGACGAGCGGCGGGCGACCGGCAAGGTCGTGCTCGACGTCCCCGGCGACTGACGCAACGCCATCCGGTAACTTGCGCGGCCCGATGGCCGACGTCCAACCGCTGCGCGCGATCCACTACGACCTCGCCGCCGCCGGCCCGCTCGATCGCCTCGCCGCCCCGCCCTACGACGTGATCGACGCGGACCTGCGCCGCGAGCTGGCGTCCCGCAACCCGCACAACGTCGTCGAGATCGACCTCCCGGAGGGCGACGACCCGTATGCGCACGCGGCGGAGCTGTTCGAGCAATGGCAGATGGACGGCACCCTGACCCGCGACCGGGAGCCGGCGCTGTGGGCGCTGACGCAGGCCTACCGCGCGCCGGACGGCACCGAGCGCGTGCGCCACGGCTTCTTCTGCCGCGTGGGCATCACCGACTACGGCCCCGGCAAGATCCGCCCGCACGAGCGCACGCACCCCGCCGCCAAGGAGGACCGCCTGCGGCTGATGCGCGCGACGCGCGCCAACCTGTCCCCCATCTTCTCTCTGTACGACGACCCGGCCGGGACGGCGTGGTCCGCGCTCGCTCCAGCCACGAAGTCCGCCCCGTGGGGCGAGGTGACCGACGACGACGGCACCGTGCACCGGATGTGGCGCGTCACCGACCCCGACGCGATCGCGCAGGTGCAGACCGCGCTGACGGACGTCGAGCTGCTGATCGCGGACGGCCACCACCGCTACGAGACCGCCCGCACATACGCACAGGAGATCGGCGGCGAGGGCGACCACAACTACGTGCTCATGTGCCTCGTGTCGATGTCCGACCCCGGCCTGACCGTGTTCCCGACGCACCGGCTCGTCGGGAAGCTGGAGGACGATCGCCGCGCGCGCCTCGAGGAAGAGCTGCAACGGGACTTCGACGTCGACGAAGTCGACGCCCGCGAGGTCGTGCCGGAGGGCGCGAACGGCGCGCCGACGTACGGGTATCTCGACCGCAGCGGGCGCTCGCTGCGGCTGCGACTCGGCTCGCCGGCCGCGGTCGACCGGGCGCTCGCCGATCGCTCCCCGAGCTACCGCAGCCTCGACACGGCGGTGCTGGAGAAGCTGGTGCTGGAGGACACGCTCGGGCTCACCGAGGAGGACATCTCCCACCAGCACGGGCTGGCGTACGCGCGCGATCTCGAGCAGGCACGCGAGCTGCTCGGCTCCGGCGAATACGAGGTGGCGTTCCTCCTGCGGCCGACGCCGATCGAGCAGGTGCAGGCCGTCGCGCAGGCGGGCGAGACGATGCCCCCGAAGTCGACGTACTTCTACCCCAAGCTGCTCAGCGGCCTGCTGTTCAACCCGCTCTAGCAGCTGAGGCCGGTCGTCCCGGACGACCGGCCGCCGCAGGCCCGTAATGCGCGCTGAGCTAGACCAGCGAGTCCTGGCCGAACATCTCGCCGAGGCGCCCGGCGGCCTCGAAGTCGCCGTGCACCTCGAGGTCTCCCTCCATCATCGCCTTCGCCGGGTGCACCTCCTGCGAAGCGACGCGGGCGAACATCGGAATCGACATGCGGAACGTGACGACCGGGTTCTGCGCGTGGCCCGGTCCGGTCACGGCCCGCAGGCCGTCCTCGATCCGCACGACCCACTCCTTGGCTCCGTTGCTGCCCGTCAGCTGGTACTGCACTTCGCCGGAGAACCCGTTTGCCCGCTCAGGCACGAACGCGCGCTCCATCCCCTTGAAGATCAGCCGCAGGCCCCGGTCGGAGCCGACAGTGCGCTCGAGCTGCTCGTCCGTGCGGCCGCGCACGAACGCACTGAACGCCGACTCGCCCACGTGCTGGAGATGGGCGCCGACGATCTGGCGGACGGTCCGCCGCCCGTTCCCCGCGCCGTTCGCGCCCGCGCTGCGCGCGGCGGCGATCACCTGCGCGGGCCGCGGCTCGCCCTGCGGAGTGATCACGTACCCCGGATCGGCTGTGCGCGCCGGCGCGCGCCGTGCGAGCGCGCGCTCGCAGGCCTCCGCGAGCTGCTCGCGCTTCCGCGCCCCCGCTTCCTCCCGCCCCCTGGTGAAGTGCGGCAGGACCTTCTTGCCGAACAGCTCCAGCGACTCGCAGACGTGCTCGTGCTTGTTCGCGCCGCACTGCTGCACGAAGATCACCTGGTCCACGCCGGCCTGCTTGTAGCGCTCGACCAGCTCGACGACCTGGTCCGGCGTCCCGATCGCACCGCGCAGCGAGCCGAAGCCCTGCTCCAGGATCTTCACGCCCAGCGGGCCGTCGTCGGCGTTGATGATCTCGCGGGCGAACCCGAACTCGGCGCGCTTGGCCTGGAACTCCTCCCACACGTTCGTGATGCCGGGCCGGTGGTCGCCGAACACGTAGTAGTGCGCAAGCGAGAAGCCGAAGAAGTGCGCGCCGTCGATGCCGCGGTCGATCGCGGTTGCCTCGTCCTTGTGCAGCATCATCGGCAGCACGATCGCGAAGTTCGGGTTGACGGCAAAGCCGGCCGGGACGCACTCGTCGGACTGGATCAGCGCGTAGTACTCGTCGACCCACTCCTTTGCCTGCTCGGGCTCGATGAACGCGAAGGTGAGGGCGCCGATCCCGCGCCGCGCCGCCAGCAGGATCGTCTCGCGCCGGCTGCACGCAACCCACAGCGGCGGGTGCGGCTTCTGCTTGGGCTTCGGCACCACCGAGCGCGGCGGCATCGAGATGGAGTGCCCGTCGTAGCCGCCGAAAGGCTCCTCCACGAACATGCGGGTGATCGCGTCGACGCCCTCCTCCCACTGCGCCCGCTTGGCCTCGCGGTCGACGCCGAAGGCGCCCAGCTCGGTCTGCGAGCTCGACTCGCCTGTGCCGAACTCCACGCGGCCCCCGGAGATCAGGTCGAGCGTCGCGATGCGCTCGGCGACGCGCGCCGGATGATTGAAGCCCGGGGGGATCTGCACGATGCCGTGCCCGAGCCGGATGTTCTGCGTCCGCTGGCTGGCGGCGGCCAGAAACACCTCGGGCGCGCTCGAGTGCGAGTACTCCTCGAGGAAGTGGTGCTCGACCTCCCACACGTAGTCGATGCCGACCTTGTCGGCCAGCTCCACCTGCTCCAGCGCGTTGTTGAGGAGCGTCTCCTCTGCATCGTCGGCCCACGGCCGCGGCATCTGGTGCTCGTAGAAGATCCCGAATCTCATTGACGACACTCCTTTGCGGCTGGGGGTGGTGGAGCGAGCGGTTCGATCCAGTAGTTTGCCGAAGACGGTGAAGATCTACACGCGCAAGGGCGACGACGGCACCACCTCCCTCTGGTACGGGGGCCGCGTGGACAAGAGCGACGCCCGCACGCACGCGTACGGATCGCTTGACGAGGCGAACTCGGCCCTGGGCGTGGCGCGGGCGCTGGCGACCGACGATCGGCTCACATCCGACCTGCTCCGCCTGCAGAACGACCTGTTCGTCGCCGGCGCGGAGCTGGCGACCGCACCGGAGGCGCGCGAGCGCCTCGAGGCCGGCGTCAGCCGGCTCGACGCAGGCGGCACCGCGTGGCTCGAGGAGGCGATCGACCGCTACATGGGCCAGGTCGACCTCCCTCCCAAGTTCGTGCTGCCGGGCGGCACGCAGCTGTCGGCGCAGCTCGATCTCGCGCGCGCCGTGCTGCGCCGCGCGGAGCGCCACATCGTCGCGCTCGCCCGCGCGCAGGACCTCGGCGACTCGGTCGTGCTCGAGTTCGTGAACCGCGCGTCGGACCTGCTGTTCGCGATGGCGCGCTTCACCGACGTGCGCGACCCACACCTGTTCGAAGGCCGGGGCAAGTCCTCCGCGGGCGCCAAGTGAAGGCCAGCGCTCAGCGGCGCAAGGGCTACGCACACAGCCTCACCGCCGGAAAACACACGCTGATCGCCGACGAGCCGGCGGAAAAGGGGGGCGCCGACACCGGCCCCACCCCCACCCAGCTGCTCGCGTTGAGCCTTGCCTCCTGCACGGCTGTGACCGTGGAGATGTATGCGGACCGCAAGGAATGGGACGTCGGGAACGTGGGGGTCGACGTCGACTACGAGCTGGACCCCAAGGGAGCCTGCCGCTTCGACCTGACGATCACGATCCCGGGAGACGTGTCGGACGAGCAGCTCGAGCGGCTGCAGGCGATCGCGGCCAAGTGCCCGGTGCATCGCGCGCTCCAGTCCGACGTGGAGATCAACGACGAGGTCGTGCGTGCCCGGCCCTGAGACGCGGCTGCTGATCGGCGGCGAGCAGGTCGCGGGCGAAGGCGACGCGCTCGAGGTCGAGAACCCCTACACCGAGGAGCCGATCGCGAGCGTGGGATCGGCGTCGGCCGCGCAGGTGGACGCCGCTGTCGCCGCCGCGCGAGAGTCCGCCCGCGCCTGGGCCGCGACCCCTGCGATCGAGCGCGGGGAGATGCTGCACGAGGTGGCGGCGCGCATGCGCGCCCGCACCGACGAGCTGGCGGAGACGATGACGCGCGAGGGCGGCAAGCCGCTGATCGAGAACTCGGACGAGGTCGGGTGGACCGCGGCCGTGTTCGACTACTACGCGGAGATCGGGCGCAACCACGCCGGCCGCGTGATCCCGCCGATCGAGTCGACGCAGCTCGCGCTGGTCGTGAAGGAGCCGATGGGCGTGGTCGGCTGCATCGTGCCGTGGAACTACCCGCTGCTGCTGCTGGCGTGGAAGCTCGCGCCGGCTCTCGCCGCGGGGAACACGACCGTCTGCAAGCCGTCCGAGCTGACGCCGCTGTCGACGGTGATGCTCGCGCCGGCGTTCGACCACCTGCCCGCCGGGGTCGTGAACCTGATCGCGGGCGCCGGCGAAGTCGGCGCGGCGATCGTGCGCGACGAGCGTGTCGACTGCATCGCCTTCACGGGATCGGTCGAGACGGGCAAGCGGGTGGCGGTCGCCTGCGCGGAGCGCGTGGCGCGCGTGAACCTCGAGATGGGCGGCAAGGACCCGTTCATCGTGTGCTCGGACGTGGCGGACGAGATCGCGGTCGCCGCCAAGGGCGGGGCGTGGGCCGCGTACCTGAACGCGGGTCAGGTCTGCACGTCGGCGGAGCGCTTCTACGTGATGCGCGACGTGTACGACGACTACGTGCGCGAGTTCGTGGACTACACCGAGAGCCTGGTCATGGGCGATCCGCTGGACCCGGGCACCGACATCGGGCCGATGGTGTCCGCGCAGCAGCGCGACAAGGTCGTGGAGCAGGTCGAGCGCGCGGTCGGCGCAGGCGCCTCTCTCCTCACCGGCGGCCCGGACACGGGTCGCGACCGCGGGCACTTCTTCGGCCCCGCCGTGGTCACCGGGGCGCCGCTCGAGACCGAGCTCCTGCGCGAGGAGACGTTCGGCCCGGTGGCGCCGATCGTCCCGGTCGACAGCCTCGACCAGGCGATCGAGCTTGCCAACTCCACCCGTTACGGGCTGGGCGCGAACGTCTACACCCGCGACATCAGGAACATCGTGCGCTGCATGCGCGAGCTGAAGGCCGGCACCGTGTGGTTCAACGACCCCCTGACCGACAACGACGCCGGGCCGTTCGGCGGGATGAAGCAGTCCGGCATCGGCCGCGAGCTGGGCGTCGAGGGTCTCGAGGCCTTCCAGGAGACCAAGCACGTCCACATCGAGACCGAGATCGCGCCGAAGGAGTGGTGGTACCCCTACGCGGGCGGGGACGACGTGCCGCCCCACGGCGCCTAGCGCGATGCCGAGAGCTCGGCGAGCAGCTCGTGCGATGAGGTGAAGCCGGCGCCCGCGCCGCGCATCGCAGCCTTCGCGGCGTCGATGTCGCCCGGCTTCACCTCGATGCCGCGCACTGCGTCCTCGACGACCGTGACTCCGAAGCCGAGCCTCACCGCGTCGAGCACGGTGTTCTTCACGCAGTAGTCGGTCGCGAGGCCGGCGATGTACAGGTGGTCGACGCCGCGCTCGCGCAGCACCTCGGCGAGCCTGCCGCCGTGGAACGCCGAGTAGCCCTGCGTGTTGGGATCCTGCGCCTTGTCGACGACCAGGTCGACGTGGGACTGGTCGAGCGAGGGATGCAACTCGGCGCCGGGGGTGCCCTGCACGCAGTGGACGGGCCAGATGCCGGGCGGATCGATGCCCTCCCACTCGGCCGGGTCCACCTCCGCCCCCACGAAGGAGCCGTGGTCGGGCGGGTGCCAGTCGCGGGTGGCGATCACGAGGTCGAAACGCTCCGCGAGCGCGTTGGCGGGACCGGCGATCTCATCGCCGCGCTCGACCGGCAGCGCGCCACCGGGCGTGAAGTCGTTCTGGAAGTCCACGATCAGGAGGGCGTCCACGCCTCGTATATTCGCAGCGCGCATGGAAAACCCGAACGACTACGCGGCCCGGCTGGGCGAGTTGCTCCTCGACCCGGCGGAGACCGTGAAGATGACCGGCCCGGGCGGCGTCAAGGCGGCCGTGCTCGTCCCGCTGTACGTGGAGAACGGCGACTTGACCGCGGTGTTCACCAAGCGACCGGCCGACATGCGCCGCCACGCGGGCGAGATCTCCTTCCCGGGCGGCCGGCGCGACGAGGACGAAGAGCTGCGCGAGACGGCGCTGCGCGAGGCCGAGGAGGAGATCGGGCTGATGCGCGACGTCGTCGACGTGGTGGGCGCGCTGCCGCCGACGGGGACGTTCGTCACGAACTACTCGATCTATCCGTTCGTGGGCCTGACGGTCCCGGGCGGCGCCTTCCGGCCCAACCCGGTGGAGGTGGACGAGATCGTCGAGGTGTCCCTGCCGGAGCTGATCGCGGGCTACGAGAAGAAGCGGCTCATCCGCCGCGGCGTGCCGATCCGGACGGACACGTACACGGTGGGGGCCCACCTGATCTGGGGAGCGACCGCGCGGATCCTGGCGGGGTTGCTGGAGCGGCTGCGGCCGATCCTCTAGATCGAGGCCAGCGAGCCGACGAGCGCCGCTAGACGTCCTTCTCCACCGGCACGGCCACCATGTTGCCCCACTCGGTCCACGAGCCGTCGTAGTTCTTGACGTTGTCGAGCCCCAGCAGCTCGTGCAGCACGAACCACGTGTGGGCGGAGCGCTCGCCGATCCGGCAGTACGTGACGACCTCGTTGCCGTCCAGGACGCCCTTGCCGCCGTACAGATTCTTCAGCTCCTCCGCGGACTTGAACGTGCCGTTCTCGTTCACTGCCTGCGCCCAGGGCACGCTTGCCGCGCCCGGGATGTGGCCGGCGCGTTGCGCGCCCTCCTGCTCGTAGCCGGCCATCGCGATCAGCTCGCCCGAGAACTCCTGCGGTGAGCGCACGTCGACCAGCTTCGTGTCGGTGCCCACGACCCCGAGCACCTCGTCGCGCAAGGCGCGGATCGAGTCGTCGGGCGCCTGCGCGTTGAACGTGGTCGCGTCGTACGAAGGCTTTTCGCTGCTGGTCGGGCGCCCCTCGTTGATCCACTTCTCGCGCGGCCCGTTCATCAGCTTCACGTTGTCGTGCCCGTAGTACTTCAGGTACCAGTACGTGTAGGCGGCGAACCAGTTGTTGCGGTCCCCGTACAGCACGATCGTGTGGTCGTTGGAGATCCCGCGCGATCCGAACAGCCGGCCGAACTCCTCCGGCCCCAGGAAGTCCCGCTTGACCTGATCCTGCAGGTCCTTCTGCCAGTCGAACCCGACCGCGCCGGGGATGTGCGACTCCGCGTAGAGCGCGGGGTTCTCGTCCACTTCGACGATGCGGATGGAACCGTCGTCGAGGTGATCCTCCACCCACTGGGTGTCGACGAGAACGTCTTTCGCGTAGTCCGCCATCGGTTACCTCCTGCCTAGGGAATATCCCTAAATTCCTACCAAATTTAGGAGGTTTCCCAGGATAGTGATGCCTAGCGGTAGTTCTCCGGCACGAACTCGGACCGGGGCGCCGCGTACTCGCACTCGGTGCAGCGCATGATCTGCTCGTCAGGCGGCGGACCTGCCTCGGGATCGTCCGGGAGGGGCTCTATGTAGGGGGACATGCAATTTGGACAAAGCATGCGGTCCGAGGTTAGCCGCAGCGCTCATGTCTTGGCCTGACACATCGTCTATACATTGTCTTCGACGAGGATTGGTCGGGCGGGGAAGCAAGATGAACGTGCCAACGACGGCTGCCTGCTGACTCGACACAGGTGCCGCGAGCCGTAACACATCCAGGCCTCTTCGACGCCACCGGCGTGCAGCTCGCCGGCAGGTTGATGGAGATCGCGGGCTGCGAGACGTACGTCGTGGACGCGCCGGCGCAGTCCCCCTCCTCCCTGCCGCCCGTGCTGCTCCTGCACGGCTACGGCGACACCGCGGACGCCTGGCGGCGTGTGGTCCCGCCGCTCGCGCGGCGCCGGCGGGTGATCGCGATCGACGTGCCGCCGTTCGGGCGCTCCGGCGACCCGCCCAAGTGCTTCGACGACGATCTGATCGGCTGCTACCACGAGTTCTTCCCGGCGTTGTTCGAGCAGCTCCAGATCGAGCGCGCAGCGTTCGTCGGCCACTCGCTCGGCGGCGCCATGGCGCTCACGGTCGCGCTCGAGGACCAGTCGCTGGTCGACCGGCTCGTGCTGGTGGCGCCGGCCGGCCTGGGCGACAGCGCGCCCTGGTGGTGGCACGCGATCTCGGGCAGGTGGGTCAACTGGCCGGCCCTGCTGCGGCTGCCGAACCCTGTCGCCCGTCCCGCCGTGAAGGCCGCGCTGCGCACCTTCCTCGAGGAGCGGCTCGTGCACGACACCCGGGCGATGGGCGAGGTGATCGACCACTTCGTCCACCTGCACGGCGGGCCCCGCGAGCTGCGTCACCTGATCGAGACCGGCCGGTCGCTGATGGCCGGCTACACCGGTGAGCTGCTGGCGCGCAGCGCCACGCTGCAGGTGCCGGTGCTGGTCCTCTGGGGCAGCGAGGACAGGCTGACGCCCGCGGAGCACGCGCAGGCCTTTGCCGACGCCGTGCCGCACGCGGCGGTGGAGGTGCTGGAACGCTGCGGCCACTATCCGCAGCTGGAGCTGCCGACGCGCGTCACGCGCCTGCTGGACGAGTTCCTCTCCGTCCGCAACGGCAGGGCTCGAGCGCGACAGAACGGCGGCACGCGCCGCACCAAGTCGCGGTAGCCGCTTACTGCTCGGGCGGGTGCTCGGCGGCCCTGCGCGCTTCGTCGCGCACGACGTCGAGCCGGAACTCGTCTTCGGTGATCTCCCGCTCCCCGCGCTTTCGCCGGTACTCGTTCTGCGCCGCGAGCATCTGCTCGACGTCCTGCATCTCGAGCTCGACCTCCGTCTCGTATGACCGGGTCGGCTGCCAGTCGAGCAGGTCGGCTCCCGTCCCGGGATAGAAGCGTGCGAGCAGCACCAGCAGCCCGACGATCACCAGGATTCCGACCAGCACGATGAGGGGAAAGGTGTCCATGGAGCGACGCCGCCGAGTCTACCGGCCGCTTCGATTGGAACGAATAGAGTTTCCCCGCGTGACCGAGGCCTACGTCATCGACGCCCTGCGCACGCCGATCGGGCGCTACGGCGGCGCGCTTGCCAACGCGCGGCCCGACGACCTCGCCGCCCACGTGATCCGCGCTGCGGTCGACCGCTCGAGCCTGCCCGAGGACCGGATCGACGAGGTCTACATGGGCTGCACCAACCAGGCCGGCGAGGACAATCGCAACGTCGCGCGCATGGGGCTGCTGCTCGCCGGGCTGCCGGCCGAGACGCCCGGCGTGACCGTCAACCGGCTGTGCGCATCGGGCCTCGAGGCCGTCAACCAGGCGGCCCGCCAGATCAAGCTGGGCGAGGCCGACCTGGTGCTGGCCGGCGGCGTCGAGTCGATGACGCGCGCGCCGCTCGCGATGCCCAAGCCGGACCGCTCGTTCCCGCGCGGCGGCCCGCCCGTCTACGACACCACGATCGGGTGGCGGTTCGTGAACCCGCGCATGGAGGAGCTGCACGGCACCGACTCGATGGGCGAGACGGCCGAGAACGTGGCGGAGCGCTTCGGCGTGTCGCGCGCCGACCAGGACGACTTCGCGCTCGAGAGCCACCGCCGCGCGCTGGCCGCGCAGGAGGCGGGCGTGTTCGACGACGAGATCGTTTCCGTCCCCGTGCCGCAGCCGAAGGGCGAGCCGGTGACGGTGCACTCCGACGAGAGCCCGCGCGCCGACACGACGCTGGAGAAGCTGGGCAAGCTCCGGGCCATCTTCCGCGAGGGAGGCACCGTCACGGCCGGCAACTCCTCTCCGATCAACGACGGCGCGGCCTGCCTCGTGCTGGCCAGCCCCGAGCGCGCCCGCGAGCTGGGCCGCGAGCCGCTGGCGCGCATCGTGTCCACCGGCGCGGCCGGCGTGGAGCCCCGCGTGATGGGCATCGGCCCGATCCCCGCCGCGCGGAAGGCGCTGGCGGCCGCGGATCTGAGCGTGCGCGACCTCGACCTCTACGAGCTGAACGAGGCGTTCGCATCCCAGGCGCTGGCCTGCGCACGCGAGCTGGAGCTGGACCTCGACCGGCTGAACGTGAACGGCGGGGCGATCGCGATCGGCCACCCGCTCGGCGCGTCGGGTGCCCGCCTGATCGGCACGCTGATCTATGAGCTGCGCCGCCGCGGCGCGCACCGTGGCCTGGCGACGATGTGCATCGGCGTCGGGCAGGGTCTTGCGACGGTGGTCGAAACCGTCTAGCTCTGCGAGGCCGCCGGCGCGGGTGGATTAAGCTAGCCCGCTGATGGCGGCCACCTCCACATATGGCGCACCGCTGCTCTGTTCGGTCGACGGGCAGATCGGCCCCGTCGCGGAAGCGACCGTGTCGATCACCGACGACGGCTTCCTGCGCGGTGACGGCGCCTTCGAGATGTTGAAGCTGTACGAGGGCCGGCCGTTCGGCATGGTCGACCATCTCGACCGGCTCGACCGCTCGGCCGCCGGCATCTTCCTCGAGTACGACCGGCCCACCTTCGAGCGCGAGATCGACGCGCTGATCGAGGCGCACGGCAAGCACGACGCCGCGCTGCGGCTGGTGCTCACCCGCGGCGGGCGGCGCATCGCGATCATCGAGCCGCTGCCGGAGTTCCGCCACGGGTTGCGGCTGTCCGGCGTCCGCTACCAGTCGACCATCGTCCTCACCCACCTGAAGACGCTCTCGTACGCCGGCAACATGCGCGCCACTCGGCTGGCACAGCGGGACAACGCGGACGAGGCGCTGCTGATCGAGCCGGACGGCACCGTCTTGGAGGCGCCCACCTCCACCCTGTTCTGGGTCGACAAGGACGGCAACCTGCACACGCCCGAGCTCGACACCGGCGTGCTCGCTTCGATCACGCGCGAGCGGATCATGCGGATCGTGCCCGTGACCGAGGACGCGGCGTGCAACCTGTCCGACGTGCTCGGCGCAACGGAGCTGTTCCTGGCCTCGTCGCTGCGCGAGGTGCAGGGCGTCTCGTCGCTCGACGGGCTCGAGTACGCCTGCCCCGGCCCCGTGACGCAGAAGGTCGCCGACCTGCTGGCCGAGCACATCCAGGCCGAGATCACCGGCGCTGTCAGCCTCGAGGGCGGATGAACCTCGACCTCAGCGACGAGCAGCGCCTGATCCAGGAGACGGCGCGGGAGTTCGCCGACCGGGAGATCATTCCGCGGGCGCGCGAGAACGACCGCAAGGAGCACTTCGACCTCGAGCTCGTGAAGAAGATCGCCGACATGGGCTACCTCGGCGCACCGGTGGCGGAGGAGTACGGCGGCCGCAGCCTCGACTACATCTCCTACGGCCTGATCGTGGAGGAGATCGGCCGCGGCGACTCCTCTGCGCGCACGGTCGTCTCCGTACAGACGTCGCTGGTGGCCGGCTCGATCGAGCAGTGGGGCACCGAGGAGCAGAAGCGCGAGCTGCTGCCGAAGCTCTGCTCCGGCGAGTGGCTCGGCTGCTTCGGCCTGACGGAGCCGGGCACCGGGTCCGACGCCGCGTCGGTGGCCACCCGCGCGACCAAGAAGAACGGCGGCTGGTCGATCTCCGGCGCGAAGATGTTCATCTCGCTCGGCAACAACGCGAAGGTGGCGCTGATCTTCGCCCAGACGGATCCCGAGCGCAAGCACCGCGGGGTGGCGTGTTTCCTGGTGCCGACCGACCGGCCCGGGTTCAGCGCGACGGAGGTCCACGGCAAGCTCGGCCTGCGCGCGTCCGACACGGCCGAGCTGGCGCTCGACGGCGTCGAGGTGGACGACGACGCGATGCTGGGCGAGGTCGGCGACGGGTTCAAGATCGCGATGTCCGCACTCGACCGCGGCCGCTACAGCGTCGCGGCGGGCTGCGTCGGCATCTGCCAGGGCTGCGTGAACGAGTCGGTCAAGTACTCGAAGGAGCGCCAGCAGTTCAACCGCCCGATCGCGAGCTTCCAGCTCGTGCAGGAGCTGATCGCGGAGATGGTCGTCGACACCGACGCCGCCCGGATGCTGGTGTGGCGCGCCGGCCACCTGAAGGACCAGAAGCGCCCGAACACGCTCGAGACGTCGATCGCCAAGTTCTACGCCACCGAGGCGGCCGTGCGGTGCGCGAACAACGCGATCCAGGTGCACGGCGGCTACGGCTACATCGACGAGTACCCGGTGGAGCGCTACATGCGCGACGCGCGCGTCACCACGCTGTACGAGGGCACGTCGCAGATCCAGAAACTCATCATCGGAAGGCACGCGACAGGGATCAACGCGTTGATCCCGGAGTAGCCATGGCCGTCACCACCGGCGCAGACGTCGCTGTTGAGCGTCACGAGGCGGTCGGCGTCGTGCGGATGAACCGGCCCGAGCGGCGCAACGCGCTCTCGCCGGCCGTGATGGAGCAGCTGGCCGCGGCGATCGGCGAGCTGGACGCCGACGAAGGCGTGCGCTGCATCGTGATCGCGGGCACCGACGAGGTGTTCGCCGCGGGAGCGGACATCAAGGCGATGCGGGAGCGGACCTTCCAGGAGGTGCTGGAGGCGTCCACGATGCCGTTCTGGCAGCGCGTCGCCGACTGCCGCACGCCGCTGATCGCTGCCGTGTCCGGCTTTGCGCTCGGCGGCGGGTGCGAGCTGGCGCTGCTGTGCGACATGATCGTCGCGTCCGAGACCGCCGAGTTCGGCCAGCCCGAGATCACGCTCGGGATCATTCCCGGCGGGGGCGGAACCCAGCGCCTGGCGCGCGTGATCGGCAAGCAGCGCACGATGGAGCTGGTGCTCTCCGGCCGGCGCATCGACGCCAAGGAGGCCTTCCGCCTCGGGTTCGTCAACAAGGTCACGCAGAAGAAGAGCTGGTTCACCGACGCGCTCGAGCTCGCCGGCGTGGTCGCGCGCCGCCCGCCCCTGGCGGTGAAGCTCGCCAAGCAGGCTGTGCTCGCGGCCGACGAGATGGCCCTGTCTGCGGGACTGGCACACGAGCGGCGCCTCTACGAGCTGGCGATGGCGACCGAAGACCGCGTCGAGGGCATGCAGGCCTTCCTGGAGAAGCGCCGGCCGGAGTTCCGCGGCAAGTGACCGCGGCGGAGGTGCGCCGCGTCGGTGTCGTGGGCGCCGGCACGATGGGTGCGGGCATCGCGCAGGTCGCGGCCCTGGCCGGATATGAGACCCGGCTGCACGATCCGTTCGCGGAGGCGCTCGACCGCGGGTTGAGCTCGATCCGCACCGGCCTCGAGAAGGGCGTCCAGCGCGGGCGCTGGACGGGCGGTGACGCGGAGCTGGCGCTCCAGCGGGTGCAGCGCGCCGATCGCGTCGAGGACCTCGCCGCTTGTGAGCTCGTGATCGAGGCTGCGCCCGAGAGCATGGAGCTGAAGCGCTCTCTGTTCGCGCAGCTGTCGGAGGTGTGCGGGCCGCAGACGGTGCTCGCGACCAACACGTCCTCCCTGCCGGTGACCGGGCTCGCGAGCGCGGCGGCGGATCCGGCCCGTGTGGTCGGAATGCACTTCTTTAACCCGCCGGCGCTGATGGAGCTGCTCGAGGTGGTGGCCGGATCCGAGTCTGCTCCCGATGCCGTCGAGACCGCGCGCGCCGTGGGCGAGCGGATGGGCAAGCGCGTGATCGTCGCGCGGGACGGGCCGGGATTCCTGGCCAACCGCTGCGCCCGGCCGTTCGGCATGGAGGCGCTGCGGCTGCTCGCCGAGGGCATCGCGGATCACGCGACGATCGACCGCGTGATGCGCATGGGCGGCGGCTTTCGCATGGGGCCGTTCGAGCTGGCGGACCTGGTCGGCATCGACGTCGGCTTCGAGGTGACGAAGTCCTTCTGGGAGCAGAGCTTCCACGAGCCGCGCTGGCGCCCCAGCATGATCCAGGACCGCATGGTGCAGGCCGGCCGCTTCGGCCGCAAGGCGGGCCGCGGGTACTACGACTACTCGGGTGATGCCCACCGCCCCGACGACCCTGAGCCGCCTGCGCCCGACGGCGTGACCGGCGTCGTCGTGGTGGCCGGCGAGGGCCGCCTGGCCGACGACCTGCGCGACGCGTCGGCCGACGCCGGCTACGAGGTCCTCGACATCGAGCAGATCAACGGCGACGCGCCCGACATCCTGATCGATGCTGTCACGGGCCGCTCGCCGCTGGAGGCGGAGCCCACGATCGACGATCCGGAGACGCTCGTGCTCGCCCTGTGCGTCGACGGCAGCCTGGCCGAGCTCGACACCCGGGGCGGCGCCGTGGGCTTCCACGCGCTGCCGCCGCTGGCGGAGTCAAGGCTCGTGGAGATGACGCACTCGTCCGAGACGCGCCAGCGTGACGTGGGCCGCGCGGAGGAGTTCTTCCGCTCCCTCGGCAAGCACGTCGAATGGGTCCAGGACGCGCCGGGCCTGATCCTCGGCCGGATCGTGTGCCAGCTCGTGAACGAGGCCGCGTTCGCCGTGTCGGAAGGAGTCGGCTCTCCCGAGGACGTCGACGTCGCCATGCGGTCGGGCTACAACTACCCGCGCGGACCGCTCGAGTGGGCCGACCTGATCGAGATCGACCACGTGCTCTCGACGCTCGACGCGCTGTACGAGGAGTTGAAGGAGGAGCGCTACCGGGCAGCTCCCCTCCTGCGGCGCATGGTGGCCGAGGGCGCCATCGGCGAGGCGACCGGCCGCGGGTTCTTCAGGTACGAGGACTAGCAGCGAACGCCGGCGCACTGCGCGGCGTTGCCGTTGAGCCGGGCCGTGTTGCCGCCGCCGTCCCTGACTCCGGGCACGGCCTCGATGCCGAGGTCATTGTTGCGCTCAACCGTGTTGCGCTCGATCGTGAGCAACGTGCTGTCGGCGTCGATGCCGTCGTCGCCGTTGTGGTTCGTGGTGTTGCGGCGCAGGACGGTTCCACCCGTGTCCTGCTCCGCCACGAAAATCCCGTCGCCTGAGTTGTCGTAGACCGAGTTGCCCTCGACGCGCAGCGCAGCGCTGTCGATCACACGGATGCCTTCTTCGCCGCTGAGGGTGGCGAGGTTGCGCACCGCCTGGTTGCTCGAGCCGGTCTCGGCGAAGCGG
>DASRIA010000079.1:0-27720 GCA_035650255.1 Solirubrobacterales bacterium
CGTGGAGGCGCTCCACGACGCCGGCGACCAGGTCGTGGCGATCGTGCGCCAGCGCGGCCGGTCGAAGACAACCGGGCTGCACGTGGACATGGCCTACGGCCAGGTCTTCACCATCCGCGATGGCAAGTTCGCGCGGATGGAAATGTATGCGGATCCCGTCGAAGCCCTCGAAGCGGTGGGGCTGTCGGCGCAAGGCGCTCCCGCCGACTCCTGACTGCTCGGCACGCCGCACCGTAGGAACACCTGTGGGAAGACATGCGATGGCGAATAGCCTGTGAGCCATGAGCACGCCGGAGCTTCAACTCATCGCTCCCGCGCCGGCCATCGTCGCCCAGGACGATGAGTGGCTGCGGCTCGCCCGACGCACTCGGATGCTCTCGTGGATGAGCCTCGCGTGGCTGACCGTCGAAGGCACCGTCGCCATCGTGGCCGGCGTCATGGCCGGATCCATTGCACTGATCGCGTTCGGACTGGACAGCGCGATTGAGGGGATGGCGAGCGTTGTGATCGTCTGGCGCTTCACCGGCTCGCGCCTGTATTCCGATCGAGCGGAACGACGTGCGCAGATGCTGGTCGCGATCCAGTTCTTCATCCTCGCGCCGTTCATCACGTACGAGGCGCTCGGTCACTTGCTCGCCGGCAACGCAGCGGAGCCGAGCTGGCTCGGCATCGGATTGACCGTCGCGACGCTCGCGATCTGCCAGCCGCTCGGGTACGCGAAGCGGCGCATCGGCGAGCGGCTCAACTCGGGAGCGACCGTAGGCGAGGGCACCCAGAACCTACTCTGCGGATATCTCGCGATCGCTGTGCTGGTCGGGCTGCTCGCGAATGCCCTGTTCGGGCTGTGGTGGCTGGACCCGGTCGTCGCGCTCGGGATCGCGGGCGTCGCGGTTTGGGAGGGTCGCAAGGCGCTTCGGGGAGAGACTTGCGGTTGCGCCGCGTGCGAAATCCCTGACGTCGAGCCTGTCTCGACCAGAACGTAGCGTCTGCGCGGCGACGCCCAGTCGCACCTATCGTCCGGCACCGCTCCTACTTGCGGGCAGGTCGACGGCGACCCACAAGCCGGACAGCCCGGTCAAGACGGCCACGACGCCAATCGCACCGGCGAACGAAATGAGGTCAGCGGCAACGCCGGCGATCAGCCCGCCGGCCACATAGCCCATGTCACGCCAGAAGCGGTACACGCCGATCGTCGGAGCTCGAGCAATCGGCGTGACGTGATCGGAGATCGCGGCGATCAGTGTCGGATAGACAAGTGCGGTGCCCGCTCCGAGCATCACTGCGGCGACGGCGGCCACAAGAACGTCACCGTGCGACACCGCAAGCACGGCAAGCGCGACCGCCTGCAGCAGCATTCCGCCGACGATCAAGGGCTTTCGGCCGGCCCTATCCGACCACGCCCCCGTACCTATTTGGGCAATACCCCAGACCGCAGGGTAGAGGCCAGCCACAAGCCCAATCGCGGAAACGCTCGCACCGTTCGCGGCGAGAAACAGCGGAACGACTCCCCATGCCACTCCATCGTTCAGGTTGTTCGCCAGCCCTGCTTGCGAGCATGAGCGAAGCGCCGGGACGCGATAGGTCGCGTCTGCGAAAGCGTCGTGCAAGGCGGGTGGACGGCCGTCGTGGCGTGGCGTGTGCGCGGCCTGCTCAAGCGCAACGTGTCTGGACGTGTCGCGTGCGAAGAAGAACGAGAGTGCAAGCGCCGTGAGGGCGACGACGAACCCCGCGACCACAAGAACATCACGCGCCGCGAACTCCGCAGCAAGAAGTCCGCTTGCGGTCGCAGCCACCGCAACTCCGAGGTATCCGGCCGCCTCGTTCAGGCCGAGCGCGAGTCCGCGCCGGCGGGGGCCCACGAGATCGATCTTCATCACAACGGCCATGGACCAGGTCAGCCCCTGATTGAGCCCCAGTGCCACATTTGCCGCCACGATGAACGCCCAGCTCGGGGCGAGGGCGATTAGGAGCGGGACGGGCAGTGCAAGCAGCCACCCCAGAATGAGGAGCCGCCGCCGACCGACGCGCTCGACCAGCGCCCCGGCGGCGAGGTTGGTGATCGCCTTGCTGAGCCCGAAAGCGACGATGAAGGAGAGCACCGCGACGTTCGAGGAAAGTCCGAAGTCGTCCCGACCCACCAGCGGCAGTGTCGATCGTTCGAGACCGACCATCGCTCCGACGAACGCCGTAATTGCGACGAGCAGGGCGAACTGCGCAGCGTTCTCGCGGAGGCCGAGCTGCACCACGGCGCGAGAGGCAGGCTCTATCTCCCTAACGGAGCCACGCATATGCGTCGCGCAGAGCGCTGGGACCACCGGTTTCAATCGGCTCGCCGTGGCCGAGGACGACCCGGTCGAAATCCCAGCTCAGAACCCGATCGAGCGAACGTCGTGCTGCAATCCGGTTCCGCACCCCCAGCCTGAACATCGGTGTTGGGCGCGCTTGGTCGTATGCACCTGTGGCTCTTGCGACCGCTCGCATTGGTCGCGGCGCGCTCTCGCCGATTCGGAAACAAAGGTCGCCGACAATCAGCGTGCCGCTGGATCGGTGGAGAAAGGCGATCTCGGTCACGAAGCGGTGGCCTAGGACGGCTGCCTGATCTAGGTCGTGGCTCCAGGCGGGGTCCGGCGCGCTCCCAAGCAGCCCCGCGAAGGCGAGATCCTTGCGTTTGCGATCCAGACCTGGGGCACTGAACAGCTCGGCCGCGGGATAGGCGGCCTGGTACTCCTCCATGAACAGGTGTCCGTGCATGCTGCTTGCGGGCACGACGAAGCGGACCTCTCCGACCTGCGCGAGGGCTTCGCGCAACTCAGCGGTCAACGGCGCCGGCGAGTGAATCAAGAGGCTGCCCGAAGCAAGCCTGACCACAGTCATGCGGCGGCCGACCTCGATGCCGCGGAAGCGAAGGGGAGTCTCTACCAACCACAACTCGGGAGCGATCGGCTTTATCCCGACCTCCGTAACGACCCGCGGAGGCATGCGGTCAGCGAACCGTGGCCAGCGGCCTGCCGCTGCGATTCGCGGCCAGGATCTCGGCCTGCTGCGGGGGCGCCGGCGGGATGTCACGCACCAGCGCCGCGACGAACTCTTGCTCGGACTCGAACTGGAGCGCAGGGTTGTGGCGCCGCTCGAAGCCAATTGTCGAGACGGGATTCGCCGACAGGCCGCGGCCGCAGACCGAGCCGGAATAGTGCGCCGGATAGAGCAGGATGTGGTCGGGCAGCGTGAGCAATTTCTCGGTGAGGGAGCGGTAAAGGTTGCCGGCCATCGCCTCGACGGACTGCTCGCCGTGTGCGTGAAGATCGGGTCGCCCGGCGTCGCCGACCAGAAGCGCGTCGCCGGTCAGGACGAACCACGGCTCGTCGCCGCGCACGTGGTCTGTCACGAGGTAGGCGTGATGAGCCACAGCGTGGCCAGGGGTGGCGATCGCCTTTATCTCGGTGTTGCCGAGCTCGACGATCGCGCCATCCCCAAGCGCTACGTGTGCGAACTCAACTCCGGCCCCAGCCGGCAGGTAGCCGGTTGCCCCTGTGCGCTCGACCAGCGCGGGCAGGCCCGAGACGTGATCGGCCTGCACATGGGTCTCGAAGGCCGCGACGATCGGGATGCCCTGCGTCGCGGCCAGAGCGATGTAGTCGTCGACCAGATCGATATGCGGGTCGACCACCGCGAACTGGGCCTTGGTCTTGCAGCCGAGCAAATAGGAGGCGCAGGCTGTCTGGTCGTTGAGGAGCTGGCGAAAGAACATTGAGTCTTGACAAGCTATCAATTGATCTATTGAATAGCAACATGGAATCCGTTCAGGCGAAGGGCACGCTGTTCGACGCGATCGCCGTGATGGGCAAGGCGTTTGCCAGCCCCCGCCGGCTGGAGCTGCTCGACCTGCTTGCTCAGGGGCCGCGCAGCGTCGAGGAACTTGCGCGGGCCAGCGGCCAGTCGAGCGCCAATACCTCTCAACATCTGCAGGGTCTGCACGCTGCGGGGATAGTGACCCGTCAGCGCGAGGGCACCCGCGTGCGCTACACGCTGGCCGGGAAAGACGTGCTCGCTCTCTGGCTTGCCCTCCGAGACACCTCGGCAGCCCGTTTGGCGGAGGTCGAACGGGCCGCCCGCGACTACCTAGGCGAGGAGGTCGAGGCGATCGGCCGCGAGGAGCTGATCGAGCGCCTCGGCCGCGGCGAAATCGTGCTCGTCGATGTGCGGCCGACCGAGGAGTTCGCGGCCGGACACATCGAGGGAGCGCGGTCAGTCCCGCTGGACGAGCTCGAGCGGCGCCTCGCCGAGCTGCCGGTCGACCGAGAAGTCGTTGCGTACTGCCGTGGCCCCTTTTGCGCCTATGCACACGAGGCGGTCCGGCGCCTGCAGGCAGCGGGACGTCCTGCCCGCCGTCTGGGGGACGGCTGGCCAGAGTGGCAGCTGGCAGAAGAGAGATCCACCACGTCGTCAACTACGGAGGAGGAAGCAGCATGAGCACGTCCACGAAGCAGCTCGACACCGGCGAGCTCGAAGAGCGAGTCAAGCGCATGTACGAGGAAGTGGCGCTCGAGCCCGAGCGCGAGTTCCACTTCGAGACCGGCCGTCCGCTCGCCGAGCGGTTGGGCTACCCGGCGGCCGACCTCAACCGCATCCCGGCGGGCGCGATCGATTCGTTCGCGGGCGTTGGATACTTCCTCGACCTCGCCGCAATCGAGCCGGATGACACGGTGCTCGATCTCGGCAGCGGCTCGGGCATGGACAGCTTCCTCGCCGCGCTGGCGACGGGACCTTCGGGCCGTGTGATCGGCGTTGACATGACCGACAAGCAGCTCGCCAAGGCAGAGCGGCTCGCGCGTGAGGAGGACTTCGCGGGCGTCGAGTTTCGCCAGGGCTACATCGAGCGCCCTCCCGTCGAGGACGCGACCGTCGATTGCGTTATCTCGAACGGTGTGATCAACCTCTCGCCCGACAAGCCGGCCGTCTTCGCGGCTGCCGCCCGTGCTCTGCGGCCCGGCGGCCGCCTCGCGCTGGCCGACATCGTCAGCGCCAAGCAGCTCCCTGAAGGGGTGACCTGCGACGCCTCACTCTGGGCCGCCTGCATCGGCGGCGCAATGCAGCGCGACAGCTACCGCGAGGAGATCGAAGCCGCCGGGTTCGAGGTCGAGACGTGGCGAGAAAACAGCGCGTACCGATTCGTGTCGGAGCAGGCAGACAACGCGACCGGGAAGTACGGCGTGACCAGCATCTCGCTGCTCGCCGTGCGCCGCTGAGCTGTGGACTTTCGTCTTCCGCGCCCGGTCCTGCTGTACTCCGGCGGCTGAAGGCTCTGCCGCTGGGCGGCGAGGGTCGTCGCCAAGCTTGACCGGGACGAAGTGCTCGCGCTGCTTCCGCTAGCCGACGAGGAGGCCGATCGCCTGCTCGCATCCGTGCCCGAGGAAGCGCGGGGCGAATGTTGGTGGCTTGTGCTCCGCGATGGCTCGCCGGTGGCGGGCGACAGTGGAGGCGGCGTTGCGGTCTTCGCCGAGCTCCGCCTCACCCGTGTCCTCGCAAGCGTGTTGCGAGGGCTGCGTGCATCTCCACTCGTCGACGCCCTGGACAAGCTGATAGCTCGCCACCGCTCACGTCTCGGCCATCTCGTCCCCGACGGGCCCGCGCCGCGGCGTTACCCGTGATGCGCGGCGCGAGACTGGTCCCGCAACAGTCGGTGGTGTCGGGCGAGCAATAGCAGCGAGCGCCAGACGCCGAGCTGACGCACGAGCTCCATGGTGTCGCTGGCAGCCCAATCCTCGACGATCTGGCCGTCCTCGAAACGGCTGATGACGATGCCCCTGAGGCGTACACGGCGCCCGCGGTGGGTGCCGTGGAGCGTCCAGCGAGACGCAACACGGTTGTCTTCGGTGACCTGCTCCTCGACGACGAACTGAAGGTCGGGGAAGAGCTCTCGATACAGAGCCACCGACCGTCGGGCCCCGTCGGTTCCGTGGTACTCGAGCGCATTGACGTGATCGACGAAGCGGGGGCTGTACACCTCTTCGATCCCAGCCGGGTCCTTGCCGGAGCAGACGTCCTCAAGCGCACGCCGCGCAACGCGCGTCGGGTCATCGGCTGAGATCGCCTCAGCGGGCCTAGCCATGGCGATGAGTCTACGCAGCGTGGCCCTTTGTCGAAGCCGCCACAGACCGGGATACTTGGCGGCGATGCCCGAGAACAATGTCGATCTCGTCCGCCGCGGCTACGAAGCCTGGAATAGCGGTGACATCGACGCCGTCCTCAGTCTCGTCGACCCTGATATCGAATGGGTGGGGTATACGCACATCCCCGAAGCCGGAAATCTCCGGGGACGCGATGAAGTCAGGGCGTGGTTGGAGCGCTTTCTGGATGCATGGGAGGAGATGGACGTCCAGATCGTGGAGGTCGTCGAGGCGGACGACAAGGTCGCCGCCCTGGTTCGGTTGAGTGGCCGCGGCAAGGGGAGTGGCATCGAGGTGAAGGGCGGCGTAGACGCGCACGTCTGGACGA
The DNA here is from genome assembly GCA_035650255.1 of Solirubrobacterales bacterium. GTDB lineage: Bacteria > Actinomycetota > Thermoleophilia > Solirubrobacterales > JBBDJG01 > DASRIA01. The sequence goes on from DASRIA010000079.1 coordinate 6,496, forward strand.
TTCGGGACGGCAACGTGGTGGCGGTCACCCTGTACCAAGGAACCACGGATGCGCTTCGGGCGTTGGATGGATAGAACGGACCCAGGCGTCGGTCGCCGTCATCGCGTTGATCGCCGGAAAGCAGCATCCACCCCCGGCGTGGCGGGCGCCCGCCGTGACTCCGCAGGCGCCCGCTTCGCGCGCGTCAGTCCTTGAAGAGATCCGCGAACTTCTGCAGGTAGAGCGGCCAGCCGCCTTCGCCGCCGACGCCCTCACGGACTCCCTCCCAGCCCGCGCCATGTCGCTCGAGATTGCGATGCTCGAGCTCGACGCGCGTGCGCTTCGGGGTCTCGGAGACGAAGCGCACCTCGACTTCGCTGGTCTTCTCGAGGTCGGTCTCGAGCTGCCACTGCGGGCTGATGTCCCAACTGATCATCACCCGGTTAGGCGGCTCGTAGGCGAGCACGCGGGCCCAGCGGCACTCGCTGCCGTCGACTCCGCGGTCGTACAGGTGGCCGCCCACGCGCGGCTCGAAGACCGTCTCGGCGATCTCGACGCTCAGCAGGTTGTGCTCGGGTGGCTTGAACCTGCCGAACTCCTCCGTGAAGACGCGAAACGCCCGCTCGATAGGCGCCTCCACGACGATCTGCGTGCGCACAGACGTCTCCTGTGCTTGTGTGGTCATGAAACCTCCTCGGGTCTTTGCTCGACGACGGCCTTGTAGGTCGCCAGGGCTTTGCTCCAGAACTGCTCGAGGTCGGCGCGAAGCGCGCCCACCCCGTCGGGGTCGAGCTGGTAGATGCGACGGGTTCCCGCGCGCCGGTCTATCACCAGCTTCGCGTCCTTCAGAACCTTGAGGTGCTGCGAGACGGCCGGCCGGCTGACCGGCAGCTCGCGGGCCAGCTCGCCGACCGCACGCGGTCGATTCGCGAGCTCCTCGAAGATCGCGCGCCTGGTCGGGTCACCCAGGGCCGTCCATCCATCCGCTCGGTAAGTTTGCACGAACGGTAAGATTAGACTTACCATGCGCGCATGTCAAGCGAGGCCATCTGGAGCGCCGCCGGCATGGGACGACATCGGGACTACGGGGTGCCGATGAGGGGCGTCTCCTGACCTACCCTGACCAAGAGCTGTGACCGACACCATGGTGTGCAGAGGACTGCAATCGGACTGGCGACGCTGGATTACGCACGGAGCGGCGATGGAATCGAACCATCCAGGAGTGGGGCTGCCACCCCCTGCCGGTTTTGAAGACCGGATGGGCCACCAGACCCCTGCCGCTCCGCTTACGAGCGTAGTGGCGGGAGCGTTGCGGTACTACCGTGCGCGCGCGGCGACGGTGGCGTCGGCGTAAGAGGAGTAGGCCTCGACCGCTGCGACCTTGCCGTCGCGCACGGTGTACACCAGGCCGAGCTCCGTGGTGTGGTCCTCGCGGGTCTCCCGGTCCACTGTCCTGATGCCGCCCAGCGCGAGCACGCGGTCACCGTGTTCCTGGAGCTGGTCGGCGTAGATGAACCACACGAAGCACTGCCGGGAGATCCGCTCGAAGTAGGCGCGGATGGCCTCCTCCGCGGGGACGTCGTACATGTCGGCGGCCTCCCGCAAGGGCGTGATCTCGGCGTCCTCGTGGTACGTCGCGAGCAGCTCGGTCATCGCCGCGCTGTCGCCGATCGCGCAGCGGTTGGACAGGCTCAACAGGCGATCGATCAGGTCGACGTTGCTGTGCGCGACGGTCTCCAAGGCTGCGTCCAACCATCGCCGGTCGGGCGGGTGGTGTCAAGCATGTGGTGCGTCAGAGGGACGCGCGGATCAGCTCGGGGAAGACATAGACCTCGAGCGAGACCGACACGATCAAGGCGGGGACGGCCACCGCCACCGTTACGAACGTCGCCGCCAGCAGCTGGTCCCAGTCGCCGCGCCGGCTCGCGACCAGCCAGGCGGCCAGGGGCAGGAACAGGGCCGTCAGCTCGATCATCGCGTGGGGCAGGAGGAGCAGCAGCAGGTGGCCGTTGCTGAGCCCGAACTGGGCGGCCGCGGTCGACAGGATCCCGCCGATGAAGTAGGCCTGGGTGGCGAGGGAGAACAGGGTCGCTCCGGCGACGAAGGTCATGGCGTAGGGACCGGCTTTCTCGTGCACGATCCTGGAGATGCCGCTGCGGCTGGCCGCCGAATAGGGCAGCGAGTTCAGGGCGATGAACCCGGCCACGCAGGCAAAGGCGTGGAGGGCCAGCACCAGGGAGTTGCGGAACAGGATCAGCCCGATGTCGGCCGGGAACGGCCCGTGCCTCACCCCGGGGATGTAGAGCGGCGTCGGGTCGGGCGGGGTGAAGCTCGCGACCGTGTAGACGGCTGCCAGCAGCGCCCCGGCGACCAGCGCGCTCCAGCCGATCCATGGGCGTACGACCTGCCATGGGCTCTCGTTCCAGCGACGCAGCGTCTGCTTCGTGGCGCCGACACCCTGGAGGAAGACGAGGTCGTCGACTACTGCCATGGCTCGTCTTATCGGCCGGAGAGCGCTCCGGCTCGATCCCGGCCAGACCCCAACGATGTGTGGGGGAGAACCCCTACTGCCCGTTGCCGGTGTAGCCGTTGGCGTAGCACGGGGCGGTCCCGCACACGTTCTGGACCCGGCCCCCGAGCTTCAGGAACTCGGACTTCTGCAGCCGTGCGTCGGCCGAGTTGCGTGGATGGCTGTGGGGATCGGTACCGGTCCGCGGAGGCACGTTGCCGATCGGTGGCGTCGGCTGCCCGCTGTCCCACACCACCAGGGCCGGGCCGGCATACGGGTAGCTCTGGAACTTCGCGATCTTGAAGAACGGCCTCACATCGCTGTGGCGGCCCGGATCGAGGGCCGGGATGCGGACTCCCGCATGGACAGTGCGCGCCATGACCTCGGCGGTGACGTTCGCCACCTGGTGGTCGCCGAACGCCGAATGCAGCAGCACGGTGTGCGGCGGGGTGTTGGGGTACTGAGGCCGCGTCATGTGGTGTGCGTAGCCGTTCGCCTCGCCCCGGTCCCAGAGGTTCTGGATCAAGGAGAGGATCAGCGGTCGCTCCAGCTCGTTCGGGTAGTTCGCGTACAGGAACTGCGCGTACATGTCGAAGTCGACGCTTCGCCGCAGCAGCGTGGAGTAGTTCATGCCGGGCACGCCCAGCACGGCGCGGTTGAAGTCCGGGGCGAGCGCGGTAAGTGACCCGCCCATGATCCCGCCCTGGCTGTTGCCGTCGTAGAAGAGGCGCCTCGTGTCGAGCACCGGGGTGGTGGTCGCCCCCTTGGTGAACTGGAACGCCGGGTCGCTGCTGAAGCCCTGCGGATGGATCATCAGCCGGCCCAGGTACATGAAGTTCACGAAGCCCTGCTGGGCCCGGTCCGGTATCTGTGCGAAGTTCGAGAGGTCGACGAGGATCGAGGCGATGCTTGGCAGATCCGCGCTCGACATCCCGGACCAGTCGGTGGCGCAGAACACGAAGTTGTGCTCGTTGGCCATCGACTTGATGTTCCCGGCCGTCACCTCGGAGGCGCTGCCGAGCAGCCCGTGGCCGTACAGGGACGCCCGCGACTTGATCACGGAGGGCCCGTCGACCGCGACCCGCGGGATCAGGCAGTTGAAGTTGGCGAGCTGCATGTTGCCGGGGGTGCGCAGGGGCACGGAGGACCCGGGCGCGTAGGCGAATCTGGACCCGGGCGGGCAACCCGCGGCGTTCAGGTAGCAAGGCACCGGGAAGGTGCCCTGGACCTGGCGCGCGATCCGGTTGTCCTGCTCCGGCGTGAAGTCCGTCACGGAGCTCACGGTGAAGGGCGGTGAGTTGCCCTCGACCTGCAGGTTGGCGAGGTTCGTGTCGCCCAGCTGGGCGAACGCGTCGTCGCGGATCGAGAGCGCCCGCTCGCTCAGGTTGCGCTGGCTGGCAACCGTGAAATCCCAGGCCAGGTAGAGGTCGTCGCGGTCGATCCCGGCCTGCCCGAGGGTGTTGAAGAGCGACTCCATGTGCGGCCGGCGGGCTTCGACGGCCGGATCCGCGCTCGGGATGTTGTCGCGGTAGGTCCGGAAGGCATCCTGCGCGCGGATCAGCCCTCCCGACGAGTCGCGCAGGTTCCGCAGCGCGACGATGTAGCGCGCGCCCTCGTCGAAGTTGACGCCGGGCCGGATGATCAGGTTGACGTCACTCGGGTCGGCCGGGTTCGAGTCGATCTCCGACCAGATCAGATGACGCTTGCGGGTGGCGGCGTTGATCACCACCACGGGCTGGTTCGGTTCGCGGAAGCGGGTCATGTCGGTGATCGGCACCGCGCCGGTGTTCTCGAACGCAGCGGGCGTGTCCAGCCCGGGAACCTTCGTGACGATCTTCTGGCCGGGGCTGAAGCCGTCGTTGCGGTTCCAGTCGTCCGGCCGGATGGGGTTGTTGCTGATGTTCCGAGGCATCGACAGCAGGTTCAGGTTGAGCCGGCGGCCGGTGTCGGTGCTCGGGTCGGCGACCGTGAAGTAGTCATTCGGCCACGGCTGGAGGCACACGGCCGGGTCGAGCGGGTCGCAGCCCACCGTCTGCGCCTGTGCGGGCGCAGCGAAGGCCGCGGCTGCAATGACAGTCAGAAGTGCAAGCAGGCCATAGGCCCTGTGTGCAGCCACGATCGCTCCCCTCCGTCCGCTTGGGTCCGACGTGCGACTTGTATTACTCCCGCTGCGCCAAGTCAAGCTGGAAGTCGCGGGGCACACCGGTCCGATCGGCTAGGTTTCGTGCATGGAGGCCATGCACTGGGATCGCCGCCCGAAGCTGCGCAGACCCGCCTTGGTCTGCTCGTTCAAGGGCTGGAACGACGCCGCCGAGTCGGCCACCACGGCGCTTGGCTTCGTGGCGTCGCGCTGGGGAGCGGAACGGTTCGGGGCGATCGACCCGGAGGAGTTCTTCGACTTCCAGGTCACCCGCCCGACCGTGCGGCTCACCGAGGGCGTCACGCGCGTGATCGAGTGGCCGGAGCTCGAGCTGTCGAGCGCCCACCCGGACGAAGGCCAGCGCGACATCGTGTTCCTCACCGGCTCCGAGCCGAACCTGCGCTGGAAGACCTTCTCGGCGACAGTCGTCGACGTCGCGCGCGAGCTGGGCGTCGACATGGTCGTGTCGCTCGGCGCGCTGCTCGCCGACGTCCCGCACACCCGCCCGGTGCAGATCACCGGGATTGCCGCGGACGCGAAGCTGTCGGAGCGGCTCGGCTTCACCGCCACGCGGTACGAGGGGCCGACGGGCATCGTCGGCGTGGTCCAGGACGCCGCCACCAAGGCCGGCATGCTGGCGGCCAGCCTGTGGGCGCCGGTGCCGCACTACGTCGCGACGGTGCCGAGCCCGAAGGCGACGCTCGCGCTGCTCGGGCGCCTCCAGGACCTGCTCGAGGTCCCGATCGACATGACCGACCTCGAGGAGGCGGCCGTCGACTACGAGCGCCGGCTCGACGAGGCCGTCGCGAGCGAGCCCGAGGTGCGGATGCTGGTGGAACGGCTCGAGCGCCAGATGGACGACGAGGACATCTCGTTCCGCAACCTGCCCTCAGGCGACTCGATCGCGCGCGAGTTCGAGCGGTTCCTGAAGGAACAGGGGGACGAGGACTAGGCATCGAGGTGAGAGCGTTTGGGGTCGTAGTACGACCACAGCTGCTCTCACCTGAAATCGCCGGCCGTGAGCGACGCTCCAGCTATCGCTCGGCGGCGGGGCAGATCAGCTGGAAGTCGCAGATGGAGCAGGCCCCGAACGACGGCTTCGCCTCGAACTCCTGGTTCAGGATCCCGCTCGCGACCTCGGTCGCCGTGTCCGTGATGCGGATCACGTCCTCCTGCGAGGGCTCCAGCGGGACGCGCTGGTCGTCCAGCAGGTAGTAGTAGCTCTGGCGGGCCGAGTCGAGCTTCCACGACTCCTTCGCGCCGATCTGGTACAGCGAGAGCTGGATGTCGTCCTTGAGCTGTGACGGCGTGCGGGCGCGGCCCGTCTTGTAGTCGATCAGCTCGTACGAGCCGTCCGGGTGGCGGTCCACGCGGTCGACGCGCCCGCGCAACAGGTGGGGCCCGAGCCGGAACGAGAAGCTGCGCTCGAACCACACGGGCGAGCCCTGCTCGCCGGCGAAGCGCTCGTGGTAGCGCTCCAGCGCCGCCACGGCCTTCTCGTGCAGCTGCCGTTCCTCGTTGGAGTCGCTGAAGCCGTGTCGCTGCCAGCCCGCCTCGAACAGCGTCATCAGCTTGTCCGGAGTCGGCTCGCGCATGGTGTCGCTACCCGCGAGCACCTCCTCGTTGGCCAGCTGCGAGTGGTAGCGCTCCAGCACCTGGTGCACGAGGATCCCGAAGCGCTGAGGGAGGGTCTGCTCCTTCGGGATGTTGTAGACGCGGGCGAACTTGTACTTCAGCGGGCAGGTCCGGTAGACGTCGATGTCGGTCGCCGACAGCATCAGGCCGCCGCCCCGGATCGGCAGGTAGGCCTCCAGCGAAACGTCGGACTGATCGCCCACGATCTTGCGCCGCCGCAGGTTCTCGCGCTCGGTCTCGAGCAGCAGCTCGTCGAGGTTCGAGTCCTGGTAGAGCTGGCGCTGCTCCGCGCTGGCGGTCTGGGTGATCAGCGAGTTGATCTCGGCGATCGCGGCCGGGAGCTCCTCCGGGCGCGGATGGCGCTCGATCAGCGACGCGAGCTTCAGCAGCTCCATGTAGCGCGCGATCGCGGCCGCGGCGTCGAGGTGCGCGTCGAGGCGCATCTCCCCCATGCGCGCGCCGACCTGGGCGACCCCGCCCATCACCTCGTCGCGCAGCATCCGGAACGCGGCGTAGAGGTCCTCGTGGATGCCCAGCAGCTCCTCGTTGCGCTCCTCCTCCTCGGCGCCGACCGCCGCGCGAGCCTCCTCGTAGAAGGCGGAGGGCTTCTGCTCGGTCTGATCGCCGGCGCCGCCCTTGGCCGGCCACGAGAGCACGAGCCGCTTGCGCGCCCGGGTCATCGCGACGTAGAGCAGGCGCCGCATCTCCGCGACGTGCGCCTCGGTGCTCGTCCCCGGAAGCTCTTCCTTCAGCAGCGCGTCCGGGACCAGCTCATTCGAACGGCGGCGGCCAGGCATGCGGCTCTGCTGCACCCCGAGCACGTACACGCAGTCGAACTCGAGCCCCTTGGCCCCGTGCATCGTCATCACCTTCACGGCGTGGGGATGCCCGTGCACGACGGCGTCCTCCTCGCGCAGCCCCGCCGCCGACACGGCGCTCACGTACTCCGCGAAGTCACGCGAGGTGCGGCCCGGGCGGTGCCGCACCCAGGCGGCCGCCAGATCGGCGAACTTGGCGATGTTCACCAGCCGCTCGAGCGACTCGGAGCTGGTGTTGAACAGATGCTGCTTGCGCAACCCGATCCGCTCGATCAGGCGGTGCACGAACAGGTCCGGCCGCATCTCGTCGAACGCGCGGCAGGCACTGCCGTGCAGCTTCAGGAAGTTCTCGATGCGCGTGCGCGCCTCGGGCGGGACGTCGGGCGAGTCGAGCGCGGCCCGCAGACCGGTGATCATGTCGGACTTGCGCCGCCGCGCGATCGTCGTGCAGCGGGCGAGGTCGACGGGTCCCAGCTCGACCGGCGGCCGCATCAGCGCCCGCACTACGGCGCGCGAGTCCTGCGGGTCGGCCAGCAGGCGCAGCCACGCGAGCAGGTCGCGGACCTCCGAGCGCTCGAAGAACCCGGCGCCGCCCACCAGGCGGTAGGGGATGCCGCGCTCCTCCAGCGCCGTGGCCATCAGCTGGCCCTCGTTGCGCACGGACCGCACGAGCACTGCCGTCTCGGCGGGGTCGATCCCGTCCGCCACGAGGCGCTCGATCTCGGCCGCGACGGCCTGCGCCTGCGCGCGCTCGTTCTCACAGCGCCAGAACGACACGGGATCGAGCCCCAGCGCGGTGCTCTTGCGCGACGAGCGCAGCTTCTTGGGGAGCCGCTCCTCGTTGGGCTCGACCACGGCGTGGGCGGCGTCCAGGATCGCCTGGTGGGAGCGGTAGTTGGTCTCGAGTCTGATGACCTTCGCGTCCGGGAACGTCTGCTGGAAGTCGACGATGTTCTTGCGCGACGCGCCCCGGAACCGGTAGATCGACTGGTCGTCGTCGCCTACCACCACGACGTTGCCGTGACCGGCGACCAGCAGGCGCAGCAGCAGCTGCTGCGCGTAGTTGGTGTCCTGGTACTCGTCCACCAGCACCGCGCGGTAGCGCTCGGACACGCGCTGCGCCGCGGCGGGCCGCTCCTCCAGCAGCCGGATCGCGCGCACGATCATCTCGCCGAAGTCCATCGCCCCGGTCTCGTCCAGGAGCTGGTCGTGGGCGGCGTACAGCCGCGCGAACTCGGCCTCCCGCGCACTGCAGTCGCGCTCCGCCTCGTCCTCGCTGGACGCGAGCGACTCCGCCCAGGCCAGGTATTCGGCGGCAGGCACCATCTCGTCCTTCAACCGGTCGATCCGCTCGATCAGCTTGGCCAGGAACGGCGCCGGGTTGCCGCGCATGTCGTGATGGCGCACGTCGAGGCTGTCGAGCCGCTCCATCAGCAAGGCCAGCCGGTCGGCGGGCGTGGCGGCGTGGAAGAACGGGTCGAAGCCGGCCTCCAGCGCCTCCTCCTGGAGCAGCCGGACGCAGAACGCGTGGAAGGTCGTGCAGATCAGCTCCTCGTAGGCGTTCTCGAGCAGCTCCTCGGCGCGGGAGCGCATCTCCTCGGCCGCCTTCGCCGAGAAGGTCAGGGCCAGCACGTTCTCCGGCGGGATCCCCTGATCGGCCAGCCACGCGATGCGGCGCGTGATCACGCGCGTCTTTCCGCTGCCCGCCCCGGCCAGCACGAGCAGTGGGCCGCCGGGATGCGTGACCGCCTCGCGCTGCGCCTCGTTGAGGCCCTCGAGCAACCGTTCCGCCATCGCAAGGATGGTAACCCTGGGCCCTGCCGACCCGATAGGGCGGCTTGCCGGACTATGGACGATTTATAGTCGTCCGCCTTGTCCCCGTTCACGGAAAACGCGCTCGCTGCGGACTGGATCCGGATGTGCCGGCGCGCAACGGGGGGCCTGCGCGAGATGTTCGGCACGCGTCCCGTGACCGCGGACCGCGAAAGCAGCGACTCCCGCGGGGCGGGCGGCGACCGCACCCTCGTGATCGACAGCGCGGCCGAGGACGTCGTCTTCCGGGAGCTCGAGGCGATGCACGAGCAGGGCCACGACTTCACCGCGATCTCCGAGGAGCGGGGCACCGTCGCCTTCGGCGACGGAGCGGGCGACGCGCGCGTCGTGATCGACCCGATCGACGGCTCCCTGAACGCGAAGCGGCTGATCCCGGCCTATTCGCTCAGCATCGCGGTCGCGTCGGGCAGCACCATGGAGGACGTGGACATCGGCTACGTGCACGACTTCGGAACCGGCGAGGAGTTCGTCGCCGTGCGGGACAAGGGCGCCGCGTTGAACGGCGAGATGCTCGACCCCGAGGTGGCGGGTGAGGCGCTGGAGGTCGTCGGGTTCGAGTCGGCGCGCCCGGAATGGCTGGCGCCCGTGCTCGCGGAGCTCACGGACAAAGTGTGGCGCGCGCGAGTCGTCGGCTCGATCGCGATCTCACTGTGCTGGGTGGCCGCCGGCCGCTTCGACGGCATGGTGACGACGGACGTCTGCCGCTCGGTGGACGCGGCCGCGGGCCAGCTGATCGCGCGCGAGGCCGGCGCGTTCGTCGACTTCCTGAAGCACGGCGGCATCGAGGCGCCGCTGGACCTCGACGCCCGCTACCGCATGGTGGCCGCGCGCTCGCCGGAGCATTTGGAGACGTTGGTGCGCGCGCTGGCGGTCGGGCGTCCGCTGGAGGCGTAGGGCAGGCACGACGACCTGCGTGGGTACGAGGGCCGGCAGAAGCATCACCGCTCCTTGTACGAGTCGCTAATCCTCCGCCAGGAGCTCGGCGAACTGTGCGGCGTTGCGGACTCCGTAGTCCGCGTAGCAGTTGTTCATCAGGACGTGCAGTTGCTGCGCCTCACCCGCCAGCTCGCGCGCCGGCGCGACCCACTTGCGCAGCTCGTCCTCGTCGTACAGGTACTTGAAGCGCTCCGCCGCGCTGATCCCGCGCTTCTCCCAGTTCTCGGCGTTGTGCCCGTGGAAGCGGATCATCGCCAGGTCCGGTGAGGTGGCGGCGACCACGGGAGGCACGGAGGTCTTGAAGCCCTGCGGCTCGTCGACCACGACGTACGTTGCGCCGATCTCGCGCAGCAGGCCGAGCGTGCGCTCCTGCTTGCCCTCCTTCATCCAGCCCGCCCCGCGGAACTCGATCGCCGGCTGGGCCGGAGAGCGCTCCGCCAGCTCGCGCAGGTACGCGACGTTGTCGCGGCTGGCCGCGAACCACTGGGGGAACTGGTAGAGGATCGCGCCCAGCTTTCCCGCGTCGGCAAGCGGTTGCAGCGCGCCGGCGAACATGTCCCACACGGCGTCGAGCGCGTCGCGCGGCAGGTCGCGCGGATACACCCGGGCCTTCGAGGCCGTTTCTGCGGGCAGCATGTCGCGGATCGGCTCCGGCAGGGACTTGGTATTCACCGCATGCTGCGTCATCAGGCCGAACGCCTTCACGTTGAACACGAAGTGCGCGGGCGTGCGCTCCGCCCACAGGCGCGCATTGCGCTCGGAGGGCAGCGCGTAGAACGACGCGTCGACCTCCACCAGCGGGAAGTGCTCGGCATAGAAGCGCAGCCGCTTCTCCGGGTTGCCGGCGTCTGCCGGGTAGAACGCCTTCGACTTCACCAGCGTCGGATCGGTCCAGCTCGACGTGCCGTAGAAGACGTTGTCGACGGGCTTGCCGCTCACGCGGTCAGCGTGAGCCGGCGCGGCCCGGAGCGGAAGCCGCGCTCGACCAGCAGGTCCTCGACCGCCGAGCCGAGCACGGGCTCGCCGTCCCAGCGCTCGATCCCGAGGCGCCGCAGCGGCCCGGCATTGCGGACGAACTCGGCGAGCGCATCGAGCGCGGCCGGCAGCCACTCGTCCGCGTGGTCGGACAGCGACACCAGCCCGCGCCCACCCGCCTCCACATAGAGGACGGCGCGTCCGTCCAGCAGCACCACGTAGGCACCGGGCACACGCGCGGGGCGGCGCGCCTGCTCAGCGCGCCGCGGCCACGGCAGCACGGCGCCGTACAGGTTGGCCGGGTCCTGCGCCGCGAGCACGACGGCGCCGCCGGACTCCCGGTGCGTCCGCAGCCGTTCGACCGCCGCAGACAGGGCGAACTGCGCGCCGCCGAGGCCTTCCACGAAGTAACCGCGCCGCGCCGAGCCGAGCGTCTCGAGCGCGGACAGCTCCGCGTAGACGCCGGCAAAGCCTCCCGGGATGCGCTCCCCCACCACCGTCTCGCGCGCCACCAGGCCGTGGCGCTCGAGCAGCAGCTCGGCGCGCGCCTGCGCGCGGTCCTTCTCGGGAGGACGCGGTTCGAACAGCCGGGCGGCGAGGCTCCACCGGCCCTGGAGCTGGGGCTGTGACCCGCTGCGCCGCGACCCGAAGCGCCGCCGGCGCCCGCTCTGGTGCACGGGCGGCGCGAGCGAGAGCCGCCGGGCGCGCAGCGGCGCAAAGGCGTCGTTGGTGACCTCGCCCGCCCACACCAGGTCCCACAGCGCGTCCCGCAGGTCGACCGGGGAGATGTCGACATCGACGAGCAGGTCGGACCAGAACGCGGCGCCTGCGCCGAGCCGTTCGCGCAGCGCGTCGTGTGCGCGGCCGCGCGGTCCCTGTTCGGAGAGCTCCTGCGGCGGCCCGAGGTACGGCGCGTCCTCGCGGAAGTAGAGCGCCACGCGGCCACCGCGCCCGGCTCCGCTGCCCGCACCGGTCCAGACGACCTCGCCCGCCGCGCAGAGCCGGTCGAGCCAGGTGCGGTCGTAGCTTCCGAGGCGGCGCGGCAGGATGTCGCGCTCCCACGCCTCGGGAGTCAGCGCGAGGCCCTGCAGCGGTGCCAGCACCTCGCGCAGGCGGTCGGGCGCCGCGTCGAGCGGCATCCGCTCGCCGTCGGACTTGGCGCCGCTGCGCGCGTAGCGGTCGATGCCGTGCCAGGAGACCGCGAACCGCGCGAGTGTCGCCTGGTCGGTGGGCTCGATCTCCTTCCGCAGCGCAGCGAGGCTGGCGCGGCGCAGGCGGCGCAGGACGTCGGGGTCGCACCACTCGCGCTCGCGCCCGCCGCGCGGGTCGGTGCTCGGCCGGATCTCGCCCCGGACCAGCTCGTCGGCTCGCTCGAGCGCCACCAGCGTCTCGGTCGCCCGCTGCGGATCGAGCCCGTAGCGCTCTGCCACCTCGGCGGTCGTGAACGGCCCGTGGGTGCGCGCGTAGCGGCGCAGCAGCTTCTCCAGCGGTCGGTCGACCTCGGCCAGGAACTTCTCGGGCAGCCCTGCGGGAGGCACGACGCCCAGCGCGTCCCGGTAAAGGGCGGCATCGCCGGCGTCGACCCAGCGCTGCTCGGAGGCCAGCCGGACCTTCACGGCCCGCCGCTCGCTCACGAGCCGCGCCGCCAGGCGCTGCACGTCGATCCCGGGCACGACCCGCGCCTGCAGCTCCTCGTCGGAGAGGTCGCCCAGCGCGCGCAGCAGGTCGTGCAGCTGGTCTGCGTCGGCCGCCGCCTTGCCCGGATCCAGCCGCTGAAGCTGTTCCTCCACCGTCGCGAGCGCGTCCGGGTCGATCAGCTCGCGCAGCTCCTCCGAGCCGAGCAGCTCGCGCAGCAGGTCGCGGTCGAGCGCCAGCGCCGCCGCGCGCTGCTCCGCGCGCGGGGTGTCGCCCTCGTACATGTAGGTCGCGATGTAGTCGAACAGCAGGCTCTGCGCGAACGGCGAGGCGTTCGGCGTCTCCACCTCGACGAGCGCTACGTCTCGTCGCTCGAGCCGCTCGAGCAGCATCTTCAACGCCGGCAGGTCGAGCCAGTCCTGCATGCACTCGCGGTATGTCTCGAGCACCACCGGGAACTCCCCGAAGCGGCGGGCGACCTGGAGGAGCCCCTGCGCCTTCAGGCGCTGCTGCCAGAGCGGTGTGCGCTGGTTGGGCATCCGCCGCGGGATCAGCAGCGAGCGGGCGGCGGCCTCGCGAAAGCGCGAGCCGAACAACGCGGTGTTGCCGAGCTCGGACGTGACCAGGTCCTCGAGCTCCTCGGGATCGAGCAGCGCCATGTCCGCGGGCGGCGGGTCGTCCGCGTCGGGAAGGTGAAGGATCACGCCGTCGTCCGACCAGATCGCGTCGGGATCGAGGCCGCGCTCGTCGCGCAGGCGCACCGAGATCGCCATCGCCCAGGCCGCGTGCACGCGGCCTCCGAACGGAGTCAGCACGCACAGGCGCCAGTCGCCGATCTCGTCGCGGAAGCGCTCGATCACGATCGTGCGGTCCGACGGCACGGCGCGGGTCGCCTCCCGCTGCTCGTTCAGGTAGCGGTACACGTTGTCGGCGGCGAACTCGTCCAGGTCGTACTCGCCGCGGAGCAGCGCAAGCGCCTGCTCCTGCGGCATCTCGGACACCTCGCGCTGGAACGCGCCGACCGCGGTCCCGAGCTCGAAGGTGCGGCCGATGCCGTCCCCCTTCCAGAAGGGAATCGCTCCCGGCACTTCGGGCGCGGGCGTCACGATCACGCGGTCGCGGGTGATGTCCTCGATCCGCCAGGTGGTGGAGCCGAGCCGGAATGCCTGCCCGACACGCGCCTCGTAGACCATCTCCTCGTCGAACTCCCCCACCCGCCGGCCGTCCGGTAGATGCACCCCGTACAGGCCGCGGTCGGGGATCGTGCCGGCGTTCGTGACCGCGAGCTTCTGCGAGCCGCGCCGGGCGCGCAGCGTGCCCTCGATGCGGTCCCAGACGAGGCGCGGGCGCAGCTCCGCGAACTCCTCCGACGGATAGCGGCCGTCGAGCATGTCGAGCACGTTCTCGAGCTGCGTCGCTGACAGGTCGCGATAGGGGTAGGCGGAGGTCACGACGCGATGGACGTCGTCGACCGTCCAGTCCTGGCCCGCGACCATCGCGACCACGTGCTGGGCGAGCACGTCCAGCGGCGAGCGCGGGATGACCGTCGCCTCGATCGCGCGCTCGCGCATCAGCTTGGTGACGACCGCGCACTCGACCAGGTCGGCGCGGAACTTCGGGAACAGGCGCCCCTTCGAGACCTGGGACAGCGTGTGGCCGGCGCGACCGACCCGCTGCAGGCCGCGCGCGACCGACTTAGGCGACTCGATCTGCACGACGAGGTCGACGGCGCCCATGTCGATGCCGAGCTCGAGCGAGCTGGTGGCGACCAGGCACCGCAGCCGGCCCGACTTCAGCTCGTCCTCGATCTCCGTGCGCGCTTCGCGCGAGAGCGACCCGTGGTGCGAGCGCGCGACCGGCTCCTCGGCCAGGTCGTTGAGCCGCAGCGCGAGCCGCTCGGCCAGGCGCCGGTTGTTTACGAACACGATCGTGGAGTTGTGCTCGCGCACCATCTCCAGCACCCGCGGGTAGATGCTGGGCCAGATCGAACGCCGCGAGGCAGAATCGCCATTCACGGCCATCGCAGGATCGGACTGGTCTGCGGCCGGGTCGGTCTCGGGGTCGCGCAGGTCGGCGACCGGCACCACGACCTGCAGGTCGAGCGGCTTGTCGGCCTCGGCCTCGACGATCGTGACCGGGCGCGGAGCCCCGTCGGACACGCCCCCCAGGAAGCGGGCGATCTCGTCGATGGGCCGCTGCGTCGCGGACAGGCCGATTCGCTGGAGCGGTTCGTCGCGGCCGTTGGCGCGCACCAGCTCCTCGAGGCGCTCCAGGGTGAGGGACAGGTGCGATCCACGCTTGCTGGCGGCGACGGCGTGGATCTCGTCCACGATCACGCATTCCGCCCCGGCGAGGGTCTCCCGCGCCCGCGACGTCAGCATCAGGTAGAGCGACTCGGGCGTCGTGATCAGGATGTCGGGCGGGCGGCGCAGCATCTGCGCGCGCTCCTTCTGCGGCGTGTCGCCCGTGCGGATGCCGACCCGGATGCGCTCCGCCCCGGGGATCGCCGTGAGCGGCACCTGCAGGTTGCGGTCGATGTCGTACCCGAGCGCCTTCAGCGGCGAGATGTAGATCACGCGCGTCCCAGGAGGAACGTCGTCCTGCTGCACACCCCGCCGTCCGCTTTCGGGCGGGGGGCTGTTTATCAGCCGGTCGATCGCCCACAGGAATGCGGACAACGTCTTCCCCGACCCGGTCGGTGCCGCGATCAGCGTGCTCTCGCCGCGCGCGATCGGCGGCCAGCCGTGGATCTGGGGCGGCGTCGGCTCCCCGAACGCACGGTCGAACCACTCGCGGACGGGCGGCGAAAAGTGGGTGAGAGCGGCGGGCGTCACTACCTATATGGAGAGTAGCGCTGCGCGGTTCTACGGCCGGCCGGCAGCCGCCGCCCGCGCGTCGACGGCGGTGCCGTCCTCGTGCACCTCCCACACGGGGGCGCACGCGCCCTTCGCCTTCACCTTGTCGGGATACATGCCGCCCGGGTGGAAGGCGATGTCCGCGACGCGGACCGGACATGCGACGAAGCGCATCTCATCTGCAGGCCCGGGCACGGCGAAGGTCGGCCGGGGAGAGAAATGCAGCCCACCTCCGCACTCCTGCACGCCGCCGTCCCAATCGTCGGCGACCGGCACGCTGCCGGGGCGGTACGACATGCCGTAGTAGGAGTCGAAGTTGTCGTCCACCGCCTTGAAGAGGACCGCCACGCCGTCCTCGACCGGCACCCCATACCACGCGCACCATTCCGCCGCGGTCGCCGGATGCGCCACCTCGACGGCTCCGCCTCCGGACACCGCCCGCCCGCCGTGGCGCATCACCGCGACCCCGGCCGCGGCATCGATCTGCGCCGCTCCCCGCGCGCGCACCATGACCGCTCCGCAGGCGCGGACGCTCGCCGATCCGGTCGCGGTCACGATCGCGGTCTCGAGCGCTTCGACCCTCGCCGCGCCCGCGGCGTGCACCGTGGCGTTGCCCCAGGCGGTGACCGCGACGCGATCTTGCGCGTGGACGACCGCCTGTCCCCAAACCCAGGCGCGGCACTCGCCGCGCAGCATCGCCCGCGTGGTCAGGACCGCCCGCACCCGGCAGCGATCGCCTGCGCGGACCCGCGCGCGCCCCAGCGCCACGACATAGGCGTCCTCGCCGGCGTCCACCGTCGCGTCCGCGCTGGCCACGACCCGCGCCCGGCCGTAGGCGCGCACGTAGACGTGGCCGCCCGCGATCACGTGCGTCGAGTCCCCGGCCTCGACCGTGGCCGAGTCGCGGGTGGCGACGTGCGCCCGGCCGCTCGCGACGATGCTCGTGGAGCCGCCGGCCTCGACGGATGCGTCGTCGCCGACGACCATGCGCGCGGAATCGGCTGCGCGCACGAAGTGGTCGCCGCCGAGCTCGAACTGACCGTCTCCCGCGCAGACCGGAATCAGGTCGGGTCGGCTCAGCGCTTCATCGAGCTCCTGCTGGCTGAAGACGTCGCGTGATTCCATGAAGATGGAAGCCTGATGCCCCCTGAACCCGGAAGAGCCTATCTGGCGGCCTGCACGATCTACCGGCAGGACGCCGAGTACCTGGCCGAGTGGATCGAGTTCCACCGGCTCGGTGGCGTGGAGCGTTTCTTCCTCTACGACAACGGCAGCACTGACGACCATCGCGACGTGCTGGCGCCCTATGTCGAGGAGGGGATCGTCACGCAGCACGACTGGCCCACCCCGTTTCGCGGGCACAACGGCCGGCCGATGGCGCTGTTCAGCGCCTTCGAGCACTGTGCCGGCGCCCATCGGGACGACGCCCGCTGGATCGCGTTCCTGGACGTCGACGAGTTCCTGTTCTCCCCGGCAGGTGAGCGGCTCCCGGAGGTGATGCGCGACTACGAGCGGTTCCCCGGCGTCGTCGTGAGCCGGGCCGAGTTCGGCTCCTCCGGGCACGTTTCGAAGCCGGACGGGCTCGTGATCGAGAACTATTTGGAGCGCCGGCCGCTGAAGCCGGACGATCGCCTCGTCTACAAGAGCATCGTCGAGCCGGGCCAGGTCGCGCGGTGCCTGACGGCCCACAGCTTCCGCTACCGCGACGGAGTCCCGGTGGACGAGGAGATGCGTCCGATCGACCCGCTGAAGAACCTCACACGCAAGCCGCCTGCCTGGGAGCGCCTGCGGATCCACCACTACTTCACGAAGTCGGAGGAGGAGCGCATGCGCAAGGCCGAGCTGTGGCGCGACTCCGGCCCGGCGACGACCGTGCTGCGCGCTCCGCGCATGCTGCCCTCGGCGCCGCTGCCGAGACTGACGGAGCGCGACGAGACGCTGGTCGCCCACGCGCCCGCGGTGCGCGCAGCGCTCGCGCGGCGCGGGCTCCTGCCCTCCTAGCGCCCCACGGGGCCTAGGGCTTCAGCTTGTGGCCGGACCTGAACAGCCACGCCGACCACAGGAACATCGCGCCGGCGAGCGCAAACGTGATCGGCAGCGAGACGAGCGGCGAAACGTCGCTCTGGCCGAGGAACCCGTAGCGGATCGCGTCCACCATGTAGAAGAGCGGGTTCGCATGCGAGAGCTGCTCCCACGGCGAGGGCAGGATTTCCACGGAGTAGAAGACGCCGCCCACGAACGCCAGCGGCTGGATCACGAGGTTGGAGACGAACGAGTGGTGGTCCCAGCTCTGCGCGTAGATGCCGACGATCACGCCCAGCGAGGCGAACAGCATGATCGCGGCGAGCGACGCCGCGATCAGGATCAGCGGCTCGTCGATCGGCACGCCGAGCAGGGGCGCCGCGATCGCGGTCAGCGCGCCGCCGATCATCAGCGCACGCAGCACGCCGCCGATCGTGAGCCCGATGTCGACCTGCCACGGGAGCATCGGCGCGGCCAGGATGTCGTCGATGTAGCGGTCGTTGCGCGCCTGGAAGATCGAGCTCGAGTTGTTCGCGTAGGCCGCGGTCACCATCGCCATCGCGACCAGCCCGGGCAGGATGAACACCTCGTAGTCGAAGCCGCCGACGTGGCGGATGCGGTTGCCGAGCGAGAGCCCGAACACGATCACGAACAGCAGCGACGAGACGACGGGCGCGAGCACCGTCTGGCTCCACAGCCGCGTCACACGTCGCGCCTCGCGGGCCGCGAGCCAGAACAGGCTCATATAGGAGAGGCGGCGCAGCTCCTGGGGTGTCTTGGGACGGCCGGCCGCGACGCGCACCGATGCAGCCTCCATTACGCCACCTCCACGTGGTCGGGCGTGGCGCCCATGGCCTTCACGTAGACCTCGTCGAGCGACCCGGCGCCGTAGCGGTCGCGCAGGGCGGCCGGGCTGTCGAGCGCTGCGATCCGGCCGCGCTTGATCAGTGCGATCTGCTCGCAGAGCGCCTCGGCCTCCTCGAGGTAGTGCGTCGTCAGCAGGATCGTCGTGCCGCGCTCGTGCAGGAGGCGGATGTAGCGCCACAGCTCCATGCGCAGCTCGTAGTCGACACCTGCGGTGGGCTCGTCCAGGATCACGAGGCGCGGCTCGTGCAGCAGCGCCCGCGCGAGCAGCAGGCGCCGCTTCATGCCGCCGGAGAGCCGCGGCGTGCGGACTTCGCGCTTGGCGCGCAGGTCGAAGACGTCGATCATCTCCTCGGCGCGCCGCGCGGCGTCCTCGCGCGGCATCCCGTAGTAGCCGCCGTGGTACAGCAGCGACTCGTACACGGTCAGGAAGCGGTCGAGGTTCACGTCCTGCGGCGAGAGGCCGACGATCGCGCGCGCCGCAAGCACGTCGATGCCGTCGCCCAGCGCCTCGTGGCCGAACACTCGGATCGATCCGGAGGTGACCCGCACCAGGCCGGTGATCGAGTTGATCAGCGTGGTCTTGCCGGCGCCGTTCGGCCCGAGCAGGCCGAAGAAGGCGCCGTCGGGGATCGTCAGGTCGAGCGAGTCGAGCGCCAGGGTGCCGTCGTCGTAGCGCTTCGTGAGCGCGCCGATCTCGAGTGCCGGTGGCATCGAGCTAGCGTAGCGGGCGTCGTTCGGCCGTCACCGCAGGTCATAATCCGCCGGTGAGCACTTCGACGGAGCTCGTGCGGCGCTGCTATGCCGCATGGAACCGCGGCGACTTCTCCGAATTGGAACAGCTCATGTCGCCCGGCTTCGAAATCGATGCGACCGATCGGGTGATGAACCCCGATCGCTACACCGGGCTCGACGGCTTCCGGCGGCTCGTGGCGGAGTTGTCGGATGTCTGGGACGCGTGGCACATCGAGGCGCCGGAGATGGTCGAGCAGGGAGACCGCGTCTTCGTCGCGCACGAGGTCCATGCGCGGGGCAAGGGCAGTGGAGTGGAGCTCGTCCGGACCTACTGGAGCGTGTGGACCGTGGGTGCCGGCAAGGTCGTGAAGCTCTCACTGCATGTCGAGCGTGATCGTGCACGGGCCGCGGCCGGCCTCCCGTCCTGATCCTCCCCGCAGCGCTCAGGTCTGGCAGTTCGGGCACCAGTACGTCATCCGGTTCTCGTCCCACTGGCCCTTGACCCGGATCGTCATCCCGCAGCGGCGGCAGCGCTTGCCGCCCTGCTCGAACACCTCTCCTCCGGAAAGCCTGCCGCCGCGCCTGACCTCTCGCCGCATCATGTCGCGCGCGGTGCGGACGACATGCTCGAGCTCGTCGTCGCCGACGTTGGCCGTCGGGCGCCAGGGGTCGACGCCGCACTGATAGAGGCTCTCGTTCTTCCACAGGTTGCCGATGCCCGCCAGCGTGCGCTGGTCGAGGAGCGCGTCGGCGACGGGGCGAGTGGGATCGTCAGCGCGCAGGCGCACCAGGATCGCGTCCCAGTCGAGCTCGTCGGCCAGGATGTCGGGGCCGAGGCGCCGCAGGTAGGGGTCGTATCCCAGGCGGCTGTCGCGGATCAGCTCGAGGATCGGGCCCCGGAACTGGACGACGGTGTGGACCGCGGTCTCCAGCACCAGCCACACCGCGCGAGCGCGCCGCCCGACGTCGAACGGCCGCTCGAAGATGCGCCAGCGACCCGACATCCGCAGGTGGGAGTGGATCGTGAGCCCGTTGTCCCAGCGCAGGAACAGGTGCTTGCCGTGGGTGTCGATGGACCGGATGCGGGCCCCCGCAAGCTTCTCCGGCCAGCCGTCGAGCGCGTGGCGGCGCTGCGGCGTCTCGATGTGCTCCAGGGGCCGGCCGACCAGCACGGGCCGCAGCCGGCCTGCGATCGAGAGAATGGTGTCTCCCTCGGGCATCGGCCCCTGATGTTAGTGGGCCGATTTCTGCGGGGGAACGGCGATTTGGCTCTGTAGAGCCGTTCCCGGCCCGAGCCACGTCGAAAACCAGCGGCCGGGCTGTAACTTTCCCGCTCTCTCGGACAAACATGTGTTCGTCCTGTTAGATTCTGGGTAGCTTAGATGTAAGCTTGTTACCCTAAGACGGCTCCTGAGGAGGCGCAATCCAGATGGCAACAACGAATTCAAATGCTTCGCGTTCGCAGCGCAGCACGGCGGCAAAGCCGCGCAGCGCAGCGGCTCAGCGTCGCAGCGCCGCCGCAAAGCGCGGCCAGGCGACGCGCCGGCGGACGACCAGCAACACCGCGGCTGCCCGTGCGCAGCGCAGCGCGGCCGGCAAGAAGGGTCAGGCGACCCGTCGCCGGCAGACCGCCCGCCGTCGTACCACCGCCGCTCAGCGCAACGTCCGCGCGGCTGCATCGCAGCGCGTGGCCGCCGAGACCAAGCAGGCGGAGAGCGTCCTGACCCAGGTCGGCGGCGTCGCCGAGAGCGCGCTGCTGGTGCCGGTGGGTGCCGCGCTGGAGGTGCGGGACCGCGTCGTCAACGCGATCCAGCCCTGGACCAGCCGCCCCAGCGCCGAGAAGGAGCTGAACCGCGTGCGTCGCGACGTGCGCCGGTTCGAGCGGCGCGGCACGGTTGCCCGCAACCGCGTCGTGCGTGAGCTGCGCAAGCGCCGGAACGCGGCGAACCGCGTCCTGCGCAAGCGCCGCAACGCCGCGGCCCGTTTCCTGAGGCTGCAGCGCAACAGCACGCAGCGCACGATCAAGACGAACGGCAAGCACGCCCAGGCCCGGACGGCGCGGTTCCGTTCCGACCTGGAGAAGGCGGTCAAGCCGCAGGTCGACCGCGTGCAGAAGGAGCTGCAGACGCAGACCAAGCAGGCGCGGGACCGCTGCAGCAGTTCGTTTAAGGCTTTCGGCTGCGGAGCAGCCGACCCAGTTTCTGTCGGCCACATAAGACCCTCTGGGTCACGCCGGCAGAAAGCAACAAAGCAACCTCTCCTCCCTCAGCCGTCGGGCCCCCGTAAAAC
>DASRIA010000080.1:0-39635 GCA_035650255.1 Solirubrobacterales bacterium
CCTGCCGCGGCGCAGAACCGCTTCGACCTCGTCGAGCGTTACGAGTCTCAAGAACTCGGCCTCCGCGAGTGCGCGCCGCAGCTCCGGCACCCGCACCTGACCCGCGATGTCCAAGAGCGTCCGGGCAGGTGGGGTAACGGGGAGGCGTCTGTGCCAGATGCGCTGCACGTCCCGTCGAGCATGCACGCGCACGCCCCTCACCGATCGCCGGTCGCGCGGCGTGCACACGTGCAGGTGCCGGGGTGCTGCCTGCAGCAGTCCGAGCCAGGATCCGGCAGTCACGCCGCAAAGCGCTGCTCCCGGACCTGCATACAGGAGCGCAGCCGCAAGCTTTCCCCCCAGTGCAAGAGCAGGGTGGCCGACGGCATAGACGCCTGGGTGGATCCGGTGCAGCCGGCGTTCGCGTATCCAGCGCGAGATGCCGGCCTCTTCCAGTCCACTCTGCTCCAGTTGAGCGCGCGTGACGACGCCCCACTGCCGCTCCGCCAGCTCCGCCACCCGAACTTTGGCGAGTTGCGTGCGAGGGGTGCACGGAATTCCGCATCGTTCGGGCATGGGGCCCAGCGTGGCGGTGGATGCGTCACGCGTGGGCGCGCGGGTGTCAGGTTGTACAGTCGAATTCGTGCCCACGCGTGACACGACCTCCATCGTTCGCGTCCTCGAGGCACGCGCGGCCGAGGCCGTTGCCCGGGCGCGACGCTTCGGCAGGCCGGTGCTTGCCAGTGTCACGGTTCCGCTGGAAGGGGAAGTCGACGTCGCCGCCGCGACGTTCGCGAGCCGCCGCGCCGACGAGCGCTGGTTCGTCTGGGAGCAGCCCGACCGGGACGGCTTCGCGATCGGGGCGCTGGGCGCAGCGGTCACGGTGGACGCCGTACCCGGAAGGAATCGGTTTGCGCAGGCTGCGCAAATGTGCTCCGACGTCTTCCGCGACGCGGTTCGAGGCGAGGACATCGATGCGCCGGCCACCGGTCCCATCTGGGTAGGGGGGTTCAGCTTCTACGCCGACGGATGCTCCGCGCCCGAATGGAGTTCCTTCACCGCCACCGGGCTCGCCCTACCCCACCTGTCGATCGCGCGGTCGGGTTCAGCCACGCACGCGACGCTCAACGTGATGTGCCGGGAAGGCGACGACCCCCGCCGCCTGGCGGCGCGAGCGGCCGGGCGGCTCGGCGCGCTCAGCACGGATCCCCTGCCCCTCGTCGACCCGGACCCCGCGGGCGGATACGAGATCGCGAGCGTGCGGCCTCCGGAAGACTTCGAGCGCGCCGTCGACGAGGGCGCCCGGCTCGTGCGGGCCGGCGCGGTCGAGAAGCTCGTGCTGGCGCGCGAGGTGCGCGTCAGCGCCGCGCGCCCGTTCAACCCCGGGGCCGTGTTCGGCGCCCTGCGCGCGGCCTATCCGAGTTGCTACTGCTTCTGCGCCGGGACGCCGGAGGCGGCCTTCATCGGCGCCAGCCCGGAGCTCCTCGTGCGGCGCGCCGGCTCGGTCCTCAGCACGGTCGCCCTCGCCGGGTCGACGCGGCGCAGCGCGGACCCTGCCGTCGACGACCACCTCGGCGAGCGCCTGCTGCACAGCGGCAAGGACCGCGAGGAGCACGCGATCGTCGTGGACACCATCGAGCGCTCGCTGGAGCCCCTGTCGGTGTGGGTCACTCCCGCCGAGGAGCCGGCGCTCGTGAAGGTCGCCAACATCCAGCACCTCGCGACGCCGGTACGCGCCCAGCTCGCCCAGCCCCGCAGCGTGGTCGACCTGGTGGGCGCGCTGCACCCGACCTCGGCGGTCGGCGGCGAGCCGTGGGCGAAGGCGGAACCACTGGTGCGCGAGCTGGAGCAGATGGACCGCGGCTGGTACGCGGCGCCGGTGGGGTGGATGGACTCGTTCGAGGACGGCGAGTTCTGCGTGGCGCTGCGCTGCGGCCTGCTGGCCGGCCGCGTCGCGCACTGCTTTGCCGGGGGCGGCGTGGTGGGCGAGTCGCAGCCCGACGCGGAGCTGGCCGAGACCGAGGTCAAGCTGATGGCCCTGCTGCCCGCCCTCACGGGGTCGTAGGCGCCGGACGGGTCGGGTCTACGCGGAGGCCGGCGGCCCGGCGCGTTCCGCCGCAACTCCGACCACCGCGGACACCCGCTCGACCAGCGCACGGTGCAGCTCCACGTTGCGGGCACGGTCCAGTGGGATCTCGACCAGCCCCGGCTCCGCCAGCGCTCCCGGGAGATCGGGGTAGCGGCCCACCCGCGTGAACCGCAGCCCGTAGACGCCGGCCACCTGCTCCAGGTCGAGCCCCGTCGGCGTCCCGAACAGCTCCTCGTAGCCCTCGCGGTGCCGGGCGATCGGCAGGAAGTCGAAGATTCCCCCGCCGCCGTTGTTCATCACCACCACGGTCGCGTCGACACCGAGGCGACTCGCGGCGAGGAGCCCGTTCATGTCGTGGTAGAGGCCGACATCCCCTGTCAGCACGAACGTGCGCCCGGGGGCCGTCGCCGCCGCGCCGAAGCCCGACGACACCAGCCCGTCGATGCCGTTCGCGCCGCGGTTCGCAAGGAAGCGCAGGTTCCGCCCGGTCACGGGCAGGAAGGTCTCGAGGTCGCGGATCGGCATGCTGGACGCGACGTACACCGTGCTCCCCTCGGGAAGCAGCGCGCTCAGGTCGCGGTGCACGCGCGGCTCGAACAGCTCGGCGCCCAGCTCCTTCAGGAAAGTGTCCACCTCCAGCTCCGCGGCCTGGTTCGTGGCCCGCCAAGCGTCCAGCCAGCCGCGGTCGCCGGGCGGCTCGTGCTGTTCGGCCAGCGATTCGAAAAGCGGCACCGGGTCGACCCGCACGACCATGTCCGCGATCGACGTCGGCTCGTTCCAGCCGCCGTCGGGGTCGAACACGACCTGCCTGGCTTCGCTGTACTGGAGCCATGTGCGCACGGCCTTGGACGTGACCATGTCGCCCACCCGGATCACGAGGTCGGGCGCGAGCACGCCGGGCAGGTCGCGGAAGATCAGGTCGTAGGAGGCCACCACTTGCTCGAGCTCGTGGGCGCCGCAGCGCAGCTGCGACGTCGGCTCGGCGAGGATCGGGAAGCCGTGGGCACGGGCCAGTGCCGCGACCGGTGCGGCCAGCCGGCCGTCGCTGTTGCGCCCGGCGAGGATCACGCCCCGGGAGCATTCCGACAGCAGCTCGGCGACCCTCGACACGGTTGCCGGGTGCGCTTCGAGGCGCGGCTCCACCACTTCCGTCAGCGGCCGGTCGCCGCGTCCTTCGCGGGCCAGACCCGACCGGGCCGTGACGGCGCCCTCCTCGGCATCCGGGGCCAGCGGTTCCGTCAGCGGGACGTTGAGGTGCACGGGCCCGGGGGGCCGGCCGCGCGCCTGGGCCACGGCGCGCACGGCGGCCGAGCGGTAGTGCAGCAACCCCGTGTCGTCGGCCGCCGCGACGCCCAGCTCGCAGAACCACCGCACGGCGGCTCCGTAGAGCTTCAGCTGATCGATCGTCTGGCCCGCGCCGCGGCCGCGCAGCTCCGGGGGCCGGTCCGCGGTGATCACGATCAGCGGCACGCGTGCCTCGTCGGCCTCGGCGACGGCGGGGTGGAGGTTCGCGCCCGCGGTACCGGACGTCGTCACGACCACGGCGGGGGCGCCCGTCTCCTGCGCGATGCCGAGCGCGAAGAACCCCGCGCAGCGCTCGTCGACGTGGCTCCACACCCGGATGCCGGGCTCGTTCCACATCGCGAGCGCCAGCGGCGCCGAGCGCGATCCCGGCGACACGCACGCGTGGCGCACGCCCGCCCGGGCCAGCTCTTCTGCCAGCGCCGAGGCAAGTGCCGTGTTGCGGTTGGTCGCGTCCATTCCGCCGGGACGCTAGCTCTTCAAGTCGATCCGGCACCGCGCGAGCGCGGCCTCGTCGATCTCGACGCCCAGCCCGGGGCCGCCTGGGAGATGGAGGCTGCCGCCCCGCACGGCGCACTCGCGCGAGGCGATGGCGTCCGCGAACAGCACCGACGTGGCGAGGCCGTGGGCGAGCTCCCCGGACAGCGCCTGAGCCACGTGCGCGGCCGCCGCAATGCCGACCGGGCCGTCGAGCGCGCTCGACAGGTACACCGGCAGCTCGCGCGCGATGGCGAAGGCTGCATCGACGCCGCCGACCTTCGCGAGCTTCACCGTCGCGGCGTGGCACACCGACGCCGCGGCACGCGCATCGGCCGGCGTGACCACGCTCTCGTCGGCCGCCAGCCTCGTGTCGGTGCGGCCCGCCAGGGCCGCCATGTCGGCCAGGGTGGGAACCGGCTGCTCGGCGAGCTCCAGCGGCTCCATCGCCGCCAGCCTCGCCACCGCCTCGTCGACCGTCCACACCCCGTTGGCATCGACGCGGATGCGTGCATCGCGCGGCAGCGCGTCGCGCACCGCCCGCACCTGCTCGACGTCCCCCTCGACGCCGGCCTTCAGCTTGAAGGTCCGAAAGCCCATGCCGGCCCATTCGGACGCCTTGGCCGCCACGTCGCGCGGCGGGCCGGCTACCAGCGTCGCGTTGCATGTCACCGGCCGCCCCTGGGCTGCGCCCAGCAGCTCGTGGACCGGGACGCCCGCTGCCTTGCCGCGCAGATCCAGGTGTGCCTGTTCGAGCGCCAGCCGCGCCTGGGGAGAGAGGCCCTCCAGCACGCTCGGGTCGGGCCACTGCGCGAGCTCCGTCGCGATCTCGGCCAGCGCCGGGCCGCCGCGCAAGGCCAGCGGCGCGGCTTCCCCGAGTCCCACGAGGCCGTCCGCGTGCAGCCGGACCAGCAACAGGTCCCGCCGGTCGAGCCGCCCGCGCGCGGTGACGTACGGCTCCTTGAACCGCAGGGAGTACGGCACGAGTTCGAGGGCCTCGATCTGCATCAGTACGCGAGCAGCAGCGCGGCCGACATCAGCACCGAGTAGGCCGCGAGCAGCATCCCCGTGCGCGCCAGTGCGGCGTTCAGGGCCGGACCGTCGGTACGGCCCGCGACGGTGCGCTGCACCGGCCGCACGAGCGGCATTGTCACCAGCGGCAGGGCGAGCCACGGCTCGCTCTCCACGATCGCCACGCCCGCGGTCCAGCCGAACGCCAGCAGCAATGTGCCCGCGAACGCGTGGATCGCCAGCCGCCGCCCGAGCCGCACCGCCAGCGTCCGCTTGCCGGCCCGGCGGTCGGTGTCGATGTCGCGGATGTTGTTGACCATCAGGATCCCTGCGGACAGCAGGCCCACCGGGACCGCTACGGCGACGGCGAGGGAGGTGAGCTCCTCGGTCTGGACGTAGTAGGAGCCGGCCACGGCAACCAGGCCGAAGAACGTGAACACGAACACTTCGCCCAGCCCTTCGTAGCCGTACGGGCGCGGGCCGCCCGTGTACAGGACGCCGGCCAGGATCGACGCGGCGCCGATCGCCAGCAGCTCCCAGCCGACGAGGGCGATCAGGTACGCGCCTGCCGCCACCGCGATGCCGAACGCCAGCCACGTGGCGACGAGCACCTTGCGCGGGGGGACGAGCCCGCCGGCCGTCACGCGCACCGGGCCGAGCCGCTCCTCGGTGTCCGCGCCGCGCCGCGCGTCGGAGTAGTCGTTGGAGAGGTTCGTCCCGATCTGGATGAAGATGCTGCCGACGAGCGCAGCGAGGAACGCGAGCGGCCGGAACTCGCCCTCGGCGCCCGCCAGGGCCGTGCCGACCAGCACCGGCGCGATCGCGGCCGGGAGGGTGCGCGGGCGCGCGGCCATCAACCAGATGCGCAGCGGGACGGTGTCGCGGGCCACTAGGGGCGGCGGGGGAACTTCGAGAAGTCGGGCGTGCGCTTCTCCCGGTAGGCGTCGCGCCCTTCCTGTGCCTCCTCCGACATGTAGAAGAGGAGGTTCGCGTCGTGCGCGAGCTGCTGCAAGCCGGTCATGCCGTCCTCCGAGGCGTTGAAGCTCGCCTTCAGCAGGCGCAGCGCGAACGGCGACAGCTGCAGCATCTCGCGGCACCAGCGGACGGTCTCGGCCTCGAGATCCTCCAGCGCGACGACCGTGTTCACCAGGCCCATGTCCAGCGCTGCCTGCGCGTCGTACTGACGGCACAGGAACCAGATCTCCTTGGCCTTCTTCTGTCCCACCTGGCTGGCCAGCAGGGCCGCGCCGAAGCCGCCGTCGAAGCTGCCCACGCGAGGACCGGTCTGGCCGAAGCGGGCGTTGTCGGCCGCGATCGTGAGGTCGCACACGACGTGGAGCACATGCCCGCCGCCGATGGCGTAGCCCGCCACCATCGCCACGATCGGCTTGGGCAGCCGCCGCATCTGCACGTGCAGGTCCGTGACGTGGAACCGGCCGACCGCCGCACCGCCCGCCACATAGCCCGAATCGCCCCGCACGCGCTGGTCGCCCCCCGAGCAGAAGGCCTCGGACCCCTCACCCGTGAGCACGATCACCCCGATCGAGCTGTCCTCGCGCGCCCGCTCGAGCGCGTCGGAGATCTCGATCAGCGTCTCGGGCCGGAACGCGTTGCGGACCTCCGGGCGCGCGATCGTGATCTTGGCGATGCCGGTGGCGTCTTCGGCGCCGGTCTCATAGCGTATGTCGGAGTAGCTCCCTGCGGGAGTCCAGCTGAAGCCCATGCCGGATCGCAACGATAGACGTTCACAGATGCCGACCCACCGCGCCACATGAAGGTTGACGACTGGCTCGCGCGCGCCGCCGAGGCGCTGCCCGAGCGGCCCGCGCTGGTCGCCCGCGACCGCTCGCTGTCGTTCGCGGAGCTGGAGGCAGAGGCCCGGGCGACCGCGCGCCGGCTCGCCGGCGCGGGCATCGGGCGCGGCGACCGGGTCGCGCTGGTCCTGGAGCCCGCCGCCGGCTACGTGGTCCTGTTGCACGCGCTGACGAAGATCGGCGCGGTGGCCGTGCCCGTGGACCACAAGGCGCCGGCGGCCGCGACGGACCGGCTGCTGGCGGCGGCCGCGCCGAAGCTCGTGCTGCGCTCGATCGACGAGCTGGCCGCCGGGCCGGGCCCGGACATCGAGTTCGGGGTCGACTTCGAGACCGACGACGGGCACTGCGTGATCCATACCTCCGGCACCGCCGGAGACCCGGCCGCGATCGAGCTCACCTACGGCAACCATCTGTGGAGCGCGATCGGCGCGGGCGTGCGCATCGGTGTCGCGCCGACCGACCGCTGGCTGTGCTGCCTGCCGCTGCACCACATCGGCGGCCTGTCGATCGTGGTGCGCTGCGCGCTGTACCGGATTCCGATCGTGCTCGAGCCCTTCGAGGCGGCCGCCACCGCGGCGACGATCGAACGGGAGGGTGTGACGATCGTGTCGCTCGTGCCCACGATGCTGGCGCGCCTGCTGGACGCCGACGCGCCCCTCGACCGCTTGCGCTGCGCGGTGATCGGCGGGGCGGCGGCCCCGCGCGCGCTGATCGAGCGCGCGCTCGGCGCCGGCGCGCCGGTGGCGCCCACCTACGGCCTCACCGAGACCGCGTCGCAGGTGGCGACCATGCCGCCGGCGGAGACCGCCGCCCGGCCCGACAGCGCGGGGCCGCCGATCCTCAGCACCGAGGTGCGAATCGACGCGGACGGCCGCATCTGCGTCCGCGGGCCGACGGTCGCACCGGGGTCGGCGGGGGAGGACGGCTGGCTCGTCACCGGGGACCTCGGCCGCATCGACGAGGACGGCTACCTCTACGTGCTGGGCCGCGCGGACGACGTGATCGTCACGGGCGGTAAGAACGTGTCCCCGGCCGAGGTCGAGGAGACTCTGCTCGAGCACCCGGGCGTCGCCGACGCCGGGGTCGGCGGCCGCGAGGACGCAGAGTGGCAGCAGGCGGTGGTGGCTCACATCGTCGTGGCGCCCGACGGCGACGGCCCGAGCGAGGAGGACCTGCGCGCGTTCTGCCGCGAGCGCCTCGCCTCCTACAAGGTGCCGAAGGCCTTCGTGTTCGTCGCGGAGCTGCCACGCAACGCGCAGGGCAAGCTGGAGCGCCACCGGCTCGAATAGGGCTGCTGATACCCTCGCGCCCCGCATGTCCGACGTCTATTACGAGAACGACGCCGACCTCTCGAAGCTCGAGGGCAAGACCGTCGCCATCCTGGGCTACGGGTCGCAGGGCCATGCCCACGCCCTCAACCTGAAGGAGTCGGGAGTCGACGTCGTGGTCGGCCTGCGGCCCGACTCGGCCAGCCGCAAGGACGCCGAGGCCGAGGGCCTGCGCGTGCTCGACGTGGCCGACGCGGCCAGCACCGGAGACGTCGTGATGATCCTGCTGCCCGACGAGAAGCAGGCGGAGGTGTGGGAGAGCGAGATCCGCGACGGCATCGCGCCGGGGAACCTCTTGCTGTTCGCGCACGGCTTCACGATCCACTTCGACCAGATCGACCCGCCTGCCGAGGTCGACGTCGCGATGGTCGCGCCCAAGGGGCCGGGCCACCTCGTGCGGCGGCAGTTCGCGGAGGGGCGCGGAGTGCCGGGCTTGATCGCCATCCACCGCGACGCCACGGGCAACGCCAAGGACCTCACCCTCGCCTACGCGAAGGGCATCGGCTGCATGCGCGCGGGGGTGATCGAGACCACCTTCAAGGACGAGGCCGAGACCGACCTGTTCGGCGAGCAGTCGGTGCTGTGCGGCGGCGCGACCGAGCTGGTGCGGGCGGGCTTCGAGACCCTCGTCGAGGCGGGCTACGACCCGCGGCTCGCATACTTCGAGTGCCTCCACGAGCTGAAGCTGATCGTCGACCTGATGTACGAGAAGGGGATCACCGGCATGCGCGAGTCGATCTCCAACACGGCGGAGTACGGGGATCTCACGCGCGGTCCGAAGGTGATCGGGCCGGAGGTGCGCGAGGCGATGAAGAAGGTGCTCGCAGACATCCAGTCGGGAGACTTCGCGCGCGAGTGGATCGCCGAGAACCGCGCCGGCCAGGAGAACTTCCAGCGCATGCGCAGCGAACAGCAAGGCCACCAGGTCGAGAAGGTGGGCGGCGACCTGCGCAAGATGATGCCCTGGATCGAGAACAAGCCGTGATCTCGCAAGCGCGAGATCACCGGAGCTCCTAGGGCTCGTCCTGCGGTGAACGATCGAGCAGTTCGCCTGACGGTTCTCGATCCGTCGCTGGAGCGCAATCGATGGACGGTCGGCTTCCGACTGATCCTGGCGATCCCGCACTTCATCTGGCTGGCGGGGTGGTTCTCACTGGCCGTGCTGGTGTCGATCGCACAATGGATCGCGACGCTGATCCAAGGCACTCCGTCACCCATGCTGCACCGGTTCCTGGCCGCCTATGTGCGCTACGCGGCACATGTCGCGGCTTACCTGACCCTGGCCGCCGATCCCTACCCCGGGTTCACCGGGCGCCCCGGGAGCTACCCGGTCGAGGTGGAGATCCCCGAGCCCGGGCAGCAGAACCGCTGGGTAACCGGGTTCCGCCTGGTGCTCGCGATTCCGGCGGTTTTCCTGGCCGACGCGTTGCTGGGGTTCGGCTCGTCGGCTGCGGGCGGCGGATACGGCTCTTCCGGAGTGGCTGCGACCGCCGGGTTCCTGGGTTGGTTCTACTGCCTGGCACATGGCCGCATGGCGGAGGGCCTGCGCAACGCGGCGGTCTACGGGATCGGATATTCGGTGCAGGCGTACGGCTATCTGTTCTTCTTCACGCAGCGGTATCCGAACAGCGATCCGGCGAGCTACGAGTTCGCCAACGTGTACCGCGCGGATCCGATTCGGGTGACGGTGGACGACGACCTGCGCCGGTCGCGTCTCACGACCTTCTTCCGCGTGCTGCTCGCGGTCCCGCACTTCGTGTGGCTCTTGCTGTGGGGGATCGTGGCCCTCTTCGCGGCGCTCGCGAACGGGGTCGTGACCGTGATCCGGGGCACGTCCCCCCAGGGGCTCCACAACTTCCTGGCCCGGTACGTCCGGTACCAGATCCACGTGTACGCGTATCTCCAGATGGTGGCCAACCCGTTCCCCGGGTTCACGGGCCGGGAGGGCACCTATCCGGTGGACGTCGAGATCGAAGGGCCGCAGCCCCAGAACCGCTGGGTCACGTTCTTCCGCCTGATCCTTGCGATACCGGCGTTCCTGTTTCTCGGCGCACTGGCGACTGCGGCGTTCCTCGCCGCGGTGTTCAGCTGGTTCTGCGCCTTGTTCACAGGGCGCGTGCCCCGCGGGCTGCGCAATCTCGGCGCGTATGACCTCCGCTATGCGGCACAGACCTACGGCTACGTCTATCTGCTCACCGACCGCTACCCGTACAGCGGGCCCGCCGCGGGCTGGCAGATGACGCTCGCCCCGGAGGCTCCGCCCCCTCCGGCCGCACCCTGGCAACAGGCGACCTGACCCGCCACCTCAAGTGGATCCTCCCCGCGGCCGCCATCGCGGCGGCGTGGGTGGTGGGCGGCTTGCTGCTGTGGCCCACCGAGGTGCCCGACAACCTGCGGCTGCCGGACCTCGATCCGCGCGCGTTCTTCACCTCGTCGGAGCTGGAGGAGGCAGAGGACTACGGCCTGTTCACCACGATCAACGCGGTCCTCGCGACCCTGGCGGTGCTCGCCGTGCTCTTCCTCTACGCGCGGCACGGAGAGCGCTTCGTCCGCGAGTCGGCGGCGGGCCGGATCGGGACGGGGATGCTGCTGGGGATGCTCGGGTTCGCCTTCGTGTGGTTCGCCCAGCTGCCGTTCGGCCTGGTCCAGCTCTGGTGGGACCGCCGGCACGACGTGTCCGAGGTGGGATACGTGGACTACGCGATCAGCAGCTGGTTCTCGCTGGGCGGGGTGTTCCTGTTCGTCTGCGTCGCGATCGTGATCGTGATGGCCCTGGCGCGACTGCTGCGTGACGAGTGGTGGATACCCGGAGCCGCGGTGTTCGTGGGCCTCGGGCTCCTGTTCGCGTTCGTCTCGCCGTATCTGGTCCCGGACCAGTCATCGCTGCGCAACGACCGGCTGGAGGCAGCGGCGGACCGGCTTGCCAAACAGCAGGGGGTCCCGGACATCCCGGTCAAGGTGGAGGACGTCGACGAGTTCACCGACGAGCCGAACGCCTTCGCGGCCGGCCTCGGCCCGACCCGGCGGGTGATCCTCTGGAACACCCTGCTCGACGAGCCCTTCAGCGACCGGGAGGTGCGCGTCGTGATCGCCCACGAGCTGGCGCATCACTCGCGTGACCACATCTGGAAGTCGTTCGGCTTCTTCGCCCTGCTCGCCGCCCCCATGGCCCTGCTGGTCGCCGTGGCCACGCGCCGGCGCGGCGGCATGTACGACCCGCGCGCCGTCCCGCTCGCGCTGTTCGTCGTGATCGTGCTCCAGATCGTCGTCACTCCCGCGCAGAACGTGATCAGCCGGCGCCTGGAGGCCGAGGCGGACTGGGTCGCGCTCGAGACGGCCAGGGATCCCCACGCACAGCGCGAGGTCTTCCGGGACCTGGCCGAGACCAGCCTCTCCGACCCGGATCCGCCGGAGTGGGAGATGATGCTCTTCGGCACCCACCCAGCGGCCATCGACCGGATCGCGATGGCAGAGGCGTGGCGGTCTCGCAACCGGCCATAGCGGTAGGGTCGCGCCGAACCCAACCTTCCAAGGGAGATCCGATGGCAACTGCCCCGCCTCCGCCAATCCCGGCCAGCTCAGCCGCGGCGCCGGACTATCCAGTCACCTTCGACGTCGAATATCCGGAGAGCCTGTCGCGCTGGAAGATCTTCCTCAAATGGCTGTTCGCGATCCCGCACTTGATCATCATCTACCTGCTCGGCATCGTGAACGGCGTGCTGCTCTTCATCGGTTTCTTCGCGGTGCTGTTCACGAAGAAGTGGCCTCGCGCGCTGTTCGACTTCTCCCTGCAGGTCCAGCGGTGGACGTCCAACGTGTACGTGTATGCGGTCGCCCTGCTGCGCGACGAGTACCCGCCCTTCACGGGCGAGTCCGGGCAGTATCCGCTGACCCTCGAGGTGGAGTACCGCGAGGACCTCTCGCGGTGGCAGATCTTCGTCAAGTGGCTGCTCGCGCTTCCGCACTACCTCGTGCTCGCGGTGCTCGGGATCGGTGCCTTCTTCGCGATCCTGATCGCCTTCTTCGCGATCCTGTTCACGGGCCGGTTCCCGCGCGGCCTGTTCGACTTCGTCGTCGGCACGCTCCGGTACGCGGTGCGCGTCCAGGCCTACGCGTTCTGGTTCATGACCGACCGCTACCCACCGTTCAGCCTGCGCTGAGGCCGGACGGCACCACCTGGGACGTCGAGAGCTACGAGCGCGGGCGGCCCGACTACCCGCGTGAGGCGATCGACATGCTCGTCTCCCGCATGGCGCTGCGGCCGGAGGCGACCGTGCTCGACCTGGCGGCGGGAAACGGTCGGCTCACCCGGCCGCTGACCGAGCGATTTGCCCGGGTGTTGGCCGTCGAGCCGCACGCCGGGATGCGCGCAGCGCTCGAGGCGCGTGCGCCCGCTGCAGACATTCGGCCCGGCACCGCGGAGCAGATCCCGCTCGGCGCCGAGTCCGTCGACGCGGTGTTCGTGGGTTCCGCGTTCCACTGGTTCGACGCCACGCGCGCCCTGCCCGAGATCGCGCGCGTGCTGCGGCCACGCGGCCCGCTCGGAATGGTGGCCGGCAGGTGGGCGCGCGACACCTCCGATTGGGCCCGCGAAGTGGACCGCGTGCTGGGCCGACACGGCTCGAACCCCGCCGCCGGCTGGACGGAGCCGTTTGACGTCACCGACCTCTTCGCCCCGCTGGAGCACGCGCTGGTCGTGCAGGTCGAGGACGACGATCGCGCCGGCATCCTCGCGCGGGTGGCGTCGATCAGCTTCATCGCCGCGCTCCCCGATGACGAGCGCCGGGAGGTGCTGGGCGAGGTGGGCCGCATCCTCGACGCGCACGGGGTCGGAATCGCGGGCGAGGCGGTCCCGACAACGCATCGCATCGAGTTGTCCTGGACCCGGCGGCTCTAGGGCGCACCGGGCCGTTCGCTATTCTCGGCCACCCCAGATGACCCAGCTCTACGGCAAGCAATACCTCATGACGGCGGGCCCCACGCCGCTCCCGCCTGCGGTGTCGCAGGTGATGGCGGAGCCGATCCTCTACCACCGCGCACCCGCGTTCGTGGAGGTGTATGCACGCGTGCTGGAACGCCTGAAGATGGTGTTCCAGACGCGCAACGAGGTGCTGACCTTCGCTGCGTCGGGCTCCGGCGCGATGGAGTCGGCCGTCGCGAACCTGATCGCGCCCGGAGACGTCGCCGTGGTCGCGTCGGCCGGGAAGTTCGGGCAGCGCTGGGCAGAGCTGTGCGACGCGTACGGCGCCGACACGGTCCATCTCGAGACCGAGTGGGGCGAGAAGGTCGATCCCGCCGAGGTGGATCGCGCCCTCGCGGACCGCGGCGGACAGGCCAAGGCACTCTTCACGACCCAGTCGGAGACCTCCACCGGCGTGCTCAACGACGTCCGCGCGCTGGCCGAGGTGGCCGCCTCCCACGGGGCGATCAGCGTCTTCGACGCGGTCTCCGGCCTGGGGGTGATCGACCTCCCGACCGACGAGTGGGGAGTGGACGCGGTCGTGTCCGGTTCGCAGAAGGCGCTGATGTGCCCTCCGGGACTGGCGTTCGCCGCCGTCTCGGACCGCGCGCTGGCTGTCGCAGCCGACGCCCGGGCGCGGGGAGCACGCAATTACTACTTCGACTGGGAGCGCACCCTGAAGGGGCAGCGCAAGGATCCGCCGGACAGCCCGTTCACGCCCGCGGTGACGCTGATCCGCGCACTCGACGTCGCGCTCCGCCTGATCGAGGACGAGACTCTCCAGGGCGTGTTCGAACGTCACACCGTCCTCGGCCGCGCCGCGCGCGAGGCGGTCAAGGCGATGGGCCTCGAGTTGTTCGGCCCGGAGGACGAGCAGGCGAACGTCGTGACCGTCGCGCGGACTCCCGACGGCATCGACGGCGCCGCCCTGCCCAAGACGATGCGCGACAAGTTCGGGATCACGATCGCCGGCGGCCAGGGCCACCTGAAGGGCAAGATCGTCCGGATCGCCCACTGCGGCTACTACGGGGCGTTCGACGTCCTCACCTCCATCGCGGGGCTCGAGATGGCACTCGACGAGCTCGGCCACGACGTGACCTTCGGCGCCGGCACCGCGGCCGCGCAGGAAGTCTTCGCGCGCGCGGGGATCCGGGCCGCGCAGCCGGTCGGCTGACCGGGCGACGATGGCCGACGAGAACGGCTACCGCGTCCTCGTAAAGGAGAAGATCGCCGACGCCGGCGTCGACCTCTTGCGCGAGCACTTCGACGTCGACGTCCGCACCGACATGTCGGAGGACGAGCTGCCGGGCGCGATCGCCGACTACGACGCGATCGTGATCCGCTCCGCCACGAAGCTCACCTCGGACGTGATCGAGCGCGCGGAGCGCCTGAAGGTGATCGGCCGCGCCGGGATCGGCGTCGACAACGTGGACGTCCCGGCGGCGACGAAGCAGGGGATCATCGTCGCGAACGCGCCGGAGTCGAACATCGTCGCGGCGGCCGAGCACACGATCGCGATGATGCTGGCCCAGGCACGCAACATCCCGCAGGCGCACTCGTCGCTGAAGAGCGGCAAGTGGGAGCGGAGCAAGTTCGGCGGGGTGGAGGTGTACGAGAAGACGCTCGGCATCCTCGGCTTCGGTCGCATCGGCCAGCTGGTCGCCGAGCGGGCCCGCTCCTTCGGCATGCGCGTCCTCGCGTTCGACCCGTTCGTGGCCGCCGAGCGCTACCGGGAGCTGGGCGCCGAGCGGGCGGAGAGCCCCGAGGCGCTGTACGCCGACGCGGACATCGTCACGATCCACCTGCCGAAGACGCCGGAGACCGTCAACTACGTGAATGCGGAGTCCTTCGAGCAGATGAAGGAAGGCGTGCGGATCGTGAACTGCGCGCGCGGCGAGCTGATCGACCTCGGGGCGCTCGACGAGGCGCTGTCCTCCGGCAAGGTCGCGGGCGCGAGCCTGGACGTGTTCCCCGACGAGCCGATGACCGAGCACCCGATCTTTGCCCACGAGAGCGTGATCGTGACGCCTCACCTGGGAGCCTCGACGGCCGAGGCGCAGGACCGCGCCGGAGTGATCACCGCCGAGCAGGTGGTCGCGGCGCTGCGCGGCGACCTCGTGTCGAATGCCGTCAACATCCCCAAGGTCGGCAGCGAGGACCTCGCGGTGCTGGAGCCCTACCTGCCGCTGGCGTCGCAGCTCGGGCGCCTGGCGATGACGCTTGCGACCGCGACGTCGGTGGACCGGATCGAGGTCGGCTATCACGGCCGGCTGGCCGAGTTCGACACGCGGCTCGTGACCCTTGCGGTGCTGAACGGCGCCTTCGAGGGACGGGTGGCGGAGAACGTGAACTTCGTGAACGCGCCCGCGATCGCGGAGGAGCGCGGGATCCGGGTGACCGAGTTCAACGAGAGCGAGGAGCGCGACTACGCCAACCTGGTGTCGGTCTCCGTGGTCGCGGACGGCGAGCGCGTCGAGGTGGCCGGCACGACGATCGGGCCGCGCCACGCGCCCCACCTGGTCTCGGTGTACGGGCACAGCTTCAACATCGAGCTCGCCCCTCACATGGCGGTGTTCCGGTACTCGGACGTCCCCGGCATGATCGGCAAGGTCGGCACGGTGCTCGGCGAGCACGGCGTCAACATCGCCTCGACCGCGGTCGGCCGGGAGCCCGGGCAGGAGCCGGGCACGCCGGCGGGCGGTACCGGGCGCCATGCCGTGATGGTCGTGACCGTCGACTCGCCGATCCCCGACGAGGTGGTGCGCGCGATCCTCGCGCTCGACGGCTTCCAGGACGGCCGCGCGGTCACGCTGTAGTGGCGCGGATCGCCGCGATCGCGCCCGATCTCTTCTTCGCGTCGAAGATCGACGCGACGCTGAAGGGAGCGGGACATGAGGTGCTCCTGGTAGGTGAGGGGGAGGTGGCCGAGGATGCGGAAGTCGTGATCGTCGACCTCGATCACGTTGCGCCAGAGTCCGCTCCCCCCGGCGTGCCGCGCCTCGGCTTCTACTCGCACGTGGACGTGGACAAGCGGCGGCTGGCCCAGGAGGCCGGCTTCGACCTCGTCGTGCCGCGCTCACGCATGGCGCGCGAGATGTCCGAGCTGGTCGCTTCGCTGCTGGGCCAGTAGCGTCCGCAGCTCGGCGATCACGCGCTCCGGCTGCTGGTGGAGCTGCTGCCAGGTGTAGCGCAGCACGCTGTAGCCGGCTGTGCGCAGGTCGAGGTCGCGCTGATGGTCCCGCTCGAGTCTCGACGGCGTGCCGTGGGCAAGGTGGCTGTCGAGCTCGACGACCAGACGGTGTTCGAACCACGCCGCGTCCACTCGCCACCCCGCTACCCAGACGTTCACCTCGGGTGGGGTGAGGGAGTGCCGTTCGCAGAGGAGTAGGAACTTCTCCTCCAGGCCTCGCCTGGTCCTTGCGAGCCGCGGTTGGTGGCAGTCGACTGCGACGCGCAGGGCGGCGCTTCCCGGCTTACCGCGGCCGAGCACAAATTCCACCTTCTCGAGCGTCACGAGCCTCAGGTACTCAGCTTCCGCCAGTGCCCGGCGCAGCTCGGTGAAGCGCACCACGCTTGCAATGTCCAAGAGCGTCTGCGCAGGTGGGGTCACCGGCAGCCGCTTGTGCCAGACGCGCTCGACGCGCCGGCGCGCGTGAACCGTCACGTCCTGTACCGAGCTGCATTGACGAGGCGTGCATACGTGCAGTTGTCGCGGCTTGGCCTCCAGCAGCCCTAGCCACGATCCCGCGGTCACCCCGCTCAGGGCTGCTCCCGGGCCGGCGTAGAGGAGCGCCGCCGCCAGCCTTCCCTCCAGGCCAAGAGCAGGGTGACCCACCGCATGGACCCCCGGGTAGATCCGGTGCAGCCGCCCATCGCGGACCCATCGCGTCCGGAGCATCCGTCCAATCCCCAATCCATCGAGCTGTCCCACGGACACCACGCCCCATTGCCCGGCCGCGACCCGCGCCAATTCAACTTGGTTGATTCCCTCACGACGGGTGTGAGCGGATTCACATCGTTCGGGCATGGGACGAGGATGGCTCGGAATGTGTGACGTGGGGCGCACAGGCGTCAAAACCCTTGACCACACGCCGTGCCTCCCTGGTAGCATCACCCGTCGATGGAAGACCGTCCTCGCAGCGCAAGCCGCACCCGGAGCATCGGGCTCCACTCGCTGCCGCTCGGCCTTCTTCTCCTCCCCCCTCGGGGGGAATAGCGAAGCCGCGGGCTCGGACCCGCACAGCGCAACAGGAATAGGCGGAAACCAGGAGAAGGAGGAAATCCCTATGACCCCCGTAGAGGGTCCATCGACAACCAACGGCAAGCACGCAGACCGCGTCTACATCTTCGACACGACCCTGCGCGACGGCGAGCAGTCCCCGGGCATCTCCCTGAACACCCAGGAGAAGCTGGAGATCGCGCACCAGCTCGCGCGGATGGGCGTGGATGTGATCGAGGCCGGGTTCCCCATCACGTCCCCGGGCGACGCCGCCTCGGTGGCCGCGATCGCCAAGGCGGTCGAGGGACCGGTCATCTGCGGCCTGGCGCGCACCTCGGCGCAGGACATCGACGCCGCGTGGAACGCCGTCAAGCATTCCGAGCGGCCCCGCATCCACACCTTCATCGCGACCTCGGACATCCACATCGAGCGCAAGCTGCAGACCACGCGCGCGGACGTGCTGGGCCAGGCCCGGGCCGCCGTCGCCCATGCGAAGCAGTACTGCGACGACGTCGAGTTCTCGCCCGAGGACGGCAGCCGGTCCGACGTCGAGTTCATGGCGGAGGTCGTGGCGGCGGCGATCGACGAGGGCGCCACCACGATCAACATCCCCGACACGGTCGGCTACACGATGCCGCACGAGTACGCGGAGATCTTCCGCGAGCTGTACCGCCTAGTGCCGAAGCTGAATGACGTGGTGGTCTCGGTCCACTGCCACGACGATCTGGGAATGGCCGTCGCCAACTCCTTCGCCGGGCTGACAGCCGGCGCACGGCAGGTGGAGTGCGCGGTGAACGGAATCGGCGAGCGAGCGGGGAACGCCTCCCTGGAAGAGATCGTGATGCTGCTGCGGACCCGGCGCTCGAGCGTAGGGCTGGACACCGCGCTGGTCACTCAGGAGATCGCCCGCACGAGTCGCCTGGTATCGCGCCTCACCGGCTACCCGGTCCAGCCGAACAAGGCGATCGTGGGCCGCAACGCCTTCGCGCACGAGGCCGGCATACACCAGGACGGCGTGCTGAAGGACCGCACGACCTACGAGATCATGGACGCGACCACCATCGGGCTCCAGACGAACTCCATCGTGCTGGGCAAGCACTCCGGCCGCCACGCACTGCGCAACGCCCTGGAGGAGCTGGGAGTGCGCATCGACGGCCAGGCGCTGAACACCGCGTTCAAGCGTTTCAAGGAGGTTGCCGACCGCAAGAAGCACGTGACCGCGCTGGACCTGGAGGCGATCGTGTCGGACGAGATCCGCGAGCAGGCGGAGGCGTACAACCTGGCGCGCTTCGAGTTGCACGACTCCTCGGGGAGCGCACCCGTGGCGAAGGTCGAGGTCACGACACCGGCCGGCGACACCGTCACCGGGGAGGGCACCGGCGACGGCGCGGTCGATGCGTTGCTACAGGCGATCAACGCGGCCACGGGCATCGCGGGCGTGCTGAAGGAGTACCACGTGGCAGCGGTCACGGCCGACACGGACGCGCTCGGAGAGGTGTCGGTGCTGGTCGAGCACGAGGGTCGTCTGGTGTCGGGCCAGAGCGTCTCCACCGACACGCTCGAGGCATCCGCCCGGGCCTACCTGCGCGCTCTGTCGAACGCGCTGGCCGGAGTGTCCGCGAGCGGCGCCGCACCGTCGGAGACGGAGGCCGGAGCCCGCCCATAGACGACTTCGACTTCATCTGGCGCGACGGCGAGCGCGTGATCAGGTTCGGGGTCGGCGCGCTTGCCGAGGCTCCGGACCTGCTGCGGGCCAGCGGGTTCAAGAATTACGCCCTGCTCACCACGGAGCGGGGCCAAGAGCAGTTCCCGCAGGTCGCCGAGAACGCCTACCTCGTCGCGCACGTCCCGCACGGACCGGTGCCCGAGGTCGCGGCCGCCGTCCGGGAGCGGGTCAACGACCGGCCGCTCGTCGCGCTCGGCGGGGGCCGGGTGATCGACGCAGCCAAGGCGATCGCCGGCGCGGACCAGCTCCGCTCCGCGGCCATCCCAACCACCCTCTCCGGAGCCGAGATGACGCCGTTCCACCGGATGCCGGAAGGGGTGGAGGAGCTCCAGCACACCCGCCCGGCGCTGGTGCTCGGCGCGCCGGGGCTGATGGCGTCGCAGCCGATGCCGGACCTCGCCGCCAGTGCGATGAATGCGCTCGCGCATGCCTTCGAGGCGCTTTACACACCGCGCTCGAACCCGGTCGCGAGGATGGCCGCGCTGCGGTCCGCCGAGCTCATCGCGGCGGGGCTTGCCGACGCCGAGCCCGACAAGCCGTCGCTCGCCCTGGGAGCGCTGCTCGCGGGCTACGCGAGCGGCTTGGCCGGCTTTGCCGTGCACCACGCCGTCTGCCAGACCATCGTGCGCATGACCGGGAGCCCGCACGCGCAGACCAACGCGATCATGCTGCCGCACTTCGTGCGGGTGATGGAGTTGCGCGCGCGTGAGGAGACCGAGGCCTTCGGCGTTGCGCTGGGTGCCGAGCGGCGCCGGGGCGCGGCGGCCGAGGCGGTCGAGCGCCTGGTGAAGAAGGCCGAGGCGGGCAAGCTCTCCTACTACGGCGTCGAGGCCTCCCACCTGTCCGCCGTAGTGGAAGCCGTCAGCGCCCGGGCGGAGCTCCAGAACACCCCCGAGCCGCCCAGCGAGGGCGAGCTGAGGGGCGTGCTGGAACGCGCCCTCTGAGCCGGTTAAGCTGAGCCGCAGCCCACCGGGGGAGTGGAGGTTTGCCGGGATGACCCGTGCCATAGCGATGCTGGTCGCGGTAGTTGCGCTGCTGGTTGTGGCTGCGCCGTCGCAGGCCGCTTTCCCGGGCAACAACGGGAAGATCGCGTTCGCGACCGACCGCGACGGCGACCACGACATCCACGTCATGAATGCGGATGGCAGCGGGCAGACGGCGCTGACCTCGAGCACGTTGGATGACCTCGATCCGGCGTGGTCGCCGGACGGCAAGCGCATCGCGTTCACCCGCACCCGTGAGAGCCCGGCGTACTCGGCCATCTGGGTGATGAACTCGGATGGCACGCAGGAGTCTCCGGTCATCTCCTCCGAAACCCCGGGTGACCGACTTGCCGAGCCGACATGGTCGCCCGACGGAACCCAGATCGCGATGCAACGCTCCAACGGGATTGCGCTGGTGGACACGGACGGCACGGATTTCCATCACTTGACTCCGCCGAATCCGATCCCGTCCGACTTTACGTACACGGACGACGAGCCCGCGTGGTCTCCTGACGGAACCACGATTCTTTTCAGTCGCGGCTTCGACTTCGAGACCGAGACGTCGCTCTGGGCCATCCGTCCGGACGGTACGCAGCTGCGGCAGGTCACCACCAATGTCATAGAGGGCGAGGGATGGACCCATGACAACTGGCCGGACTGGGCTCCTGCGGGGCCGCGCTTCGCCGTATACCGGAGCTTCTCCACCCAGGAATTTCAGCCCGGATTGGTGGTCGGCACGGAGGCGAACCCTCCCCGCTTCGACTATCTGACACCAAATGACTTTGGCGGTATGCCTGCATGGGCGCCCGACGGCACGAAGATCGCATACGAGGCCCGGGACATCTACGTCGTGCCGGCATCCGGTGGCCTGGGCGTGCAAATAACCGATTCCCCATCGCCGATCAGCGGCGTCGACTGGCAGCCGATTCCGGTCAATTCGTACGTCCGCCCGGCCAGCGCGAACTGGATCCATGTTTCGCTCGTTCCGGCGTCGGACGCATGCACGGCGCCGAATCGCACGCACGGTCCCCCGCTCGCCTTTGGATCGTGCGCACCACCGAGTCCCGGGTCGGAGGCGCTGACCGTCGGCACGCCCGACGCCAACGGCGCCCCAGTCAAAGCCGTGGCACAGGTCGTCTACGGCGTCCAGCCCGGGAATCCGAGCAGTCCTGTCGACGAGGCGGACGTCGTGCTGAAGGCGACGGTCACGGATGTGCGTAAC
Source organism: Solirubrobacterales bacterium (assembly GCA_035650255.1). Taxonomy (GTDB): domain Bacteria; phylum Actinomycetota; class Thermoleophilia; order Solirubrobacterales; family JBBDJG01; genus DASRIA01. The sequence continues at coordinate 21,111 of DASRIA010000080.1, forward strand.
GCGGGCGCGCTGAGTGACCATGTCGGCACCCTCTCCGTCAGGGCCTCGACCCGCGTCACGGACAAGTACAACGCGCCGACGCCGGCGGGTTACGGCGCCGCCACCGTGACCGACGGGGCGCTCACCTTCGACCTGCCCTGCACCGCCACGACAGACACGACGATCGGGGGTACATGCGTTGCCAACACGTCGGTGGACGCCATCGTCGCCGGGGCGGTGAGGGAGCGGCAGCGCTCGGTGTGGGAACTGGGGGCAGTGGAGGTCCGGGACGCCGGTGGACAGGCGTTCATGCGCCAGGGAGTCTTCGTCCCGTAGGGCTACACAAACGTACGTGATAACGTACACGCCGTGGCGCTCGCCGTGGCGGACAAGCTCGACGTCGGACCCCGCATCAAGGCCCTGCGCGAGGCGATGGACCTGTCGCTGCGCGACCTGGCGGAGCGCAGCGGCGTCTCGGCGCCCATGCTCTCGCAGGTCGAGCGCGGCGACACCAGCCCGACGCTGGCCGTAGCGGCGAAGATCGCGGCCGGGCTGGAGCTGTCGCTGTCGCAGCTGCTGCGCCTCGACGAGGGCGACGGCGTCACGCTGGTGCGAACGGATCAGAGGCTCGCCGGCGGCCACGCCGACGGACACCACTATGAGGTCCTGACGCCGCCGCTGCCGGGGCAGCGCGCCGAGGTTTCCCTGCACACCCTCGCTCCGGGCGCCGCGACAGGCGGTCCCGGCGACCCGCCGATGCACGAGCCCGGCAGTCGCGAGACCGCCGTCGCGCTCGCGGGCCGCGTGCGGCTCGTCTGCGACGGCGCCGCACACGACCTCGGGCAGGGCGACTCCGTCACGTTCGACGCGGACCTGCCACATCACTTCGAGAACCCGGGGCGCCGCGAGGCCCAGTTCATGTCGGTCATCGCGGCCGGTCTGAGGAGGTCCTGATGCCCAAGACCATGTTCCAGAAGATCTGGGACGCGCACGAGGTGCGCGCGCCCGAGCAGGAGGGAGGCGCGTCCCTGATCTATGTCGACCTCCACCTCGTGCACGAGGTCACCTCGCCGCAGGCCTTCGAGGGGCTGCGACTCACCGGCCGCCGGGTCCGCCGCCCGGACCGCACCCTTGCGACGGCCGACCACAACGTTCCCACCGATCCGCGCGAGCGCACGGCGCTGGACGCGATCGCAGACCATCTCTCGCGCAAGCAGGTCGCGGCGCTCGAGCACAACTGCGAGGAGTTCGGCATCCCGCTGTACGGCATGCGCAGCCGGCGTCAGGGCATCGTGCACGTGATCGGGCCGGAGCTGGGCCTCTCGCAGCCCGGGATCACGATCGCCTGCGGCGACTCGCACACCTCGACCCACGGGGCCCTGGGCGCGCTCGCGATGCCCGTCGGCACGTCCGAGGTCGAGCACGTGCTCGCGACGCAGTGCCTCCCGCAGGTGAAGCCGCGGACGATGCGCATCACCTACGTGGGCGAGCCCGGGTTCGGCGTCACCGCGAAAGACCTCATCCTCGGCACCATCGGCCAGATCTCGGCCGCGGGGGCCACCGGCCATGCGGTGGAGTACGCAGGCGCCCCGATCGCCGCGCTGTCGGTCGAGGGCCGCATGACGATCTGCAACATGTCCATCGAGGCCGGCGCCCGCGCGGGCATGATCGCGCCGGACGACACCACGTTCGAGTACCTGGAGGGACGGCCCGGTGCGCCCCAGGACTACGCGGCGGCCGTCGACCGGTGGCGCACACTGCCGACCGACGACGGCGCGGCCTTCGACACGGAGATCACGGTCGACGCCTCGGCGCTCAGCCCGCAGGTCACCTGGGGAACGAACCCCGGCCAGGTCGTCGGCGTGAGCGGCCGCGTGCCGGACCCCGCGAGCCTGGACGGCCCGGCCGACCGCGAGTCCGCCGAGCGGGCGCTGGCCTACATGGCCCTGGAGCCGGGCACGCCGATCGAGGACATCGCACTCGATCGGGTGTTCATCGGGTCGTGCACGAACTCCCGGATCGAGGACCTGCGCGCGGCGGCCGAGGTGGTGCGCGGGCGGCGCGTCGCCTCGTCGGTGCACGCGATGGTCGTGCCGGGCTCCATGCAGGTGAAGGCCCAGGCGGAACAGGAGGGGCTCGACCAGGTCTTCCGGCAGGCGGGCTTCGACTGGCGCGAGGCCGGCTGCTCGATGTGCCTGGGGATGAACCCGGACATCCTGCAGCCCGGCGAGCGCTGCGCCTCCACGTCCAATCGCAACTTCGAAGGCCGCCAGGGCAAGGGAGGCCGCACGCACCTGGTCAGCCCGCAGATGGCTGCCGCGGCCGCGGTCGAGGGCCACTTCGTGGACATCCGGGAGTGGAAGTGAGCAGTGGTCCCGGCGCGGCCTGGCAGCAGGAGCATGTCGTCGAGGCGTACATCGACGAGCGCCGCACGCTGCTGCCGCTGTTCGACGTGCAGGAGAACCTGGTGCGCCGCCTGCTCACCAGACATGGGCGGCGGATCGATCGCTTTCTGGACCTGGGCGCAGGCGACGGCGGGTTCGCGGAGCTCGTGACGCAGCTGTTCCCACATGCAACGGGCGTGCTCGTCGACTTCTCGGACCCGATGCTCGCCGCAGCAGAGCAGCGCCGGGTCGATGCGTGGCAGATCGTGCGCGGCGACCTGTCCGACCCGGCGTGGCGCGACGGCCTGCCCGACGGCGAGCGCTATGACGCGGTCGTCTCACGGTTTGCGATCCACCACCTGCCCGACGCGCGCAAGCGGGAGCTGTACGCCGAGGCGTTCGAGCTGCTGACGCCGGGCGGCGTGTTCCTCAACTGGGAGCACGTCGAGACGGGCGGTCTGGCCGCCGGGCTGTTCGACGAGTACTGGCGCGAGCGGCTGCTCGAGGCGGCGGGCGAGAGGGGCGACCCGCGCGCCCCGGAAGAGGTGCTGGCCTCCTACGACGACGCCGCTGACGACGACATCCTGTGCGAGGCCGAGACGCAGTGCCGCTGGCTGCGGGAGATCGGCTTCGAGGGCGTCGACACCTATTTCACGCTCCCCGGCCTGGCCATCTTCGGAGGTACACGACCATGGAACCAGTGAAGAAGATCCACGGTCGCGTCCAGGCGCTCGACCGCGCGGACGTCGACACGGACCAGATCATCGCCAAGCAGTACCTGAAGAGGATCGAGCGGACCGGGTTCGGCGAGTTCCTGTTCGCCGACTGGCGCCAAGAGGGGCTCGAGCTGGATCCCACGCGGCCGATCCTGGTGACGGGGCGCAACTTCGGCTGCGGCTCCTCACGCGAGCACGCCGTGTGGGCGCTGCAGGACTTCGGCTACCGGGCGGTCGTGGCGCCCAGCTTCGCCGACATCTTCTACGGCAACTGCACGAAGACAGGGCTGCTGCCGGTGCGGCTGCCGGAGGAGGACGTGCGGGCGTTGATGGAGGCGGACGAGGCCACCGTCGACCTCGAGCGCCAGGTGGTCGCCTTCGGCGGCCGCGAGGTCACCTTCGACATCAGCCCGGAGACCCGCGAGCGGCTGCTGAACGGGCTCGACGACATCGCCCTCACGCTCCAGCACGCGGACGACATCGACCGTTTCGAGCAGGACCGCGTCCCTGCCGGTTCGTCGACCACGGAGATCGGCGGCTGAATGCTGCCGCATGACCCGAACCTTGTTGATTCGCTCCCCACAGGTGGGAGCGGATTCACAAAGTTCGCCTCGAACCTCTAGGCTGACGCTCCCATGCAGCAACCGCCTCCGCCTCCGTACAACCCGCCGCCCGGCGGCGAGCCCCCGACCGAGCCCACGCGCCGCGTGGTCGAGCCGGCCGCACCGGCGGCGGTCGAGCGCGAGTACGCGCTCGACCCGGAGCTGGCGGACAAGATCGACCGCGCGCATTTCTGGTCGCGATTCGGCTCGGCCGCCGCGGTCGCTGCCGCAATCCTGGGGATCATCGCCCTGTTCGTGGCCCTGGACGCGCGCGACAAGGCGGACAACGCGGGCAACGACGGCGGTCAGAGCCCCGAGCTGAGGTCGGACGTGAACCAGCTGCAGAGCGACGTCAACCGGCTCGAGCGCCAGGTGTCGTCGGGTGACGCGGGCGGCGACGTCGAGTCGCAGCTGTCCGACATCGAGGACCAGATCAACCAGGTGACCGAAGGCCAGCAGCAGCTGTCCCAGGACATCGACAGCCTCCAGCAGGACCTGTCCCAGCTGAGCGACCGCGTGGACCAGGTCGAGCAGGCCCAGGAGGACGCGGCCGCAGGCGGGCCATAGCCGCCGCCGCCAAGATCGTCGCCCTGCCGGGTGACGGGATCGGGCCGGAGGTGGTCGGCGCGGGCGTCCAGCTCCTGGACGCGCTGGCGCCGCGCTTCGACGCCGGGCTGGAGATCGAGCAGGCGCCGGTCGGCGGGGTCTCCATCGACGAGCACGGCGTGCCGCTGCTGCCGGAGGTGCTCGATCGCTGCCGCAGCGCGGACGCCGTGCTGCTCGGTGCCGTGGGCGGCCCGAAGTGGGACTCGACGGATCCCGCGGCACCCCGCCCGGAGCAAGGCCTGCTCGGCCTGCGCAAGGGCCTCGGCCTGTTCGCGAACCTGCGACCGGTGCGCGTCGTCCCGGCCTTGGCGAGCGCCAGCCCGCTGCGCGAGGAGCGCGCCCGCGGCGCCGACATCCTGATCGTGCGCGAGCTGACGGGCGGGATCTACTTCGGCGACCGCGGCCGCAGCGACGGCGTCGCGCACGACACCTGCATCTACTCGGTCGAGGAAGTCGAGCGGATTGCCGAGCTCGCCTTCCGCCTCGCGGGGACCGAGTCCCGCGGCGGCCGCGTGACCTCCGTGGACAAGGCGAACATCCTCGAGACGTCGCGCCTGTGGCGGGAGACCGTCGAGCAGGTGGCAGCCGGCCACCCGGAGGTGCAGCTGGAGCACATGCTGGTCGATAACGCTGCCATGCAGTTGATCGCCCGCCCCACGGACTTCGACGTGCTGCTCACGGAGAACATGTTCGGCGACATCCTGTCGGACGAGGCCGCGATGGTCGCGGGATCGATCGGGCTGCTGGCGTCCGCGTCGATCGGCAGCGACGGGCCAGGGCTCTACGAGCCGGTCCACGGCTCCGCGCCCGACATCGCCGGTAAGGGCGTTGCGAACCCACTCGCCATGTTCGGCTCGATCGCGCTGATGCTGCGGCACTCGTTCGAGATGGAGGAGTCTGCGGCGTCGGTAGAATCGGCCGTGGACCGGGTGCTGGAGCGTGGGCTCCGGACGCCTGATCTGGCCGCAGGCTCTGCGGAGGAGACACGGGTCGGCACCGCCGCGATGACGCAGGCGGTGATCGACGAGTTGGGAGCCCCCAGCGGGGGCGCGTGAAAGGACCGGTAGCGATGCAGCAGGCTGACTTCATCTGGATGAACGGGGAACTCGTCCGATGGGAGGACGCCAAGGTGCACGTACTGACGCACGCGCTGCACTACGGCTCCGGCGTGTTCGAGGGCATCCGGGCCTACGAGACGGAGCGCGGCACCGCCGTGTTCCGCCACCAGGACCACCTCGACAGGCTGCGCCGCTCGGCCGAGCTGTACTACATGGACCTGCCGTACACGGTCGAGAAGCTGCGCGAGGCGACGCACGAGCTGATCCGCGCCAACAAGCTCCCCAGCTGCTACATCCGTCCCGTCGCATACCGCGGCTACGGCGAGATGGGGCTGTTCCCGCTCAACCTCCCGGTGGATGTGTTCATCGCCGTGTGGTCGTGGGGCGCCTATCTGGGCGAGGAGGGGCAGAAGCACGGCGTGCGCTGCAAGGTCTCCTCGTGGCGGCGCATGTCCGACACGAGCTTCATCCCGCAGGCCAAGGCCAGCGGCACGTACCTGAACTCGATCCTGGCGAAGGTCGAGACCGCCAAGGCCGGCTACGACGAGGCGATCCTGCTGAACGACCAGGGCAACGTGTCCGAGGGCACGGGCGAGAACGTGTTCGTGGTGCGCGACGGCAGCATCGCGACTCCGCCCCCGAGCGCCTCGATCCTGGACGGGATCACGGCGCGCTCCGTCAAGCAGATCGCGGCCGACCTCGGCTTCGAGGTGGTCGAGCGCGACATCGCGCGCGGCGAGCTCTACCAGGCCGACGAGGTGTTCCTGACGGGAACCGCGGCCGAGATCGTGCCCGTGCGCGAGATCGACGACCGCACGCTGGGCGAGCCGGGCGAGCTCACCCAGGCAATCCAGAAGGTCTTCTTCGACGCCATCGCGGGGCGCCGGGAGGAGTACCTCGAATGGCTGGACTTCGTCGACCTGGGCGAGCAGGCGCCCGCTGCCGCCGACGAGCGGGTAGCCTCTTAGCTGTCCCATGACGTGGTCCCGGACGGACATCGGCGAGGCAGGCGCGCGAATTACCGCCGCGGCGCGCCCCTAGCGCTGCGCGCGCCGCCAGACCGTCCTCGTCAAGTCCGGCTTCGGAAAGGAAAGACCGCGTGAGCAGGCAGATCGACCTATACGACACCACCCTCCGGGACGGCATGCAGGGCGAAGGCATGTCCCTGTCCGCCGACGAGAAGGTGCGCGTCGCGCATGCGCTCGACCGCCTCGGCATCCGCTTCGTCGAGGCCGGCTTCCCGAGCTCCAACCCGAAGGAGGAGGCGCTGTTCGACCTGCTCGCGGACGAGCGGTTCGACAACTCGCTCGTCTGCGCCTTCGGGATGACGCGGCGGCGCGACCTGGCTGCGGACGCGGACCCCGCGCTCGTGCTGCTGGCCGATTGCTTCGCGCCCGTGTGCACCCTGGTCGGCAAGACGTGGAAGCTGCATCTCGAGAAGGTGATCCACACCGACCCGGCCGAGAACCTCGACCTGATCCGCGACTCGGTCGCATTCCTAGCGTCGCGCGGCAAGCGCGTGATCTACGACGCCGAGCACTTCTTCGACGCTTATCGCGACGACTCCGAATACGCGCTGCGCTGCCTGGCCGCGGCTCTCGAGGCCGGGGCCGAGAACGTCACGCTGTGCGACACGAACGGGTCCAGCCTGCCGTCGCAGGTCTCCGAGGCGACGGCCCGCGCGGTGGCCGAATTCGGCGGGGAGCGGGTGGGCATCCACACCCACAACGACGCCGAGTGCGGCGTCGCCAACTCCCTCGCGGCCGTCGAGCAGGGCGCGTCGCTCGTGCAGGGCACGATGAACGGCGTGGGGGAGCGGTGCGGCAATGCCAACCTCGTGTCGATCCTCCCTGCGCTGCAGCTGAAGCTCGGGTACTCGTGCGTCTCGGAGGACCAGCTGGAGGCGCTCACCCCGACCGCGCACCTCGTCGACGAGCTCTGCAACGTGACGCCGGATCCGAACCAGCCCTACGTGGGCCGCAACGCATTCGCCCACAAGGGCGGCATGCACGTCGCCGGCGTGCGCGCGGACGCGCGTACCTTCGAACACCTCGATCCAGGCGTGGTGGGCAACCGCCGTGAGCTGCTCGTGTCGGAGCTGTCGGGCAAGGGCACGCTGCTGGCGCGGGCCGAGGAGGCCGGCGTCGACCTCACTCCCGAGCGCGCGGTGCGCGCGGTCGACCGGCTCAAGGAGCTGGAGCACCGCGGTTACCACTTCGAGGCGGCGGACGCGTCCTTCGACCTGTTCCTACGCAAGGAGGCGGGCGCCTACGAGCCGCTCTTCCGGCTCGAGAGCTTCCGCGTGATCACGGACAAGCGCGAGGACGGCCGGGTGCAGACCGAGGCGACCATCAAGGTCTGGGCGAAGGGCGAGCGGCTGGTGCGCACGGCGGAGGGCAACGGGCCCGTGAATGCGTTGGACCGCGCCCTGCGGGACGCGATCGGCGACCTCTACCCGCGGCTGCGCGAGATCGAGCTCGTCAACTACAAGGTCAGGATCATCGACGAGCACAAGGGCACCGGCGCCGTCACCCGCGTGCTGATCGACGCCTCGGACGGGGAAGAGACCTGGGGCACGATCGGGGTGTCCGAGAACATCATCGAGGCGAGCTGGGAGGCACTCGTGGACTCGCTCGAGTACGCGATGCAGGCCGGCAGGCCGGTGGCGTCGCGTGCGGATGCCGAGCCGGCGGTGACCCCTCCCGCGTGAGCGCGGAACCGATCCCGCTCGCGCGCCCTGACGTCGGCCCGCGTGAGCAGGAGCTGGTCGGCGAGGTGCTCAGCTCGGGCCGCCTCGCGCTGGGGCCGATGCTGGATCGCTTCGAGGAGGACTTCGGCCGGTGGCTCGGCGCCCACGGGGCGGTCGCGGTGTCGAGCGGCACCGCGGCGCTGCACCTGGCGGTGCGGGCCAGCGGCTGGGGGCCGGGCGACGAGGTCGTCACCAGCCCCCTGAGCTTCGTCGCGTCGGCGAACTGCATGCTCTTCGAGGATGCGGTGCCGGTCTTCTGCGACATCGACCCGCGCACGCTGAACATCGATCCGGCGGCGGCAGAGGCGGCCTGCGGCGAGCGCACGGTCGGGCTCCTCCCGGTGCACATCTTCGGCTATCCCGCCGACATGGAGCGCCTGGAGGCGATCGCGCGGGCGCGCGGCCTCGGCATCGTGGAGGACGCGTGCGAGGCGCTCGGCGCCGTGGACGGGACAGGAGTGCGGGTGGGCGCCCGGGGTCACCCGGCGGCGTTCGGCTTCTACGCCAACAAGCAGCTCGTCACGGGGGAGGGCGGCATGCTCACGGCCGGCGACGACGCGGTGCTGGAGCAGGCGCGCAGCGAGCGCAACCAGGGCCGGGGCAGCGACATGAACTGGCTCTCGCACGACCGGCTGGGCTTCAACTACCGCATGTCGGACGTGACGGCGGCGCTGGGCGTGGCCCAGGTCGAGCGGCTCGACTCCCTGCTGGCCGAGCGGGAGCGGGTGGCGGGCCTGTACAGGGAGCGCCTGGCCGGCATCGAGGGCCTGGTGCTGCCATGTGAGGACGAGGGCGCGGAGCGGCGCAGCTGGTTCGTGTACGTGGTGCAGCTCCCCGCGGGAGTCGATCGCGACGGCGTGATCGCGCAGCTCGGCCGGGCCGGCATCGCCTCGAAGGCGTACCTGCCCGTGATCCACCTCCAGCCGTTCTACCGCGTGCGCTTCGGCTTCCGTGGCGGCGAGTTCCCGGTCGCCGAGGCCGTGGCAGCGCGGTCGCTCGCGCTGCCCTTCTTCACGACGATGGGCGAGTCCGAGGTGGAGCGGGTGGCGGAGGGTCTCGAGGCCGCCCTCGGCCGGTGATCGGGCCGCGGTACTCTCCATAACGTGTCAACCCGCGGCGAGCGTCTTCTCGGCGTCGCCGGGTTGGTCGCCGCAGCCGCCATCCCGGTGATCCTCTTCCACGACCTGCTGGGCAAGGTCGCGACCACGTTCGAGCCGAGCCTCGCGTGGCTACTCACGGGCGCGAGCGGATTCATGCTCGTGGGGGCGGGGCTGATCGCCGTGACGCCGGTGGTGATCTCCATCGGGCTGACGCCGGACAGCCGCCTGTACCCGCGCAGCCGCGGGGCGCTCGCCGGCTGGGGCGTCAGCCTGTACCTCCTGGGCACGATGCTGCTGATCCAGATTGGAGCCATCGCCGCCTCGTAAACTCCCTGCATGGGACGTTTTCGCGAGCCCCCGGACCCCGTCTTCCACGCTCTCAACGCTTCGATCGGCTTCGACCGCCGGCTCGGTCTCTACGACGTGCGCCAGTCGCAGGCACACGTCGCGATGCTCGCGGAGGCCGGGATCCTCACCTCGGAGGAGGCGGACGAGCTGCGACGCGGGCTGGACGAAGTCGGCGCGGAGCTCGAACAGGGCGCATTCGAGTTCCTCCCCGGCGACGAGGACATCCACATGGCGATCGAGCGCCGGCTGACCGAGATTGCGGGGCCGGTGGGCGGCAAGGTGCACACCGCGCGCTCGCGCAACGACCAGGTGGCGACCGACATGGCGCTGTTCGTGCGCGACCAGTGCACCGCCGCGCGCATGCGGCTGCTCGACCTGATGGCCGCGCTGGTCGGCCTCGCCGAGCGCCACGCCGACTGGCCGATGCCCGGCTACACGCACCTCCAGCGCGCGCAGCCGGTGTACGTCGCGCACCACCTGATGGCCTATTTCTGGATGTTCCGCCGCGATCTGGACCGGTTCGCCACCGTCTCCTGCGCGACCGCGGAGCTGCCGCTCGGCGCAGGCGCGCTCGCCGGCGTGAACTGGGACACCCGCCGGGAGTCCGTGGCGCGCGCGCTGGGCTTCGACGGCGTGGTCGAGAACTCGCTCGACGCGGTCTCGAACCGTGACTTCGTGCTGGACTATCTGAGCGCCGCCGCGATCTGCGCGATGCACCTCTCCCGGCTCGGGGCGGAGATCGTGCTGTGGTCGAGCGAGGAGTTCGGCTTCCTGGCGCTGGGCGACTCCTTCACGTCGGGCTCCAGCCTGATGCCGCAGAAGAAGAACCCGGACGCGGCGGAGCTCCTGCGCGCGAAGGCCCCGCGCGTCGCGGCCGACCTGGCGACGCTGCTCGGCGTCATGCACGCGCTGCCGCTCGCCTACAACAAGGACATGCAGGAGGACAAGGAGCCGCTCTTCGACGCGGTCGACACGCTGAACCTCTGCCTCGAGGCCGCAACCGGCATGCTGGGGACCGCGTCGTTCGATCGCGATGCGCTGGCAGGCGCGGCAGCGGACGAGTTCCTGGCCGCAACGGACATCGCCGACCTGCTCGTGCGCCGGGGAGTCCCGTTCCGCGAGTCGCACGCGATCGTCGGCGGGCTGGTGCGCCACGCCGTCGACGAGGGCAAGCAGCTCTCGGAGCTGACGCAGGAGGAGCTGGGACGCTTTTCCGACCAGCTCGACGACGAGTACTACGCCGTGCTCTCGAACGGCTCGTGGCTGGAGTCGAAGGTGTCGGAGGGCGGTACCTCCTCGGTCCGGGTGCGCGAGCAGCTCGACCGGGCGCGCGCAATCCTGCAGGGAGTGACTCCGTAGCGATGCCGAAGCGCGAGGCCCGCATGGTGCCGCTCGGGTACGGCAAGCTCGTGAAGGCGGACCGGATCTACGCCCTGGTGCCGATCGAGGCCGCGGACCGCGGCGACGGCCGCCGCACCTACGTGCACGTGGAGGGTCTCGACCAGCCCATCGTCGCGTCGCGCTCCGAGCGGGCGATCCTGGCAGACGTGGAGGCCGCGCTGACCGAGGCGGCCGGGGTCTCCCAGCGCCGGCGCCGGGCCGGAACGAAGGACCAGGAGAATTTGTTCTAGCCGTACCGCGCTGACTTTTCCACGCCATGGGGGGAAAAGTCGGCGCGCTTGCTCCCTAGAATCGCGGCCGTGTCTACGACCACAGCGGCCCGATCGTCCCTACCCGCCTCCTTCTTCGCGCGCTCCGTGCACGACGTGGCGCGTGATCTGATCGGCTGCACGGTCGCGCACGGGCCCACGGCGGGGGTGATCGTCGAGACGGAGAGCTACCACGCCGACGATCCCGCGTGCCACGCGTTCGGCGGCCCGACGCCGCGCAGCAGCGTCCTGTTCGGGCCGCCGGCCCATGCGTACGTTTACTTCTCGTACGGCATCCACAGCCTCCTGAACTTCGTCTGCGAGCCTGAAGGAGATGCCGCGGCCGTGCTGATCCGTGCCCTGGAGCCGACGGAGGGGACCGACACGATGCGCGCGCGGCGCGGCCTCGAGCGCGTGGCGGACCTCTGCTCCGGACCGGGCAAGCTCACGCAGGCGCTCGGCATCGGGCTCGAGCTGAACGGAGTTCCGCTGGCGGACGGGCCGATCCGCGTGCTGCCCCGTGCCGGAGACTGGGACCGCCCGGCGGTGATCACCGGCACTCGCATCGGCATCACCAAGGCCACCGAGCATCCGTGGCGGTTCTGCGCCGCCGGCAACCGGTTCGTCTCCCGGCCCTGGCCGCGGCCGTGAAGCGCGCGCTGGCGGCGGGCGTATTGCTCGCGGTGCTGCTGGTGGCGGACTCGCGCGGCATCGTGGCGGACACGTGGCGGCCGAACTACCGCATCGGGCCGGTGCTCTTCAACCAGGACCTGGGCGACGACGTACAGGTCGTCTCGCGCAAGAGTCGCGGCGAGTTCGCCGCCCGGGCGCGCGGCGGCGGACCGATCGTCCGCGGCATCCTGTTCGAGGATCCGAACACCGGGCGCACCGGGGCGCGGGCGATCTGGACGCGCTCGAAGGAGATCACGTTCCGGGACGTGCGCGTCGGCATCCACTGGCGCAGGGCGAAGCGATTGCTGCCCGGGCGGTGGACCGTGAAGCGCTTCGAGCGCTGCGGCTGGCTCAACTCCTCGCGCCTGCGTCAAGACCGCACGGGACCGGTCTCCACGCAGCTCTTCTTCCGGCGATCGACCGGGCGCATCTATGAGATCGCGCTCAACGAGATCACCGAGATAGGCTGTGCCGGATCATGAGCACAACCCCCAACGTGTCCGGCGTCGACTTCATCGCGGTGCCCACCCGCGACTTCGACAAGGCCGACGAGTTCTACGGCAACGTGCTCGGCCTGGAGCGCTCGAAACGGTGGGGCAACATGCCCGCCGGCGAGTTCGAGACCGGCAATCTCACCATTGCCCTGATGCAATCCGACGCGTTCGGCTTGGAGTTCCAGCCGCATACACACCCCATCGCCCTGCACGTGGACGACGTCGAGTCGACCCGGGCCGAGCTCGAGAGCCAGGGAGTGACGTTCGCCGCGGACACGATCGACAGCGGGGTGTGCCACATGGCGATCTTCCATGATCCCGACGGCAATGCGCTGATGCTGCACAACCGCTATGCCCCGCCCGCATAGTTTGGCGCCGCCGCGACCTTAAGTACCCAGAAAGGAGATCTGGATGAAAGAGGGACGCAAGGCGCCCAGCTTCAAGCTGCGCGACCAGGACGGCAACACGGTGAGCCTCGCCGACCTCGCAGGCCGGACGGTCGTGCTCTACTTCTTCCCGAAGGCGAACACGCCCGGCTGCACCGCGCAGGCGTGCGGTATCAGGGACCGCATGGACGACTACGATGCCGCCGACGCGATCGTGGTCGGCGTTTCACGCGACGACCCCGGCACGCTGCGCGAGTTCGCCGACGAGCACGACCTGCCCTTCACGCTGCTGTCGGATCCCGACCACAAGGTGGCGGAGAAGTACGGCGTATGGGTGGAGAAGTCGATGTACGGGCGCAGCTACATGGGCGTGCAGCGCGCGACCTTCGTGATCGGGCCCGACGGGAAGCTCCTGAAGGCGTTCCCGAAGGTCACGCCCAAGACGCACGACCAGCGGGTGCTGGGCGCGCTCGGCAGCTAGTCGCCCGGGCGGGTCCGGCGAAACGAATCGCAGGAACTACGTATGACGGCGCTCGCGCCACAGCATGAACCCCGTCCACAGGACCATGAGGAGAGTCGCCAGGGCAACAACTATGAGGAGTCCGGTCCAATCATCACGCCTGACAAAGACCACCGTTATCGAGATGGCCCAAATGAGGCTGAGGATGGACCAGAGCCGCTCGCGCATGGGCCTAGCTTAACTTCTGGCTCTTGCCTGAACAGGCCCGCTCGTTGGGCGCGAGCCGCGCATGAAAGCTTGCCCAGGACGGTCACGCCAGCGTGTAGCTGAACTCGCTCAAGCCCACGGACTTCCTCCTAGTCGCTCCACCACCCGGGCGCCATCTCGGCGTCCTTGTTGTCGGTGTTGGGCGCTCCGACCGCGATGATCTCGGCGCCCTGCGAGCCCGCCTCGAAGCTCCGCATGGTCTGGCCGGGAACGCGCACCGCGTCCCACGTCTTCATCTCGATCACCTCGTCGTCGAGCTTCATGCGGGCGCTGCCGCTGACGATCAGATAGACCTCTTCCTGCTCCTCGTGCCGGTGGCCGAACGGGATGCGGTACCCGGGCGCGACGCGGAAGTAGCTGATGCCCTGGTTCTCCAGCTCGAGCGGAACGCGGGCGAACCGGGATTCCAGGTTCGGGGAGAACCCGAACTTCGGCGCCTGGTCCTCGACGTCTTCCTTCAGGTTCACCTTCGTGTATCCGGCCATGGTCAGCCCCCCTCGAGTCGCGGTGCAGGTGCCCTCGCGGCGGCGATGGTAGCGCCGGCGACCGGCTGGGACTACGGCTCGCCGCTGCTCGCACCGCCGCTGCCACCCGATCCACCACTTCCGCCGCCCCCGGGCGGAGGCGTCGGGGCCGGAGTGGGCGTGGGCGCGGGTGCGGGCTGCTCCGGCGTCGGTTCCGTGGGCTCCGCAGCGGGCGGTGCCTCGTCGCCGCCTTCCGGGCGCTGGTTCTCCCGCTGCTTGCGCTTCGGCTTCTCGGACGGGGCCTCGTCGCCGTTCGGCACCGGTTCGACGGGAACCGGCACGCCCGTCGGCCCGGTGGGCCCGGTCGTGCCCTTCTCGTCCTTGTCCCAGCGCGACAAACGGATCTTGTTCGCGTTCACCATGAAGTCGTGCCAGATCTCGGCCGGGAACGTGCCGCCCGCGACCGGCTCACCGCGGTACTCGGTCTCCATCGGCTTGGCTCCCTCGGGGTAGCCGACCCAGACGGCGACGGTGAGGTCGTCGTCGAAGCCGACGAACCACGCGTCCTGGTAGTTCTCGGTCGTGCCGGTCTTGCCGGCCGCGAACTCGCCGATCTGGGCCGCCCGACCGGTCCCGGAGGTCACGACGCTCGAGAGGATCTGGGTGGCCTGCTCGGCGGTGTTCTCCGGGATCACGCGCTTGCGCTCGACCTCGTTCTTGTCGTCGATGTTGTTGCCCTCGACGCGCGTGAACGTCACGGGGCCGCCGTCGTAGGGCGCAAGCGATCCGGACACGACGTTGCCCTTTTGGGCGAGGGTCTCGTACGACTTCGCGATCTCGAGCGGAGTGACACCCTGCTTCAGGCCGCCGAGGACCATGGCGGGGTTGCGTGAGATACGGGTGCGGATTCCCATCTCCTTCGCCACCCGCGCCACCGCACGCGTGCCCACGAGCTTGTAGCCGACCTCGGCATAGACGGAGTTGTCGGACACGGTCGTCGCCGTGGCCAGCGACGTGACCCCGCTGTAGCGGTCCTCGTAGTTCTCGACCTTGAAGTCGCCCAGCGGGCCCGACAGCGTCTTGGGGCTGGAGACGAACGTGCGCCCCGGCGAGATGCCCTTCTCCAGGGCGGCGATCAGTGTGAACGGCTTGAACGCCGAGCCCGGCTGCCGGTGGCCCTGCGTCGCGAGGTTGAATGGCCGCTGCTCGAAGTCGGAGCCCCCGACCATCGCCCGGACGCCGCCGGTGTCGTTGTCGATCGCAACCAGCGCCGCGCTCGGCCCGATGCCGCCGAGCCGGGTCGCGATCGCCTGCTCGGCCGCTTTCTGCAGCTCGAGGTCGAGGGTGGTGCGGATCTCGAGGCCGCCGGCGAACGCGTTACCGCTGCCGTACCGGTCCACGAGCTGGTCCTCGACCCACGCCGTGAAGTAGGGGGCGAGGCTGATCTTCTTGGGCGTCGCGATGCGGTCGCGCGGAGGGAGTGCCGTCTGCTCCGCTTCCATCCGCTCGCTCGACGTGATCAGCGTCTGCTCCTGCATCCGCTGCAGCACGAGGTTGCGCCGCTCGCTCGCTCCGGACGGGTTCTGCACCGGGCTGTACGCGGCGGGCGACGCGATCATGCCGGCCAGCAGCGCGGCCTCGGCCGGCTCGAGCACCGCGGCGCACCGCGGCTCGCACCCGGGATGGTTCCAGCCGAAGTAGACGCGGGCCGCGGATTCGATCCCGTAGGCGCCCTCGCCGAAGTAGACGGTGTTCAGGTACTCGGTGAGGATCTTCTCCTTGGTCCACTTGCGCTCCAGCTGGTAGGCGAGCGCCGCCTCCTTGAGCTTCTGGAACAGGGAGCGGTTCTTCTGCGCGACGAGTGCGTTCTTGACGAACTGCTGCGTGATGGTCGATGCGCCCTGGGCGGCGCGCTGGCGGCGCAGGTCCTCCCAGAGGGCACGCGCGATGCCCTTGTAGTCGACTCCCTTGTGCGTGTAGAAGCGCTGGTCCTCGATCGCGACGACAGCGCGTTTCACGTTGGACGAGATGTCGCCGGAGTCGACCAGGATGCGGTTCTCCGCCCCGGTCATGACCGCCAGCCGGGTCTTCTTCCCGCCGGGTCCCGTCGCATACAGGACCGAGTTGCGCGCCTCGCGGAACTCGTTCTGCGATTCGAGTTCCGGCAGGTCCTGGGCGACGGCCATCATCATGCCGAACACCGTCGAGACGAGCGCGAGGACGAGCAGCCCGAGCAGAGTCACGAGGAGCCGCCACCTGTAGAACTGCGGGCGCCCGTTGCCGCGGGAGCCGGAGCGTTCTGTTCTGCGCTGGTGATCCGCCATGTGTGAAGGAGGCCGCCCGGCGCGCACGAAGCCCGCTGACGACTTCGGGGGTCGCCTCCCATGGCGCGGCGGCGGAGGAATTCGGCCGACCACGCAAAGGGATCACGGCCAGCCCGAACGAAGGCGAGAGTCTAGCATTGGCCGCCGTGCGAAAAACTGCCTCAGAACCCAGCAAAACCGCGGAATTCCTGGAGCGAAACGCCGTCGATTCGCTGCCGCAGGGCGAGTTGGAGCGAAAGCTCGAGCGGGCCGGGGCGGAGGGGCGCCCCCTGCGGGTCAAGCTGGGCATCGACCCGACGGCACCCGACATCCACCTCGGCCACACCGTGGTGCTCCAGAAACTGCGCGAGTTCCAGGACGCCGGGCACGACGTCGTCCTGATCATCGGCGACTTCACCGGGAGGGTGGGCGACCCGTCCGGGCGCTCGGCGCTGCGCCCGGTGCTGGAGCCGGAGGAGATCGACCGCAACGCGCTCACTTTCCAGGAACAGGCGTTCAAGGTGCTGGACCGCGACCGCACCGAGGTGCGACGCAACGGTGAATGGCTCGACATGCCGATGGAGGACCTGTTCCGCCTGGTGCGCACAGTCACCCTCGCGCGCGTCACCGAGCGGGACGACTTCTCCAAGCGGCTGGCCGAGAGCCAGCCGATCTCACTGCTCGAGCTGCTGTACCCGGTGCTCCAGGGATACGACTCGGTGGCGGTGAAAGCCGACGTGGAGCTGGGGGGGACCGACCAGAAGTTCAACCTCCTCCTGGGCCGGGATGTGCAGCAGGCCTACGGCCAGGAGCAGCAGGCGATCCTCACCACCCCGATCCTGCCCGGGCTGGACGGCGAGCGCCGGATGGCGAAGTCACTGGGCAACTACGTGGGGGTGACAGACGCTCCCGAGGAGATGTTCGGCAAGCTGATGAGCCTGCCCGACGCTGCGATGCCGACCTACTACGAGCTCCTGCTGGGAGCCGAGCTGGACCCCGGGCAGCCGCCGGTCGAGCAGAAGCGGACGCTCGCGCGGCGGATCGTGGAGCGGTTCCACGGGGAGCCGGCCGCTGCCGAGGCCGAGGCCCAGTTCGATCGCGTCCACAAGGAGCACAAGCTGCCGGAGGACATCGAGGAGGTGCGGCTGTCGCGGGCGGAGCTCTCCGACGGGCTGATCCACCTGCCCGCCCTGCTCGCTGAGCATTTCGGGACCTCCCGCAGCGAGGCGCGCCGGCTCCTGGCCCAGGGCGGGGTGAAGCTCGACGGGGATCCGCTCGCCGAAGCGGATCTCGACCTGCCGGTCGATCGCCTGGAGGGAGCCGTGCTGCAGGTGGGAAGGCGCAAATTCCGGCGCATCGTCGTGGGCGCATAGGCCCCCGCCGCGCGCACCGCTATAGTCCCCCGCCGGTGTAGCGGCAGATCGGCGTCGGAATGCGCCTTCAGGGCCTTCAGAAAGCCGAAAATCACTGCTACACTTGCTCGTTGCCCTAGAGGCAGTTGGAGGATCGGATACGACCCAGACGGAGAGTCGACTGAGACCGGGCGCCCAAGCGGCGTGCTCAGGGGCCTCTCCGCGGAGAGGCCTTTTTCGACTCTGCAACAGCTTCAGGGCTCAGCCTGAGAGGGCTGCGGTCTTTGAAAACTAAACAGCATGTGCGCTCCGAGTTTCGGCTCGGATCGCGTCCAGGTTCGACCTCGCCACTCGGGCGGCCTCAGGGCCGGCCGTTTGGGCGAGTGAAACAACTGAACCGTCACTCTTTTGGTGTCCGGTGTACGGACACCACCACGAGGGTGACAGGCTCTTCGTAATTGAATGAGGAGCCGTGGGCCGGCGCCTTCGGGTGCTTGCCTGCGGATGACTCGCAGTACTTTCACGGAGAGTTTGATCCTGGCTCAGGACGAACGCTGGCGGCGTGCTTAACACATGCAAGTGGGGCGACGAACCGGGCTTCGGCCCGGGGCAAAGCCGCGAACGGGTGAGTAACACGTGGGTAACCTGCCCCGAAGACCGGGACAACCCGGGGAAACCCGGGCTAATACCGGATGTGGTCACCGTCCATAAGGACAGTGAGCAAAGGAAGCTTCGGCCTCCGCTTCGGGATGGGCCCGCGGCCCATTAGCTTGTTGGTGAGGTAACGGCTCACCAAGGCTGCGATGGGTAGCTGGTCTGAGAGGACGATCAGCCACACTGGGACTGAGACACGGCCCAGACTCCTACGGGAGGCAGCAGTGGGGAATCTTGCGCAATGCGCGAAAGCGTGACGCAGCAACGCCGCGTGGGGGAAGA
>DASRIA010000081.1:0-22829 GCA_035650255.1 Solirubrobacterales bacterium
CGATGAAGCTTGCGATGGGCATCCTTGCGGTGCTGTCCGTGGTCGCAGGCGTGCTGCAGATCCCCGGCGTCACGCACGTGGTCGAGAACTTCCTCCATCCGACATTCGAGGACTCGCGGTTCGCCGAGACGGAGGTGTCGGGCAACCTCGAGGCGATGGCACTGATCGTCGGAGGCGCGACGGCGCTGGCGGGCATCGGGCTGGCATGGTGGATGTACGTGCGGGCCCCCGGCTCGACCACGGCCATGGCGCGACGGCTGCCGCGGCTGCACGACTTCCTGGCGCACAAGTGGTACTTCGACGAGCTGTATGACCGCGCGATCGTGCGGCCGACGCTGGCGCTCGGTGCGTTCTCGGCGAGCGTGTTCGAGCGGTATGTGGTCGGCGGCTTCGTGTCGGGAACCACGCTCGCCGTGCGCGCAGGCAACCAGGTCGTGCGCGTCGCGCAGTCGGGCGTGCTGCGCTACTACGCGCTGCTGCTGATGACCGGAGTCACCGCACTCGCCCTGTACTTCCTGGTGGTGAGCCGCTGATGCTCAACGTGCTCGTGTTCCTGCCGCTCGCGGGGGGCCTGCTGGCCGCGCTGCTGCCGGCCGGGCGTGGTGGGCGCATGGCGGGGTGGGTGACCCTCCTGTTCTCCGTCTGCACGCTCGGGATCGGCATCGGGCTGCTGATCGGCTTCGATTTCGGCACCGGGCCCGTCACCGGCTTCGGTGGCACAGAGGTCTTGTATGGCCAGCAGCACGTGACTGACGTCAACTGGATCCCGGAGCTCGGCATCCACTACAAGCTCGGGCTCGACGGGCTCAACCTGTTCCTGATCCTGATGACGGCGCTCCTGTGGGTCGCGGCGATCGCCGGATCCATGCCGCGGGAATGGGAGCGGCCGCGCCTCTACTACCTGATGCTGGCGCTGGGCGAGACCGCCGTGCTGGGCGCCTTCTGCGCGCAGGACCTGGCGCTGTTCGTCCTGTTCTTCGACCTGATGCTGGTGCCCTTCTACTTCCTGATCGGGATCTGGGGCGGCCCGAACCGCGTGCGCGCGACCACGACGTTCGTGATCTACACGCTCGTCGGGAGCCTCCTGATGCTGGCCGCCGCGGCGGCCACCGGGATCCTCGCCACGCCGGACGGCGGCACGACCTCGTTCGAGCTCACGACCCTGCTCGAGCGCCCGCTGTCCGAGGGCAGCCAGGACTGGATCTTCCTGCTGTTCGCATTCGCCTTCCTGGTGAAGATGCCGGCGTTCCCGCTGCACGCGTGGATGCCCGCGGCGTACACGAACGCGCCCACCCCGGTGGTCGCGGTGCTGTCGGGCGTGCTCTCGAAGGTCGGCGCATACGGCTTCCTGCGAATCGCGTTGCCGCTGTTCCCCGACGCCGCCGCGCAGTACCAGGACCTGCTGCTGGTGGTCGCGGTGGCGAGCATCCTGTACGGGTCGGTGATGGCGTTCACCCAGACGTCGGCCACGCTGGTCGTGGGGTACTCGTCGATCGCGCAACTGGGCTTCATCACGCTGGGGATCTTTTCGCTCACCGACGAGGGCGCGCAGGGCGCGCTGCTGCAGATGGTCAACCACGGCCTCGTGGTGGTGCCGCTCTTCTTCATCATCGCGCTGCTCGCGGAGCGCGCGGGCGGCAGCGACGACCTGCGCCGGATGGGCGGCCTCGCGCTGCGCGCGCCCGTGCTGGCCGCCGTCTTCCTGATCGTTGCGCTCGCGACCCTCGCGATACCGGGCTCGTCCAACTTCGCGGGCGAGTTCCTGATCCTGACCGGCGCCTTCAAGGAGAAGATCGTGTTCGCGATCGTGGCGAGCCTTGGCGTGGTGCTGGCCGCGGTGTACATGATCCGCCTGTACCAGCGCTCGATGCACAACCCGCTGGCGGCCGGTGCCGAGTCGCGTGAGATGAGCCTGCGTGACGCTGCGGTGATCCTCCCGGTCGTCGCGGTGATCCTGTTCCTGGCCCTCTATCCGCAGTTCATCCTGGAACGGTCGGAGCAGGCTGTCTCGAGCGGGATCGTCGCGGAACGACTCGTCATCCGATGAACGAGCTCAACGCCCCCACCATCGACTACGCCGGCCTCTCGCCGCTGATCGCGCTGACCGCCGGGACGTGCCTGACGCTGCTGATGGGCCTGTTCCCGCGCAATGTGGGACGGGTGCTCTCGGTCACCACGGCGCTGCTGACGCTCGCCACCGCGTTCGGCCTGTCCGTGTGGCAGTTCGGCGACCCGAAGTCGCTGGTCGAGGGCGCGCTGCGCTCCGACGACCTCGCGCTGTCGCTCAACTTCGTGTTCTTCACGGCGGCCGCCGTTGCACTCGTGCTGTCGCTGCGCGAGCGTCCGGTCCCGACGACCAGCCTCGCCGACTACTCCGCCCTCCTGCTGGCGAGCGTCACCGGCATGGTCGTCCTGGCGGCCGCCACCAACCTCGTCACGCTGTTCCTCGGCATCGAGCTGCTCTCGATCCCGCTGTACGTCATGTGCGCGCTGGACCTGCACCGGCGCACCTCGCTGGAGTCGGGCCTCAAGTACCTCGTGATCGGCTCGGTCGGTTCGGCCACGCTGCTCTACGGGCTCGCGTTCATCTACGGTGCGACGGGCTCCACCGACTTCGGCCGCATCGCCGTGTCGATGTCCGAGTCCGGCATCACCGGTGACCCGCTGCTCCTCACCGGCATCGCGCTCGCGCTCACCGGGCTCGCGTTCAAGGCGTCGGTGGCGCCGTTCCACCAGTGGACGCCGGACGTGTACGAGGGGGCGCCCACGTCCGTCACCACCTTCATGGCCGTTGCGACCAAGGCCGCTGCGTTCGCGATCCTGCTGCGCTTCTTCGACGTCGCGCTGTACCCGGCCCGCGACGACTGGGAGATCGCGCTCGCGGCGCTGGCCGTGGTCACGATCGTCGTCGGCAACGTGGGCGCGATCGGGCAGGACTCGCTGAAGCGCATGCTGGCCTACTCGGGCGTGGCGCAGGCCGGCTACATGCTGGCCGGAGTCGTCGTGGCGAGCGAGCTGGGCGTGAAGGCGACCGTCTTCTACCTGTTCGTCTACCTGTTCATGAACGTGGCCGCGTTCGCCGTCGTGATCGCCCGCGAGCGGGAGACCACCTTCGGCGACCGCATCGAAGCGGTGGCGGGGATCGGGGCGTCACGCCCGGTGCTGGCGTGGACGCTGACGATCAGCATGCTCGGCCTCGCCGGACTGCCGGGGACCGCCGGCTTCCTGGGCAAGTTCTTCCTGATCGAGGCGTCCGTGGACGGCGGCTTCACCTGGCTCGGCATCGCGATCGCCGTGGGGTCGATGCTCTCGCTCGTGTATTACCTGCGCGTGATCGCGGCCGTGTGGATGGGGCCCGCGACGGCTCCGGTACCCGCGCTCGCGGGCGGCGCCCCGGAGGCGGATCCCGCCGTGCCGCGCCCGTCGCGTGCGGCGGTGGAGACGACCGCGGTCGCCTGCGTGGCGGCCGCCGCCACGGTCTTCTTCGGGATCATCCCGAGCCCGCTGCTGGACGTCGCTGCCGACGCCGGCCGCGCGCTCGGCCTCGGCTAGCTGCGCGCCGGCGCCGAATCCCTGAACGATGTCGATTTCCGTGCTGTGGACGCACGGAATTCCGCATCGTTCGCGTTGAGGCCTTACTTCCCGGCGGCCTGTAGGCGCCCGTGGCGGCGCATCTCGCCCTGGAGGCGCTCCAGGCGGCCCTCGGTCTCGTGGTCGACGAACGTCATCGCCTGGGCGACCGCGGGGTGCACCGCCGCGATCCGGTCGAGCATCTCGAGCGCGACCGCGCGGTAGCTCGGGTGGCCCTCGCGGCCTGAGCGCAGCTCGATCAGGTGCATCGCCTCGCGCGCATTGAGGTCCAGGACGTACCGGATCCGGTACGCGAGTGAGACCGCATAGGCAGCGTCTTCGACGAGACTTTCGCCACGCAGCCGGTCGTGCTCGACCCTGCTCACCTCGAGCCCTGCGCGATACGCGTCTCCGTACCCCGCCGCCTCCACCTCCTCGGGCACATCCGCACCCAGGTCGGTGCCGAGGCGCTGCCACTGGCAGGTGAGCATCCGGTGTCGCTGGAGGTCGCGGAACGCGCCGTAGTCCGAGACGATCTCGAAGCGGTAGCGCAGCGCCTCCCAGCCGCGCCCCGGCTTGTGACGGCGGTTGGCCCGCGGGCCCGCCAGGTCGGCGATCAGCCGCGCACGCTGAGTCGTGTCGAGATGCTCGACGGCGGCTGACACCCCTTCCTCACCCACCCCGGCAGCCTCGAACAAGCAGGCGGCGATCAGGTCGCCCTCCGTTCCGTCAACGCGCTCCAGGTGCACGGCCGGCGGCTCCTCGCCGCGGGCCTCGTCGTCCAGCCCGAACCGCGCCGCCGCGTCCGACGCCCGCTCCCGCAGGGCGCGCAGGTACTCGATCCACGCGCCGCCGCGGTCCGGCATGTCGACGCGCTTCACGAACGCCGGGATCACCTTGCGCAGCTCGATCAGCGCCCGCTCCCCGAAGTCGCGTGCCTCGGGCAGCGGCGAGGCCAGCAGCCGCATCAAGAGCTGCTCGTAGGCCTGGCCCGACGCGTACACGCCCACATGGCTCAGCGACGCCGCGGGCAGCAGTCCCCGCATGGCGTCCAGGGCCTTGGCCTTGATCGAGCGCTCCCACACGCTCTGCGGCTCATCGCCGCGAGGGTGCTGCTCCGCCGCCCACTCGCGCAGGCGCTCGAGGCCGGCGGAGTAGAGGTCGAAGATGCGCTCCATCGCCTCCGCGTACGGCGCGCCCAGGCGCGGGTCCCAGTAATAGCGGTAGCGGCCGCTCGGCATCGGCCGGTCGTAGGGGATGTAGCGCGTGGACTGCTCCAGGTAGGCGGCCAGCCGCCCCCGCTGGAGGATCTTGGTGAGCACGTTGGAGGACCACTCGCAGGCGAGGTGCGCGCCGCCGAGCTGCGCCACGGAGTCATCGCCGAACTCGAGGAACACCCGCTCGTAGAGCTGGTCGGCCCGCGCGGTGTCGACGGCGGCCTGCACGCCGGCGTCAGCCTGACCGGCGAACTCGTCGAGGTACAGGCGCCGCAGCGTCCCGCCGTAGCGCGAGTAGCGCGCGAACAGGGCGCCCTTCGTCACCTCCGGCAGGTCCACGACGCAGAAGACGGGCGAGTCGAGATTCGTGAAATGCGGCGCGAGCAGGCGCTCTTCGGCGGCCGTGAACTGTTCCTGCGGGTAGTCCATCGGGCCAGCGATGCTACCCGCCCATCGGTCGGACCCGGACTGCACCCGCTCCCGTTCACTACACTCGCCGCGCACCCAGCAGAGGAGGAGAGAGATGGCAGACGGACAGCCCGCCGAGCTCGAGGTGCTGCTCGCCGACGAGCAGATCTTCGACCCGCCGCCGGAGTTCACCGCACAGGCGAACGCCTCCGACCCGGCGATCTACGACGAGGCCGAGCGCGACCCCGAGGGCTGGTGGGAGAGCTGGGCGCGCAAGCTCGACTGGGCCGAGCCCTGGACGCAGGTGCTCGACTGGAACCCGCCCTGGGCAAAGTGGTTCGTGGGCGGCAAGCTGAACGTCTCGCACAACTGCCTGGACCGGCACGTGGAGGCGGGCAACGGCGAGCGCGTGGCTTACCACTGGGAGGGCGAGGACGGCGAGCGCCGTGACATCACCTACGCCGAGCTGCTCGACATGACGCAGCGGTTCGCGAACGTGTTGAAGGGCCTCGGCGTGGAGCGCGACGACCGGGTCGCGATCTACATGCCGATGATCCCCGAGGCACCCGCCGCGATGCTGGCATGCGCGCGGATCGGCGCCCCGCACTCGGTCGTCTTCGGCGGCTTCTCGCCCGGGGCGGTCGCCGACCGCATCAACGACTGCGAGGCGAAGGTGCTGGTGACTGCCGACTTCTCGCTGCGCCGCGGCAAGCCGAACCCGATGAAGGCAGCCGTCGACCCGGTGCTGGCCGACTGCCCGTCGATCGAGCACGTGGTGGTCGTGCGGCGCACCGGCGGCGACGTGCCGTGGACCGAGGACCGCGACCTGTGGTGGCACGACGCCGTGGAGGCCGCCTCGCCGGACTGTCCGGCGGAGCCGTTCGACGCGGAGCAGATGCTGTTCCTGCTCTACACGTCCGGCACGACGGCGAAGCCGAAGGGCATCGTGCACACGAGCGGCGGCTTCCTGACCGGCGTGATGGCCACGCACAACCTCGTGTTCGACATCAAGCCGGACAAGGACGTGTGGTGGTGCTCCGCCGACATCGGCTGGGTCACCGGCCACAGCTACATCGTGTACGGGCCGCTCGCCAACGGCTGCACGTCGATCCTCTACGAGGGCGCCCCGGACTACCCGGACAAGGACCGCTGGTGGGACATCGTCGAGCGCTACAGGTGCACGGTGTTCTACACCGCGCCGACCGCCATCCGCGCGTGCATCAAGTGGGGCCGCGAGCACCCCGACAAGCACGACCTGTCGTCACTGCGGCTGCTCGGCAGCGTGGGCGAGCCGATCAACCCGCGCGCGTGGCTGTGGTACCACGAGGTGATCGGTGGCGGCCGCTGCCCGATCGTCGACACGTGGTGGCAGACCGAGACCGGCCACATCATGATCACGCCGCTGCCCGGCATCACGCGCACGAAGCCGGGCTCCGCGACGGTCCCGTTCCCGGGCGTGAAGGCCGCCATCTACGAGTCGCAGGGCAACGAGGTGGAGGTCGGCGGCGGCTTCCTCGTGCTGACCCGTCCGTGGCCGGGGATGTTCCGCACCCTCTACAAGGAGCCCGAGCGCTACACGGAGACGTACTGGTCGCGCTACGGCTCCGAGGTGTACGTCGTCGGCGACGCGGCGCGGCGGGACGAGGACGGCTACTTCTGGGTCGTGGGCCGCACCGACGACGTCATCAACGTGTCCGGGCACCGGCTCTCGACGATGGAGGTCGAGTCGGCGTGCGTCTCGCATCCCAGCGTCGCGGAAGCCGCGGTCGTGCCCGAGCCCGACGACACGACGGGCCAGGCGATCGTCGCGTTCGTGACCATGGAGGGCGGCGGCGATCCCCCGGACGGCTTCGACGCCGAGCTGCGCGAGCACGTGGCGGTGAAGATCGGCAAGCTCGCGCGGCCCAAGCGGTTCATCTGGGCCGACGACCTGCCGAAGACGCGGTCCGGCAAGATCATGCGGCGACTGCTGAAGGACATCGCGTCGGGCCAGGAGATGGGCGACGTGACGACCCTGCGCGACCCGACCGTGATGGACACGCTGAAGCAGAAGGTGGTCGCGCGCGCGGACGAGGAGTGATCCCGCGGGGGTTCGAGCATGGGCTAAGGTAGGGCGTAGTCCTGCCGAGGGGAGCCGCAATCAGGGGTCGAGTCGTCCGTACGTGGGCCGCCGCAGCTCTCGTGCTGCTGGCGTTTCCGGCTGCGTCCCACGCCGCGTTCCCCGGCCAGAACGGGAAGCTCGCGTTCTACAACGGCGCGTCGAGCACTCCCGGCGTATGGACCATGAACCCGGACGGGACGGGGCAGACTTTCCTGCGCGCCGGCAGCGCGCCGGCGTGGTCACCGGGCGGCACAGAGTTGCTGTTCATCCGCGAGCAGGACGTCCGCCGCATGCCTGCGAGCGGCAGCAGCGAGACAGAGCTGCTCTCGGCCCACTACCAACCCTTCTGGGGGACCTTCTGGTTCGATCCGACGTGGTCGCCCGACGGAACGCACATCGCCGCCACGTTCGAGGAGATCATCGAGACCGACAATCCGTCCTACTCGGTGTACGCCGCAAGAGCGGATGGAACCGGACGCGTGGACGTCGCCCCCGCCGGGGCAAGCCCGGCATGGAGGCCCGACGGGGAGGAAATCGCATACGCCCATCTCTACACATTCGGAGGCGGGATTCGCGCGGTCCGCCCGGATGGGACAGGTCGGAGGACGATCGTGGCAGATGAGGACGAAAACGGTGATCCGGTATACGCGGACCACCCCGATTTCTCGCCGGACGGCAGCAAGTTGGCCTTCGAGAGGGACGGTGCCATCTACGTGGTCCCGACCGCCGGCGGAACGCCGGCACTGCTCACGGACGACGGGTTCTCGCCGGCCTGGTCGCCGGACGGCACCAAGATCGCCTTCGCCAGCCTCCGCGACGGCAACTCCGAGATCTACACGATGAACGCGGACGGTTCCAGCCAAACGCGCATCACGAACGACCCGGGCGCTCAATGGGACCCGAGCTGGCAGCCGGTCGTGCCCGGCTACGTGCGCCCCCAGACCGCATCGCCCGTGCGGGTCTCGCTCGTGCCGGCGTACGCGCCCTGCACCGCGCCCAACCGCCAGCACGGCCCGCCGCTCGCATTCGGGTCGTGCAACCCACCGGACGAGGAGTCGCCCGAGCTGACCGTGGGCTCCGGTATGACCGGGCTCGTGAGGTTGGCGTCCCTGCAGGGTGATCCATCGGCGCCCGGCGACCAGGCCGACATCGGCATGCGCGTGCAGGTCTCGGACGTGCGCGTGCAAGGCACTCTGGGCGACTACGCCGGAGAGGTCGAGGCACGGGCGACAGCGCGCCTCACCGACCGCGGGAGCGGTGGCCCCGCAACGGCGGGTGACGTCTTCTTCCCACTCCATACGCAATGCACCGCGACGGCGGCTGCGGACGTCGGTTCCACGTGCTCGCTCAACACGACGCTCGACGCGCTCATTCCCGATGCGATCTCCGAGGGACAGCGCACCGTGCTGGGGCTCACGCAGATCCAGGTCTACGACGGCGGCGCCGACGGCGACACGGCCACGCAGCCCAACTCCGTGTTCCTGCGGCAGGGCGTCTTCGTCCCGTAGCGGGATTTCCAGGGGAAAGGTAAGCGCGCACTCGTCACCTTTTCCTTGCTGACGGCCCGTCCGTGGTGTTTCATAGCGCCGTATGTCACTAGCGACCGTTGCCGATGCCGATCTGGTCGCCCGCTGCCGGAAGGGCGACCAGCAGGCGTGGAACGAGCTGGTCAATCGCTTCTCCCGCTACGTGTACGCGATCACGACGCGCGTGTACCGGTTGCAGGACGACGACGCCGAGGATGTGTTCCAGGACGTCTTCACCCGCACGTGGCAGCACCTCGACGACCTGCGCGACGACACTGCGGTGCGCCCCTGGATCGGGACCCTCACGCGGCGGCTGTGCGTGGACCGGCTGCGCTCCTCCGCGCGTGAGGTGCCGGCCGAGGCTCCGATCGAGATCGAGGACCCCAACGACGAGCTGGCGCAGATCGACGAGGCCCTGATGGTGCACGAGGCGCTGAAGGAGCTGCCCGAGCACTGTGCCGAGATCCTGGACCGGTTTTTCGCTCAGGACCAGAGCTATCAGGTGATCGGCGAGGCCCTGGAGCTGCCTCCGGGGACCATTGCCAGCCGCATCTCCCGCTGCCTGCGGAAGATGAGAACTCAACTCGAGGGAAGAAAACCGCGCTTCGAGCCGTCCGGTGGTCGAGGTGAATAGGAAATGACCATCGAGAGATACGACGAGGAACGCTTGGCTGCGCTGCTGAAGATGCTGCCTCCCGCCCCCGCAGGGTGGGTCAAGGCCGCCCAGGAGCTACCGCAGGCCCGGATGGAGATCGACCAGATCGCCCAGCGGGCAGAGGAAGACGCGGAGTTCAGGGCCGCTGCGATCGCGAATCTCGAAGTGGCGCTGGAGCAGGCCGGCTACGACGTGGACCCGAGCCTGCTGCCGGAGCTGCGCGAGCGCCTGTCCGCCTCCTAGCGGAACTCCAGCGCGGCTGAACAGCCGCCTGCGGCGAACGCAAAAGCACCTGCGTGCCGGGAATCGCTCCCATAGACTGATCTCGTGGGAGGCTGCGGGAGATGCGGTAAGCCGAACCCTCCCGATGCGGCTTTCTGCATGGCATGCGGAGCGCGGCTCGGAGGGATATCGAGCTCCGACGAGCGCAAGCCGGTGACGATCCTGTTCACGGACGTCGCGGGCTCGACAGCGCTCGGCGAGAGGCTCGAGCCGGAGGCGGTCCGGCGTGTGATGCTGCGCTACTTCGAGTCGGCCTCGGCCGTCGTCGAGCGCCACGGCGGCACGGTCGAGAAGTTCATCGGAGACGCCGTGATGGCCGTCTTCGGAGTTCCGACCGCGCTCGAGGACCACGCCGGGCGCGCGGTGCGGGCGGCGCTCGAGCTGCAGGAGGAGCTGGAGCGGCTGAACCGCGAGCTGCAGCGGCAATGGGGCGTCCAGATCGCGATCCGCACGGGCCTGAACAGCGGCGAGGTCGTGGCCGGCGACGCATCCGCCGGCCAGGCGCTGGTGACGGGCGACGCGGTCAACGTGGCGGCGCGCCTGCAGCAGGCCGCAGCGGCCGGCGAGACCCTGATCGGCGAGGCCACACGCCTCCTGGTCGGCGAAGGGCTCGAGGCCGAGGCGGTCGAGCCCCTGTCGGTCCGCGGCAAGTCCGAGCCTCTGACGGCGTGGCGGCTGGTCGGCACCCGCGAGCTGTCGGGCGCGAGCCTGAGCCCGTTGATGGGACGCGAGCGGGAGCTGCGCCGGCTGCGGGAGGCCTACGAGCGGGTCGCCTACGAGCGCAGCCCCCAGCGGGTGGTCCTGACCGGGCCGCCCGGCATCGGGAAGTCGCGGCTTGCGCAGGAGGTGGGCGACATGCTGGCGGGCCGCGCGGCAGTGCTCGTGGGCCGCTGCCTCCCGTACGGGGAGGGGATCACCTTCTGGGCGCTGGCCGAGATCGTGCGCCAGCTGGCCGGGGAGGCGGACCCGCGCACGGCGCTGGAAGGCGCGCTCGCGGACGATCCTCGTGCCGCGGTGGTTGCCGACCGCGTGCTCCAGGCGGCGGGCCTGGAGGAGGCGACCGCCGCGCGCGAGGACCTGACCGTGGCCGTGCGCGACCTCTTCGCGGCGCTGGCCCGCGAGCGCCCCGTCGTGCTCGTGTTCGAGGATCTTCACTGGGCCGAGCCCGCGCTGCTCGACCTGATCGAGCACCTGCTCGAACACACCGCGGACGCGCCGTTGATGCTCGTCTGCCTGGCGCGCCAGGAGCTGATCGACCAGCGGCCGCGCTGGGCGCGCGAGACCCATGACTCATCCCTGCTCGAGCTCGGGCCGCTCTCGACGGCCGAGACCCGCGGGCTGATCCGCCAGCTCCTGCCGGCGGACGTGGCCTCGGAAGAGGTGCGCGAGCAGCTCATGACCCGCGCCGAGGGCAACCCGCTCTTCCTTCAGCAGATGATCGCGTTCCTGCGCGAGAGCGGCGACTCCGATGTCACGGTCCCGCCCACCATCCACGCGCTGCTCGCCGCGCGCCTCGACCGCCTCAGCGTGTCCGAGCGCCGGGCGATCGGCGCGGCGTCCGTCATCGGCCGCGAGTTCTGGGCCGAGGCGGTCGCGGCGCTGGCGGTGGATGTCGAGTGCACGCCGACGCTGGAGACGCTGGCGCGCAAGCAGTTCGTGGCGCCCGAGCAGTCGGCGCTCGAAGGCGAGACCGGCTACGCCTTCAGCCACATCCTCGTGCGCGACGCCGCCTACGAGTCGATCACGAAGGAGGACCGCGCGCAGTTGCACGAGCGGCTCGCGGACTGGCTCGAGCAGCGCCACGCCGACCGCATGATCGAGATCGAGGCGATCCTCGGCCATCACCTGGAGCGCGCCTATCGCTATCGCTCGGACCTGGGCGTCGTCGACGAGCACTCCTTCGCGCTCGGGCAGCGCGCGGCGGGACGGCTTGCGTCGGCCGGCCGGAGGGCTGCGCGTGCGCGCGAGGACACGGCCGCAGTGGGACTGCTGGAGCGCGCGGGTGCGCTCCTGCCGGCGACGGCCCGCGGGCGGCTGGCGCTGCTGCCGGCGATCGGCGAGTCGCTCGAGGGCACCGCGAACCACACGAAGGCCGGCGAGATCTACGAAGAGGCCCTGGAACGCGCGGAGGCGGCCGGCGACCGGCACGTCGAAGGGCTTGCGCGGTTGGGACGCGCGCACGTCTGGTTCGTCGCCCACCCCGAGGTGCCGGCCAGCCGGCTGATCGACGAGACCGAGCATGCGATCCGCCTGCTCGAGCGCACGGACGAGGAGCGCGGGCTGGCCGACGCGTGGCGCCTGCTGGGTGAGTCGCGCATGTACGAAGGCCGGGCCAGCGAGGGGCAGCAGGCACTCGAGCGCGCGCTGCAGCACGCGGATCCCGACCGCTTCGCGCGCGACTGGAACGCCATCTCCTTCGCGATGGGGATGTGCCTGCTCGACGGCCCGGCGCACCTCCAGCGCGCAGTCGAGTTTGCGCAGGAGCACCTCACCGCCGCGCGCGATCGCAGCATGCGGGCGATGGAGGCCGACATGCTGCACGTGCTCGGCGTCGCGCTCGGCCGCCAGGGCAGCTTCGAGGGGGCGCGGGCCGTCCTGTCGGAGTCGACCGCGATCAGCGAGGACATGGGCCTGCTCTACATGTCCCAGTGGTCCCGGCGCAGCCGCGGGCGCATGGAGCTGGCGGCGGGTGACCCCGTGGCGGCGGAGCGCCTGCTGCGCGAGAGCTGGGAGGTGCTCGCCCAGATGGGACTGCAGAGCTCGCTCGGCGAGACCGCGGTGCCGCTCGCGGAGGCCCTCTACGCGCAGGGCCGCTACGAGGAGGCCGACTCGACCTTGAAGGCGCTGAAGGAGGAGTGGGCCAGCGACGACGCCAGCGTCAACGCCCCGCGACTGGCGGTCCGCGCGAAGCTGCTGGCCGCGGACGGGTGGATCCGCCTGGCGGAGGAGACGGCGGACCGCGCGCTGCGCGTGGTGCGCCCGATGGACTGGCTCTGCCTCCAGGTCGACGCGCTCCTCGCCCATGCCGAGGTGATGGACGCCGCCGGCCGCCACGGCGATGCGCTCGCCAGCGCGGAGGAGGCGCTGCGGATCGCCGGGACGAAGGGCTACGAGGCAGCCGCGATCAGCGCGCGGGCACTCGGGCGCGCGGCGGAGCCCGCCCGCTCGGCGCGCGACGGGGAGCCCCGGGCTTGACCCGCGACTATCTCGACCTGCCCCTGCAGGAGTTCCTGTCCGAGGTGGCCACGCCCGAGCCGATGCCCGGCGCGGGCTATTGCGCCGCGGTCTCGCTCTCCATGGCCGCCGGCCTCGTCGCGATGGCCGCCGGCGCCTCGCGCGGCGAGTGGGCCGAGGCAAAGGGCGCGGCCGCCCAGGCCAACACCCTCCGTGAACGCGTCGCGCCGCTGGCGCAGCGCAACGTGGACGCCTACGCGAGCGCCATCGCGCGGCTGCGCGCCGCGGAGTTTGCACCCAAGCCCGAGCCCGGCAGCGACCCGAGCCAGGACCTCGGCGCGCTGCTCGAGCGCGCCGCCCAGATCCCGCTCGAGATCGCGCAGGCGGCGGTCGACGTCGCATCCCTGGCCGCGGTCGTGGCCGAGCGCGGCGACCAGGCGCTGCGCCCGGATGCGGTGGCGGCCGCGCTGCTCGCGCAGGGCGTCGCCCGCGCCGCGGCGACCCTCGTGGAGGTCAACCTCGGCACGACCGACTCCGACCCCCGCGTCGTCAGCGTGCGCAACCTCGCCGGCTCCGCCAACGCGGCGGCCGAGCGGGCCCTCTCCACGCTGGCCTGATTCGAGCCACGATGGTCGATCGGTGGTCTGTATGACCCCCTATCCACCACGGTGCGCGATTCGGCCCGGGAGGGAAGAAGACCCGGAGCTCCCCCGTCTGGTGGTCGTGATCAACGACCCCACGGAGGACACCATGGGTTACCGCCACTAGATACGGACAGAGACTTGAAATCGAAAGGGGGCCGACGCGGGCCCCTCTTTCGTTCCGCCGTGGTGCGTTCGTTGCAGAAGGAAGATCGGTGGAAGATCGGTGCCCGCCCCCGCGTCCTGTGGTCGTAATCGTCCGTCCGCTTCGGCTCTCGAGGGGGGTGTATGTCCATGGGCTACCGCCACTAGCAGTACCTCAAAAGCGGAATAGCGGGTGATGCGCTCTCACCTGACGGCCTGTCGCCAGGTCCCCGCGCGTCACGCGGCCGCGATCGGCCCCGGCGCCTCCGTGTCCGGGGCCGGTCTTCGTTCCGGGCGCAGCTACCGCTCGCGCGGCTCGCCTTCGGACTCGGCGCCGGGCTTGCGGACGCCGGGACCGATCGCATCGACCTCGCCGTTGCGCCCGCCGTCGACGTCCACGGGCGGAGCTTCGTCCCGCCCCAGGACTCCGGCGCCGCTGGGCCAGGGCACCGCCCGGCCGGTGGTCCAGGCCGGCGGCATCCCGCGCGGCCAGCGGCCGAGGAACATGACGCCCAGGGCGACCAGCCACAGCGGCAGCACGAGCAGGCCGAAGCCGAGCACCAACGCCGGGCCCAGCGCGATGCCCAGCACACCCATGAAGCGCGTCAGCAGCCCGATGCGCATCGCGTCCAGCGATCCCTTCACGAGCCAGAAGCCGAGCGCCAGCACTCCTGTCAGGCCCAGCGCGTTCGCGACGTCCAGGGCGGGAGTGTCGAGGAGGTCGTCGGCCGCCCGCTCCGTGCGCACGGCGCTGCCGGCGAAGTCGTCGGCGAGGATCGTGTACGTGATCGCCCGCAGGAGAGTGCTGGCCGCGAACGCCGCGGGCCCGTACACGCCCACCACCAGCACGAGCGCCGGCTGGTCCGGGTTGCGCGCCTTGGCGGCCCGATAGAGGTACACCGCGACGATTGCGAGCAGCAGGATCCCGAACGCCTGGAGGGTCGACGCCGCGAGGTACTCCGTGCCGTGATCGTCGAAGTAGCGCAGCACGGCGGCGTCCTCGTCGTCCCCGTCGGGAGCGTCGGCGTTGACCGCCTGGTACCAGATCGCCCCCGCCACGAAGGCGATGCCGGAGACGAAGGCGGCAGCGGCCGCGAAGAGGCCGCGCCTGCGTTCCTCGGAAAGCTGCTCGGGCGTCATCGTGCGCGGGGCTACCGCTCGGTCGGCTGCTCTTCCTCGGACATGGGCCGGACGGGATACCACTCGTGGTCCTCCGGCGCGACGATCCGGGAGATCCGGTCACCGACCGCGAGCACGAGCGTCAAGGCGGGCGCCATCATGGCGATGACGGTCTCGGCGCGCTCGCGGTTGCGCTCCTGGGCAGGGGTGAGAGGAGCCATGCCGCGTGATTCTAAGGAGGTGACGGCGGCGCCGTTCGCCGGGCCGGCTCCAAACGTGGTACCTATTCACCGTGCTGCTCCGCGACATCATGACCGAGGAGGTCGTGACGGCCTCACCGGCCACGCCGGTACACCAGGTTGCGGAGCTGATGCGCGACCGCAACGTCGGGTCGGTCGTGCTCGCCGACGGCGAGGGCAGGCCGGTGGGCATGGTCACCGACCGCGACCTGACGATCACCGTCCTCGCGGGCCGCAGCGACACCGGCGCCCGCGCGGAGGAGTGCGCGACGGCGCCCGTCGTCACCGGCGAGGCCGACATGGCACTCGAGGAGGCGGCCGGCCTGATGGTCGGCCACCGCATCCGCCGGCTGCCGGTGATGGAGGGCGACGCGCTGGTCGGCATCGTGACCCTCGACGACATCGCAGTGCGGACGGGGAACCTCGAGGTCGCCCGCCAGATGACCGCGGACGTGGCCAGAGCCGTGTTCCCCGAGTTCTACTTCCACCAGCGCGGCGGCTGAGCCGCCCGCATAGCCGCTAGGCGGGGCTTGCCGCCGGCACCGGCTGCATGCGGTAGCCGCGCCCGATGCCCAGCACCTCCGCCAGGCGCTGCGGCTCGACGCCGAGGCTGACGGCATCCCGCGTGCCCGCAGGCGTGACCATCGGGACCTCCATCAGCTCCGCCTCCTCCCACGTCGCGAACACCCCGGGGCCGAACATCCGCTCCAGCACCCGCAGGCTGCGCCGCACCATCCACAGCGGCACGTGCACGAGCGGCCGCTCCCGGTCCCAGACTGAGAGGGCGCGGCGCACGATGTCCTCGTAGGTGAGCACCTCCGGGCCGGCGAGCTCGAGTCGCCGGGCGCCGCCGGGTGCGCCTTCACGCAGCACCCTGTGCGCGCAGGCCGCCACGTCCTCGGCCCAGATCGGCTGGTAGGCCGCGCGCCCGCCGCCGGCGACCGGCATCACCGGCAGGAGCGACATGCGCCGCAACAGGGTCACCCACCGGTCGCCGGGGTCGTACACGATCGAGGGGGACAACACGGTCGCATCGAGAGGCGAGTCCATCACGGCCTGCTCGGCGAGAGCCTTCGCGCGGAAGAAGCGGGTGCGGGAGCTGGGGGTCGCGCCCATCGCCCCGAAGAAGACGAACCGCTCGACGCCGGCCCCCTCCGCGAGCCGCAGCAGGCGGGCGGTGGCGACGCCGTTCAGCTCTTCGATGCTCCCCGCCGGCTGGTCCCGGATGGTCGCGGCCAGGTGCACGACCTCGCGGGCCCCGCGGACGAGCTGGCGCAGCGCCACCGGGTTCGACAAGTCCCCGAGCGTTATCTGGACCCGGACACGGTCAGGCCCGAGACGCCTGGGATCCCGCACCAGCACCCGGACCTGCTCGCCCTGGGCCAGCAGCCGGGTGAGGAGCGCCGAGCCCACGACCCCCGTGGCTCCGGTCAATACGATCAATTCGACATCCTGTCCACCATCGCCGATAGTTGCGAATGACTCTAGGCCCTACTTTCGCCCGGTCACTGAATTCGCAAGAATATGCGCCCGTCCAACCGGCGGCAGTCCCCCCCAGTACTTCGAAAGAGAGCACATGACCTACGTCATCGCCGAGCCATGCATCGGCACCAAGGACAACTCCTGCGTGGAGGTCTGTCCAGTCGATTGCATTCACCCCACGCCCGACGAGCCGGACTACGAGTCGGTCGAGATGCTCCACATCGACCCCGAGGAGTGCATCGACTGCGACGCATGCGTCGAGGCATGCCCGGTCGACGCCTGCTTCGCCGAGGACCAGCTGCCCTCGGAGTGGGACAAGTACATCCAGATCAACGCCCAGTACTTCGCCAACCGCAGCGGCTAGACAGGCCCGGCAGCGCGGGCGCTAAAGCGCTCGCGCAATTCCGCCGACTCATCTATCGTGGATTACCGCTCCGTTAATCCTCGACCCGACTCGACGGAATGAGTGACTTGGCCATCCAGCTGGCGCGCCGCTTCCGGGCCCGCCACCTCTTCTTCGTCCTCGCGGCTGTGATCGCATCGTTCGCGGTCCTCGACCAGGTCTACCGGCACGCGCTCGACTCGCTGATCGCGTTCGAGCTCGAGGACTCCGATCCGGCCGTGCGCAACAGCTTCCCGGCAGTCGTGATCGCCTGCTTCCTGATCGGTGCCGGCGCGCTTGCCTTCGCCGTCCAGCGGGTGAAGCCCGCGTCCGGCGTGGCCTGGTGGCGGCTCGCGGGCGTGGTCATGCTCTTCCTGGCGATCGAGGAGTTCCTCGGGTTCCACACCTGGGTCCAGCGGCACGCGGACGTGAGCTGGAACGTCGCCTACCTTCCGTTCCTGGCGCTCGCGACCGTGGTCTGGGTCGAGGTCGCGCGCCACATGGGCGAGCACCGCATGGCGCGGCTGACCTTCGCCGCGGGAGTCGCGGGCTGGCTCGTGGCGGGCCTGTTCGACGCAGCCCGCACGGGCCGCGCGAGCGCGCTGCCCGGGGGCGAGCTGATCGAGATGACCGCCGCCGCACTGATGCTCCTCGGCATCTACCAGTACGCCCGCGCCGTGTCGCTCGCGAGCTCGCCGGCCGGCGACCACCGCGAGCAGGCGATGGCGATCGCGACCAGCGCCGTTTCGGGGGTCGACGTGAAGAAGGTCCTGATCGGCATCGCGGGGCTGATGGTCGTGTTCGGCATCCTCGGCTCGATCGTCTATCCCGGCGGCGGTGCGCTGCGCGCCTTCGACCTGAACAAGGAGCAGACCTTCCCCGCCACCTTCTCGGGCTTCCTGCTGCTCGGCGCCGGCGCCCTGGCACTGCTCAACGGCGTCGTGCGCTGCGAGAACCCCGCCGACCGGCTCTGGTGGATCGTCCTCGCAGGTGTCTTCGGATTCCTCGGGATCGACGAGATGACCGCCCTCCACGAGGCGGTGCAGGACCGGGTCCACGTGTGGGGCCAGGCCACGCTGATCCCGATCGTCATCGCCGGCGGCGTCGCCTGGTGGATCACGGTGAAGCGGCTCGGAGCGGGCTCCCTCGCCGGGCGCCTGCTGATCCTGGCGGCGGTGACCTGGGCCGTGTCCCAGGGGATCGACGCCGCGCTCAACGAGCACTACGGGTGGACGATCGTGCCGGAGGAGCTCCTCGAGATGGCCGGCTCCACGATGTTCGGCCTGGCGATGCTGGTGGCTGCGCGCGACGTGGTCGGCAGCAGGTCCCCGGCGGAGCACCGCGCCGCGCGCGTGGAGCTGAACCCGCCCCACCGCACGCTCCAACCGGCCCGCTGAAAGCCGTGCGGCGCGAGCCGCCTCGCGCGGTGCCACCATACGCCCTCGCATGACCCGCCGCCGGATTCTCGTGGGCCTCGCACTCTTCGCGGCGGCAGGACTCGTCGCGGTCGGCGCGACCCGGCTCGCGGGAGACGACGACGACTCGCAGGCCCAGCCGCGCAAGGTCGCCGCGCTCTCCGACAACAAGCGCACGGCAACCGTGTGGGCGGTCGGCGACGGCGCAGACGGAGGTGACCGGGCCCGCCGCGTGGCGCGGGTGATCGAGCGCTCGCGGCCGGACCGGGTGCTCTACCTGGGCGACGTCTACGACCAGGGCACGGCGGAGGAGTTCGACCGCAACTACCGCCCCGTCTACGGCCGCCTTGCCGGGATCACCGCTCCCACGCCCGGCAACCACGACTGGCCCCGTCACGAGGAGGGTTACGACCCTTACTGGAGGAAGGCCAACCCCAGGCTCCCCCGCAACCGGCACTGGTACAGCTTCAAGACCGCGGGCTGGGAGTTCCTCAGCCTCAACAGCCAGGAGGAGCATGCGGAGGGCACGCCCCAGCAGCGCTGGGCCGAACGCGCGGTGAGCGAGCGGGGAACGTGCCGCATCGCCTTCTGGCACCGGCCGTTCCTGAACGCCGGGCGCCACGGCGACCAGCCCGACGTGGAGCCGCTGTGGAACACGGTCCGCGACCACGCCGTCCTGGTGATCGGAGGGCACGACCACAACCTGCAGCACTTCAAGCGCAGCGAGGGGCTCGTGCAGCTGGTCTCCGGCGCCGGCGGGCACGAGTTCTACTCGAGCAACCAGGACGACCCGCGGCTCGCATGGGACGAGGACGACGAGGCGGGCGCAGTGCGGCTCGACCTGCGCCGCGGCCTGGCGCGGTTCCGTTTCGTGAACGAAGACGGCAGGACGCTGCACCGCGGCCGGGTGCGCTGCCGGCCTCTTACTGGATAACGGGCAGCTCTTTTCCGCCGAAGCCCGGCGCGGCGGCCATCGCCGGCATCTGCACGACCGGCAGCTCGCGGGGCGTCGCGGCCACGATGCCGCGCGCGAGGTGAAGCAGCGCCTGGGCCGCGGGCGCGTCCGGGTCCTCGGCCACGAGCGGAACGCCCGCGTCCGCCTGCGCGCGCAGCTCCTCCTGGAGCGGCACCTTGCCGAGCAGCGGCGAACCGATCTCGTCCGCGAGCTGCTGGCCGCCACCCTCGCCGAAGATGGTGTGCCGCGTGCCGTCGGGGGTCGTGAAGCCGGACATGTTCTCCACCACGCCCAGGATCTCGAGGTCGAACTTCCGCGCCATCTCGGCGGCCCGGTGCGCGACCCGCTGCGCTGCGGGCTGAGGCGTGGTCACGAGCAGGATCTTCGCCTGCGGCAGCAGCTGGGCCAGCGTCATCGAGACGTCACCGGTGCCGGGCGGCAGGTCGATCAGCAGGTAGTCCAGCTCTCCCCAGTCCACGTCCTCGAGGAACTGCTGGATCGCCTTGTGCAGCATCGGCCCGCGCCACACGACGGCTGCGTCCTCTTCCACGAAGAACCCGATCGACATCACCTTCACACCGCCGGCGGAGTCGAGCGGCAGGATCTTGCGCTGCTCGGAGACGCGCGGCTTGCCGTGCACGCCCAGCATGCGCGGCAGGCTGTAGCCCCACACGTCGGCGTCGAGCGCACCCGCGGTGTGTCCCTCCAGCGCCAGCGCGGCGGCGAGGTTGGCGGTCACGGTCGACTTGCCCACGCCGCCCTTGCCCGACGCAACGCAGATCACGTTGCGGACCTTGGCCAAGGCCCCCTGCGGCAGCCGGTTGCGGCCGAGCTTCTGCTGGAGCTGGCCCTTCTCCTCGGCGCTCAGGACGTCGAAGGAGACGGCCACCGAGGTGACGCCCTCGAGCGCGATGACCTGCTCCCTGACCGCGTTCTCGAAGTGGCTGCGGATCGGGCAGCCCGGCGTGGTCAGTGAAACCATCACGCTGACGGCCCCCTGCGGGTCGATCTCGATGGAGCGGACCATGTCCAGCTCCACGATCGACCGCCGCAGCTCGGGGTCGATGACCGTCCGCAGGGCTTCAGTTATCTGTTCTCTGGTGGGCATCCTGGGTACAGAGTCCAATAGGCAGACATCAACTCTAGCGGGAGGTCAGAAAGTGGCCGTAAGCACGAGATCAGGGGAGAGCAGCGTTTTCTCCGAGGAGAACTCGGCGAAGCGCGAGCAGCTCATAGAGATGCTGAAGAAGGCGTACTGGATGGAGATCGAGACCGTGATGAGCTACATCGCGAACACGATCAACCCGGACGGCATTCGGGCGCGCGAGGTGGTCGAGAACCTGGAGCAGGACATCCAGGAGGAGCTCGGGCACGCGCAGCAGTTCGGCACGCGGATCAAGGAGCTGTACGGAGTCGTGCCGGGCAGCCTCGAGTTCACGGCTGAGCAGACATACCTCCAGCCGCCCGCCGAGCAGACCGACATCGTCCACGTCATCCGCGGCGTGATCGAGGCGGAGAACGGCGCGATCGCCCACTACCAGGAGGTCATCGACTTCTGCGACGGGTTCGACTTCGTCACCCAGGACATGGTGATCGACATCCTGCGCGACGAGCAGGGCCACAAGCGGCTGTTCGAAGGGTTCCTGCGCGAGTACGAAGCGGAGGGACGGGCGTAGGGCGCTGCCGCGGGTCCGGTCGGCGGCGCGTCGTAGGGCGCTGCGGCGAGTCCGGGCCTCGGCGGCGCGAGCGAGGTGATTGCACGTGAGGTCGTAGTACCACCACATTTGCTGTCACCTCGATCTCCCGGCCCCAAAAAGACCGACGGGCCCCGTTTTACGGGGGCCCGACGGCTGAGGGAGGAGAGGTTGCTTTGTTGCTTTCTGCCGGCGTGACCCAGAGGGTCTTATGTGGCCGACAGAAACTGGGTCGGCTGCTCCGCAGCCGAAAGCCTTAAACGAACTGCTGCACGCGGTCCCGCGCCTGCTTGGTCTGCGTCTGCAGCTCCTTCTGCACGCGGTCGACCTGCGGCTTGACCGCCTTCTCCAGCTCCGACCGGAACCGCGCGGTGCGGGCCTGGGCGTGCTTGCCGTTGGTCTTGATCGTGCGCTGGGCGTCCTTGCGCTGCAGCCTCAGGAACCGAGCGGCCTCGTTGCGGCGCTTGCGCACCACGCGGGCGGTCGAGTTCCGGCGCTTGCGCAGCTCGCGCAGCACCCGGTTGCGGGCGACCGAGCCGCGGCGCTCGAACCGGCGCACGTCGCGCCGCACGCGGTTGAGCTCCTTCTCGGCGCTGGGCCGGCTGGTCCACGGCTGGATCACGCCGACGACCCGGTCCCGGACCTCGAGCGCGGCGCCGACGGGCACCAGGAGGGCGCTCTCGGCCACGCCGCCGACCTGGGTCAGGACGCTCTCGGCCTGCTTGGTCTCGGCAGCAACGCGCTGCGATGCGGCAGCGCGGACGGTCCGCTGGGCCGCGGTGGTGCGGCTGCGGGCGGCCTGACGCCGGCGCGTCGCCTCGCCCCGCTTGCCTGCGGCGCTGCGCTGAGCTCGTGCAGCAGCCGTGTTGCTGGTCGTCCGCTTACGCGTCGCCTGGCCGCGCTTGGCGGCGGCGCTGCGCTGCGTGCGCGAAGCGTTTGAATTGGTCGTTGCCATACTGGTGAGCCTCCTCAGGGAGCCTTAGGGTAACAAGCTTACATCTAAGTTACCCAGAATCTAACAGGTCGAACACATGTTTGTCTGGGAGCGCCGGATAGTTACACGGATTCCGCCCTTCGCCCGAGATTTTTCCTCCCTTTCGGCTCTGTAGAGCCAAATGCCGGGGTCGCTCCATGCGGCGTGTGAGGCACGGCGCAGGGGTCCAGCCCGCTGCGGGACCGTCCATCGCCTGTGTGACTTGCGTCACACGACACGCCGCGTCCTAAGATCGGACGATGCCCGAGGGGGACACGATCCTGTCCATCGCCGGCCGCCTGCGCCCCGTGCTGGTGGGAAAGCCCCTGGAGAAGGTCGAGACCCCGCAGCGCCGCCACGCCCTCGACCGCTGGCCGGAAAAGCTCGCGGGCGCGCGCATCCGGGCGATCGACACCCACGGCAAGCACCTCTTCCTGCGCTGGGACAACGGCCTCACGATCCACTCCCACCTGCGGATGTCGGGCCGATGGCGGATCTTCGAGCGCCCGTTCGACATCGGGCGGCGCGCCCGGACGGTGTGGCTGGTGCTCGAGACCGCCACCCACACGATCGTGCAGTTCCGGGGCCCGATCCTGGAGCTGATCCGCGACAGCCGCCTGGGATATGACCCCTATCTGCGGCGGCTGGGGCCCGACATCCTCGCCGACGAGCTCGACTGGCCGGCGATCCTGGTGCGACTGCGGGCGGACGACCCCACCCGGCCGGTCGCGGACGCCTTGCTCGACCAGCGCACGCTCGCGGGGATCGGCAACCTCTGGAAGAACGAGAGCCTGTACCAGTGCCGGATCGACCCGTGGCGCCCGACGTCGGACGTGAGCGACGAGGAACTGG